>JANMPU010000009.1:0-37196 GCA_031369985.1 Sphingomonas sp. | reverse complement strand
CCTCAAGGGGGAGGGCTTTTAGAAGTGAAACGCACGCACCTTCCGCTGAACGGCCTCCGTGTGCTTGACGCCGCCGCGCGGCATTTGTCCTTCACCCGCGCCGCCGATGAGCTTGCGGTGACGCCTGCCGCCGTGGGTCAGCAAATCAGGGCGCTCGAGGATACGCTGGGCACTGTCCTGTTCCGCCGCACGCCCAAGGGGCTGGAATTGACGCCCGAGGGCGAGGGCGGGCTGGCTGATCTGCGCGCGGGTTTCCTGAGTTTCGAGGAATCAGTGCGCGCGATGCAGGCTGGGCAATCATCCAAATCGCTGACCATCGCCGCGCCGCGCGACATTACGGCCAAGTGGCTGGCCACGCGGTTGGCGGCGTATCGCAAGAGTGACCCCGAATTGCGGTTTCAGTTGCTGGCGAGCGACGCTTACAGTCGGGATGGGGGACTGGACTTCACCCAAGCCAATCTCGACCTCGCGATCATATTCGGCACCAGCGCGGGCGAGCATGAAGGCGTCCCCCTCGGCCCGCGCGGGTTCGTGAGCGTGGGCGAGGGCGCGGCAATCGGATGGCCGGGCTGCCCGTCGGACGACTGCGCGGGCGTTACCGTTGCGGACGCAGGGCTGGCAATGGATGCGGCGCTGGCAGGGCTGGGGCGCGCGGTCGTCCCCGCGATGCTGGCAGGGGCGGACGTGGCGACGGTGCAGGACGAACGAGGCTACTGGCTGATCGCGCCCTTGCCGCAATGGCGGCAGAAGAAGGTCAGGGCTTTGGTTGAGGTTTTGTCGAATTAGTAAAGAGACTTATGCAAATCACACGCAAAATTGTGGATAGCAATTTTCTTCGATCCACCGATCTAACCAAATATCTCGCTGGCTCGTCCTCGCGTCGGATTGTGTTGACCGAATTCATTTTGATGGAGCAATTCAAGAAGAATGCATCCGTAACGGTTCGCAATTCATTCGAAATTTGTTCGAAATTTTCCCGTCAAGTCATCACTTTGAAGCGCTCTCCAGAAATCCTTCGCGTCGCAACTCGAGGCTCTGGGTTAGCTAAGCGGATGATTGACCAAAATCAGACAGCCGCGTTCCCGGAATTTTGCTCTCTCCTTGTGAATGCTTCGCGAGCAAATGCGGTGGACTCTCACATCAGGCGTCGGGAAAAAGAGTCAGTCGCTCACATGGCTCAGCTGCTCGACGATTGCAGACATGTTCCCGCCATATTCGATCGCATTTCAAAAACTTTCACTCAATCCGAGCTGACCGAAATCAGGAAGCGAACACCATTAAGCGGTTCAACGCAAACCAAACTGCTCGACACAATGTTCGATGAGTCTCGGAGGCTATATCTCGCTACAGATGTGGAAGAACAATTCTGGCCGCCTACGATTGGTGCAGCAATAAACAGCTATCCGTTCCGATATGCTCTTTGCCTAGTGCTTCTCTATATGCGCTGGATCAAAGATGGTAAGCCACGAGCGCGGGCTCCGGAGAAAGTCAGAAATGACGTCGTGGACGCCAACACTGCTGCATTCGCAACGTATTTTGACGGGGTCTTGAGCAACGACGTGAAGCTCAAGAGCGTTCACAATGAAGCTCGCTACCTCCTAACGCAAATGGACGGATACATCGGCGGAACACATCAATCGCACTAATCTCAAGCCTTTTGAATTTTGCTAAGCATCAATCGCCTCTTCATCCACCCTGGCGGCATTTTCCTGAATGAAATTAAAGCGATGTTCGGGGTTTTTGCCCATCAGGCGTTCGACGAGATCGCGCACGCCGGCGCGGTCTTCATATTCCTGCGGCAATGTCACCCGCAACAAGGTGCGTGATTTCGGGTCCATTGTCGTTTCGCGGAGCTGGTTCGGGTTCATCTCGCCCAGCCCCTTGAAGCGGCCGACATCGACGGTCTTGCCCCTGAATTCGCCCGCCTCGATCTCCGCGCGGTGCGCGTCGTCACGGGCGTAGAGTGATTTTGCGCCGACGGTCAGCCGATAGAGCGGCGGCTGCGCGAGGAACAGATGCCCTTTGCGCACGACATCGGGCATTTCCTGAAAGAAGAAAGTCATCAGCAGCGTGGCGATATGCGCGCCGTCGACATCGGCGTCAGTCATGATGATGACGCGTTCATACCGCAAATTGTCGGCATCGCATTTGTCGCGCATCCCGCAGCCGAGCGCGAGCGCGAGATCGGCAATTTCGCTGTTCGCACGGATCTTGTCCATCGTTGCGCTGGCGACGTTGAGGATCTTGCCACGGATGGGGAGGATCGCTTGCGTCTTGCGGTCGCGCGCTTGCTTGGCCGAACCGCCCGCGCTGTCGCCCTCGACGATATAAAGTTCAGTGCCTTCATTGCCGTCGTTCGAACAATCTGTGAGCTTGCCGGGCAGCCTCAGCTTGCGCGCCGACGTCGCGGTCTTGCGCTTGACCTCACGCTCGGCCTTGCGCGCGAGCCGCTCGTCCATCCGGTCCATGACATAGGTGAGCAGCGCGCGGCCGCGATCCATATTGTCGGTCAAGAAATGGTCGAAATGATCGCGCAAAGCGGTCTCGACGAGCCGCGCAGCTTCGGGCGAGGTCAGCCGGTCCTTCGTCTGCGACTGGAATTGCGGGTCGCGGATGAACACGGAGAGCATGAGCTCGGAAGGCGCGATGACGTCCTCGGGCTGGATATCCGCCGCCTTTTTATTGCTGACCAGCGCCCCGAACGCACGCAGCCCCTTCACAATGGCCGCACGCAGGCCCGCTTCATGGGTGCCGCCATCAGGCGTCGGGATGGTGTTGCAATACCATGAAAAGCTGCCGTCGCTCCACAAGGGCCAGGCGACCGCCCATTCAACGCGCCCCTGCGCTTCGCCGGGGAAATCTTGGCTTCCGGCGAAGAATTCCGCAGTGGCGCATTCGCGGGAGCCGACTTGTTCGCGCAGATGATCCGACAGCCCGCCAGGAAACTGGAACACCGCTTCGGCGGGGGTGTCGTCGCTGATGAGTTCTGGCGCGCATTTCCAGCGGATTTCGACGCCCGCGAACAGATAGGCCTTGGATCGCGCCAGCTTGTGAAGCCGCGATGGTTTGAAACTCAGTTCGCCAAATATTTCGGTATCGGGCACGAACGAAACGCTGGTCCCGCGACGGTTCTGGACAGGGCCGAGCTTTTCGAGCGGACCCATCGTTCGCCCCTGCGAAAACCGCTGGCGATACAACTCCTTGCTGCGCGCAACTTCGACCAATGTCTCCGACGACAGCGCATTGACGACGCTAACGCCAACACCGTGCAACCCACCTGACGTAGCATAAGCCTTGCCATCAAACTTCCCGCCTGAATGGAGCGTCGACATTATCACTTCGAGCGCCGATTTGTCCGGGAACTTGGGATGCGGATCGACCGGAATCCCGCGGCCATTGTCGATGACGGTCAGGCGATTGCCCGGCTCGAGCGTGATTTCGATCCGCGTCGCATGTCCCGCGACGGCTTCGTCCATCGCATTGTCGAGCACTTCGGCAGCAAGGTGATGATAGGCGCGCTCGTCAGTGCCGCCAACATACATGCCCGGACGACGACGGACAGGCTCCAGCCCCTCGAGAACCTCAATCGAAGAGGCGTCATAACCAGTGGCAGGCGTGGCGGACGAATTCGCGAACAGATCAGTCATCGCAGCGCGCTATATCGTCGCGCTGCGATGACTTGCAAGTTTACCGAACGCCTCTAACGAACTCTGGGCCCGCCAAACGGCATCGGTGGCGGCGCGCGACGATCCCGGCGCGGCATTTGCGCCTGATAGGCTTGCCCGCAATGCTGAACGCAATACGGGAAGCCCGGGTTCACGGTGTTGCCGCAAAAATGGAAATCGGGTTCGCCGGGGTGTCCCATCGGCCATTTGCAAATCTTGTCGTTGAGATCGAGCAATGTCGTTTTGCCGGCCATTTCGGGGGCGGGCTTTGCGGGAACGAGGCGACGCGGCGGCGCTGGTGTGGATGGCGGGGCCTGATCGCCCGGCCCCTGACGCAGGAAGCCACCGGGTCCAACTGAACGAAGCTGCGCGCCCGTGGGGCCGCTGGGTGCTTGCGGCGTGTAAACGGGCATGAAACTGCGGGCCGCAGGCGGTGGTGATGGCGGCGGAGGCGGAGGGGGTGGGGCAGCCGACACAGTTCTAGGGGCGGGCGGCGCTTTGGGCGCTGGCATGGCGGCGGTATCATTCGCCTTGACCGGCGACGGCCGTGATTGCAGGCCAAGACGATGGGCCTTGCCGATCACAGCATTGCGGCTAACCCCGCCCAGATCCTCGGCGATCTGGCTGGCGGTCATGCCCTTTTCCCACATCGTTTTCAGTCGATCGATGCGTTCATCGGTCCAAGACATGCAATTTCCCTAAACTCTTCGTAAGTGCGCCTTGCGGGGCACTCCACGAATGCCTAACCGGCGTTGATATGACCAGCCTTGATCCAAAAGTCACCTTGAACGAGCCGGGTATTCCGGTCATCCGCAGCATCAACTGGGTTGGACTGAAGACCCTCTATATCAAGGAAGTGCGACGCTTTTTCAAGGTCCAGCTTCAGACGATCTGGGGACCGGCCATTTCGACGGCTTTATTTCTGGTTATATTCGTTGTCGCCCTGAGTGGTGTGAAGAGCAGTGTTATGGGCCGCCCCTTCGCTGACTTCGTTGCGCCAGGGCTCATCATTATGGGTATGATGCAAAATGCGTTCGCAAATACGAGCTTTGCATTGCTGGTCGGCAAAATTCAGGGAACGATTGTTGATTACCTAATGCCGCCACTGTCGACGGGGGAGTTGCTGGCGGCAATGGTCGGGGGTGGCATTACCCGTGCATTGTTTGTCGGGCTGGCAATTTGGGCGGTCATGCTGGTGTGGCCAGACGTTCATGTGGTGCCACGGCACTTATGGGCCGTGATCGTTTTTGGGCTACTCGGTTCGATGATGTTGTCCTTTATGGGCGTCTTGACGTCAATCTGGGCAGAAAAGTTTGATCATGCCGCTGCGATCACCACATTTGTGGTTGGGCCGCTCGCGCTACTTTCAGGAACATTCTATACAATTGATCGCTTGGCCCCGGCATTTCAGGTGTTTAGCCGGGCCAATCCATTCCATTATGCGATTTCGGGGTTCCGATATGGTTTTATCGGCGAAGCGGACTCACCGGTTGCTGATGGCGTTCTTGTCCTGCTTGGGGTCAATGTTTTCATGGGTGTCATCTGCTATTTGCTTTTGCGAAGCGGATGGAAGTTGAAAGCCTGACCCGTCAAGGGGTTGTCCCCCAATTCGAGCAACGGTATGGTGCAACCAGCATGTGGCGGCCTTCTACAGGTCGCCTTTTTCGTTTGGAAAGGCCGAACCGATGACCATAACGCCGCTCATGCCTGTTTATCCTCGGTGTGGAGTGCGTCCGGTGCGCGGCGAGGGAGCTTATCTTTTCAGCGAAAATGGTGAAAAATATCTGGATTTCGCGAGCGGCATTGCGGTGAATTTGCTCGGCCACGGCCATCCGCATCTGACGAAGGCGATTCAGGATCAGGCGGCGACGTTGATGCATGTGTCGAACCTTTACGGGTCGCCGCAAGGGGAGAAGCTGGCGCAGCGGCTCGTTGATCTGACGTTCGCCGATACTGTGTTCTTCACGAACTCGGGCGCCGAAGCGCTTGAATGCGCGATCAAGACCGCGCGGCGCTATCATTACGTCAACGGCAATCCCGAGCGGACGAACCTTGTCACCTTCAGCAATGCCTTCCACGGGCGCACCCTGGGCACGATCAGCGCGACCGATCAGGCGAAAATGCGTGACGGCTTCGAGCCATTGCTCCCGGGTTTTTCCTATGCGCCGTTTGATGATCTTGCAGCGGCGCTGGCGTTGGTCGATGACCGTACAGCAGGGTTTTTGGTCGAACCGATTCAGGGTGAGGGCGGCATTCGTCCGGCGAGCCAGGAATTTCTGCGAGGGCTGCGGGCTGTTTGTGACGAAAAGGGGCTGCTTCTTGTCCTCGACGAAGTGCAATGCGGTATGGCCCGGACCGGGAAGCTCTTTGCACATGAACATTACGGCATCACACCCGACATCATGGCGATTGCAAAGGGCATCGGCGGGGGATTTCCCTTGGGTGCCTGTCTTGCAACCGAGGAAGCGGCAAAGGGCATGGTCGTGGGGACGCATGGATCGACTTATGGTGGCAATCCACTGGCAATCGCAGCAGGGAACGCGGTGCTTGATGTGGTTGCTAATGACGAGTTCCTCGAGCAGGTCTGCAAGACTCGTGACCGGCTTCGCGCAGCGTTGAACCAGTTGATCCCGAACCATGACCATCTGTTTCTCGGCCTGCGTGGCATGGGCCTGATGTTGGGGTTGCGTTTGAAATCGGACAGTCGAGCATTTGTGGCGCATTGCCGCGACAACCATAACCTTCTTACGGTCGCTGCGGGCGACAATGTTGTGCGCATCCTTCCACCACTCAACATTGAAGAGCATCATATTGCCGAATGCATCGAGAAACTGTCGGCAGCCGCGCGGAGTTATGAGGCGACGGCATGACACGCCATTTTCGCAATCTGTCCGACGCGGGTGGTGATGCGATTGCGGCAATGATTAATGACGCGATTGACCGCAAGGCAGCGCGTGTTGGCTGGCCAAAAGGCAAAGTGGATACCAATGCGCCATTGGCGGGGCATGCGCTGGCAATGATCTTCGAAAAGTCATCGACGCGGACCCGCGTATCGTTCGATATGGCGATGCGGCAGCTGGGTGGGACGACCATTGTCATGGACGGCGGATCGATGCAGCTTGGTCGTGGTGAGACAGTTGCGGATACGGCGCGGGTGCTGTCGCGTTACGTCGATGCGATCATGATCCGTACGGACGATCCGGCCAAACTTGACGAACTTTGCGCATATGCGTCGGTGCCGGTGATCAATGGGCTGACCGAGACTTCACACCCCTGTCAGGTGGTAGCGGACCTGTTGACGGCGATTGAGCGCGGGTATGCCTTGCCGGGGAGCAAGTGGGCTTGGCTGGGCGATGGCAACAATGTGCTGCATTCGATCATTGAGGCGGCGGGGTTGATGAAGTTCTCGGTCTCGGTGGGATGTCCAGAGGGCTATGATCCCGATCCGCGATGGATTGATGAGGCTAATCAACAGCTTGCAGGAACGAATTCGCGCGTCACGGTTGAGCGCGATCCGGCCCGGGCGGTGGCAGATGCCGATATTGTCGTTACCGACACATGGGTTTCGATGGGGCAGGATCATGCCGAGGCGAAGACGGCGGCAATGGCACCTTATCAAGTCGGGACGTCGTTGATGGCGGGTGCGAAGGCGGGATCGACTTTCCTTCATTGCTTGCCGGCGCACCGTGGCGAGGAAGTGACCGAGGCGGTGATCGATGGTCCGCAATCGGCGGTGTGGGATGAGGCCGAAAACCGGCTGCACGCCCAGAAATCAATCCTGCTATGGGCATTTGGAAAACTCGGGTGAGCGATATCGACCAAAGTTTGGGCTTTACGATTCCGTCGCGCCACGCGCGCGGGCGGATCGTGCGGCTTGGACCCGTGCTGGACAGAATCATTGGCGCGCATGCTTATCCACTGGTGATCGAGAGACTGCTGAGCGAGGCACTTGTTCTCGCAGCGTTATTTGGCGCTTTGCTGAAGGACAAAACGGGTCAGATGACTCTTCAGGCGCAGACCGAGGGCGGAGTCGTTGACCTGCTAGTCTGCGACTATCGCGGTGGTGAGCTGCGCGGCCATGTCCAGTTTGATGCGGATCGTTTCGCGCAAATGCCTGCGCGACCGACCCTGTTCGCGCTGTTCGGCAAAGCGTATCTGGCGATCACATTCGACCAATCAGCGACGCAGGAACGCTATCAGGGGATTGTGCCGCTTGACGGGACGTCGCTTGCCGAGGCGGCCGAAAGTTATTTCGCGCAGTCCGAACAAATCCCGAGTCTGATTCGCATTGGCGTGAGCGAAGGACGGGTTGCGGGCGGTTTGCTGCTCCAACATCTTCCCGAGGGCGAAGATGGTCGCGAACGGCTGCACACGCGGCTTGATCATCCCGAATGGGAGCATGTCGCTATTTTAGGGCGGACCATATCGACAGAAGAGTTGACTGATCCCGATCTGCCACTTGAAACCATTGTCTGGCGCTTGTTCAACGAGGAAAGCGAAGTCCGCGTGCTTGGTGGCGCATCGCTGACAAAGGGATGTCGCTGCGACGCGGCACATATCCGGGACGTCTTGCTCCGTTTTCCCGCCAACGAGCGCGCCGGCATGGCGGACGCCGACGGCATGATCGCAGTTGATTGCGCCTTTTGCTCGCGCATATTTCCCATTTCGGCACAGGGACTTGATTGAGGCCTTAATTCCCACCACATTAGGTCGTAATTAGGATTTACCTAATAAGTGTAACGCACTGGGTCGCACCACCGATAAGAGCCGCTGTTCGGCTTTTCCTGTTGTGAGATGAAGGCCGATGACTCGATTCTTGTTTTTGAATGCGCTGCTGGCAACGGGGATTGCCGTGACTGTGCCTGCGTCAGCAGAGGCGCCATTGCCGACGGCACTTGCTGCGATGCAGCCGGGTCAGTGGCAACTGCGTTCGCTTGATGGCAGCGCGCCGCCGAAGACCATTTGCATCGGCGACCCGCGCGTATTGCTCCAGATTCGTCATGGCAATTTGCCGTGCAACAAGCTCGTGTTGATGAATAACGCCTCGCAAGCGGTGGTCAGCTATTCCTGCGCAGCGGCAGGCAATGGCCGCACGACCGTACGCGTCGAAACGCCCCGTGTCGTGCAAATCGAGTCGCAGGGGATTGCTGATAAGTCGCCGTTCGATTGGACCTATGAAGGGCGGCGCGTTGGCGATTGCACTGGTTCGGCGCAAGCGGCGCTGCGGTAACGCTTCGTTAACCAAATTCGAATATAGAAGTCATCGAGCGATCAGCATTCGAGCGCTTCCCTCCTTGAAGAGCCTTAAACGGCTCCAACTGGGCCGCTCCTCATCGGGCGGCCCGTCTTTTTGTGGAAACGTGCGCGTCGATGGTTTAGCGGCGCGGTCATGCCGATTTCACCTGCGTCCAAAAACTCTGCTGCGATTGTCCTCCTGTCAGGTGGCCTTGATTCGATGGTGGCTGCCGCTCTGGCACGCGAGGCGGGGTATCGGGTATTTGCGCTGACGATTGATTACAACCAGCGGCACCGGATCGAATTGCAGGCTGCGGCCCGCGTCGCGGCAATGATCGGCGCTGAACGGCATATCGTCATGCCCCTCGACCTGTCGCAATTCGGTGGGTCAGCGCTGACTGACGCTGCGATTGCCGTGCCGAAAACGGGCATCGCCCCGGGTATTCCTGCGACCTATGTCCCCGCGCGCAATACGATTTTCCTGTCAGTGGCGTTGGGCTGGGCCGAAGCAGTGGGCGCGCGCGACTTGTTCATCGGGATCAATGCGTTGGATTATTCAGGCTATCCCGATTGTCGGCCTGCCTTTGTCGACGCTTTTGAAATCATGGCGCGGCAGGCAACCAAGGCGGGCGTCGAGGGCGACAGTTTTCGCGTCCACGCGCCGCTGATTGATATGACCAAGGCCGATATCGCGCGGGAGGCGGCAAGGCTTGGGCTTGATGTGGGGCAAAGCTGGTCCTGTTATGATCCGACGCCCGAGGGAAAGCCCTGTGGCCTATGCGATTCCTGCTTGTTGCGAGCGAAGGGGTTTGCGGAGGCGGGGCTGTCCGATGCGTTGATCGCATGACTTATGCCGTGAAGGAAATGTTCCTGACGCTGCAAGGCGAGGGTGTGCAGGCGGGGCGGCGCGCCGTGTTCGTGCGCTTTGCCGGATGTAATTTATGGTCGGGGCGTGAGGCAGATCGAGCGACGGCGGTTTGCCAGTTTTGCGATACCGATTTCGTTGGCACTGATGGCGATGGCGGCGGAAAGTTCGTTGATGCTCAGGCGTTGGTCGATGCAGTTGTGGGGCATTGGGGATCGGGCAATGCGCATCGCTATGTCGTGCTGACCGGTGGGGAGCCAATGCTTCAGATTGATCCCCCGTTGATCGATGAGCTGCACGAGCAGGGGTTTGAAATTGGCGTGGAAAGTAACGGCACGATTGCCGCGGTGCCGGGGATTGATTGGCTGTGCATCAGCCCCAAGGCGGGCAGTGATGTTGTCCAGCAATCAGGTGACGAGTTGAAACTGGTGTTGCCGCAACCCGGATCGAATACGGCCGCGATGCTCGATTGGAATTTCGACCATTTTCTGATCCAACCGATGGATTGCGCCGATGCAGCGGGTGCGCGGGCGACGGCGGTGCAATTTGTTCTCGAAAATCCGCGCTGGCGACTGACGACGCAGGCGCATAAAATGCTGGGGTTGCGTTAGGAAACGGTCCCGCATTCGCGCTTGTAGCGGCCCTTTTTGTCCCAGCAATTGGGATCGAGGCTGACCATAGTAAGGTTGAGGCGCGGCGGCGGGAAGCGAAATTGCTGTTCGCCTGCAGGCAACAGACTACCACGAAATTCGCGAAGTTTTTCAATGGCAAGACTCGTGAAGCTGCCGCGTGGCATGAAGATTGCCTTGCGCGCGATATTGGAACCGGTGAGGCAGAAACCCAATTGCCCCTGCACCGTCGAAAAGCCGAGATAGGTACGCGTGCCGTAACGGTCGAGCGCAGTTTGGGCAGCTTTCGGATTTTTATTCATGCGCTTGAAGTAGGCATTAACTTTGGTGAACGCGGCCTCGAGCTCGCCTTTGTGATTGGTCAGCAGCGTGTTGTAGCTGTTTTCAGTCAGCAGGGTGCGGTCAAATTGGCATTGCAGCGCCATCACGTTGAGCCCTGCGCGCAATTGCCAAGCGAGGTTGGCGCGATATTCATCGGGTGTCGCACCGGGGAGTGATACGCCGACCGTTTCGCCAGGCAGGAGCGGCGCGCTGGCAAAAGTCGGCGGTTGCCAGAAAATCTGTGCCGAAGCGGGCATGGCGATCCCGGCAAGAACAACCCCTGCGAACAAATGGCGTAGCGGCATCGGGCACCCTTCAAAAACAAGCAATAGGCGTGGCATGCATTCCGCATAGGCACATATCGACGCATCGGAAACCCCCGCGTCAAATCCGCCTGCGACGATCCGATTCGTGTCCGCGCCGAACCGCACAAATAAAAGGGGCCACCCGTTTTCACGGGCAGCCCCAAATCTTTGATCCAGCGAACCGGACCGACAGGCTTACATCGCGTTGGTTGCGTTGCCGGCCGTTTCGGTCGTCGTTGTGGTTGTGTTGGTCGTCGTTTCGGTGGTGTTGGTCGTCGCCGTCATGTTGTCGGTCGCGCCCATGGCACCATCCGTGTTGGTCATCATATCGTTGGTGGTGCCTTCCATGGCTTCACCAGCATTCATTTCAGTGACCATCGCGTTGGCGTCGGTCGTGTTCGTCGCTTCGGTCTTGCCACATGCAGCAACCGTCAGTGCGGCCACAGCAACCATCGAAAGTGTAACGATCTTGCGCATTTTAATGCTCCCTAAAGAAAACAGGATTTGGATTGTGGATGTTCCGCTAATAGCCCAAATCACGGGTCAGTTAGCTTTTCTTTACCCCTCGCTCAAGCGGATTGTTGCAGTTTTGGTTCCGCCAAAAATGCGGCAAATTCGGTCAGCAATGCGGCATCGAAAGTCGCCATGTTAGAAGTTTTGCCGAGTTTTGAGAGGCTTGTGACACCAAATTCAGAAATGCCGCAGGGAATAATTCCGCCGAAATGTGACAAATCAGGGGCAATATTGACCGAAAATCCGTGGAGCGAGACCCAGCGGCGGACGCGGATCCCGATTGCGCCGACCTTTGCTTCGCCGATTTCGGGGTCGTCAGTCCAGATTCCAATGCGGCCCTCGGCACGCCGTGCATCAACATCGAGCTTGCCGAGTGTGCGGATAACCCAGCCTTCGACAGCATGGACGAAGCAGCGCACGTCGCGCCCGCGCTTGCCGATATCCAGAATGAGGTAGCCAATCCGCTGTCCGGGGCCGTGATAAGTGTAGCGACCGCCACGCCCCGCTGGATGCACGGGAAATTGCGGATTGAGCAGTTCCGCAGGGTCTGCACTGGTCCCCGCCGTGTAGAGTGGTGGGTGTTCGACCAGCCACACGCATTCTTGCGCTGTGCCTGCGGCGACATTGGCGGCGCGCGTCTCCATCCACACTTTTGTTTCGTCATAAGGGACTGGTGCGTCGCTGGTTATCCAGTCGATGCCAGAGGGAAGCGTGATCACGGATTGCTGCATGGCCGCGCCTTCTTGCCACTAGCGGCGCGGCGCGGCTAGAGGATACCCATGATTTCGATGAACCAAGTCTGGGATGACAGCGTCGCGTTTGTCCGGCGCGAGGCAGGGTTGCTGGTGCCGTTGGTGCTGGCGACGGTGTATTTGGGTGATGTGCTTGCATCGGTTGCGGGTGCGATGGCCGAGCCAGGGAAATCTGACGGCCTAGTTGTGTTGCTCATTGTTGCGGCCGGGCTATTGTCGGTAGTCGGTCAGCTATCGATCATTTCACTCGTGCTCAGACCGGGCCAAAGCGTCGGTGAGGCGCTTCGGCATGGGCTAAGTCGACTGTTCAAAGTCTTGCTCATAGCAATCGTGATTGGATTTGTTGCGTCCGCGCTTTCCATGCCGTTCGTCGGAGCTGCTCTATCTAACGGTGCAAAACTCGATAATCCTGAAACTTTTCAACAGCTCCCTAGATGGGTTTGGCTGCTTGCATTCGGTACAGTAATCTTAGTCTCGTGGCTGTTCGTTCGATTTGCATTCACGAGTGCATTGATTGTGGACCGGAACCCGAGCGTGGTGGAGTCTTTGAAAACGGGCTTTTCGCTGACAAACGGCATTGTCGCACGGCTTTTCCTCGCGGTGCTGCTCTATGGAATTGTTTTGAGAATTGTCTCAAGCGCGATCCAGTTTGTGGCGGGTAGCTTTTTTGCGCTGGTTGAGGCGGGATTGGGCTGGTCTTTCGTAGGAGCGGTAATGACAGCCCTAATTACCGGATTGGTCACCGCAGCAATGTCGCTAATGGCGACAGTGTTCCTTACCAATCTCTATCGCCGCGTAAGCGGAAAAGCTGTCGCTGACGTTTTTTAATCCCACGCGGCCATTGGCGGCAAGCTCATGAGGATCGCGTCGATATTGCCGCCGGTCTTGAGGCCGAACAGAGTCCCGCGATCGTGGACGAGATTGAACTCGGCGTAACGGCCACGCCACGCGAGCATTGTTGCGCGATCGGCTTCAGTAAACGGCGCGTCCATACGTCGGCGAACAATGCGCGGGTAGACGTCGAGGAATGCGTCCCCCACCGCCTTCGTCAGTGCGAAATCATCGTCGAACCGGTTTTCCATATGATCGTAGAAAATACCGCCCACGCCGCGATGGACCTTGCGGTGGGGGATGTAGAAATAATCATTGGCCCATGCCTTGAACCGCGGATAGTCGCCCGAAGGCTGTCCAGTGCAGGCGCGTTCCATCGTCGCGTGGAAATCGGCCGTGTCCTCGGCAATCGGTAGCGGTGGGTTGAGGTCCGCTCCACCGCCGAACCAACGTTTGGTGGTGCACAGGAAACGCGTGTTCATATGGACAGCGGGGACTTGCGGGTTCGTCATGTGCGCAACGAGGCTGATCCCGGTCGCAAAAAAGCGGGGATCGTCAGCGGCTCCGTGCATTGATTTCGCGAAATCGCCCGAAAATTCACCGCCAACGGTCGAGACGTTAACGCCGACCTTTTCGAACACTTTGCCTTTCATGACGCCGCGCACGCCACCGCCGCTGCTCCCGGTTTCGTCATCGTCGCGGAACCAAGTGAGATAATCAAAGTCCGCCGAGCTCCCGGCATCGCGTTCAATTGCAACGAACGAAGCACAAATGCGGTCGCGGAGTGATTCGAACCAGGCGCGGGCCGCCGCTTGCTCGTCGTCCATGGCAATCATTCCGGTAATCCCCCCGTCTGGCGCAGTGCTTCGGAGACCGCGATACCGACTGACATGCCAAGGTTCAACGACCGTGCGGCGGGCGCCATTGGAATGCGGGTACGCAGGGCGCAAGCGTCAGCGACTTCGACGGGCACGCCCGAACTTTCGCGCCCGAATAGCAAGTTGTCACCTGGTTCAAAGCTGGTTTTGTAAATAGACTGCGATCCCTTGGTCGTCATCAGGACGAGACGGCCCGACGCATTGGCGCAGAAGGCGGACCAATCTTCATGCCGCGTCACCACAACCTGATTGATGTAGTCCATGCCAGCGCGTTTCATTCGTGCGTCCGAGAATACGAATCCAGCGGGTTCGATAATGTCGACCCCAACACCCATGCACGCCGCGAGACGCAGCACCGCCCCTACATTTCCCGCAATCTCGGGCTGATAAAGTGCGATCCGCATGAAAGTAGCCGATAATGGGGCAGTTCTGCTGTCACAAGTGTCAATTCCCCCTTGCAAGCCGCCATAGAGAGAGTATTTGCGGCGACAGTCCGCATCCACGGACTAAGCCGCGCACATGACGCGAGCAATTTGAGCAAGGGTTGTTTCAATGGCCGAACAGGCACTGGCAGGGGTAAAGCCCGACGCCGACCATAGCACCGAAGGCAGCGGTGTTCGCCGCCGCGATTTCATCAACATTGCTGCCGTCAGCTTTGCCGGAATGGGTGCGGGTGTGATTGCTATCCCACTTGTCAACCAGATGAACCCTTCGGCTGACGTGCTCGCCGAAGCGACGCTGGAACTTGATCTGGCCTCGATCCAACCGGGACAAGCGATCAAAGCTGTGTTTCGCAAGCAACCCCTGTTCGTTAGGCACCTGACCGCTGAGGAGATCGCGACCGCAAACAAGGTTCCCGCGGCGACGTTGCGCGACCCGCAGTCACTCGCCGACCGGACGAAGGCTGGCAAGTCGCAATGGTTGATTACCAAGGGCGTTTGTACGCATCTTGGTTGCGTGCCGTTGGGTGCCGCTGAAGGTGAGAACAAGGGCGAATTTGGTGGCTATTTCTGTCCCTGCCATGGATCGCACTATGACACTGCGGGCCGCATTCGTAAGGGGCCTGCGCCAAAGAATCTTGTCGTGCCGGACTATGCGTTTCGATCAGACACGACCGTCGAAGTGGGAGTGAAGTCATGAGCTTTCCGTGGGCAAAAGCGTATGAGCCAAAAGCGCCGTTAATGCGTTATCTTGACGAGAAGCTGCCACTGCCGCGCCTTGTTTATAACGCGGTCGGCGCGGGCTATCCGGTTCCGCGTAACCTGAACTATTTCTGGAACTTTGGAGTTTTGGCTGGCGCTGCATTGATGATTCAGATCGTCTCTGGCGTTATATTGGCAATGCATTACCGGGCCGACACCGGCGTCGCGTTTGCATCGGTCGAGCACATCATGCGTGATGTAAACGCAGGATGGTTTTTGCGTTACGCACACGCAAACGGGGCATCGATGTTCTTCATCGTTGTTTATTTTCATATTTTCCGTGGGTTGTTTTACGGATCTTACAAGCCACCGCGGGAAGTGATCTGGCTGCTCGGCCTCGTGATTTTCCTGTTAATGATGGCGACTGCGTTTATGGGCTATGTTCTCCCGTGGGGTCAGATGAGCTTCTGGGGCGCGCAGGTTATTACGGGATTGTTTAGCGCGATACCGCTGGTTGGTGAGTCGCTCCAGACTCTTATTCTCGGCGGATTTGCGCCCGATAATGCTGCGCTCAACCGGTTTTTTTCGCTGCATTATTTGCTGCCATTTGTGACGGCGGGTGTCATCATTCTGCATGTTTGGGCGCTACATATTCCGGGGTCATCGAACCCGACCGGGGTGAGCGTAAAAGGTCCGCAGGATACGGTGCCGTTCCATCCTTACTACACGGCGAAGGACGGATTTGGGCTCGGAATTTTCCTGATCATTTTCGCATCTTTGGTGTTTTTTGTGCCAAATCTGCTTGGGCATGCGGACAATTATATCGAAGCCAATCCGATGTCGACGCCGACTCATATTGTACCTGAATGGTATTTCTGGCCGTTTTACGCGATCCTGCGTGCTTTCACGGTTGATTTCTTCTGGATCCCTGCAAAGCTGTGGGGTGTGCTCGCGATGTTCGGGTCGATCCTGCTGCTGTTTTTCTTGCCTTGGCTGGACACTTCGCCCGTTCGGTCGGGGCACTACCGGCCACTGTTCAAAAAGTTCTTCTGGTTTGGGCTACTTCCTTGCATTGCTATTCTTGGTTATTGCGGCGGCGCACCGGCAGAAGAACCTTATGTGATGATCAGCCAGCTCGCGACGGCCTACTATTTCGCGCACTTTTTGATCATATTGCCCCTCGTTTCGATGATTGAACGGCCGCTGCCGCTGCCCAATTCGATTGCCGAAAGCGTGCTTGGCGAAGGGTATAAGGAAGAGGCTGTTTCGGCCCCGCGCCCTGCAACGGGACATGGCGGTCCGCAACTGGCTCCGGCTGAGTAAGGAAAAAAAGAAAATGGTTCGTCCGCTTGGTATTCTCGCCGGGATTGGCTTTGTTGCGGTTGTTTTATGGTCGCTGATGTGGGGTGTTATCGCTTACGTTGGTGAACCGCCTGCGCAGACCGTCGAGCATTATATGAAAAAACGCTATCCTTTGAAGGAAGTGTCTTTTTCGTTTGAAGGGCCGCTGGGTAAATTCGACAACCGCCAGCTTCAGCGTGGTTTTCAGGTCTATAAGGAAGTCTGCTCGGCATGCCACAGCCTGAAATATGTCGCGTTCCGTGATCTTGAGCAGATCGGGTTCAACGAAGCCGAAGTGAAGGCAATCGCCAAGAATTGGACGCTGGAAACACCGTCTGTCGACCCTGAAACGGGAGAGATTACGACGAGAAAGCCGGTGCCTGCCGACAAATTCCCCAAGCCTTTTGCCAATGACGTGGCAGCGCGTGCAGCGAATAACAACGCCATCCCGCCGGACCAGTCGTTGATCATTAAGGCGCGCGAGCACGGGGCGCATTATGTTTATTCATTGCTGACCGGATATCAGGACCAACCTGCCGATCTGCTCAAGAAATATCCTGACGTGAAAACGCCTGACGGACTGCATTTCAATCCTTATTTTCCGAACCAGAATTTGGCGATGGCAGCCCCGCTGACCGAAGATCAGGTGAGCTATGCTGACGGTACGAAGGCAAGTGTTGATCAGATGGCGAAGGACGTTGTCGCGTTCCTGATGTGGACGGCCGAGCCCAAGATGGAAACACGCAAGACCGCGGGTTGGGCTTCGTTGGTATACCTCGTGATTTTTACGGGGTTGGCCTATGCGTCATACAAGACGATTTGGGCAGACAAGAAAAAGCCGAAAGCCTGATCAATGGATGCGGATGCGCTAAAGTCGCTTGTCCGCACCATATCCGATTTTCCGAAACCGGGCATCGAATTCCGCGATATCTCGACTTTGCTTGCCGACGGAGAGGGCTTTCGTTTTGCTGTTGACGCCATGGTGGCAATTGCCCGTCCATTGAACCCCGACAGGGTCGTAGCCATTGATGCGCGTGGGTTTCTGTTTGGTGCGCCTGTCGCAGTGGCATTGGGAGCGGGTGTTATTCCGGCGCGCAAGAAGGGCAAACTGCCCGGTGCGACGCTGGGCGTCGATTATGACCTCGAATATGGTACGGATCGGTTGGAACTGCATGTTGGCGCGGTCTTACCGGGACACCGCGCGCTCATTGTTGATGATTTGACCGCGACGGGCGGCACTGCGCTTGCCTGCGTCAATTTGCTTCGTGAGGCGGGGGCCGAAGTTGTGGGTGCGGTGTTCGCGATTGACCTCCCCGATCTGGGCGGTGCGGATCGGTTACGCGCCGAAGGTGTTATGGTGAGCAGCCTGATGGCGTTCGAAGGGCATTAGTCGCTCGTGGGTCGCATCCGGATGAGGCCAATTGATGTCGCGGTCATCACCGCCACATCATCCTGATTAAAGATCGTTGCCTGACTGCGAAAGGATCCCATGTCGGGGCGGCTGCGCGAGGCGCGTTTGTCGAGAATTTCGGTTTCGACACGGAGAATGTCACCCGGATAAACCGGCTTCAGCCATCGTAGCTCATCAATCCCGGGCGAACCAAGACCTGCCTGTTGAATGTCCGACATATTGTCGACGAGCATCCGCATCATCATCGCTGCTGTGTGCCAGCCACTCGCCGACAGCCGTCCGAAATACGTTTCCGCTGCGGCCTCGTCGGATAGATGAAAAGGCTGCGGATCATATTTGGACGCGAATTCGACCACTTCATCGCGGGTGACTTCATAGCGACCAAAGGCGGATTTCGTACCAGGCTCGATGTCTTCGAAATAGAGCATCAGACGTTGAACCGGAACAGCATGATGTCACCATCAACCACGGTGTATTCCTTTCCTTCGGAGCGCCACTTGCCAGCTTCTTTCGCACCGGCTTCGCCATTGTGCGCGACATAATCAGCATAGGCCATGGTTTCGGCGCGGATGAAGCCTTTTTCGAAATCAGTGTGGATGACGCCCGCTGCGTTAGGGGCGGTTGCGCCCTTATGTACAGTCCACGCGCGCGCTTCCTTGGGGCCGACGGTGAAGAAGGTGATGAGGTGGAGCAGTTCGTATCCGGCGCGGATCACGCGGGTCAGGCCGGTTTCGGTAAGGCCGAGATCGCTCAGGAATTCGGCGCGGTCTTCGGCGGGCATGGTCGCAATGTCGGCTTCGATGGCGGCGGAGACGACGACGGCTTGCGCGCCTTCGGCTTTGGCTTTTTCGAAGACGCGGGCGGAGAGGGCGTTGCCGTTCGCCGCTGACCCTTCATCGACGTTGCAGACATAGAGTACTGGTTTTGCGGTGAGCAGTTGTGCCTGCGCGAAAAGGCGTTCTTCCTCGGGATCGGTGATCTTGGTCAGGCGGGCAGGGGAGCCTGCACGGAGCAAATCGAGCGCGCGGCCCAGCACTTCGGCGCTGGCCTTTGCTTCCTTGTCGCCCTGCTGACCCTTTTTGATCAGGTTGGGCACGCGCTTTTCGAGCGATTCGAGGTCGGAGAGCATCAGCTCGGTCTCGACGGTTTCGGCGTCATCGATGGGATCAACCTTGCCTTCGACATGCGTCACGTCGCCCCCTTCAAAGCAGCGCAGGACGTGGACGATGGCATCGACTTCGCGGATGTTACCGAGGAACTGGTTGCCGAGTCCCTCGCCGGTCGAGGCACCGCGCACGAGGCCCGCGATGTCAACGAACGCCAATTGCGTCTCGATGATCTTTGCCGAGCCACCGATGCGGGCAATGTCATCGAGCCGCGGATCGGGCACCGCGACTTGACCGACATTCGGCTCGATCGTGCAGAAAGGGTAATTCGCCGCCTGCGCCGCCGCCGTCTCCGTCAGCGCATTGAAAAGAGTGGACTTACCGACATTAGGCAGCCCGACGATCCCGCATTTGAAACCCATAATATCCTCTTGGGAATTTGAATTGACGAAACCTCTAGGCGGTGTTGCCGATTGTGGCCATCCAGCGTTGGAGTTCGGCAGGGCTTTTCAGACGAATAACCTTGCCTTCATGCCCTTTCAGCTTGGCTTCCGTGCGGAGTCGCGGGCCGCTGTTCCACTGGATCAGATAAATCAAAAACCCGAGGTCAAACCGCTCGGGGCAACCCTCGGTCATGTCGGGTCGGGTGCGTCCGCGATATGTCCAAATTCGTCGCAGCAGACGCGCGACACAAAGGCTGATCGCGAAATCGAGATAGACGACGGTATCGGCGCGCGCCAGCCGCTCGGCAAGCGTGCCGCCATAGTTGCCGTCGATCAGCCAGCGGTCGGTTCCAACGATAGACTTGAGTTGCCGGCGTATTTCGTCCTTGCCGCCTTCGACCCAGCCCGGTCTCCAGTTTAGTTTGTCCATATGGAAAACTGGCAGTCTCAGCCGTTCGCCGAGCTCGAACGCCAGCGTCGACTTTCCCGCTCCGCACGGGCCGATGATGAGAACGCGATGCATATAGTCAATCCGCCAACCGCATCGCGACATCGTTCATGAACCGAACATCGTCGCTTTTGGCCAGCCATTCGGCTTCAGCCGCAACCGCGCCCAGCAGGTGAGTGAGATCGTCCATCTCCGCCTTCGCATAATTGCCGAGGACATAGCCCGTCACCCGGTCCTTATGCCCCGGATGGCCGATGCCGATGCGGACGCGGCGGAAGTCTTCGCCGATGTGCGCCACGGTCGAGCGGATGCCGTTATGGCCCGCCGCGCCGCCGCCGATACGGACTTTCACTTTGAATGGGGCGAGGTCGAGCTCGTCGTAGAAGACAGTCACGTCGCTAGTTTCGAGTTTGTAGAAGCGCATGGCCTCGCCAACACTGCGTCCGCTGTCGTTCATGAAAGTCGCGGGTTTGAGCAGCAGGACTTTCGCTGTCCCGATCCGCCCTTCGGCGATCAGCCCCTGGAATTTCGATTTCCAGGGGCCGAACCGATATTCGGACGCAATTACGTTTGCCGCCATGAAGCCGACATTGTGCCGGTGCATGGCATAGTCCGCGCCGGGATTGCCGAGGCCAACCCAGAGTTGCACGGTATCTTAAGAAGCCGCCGCTTCGTCCTCGACCGCCGCCGTGTCGCTGTCGCCTTCGCTCGATTTGAGCGCCGACGGGGCAACGATGGTGGCGATGGTATAGTCGCGATCGGTGATGGCCGACGTCACACCCTTGGGCAGGGTCACCACCGAGATGTGGATCGAATCGCCGACTTCAAAGCCGGTCAGATCAACCGCAATTTCATCAGGGATTTCGGCTGCATCGCAAACCAGTTCGAGTTCGTGACGCACGACGTTGAGAACGCCACCACGCTTGATGCCGGGGGCTGCGAGTTCGTTGATGAAATTCACCGGCACGTTGACCGTGACCTTCGCATGTTCCGAAATCCGCAGGAAATCGACGTGCAACGGACGATCAGTGACCGGATGGAACGACACGTCCTTGGGCAGGGTGCGAACATTCTTGCCGCCGATGCCAACCATCACGACCGAGTTCATAAAATGACCGGTGTGCAGCGCTTTCATCAGCGCCTTTTCTTCCAAGTGAACCGTCGTGGGTTCTTCGTTGTTGCCGTAGATAACGGCGGGAACGCGGCCTTCACGACGCAAAGCACGGGAGGCTCCCTTGCCTGCCCGCTCGCGCGCTTCGGCCGACAATGTCAGCTGATCGCTCATGTTTAGTCTCCAAATTGCCCGCCACGCCTCCAGGGATGACCATGGTCCGGGGAGCGGCGCGAATACTCAGCTACGCGACGAAAGGCAAGTCCAGCGCGTCGGCAACGGCTTGGTGGCGAATATGGCCGTTCGATACATTCAATCCGGCTGCGAGGTGGGGGTCTGCTTTCATTGCGGCCTCAGCGCCCAGATTGGCAAGGCGGACGGCAAAGGGGAGGGTGGCGTTGTTCAGCGCAAATGCCGACGTCCGGGCCACCGCACCGGGCATGTTGGCGACGCAATAATGGATGATGCCGTCGATGACGAAGACCGGATCGTCATGCGTTGTCGCATGGCTGGTTTCGAAACAGCCGCCCTGATCAATGGCGATGTCGACGAGGACCGAGCCGCGCTTCATGGTTTTCAGCATGTCGCGCGTGACGAGCTTGGGAGCGGCAGCACCGGGGACGAGGACTGCACCGATGACCAGATGCGCCTTGGCCACCGCAGCAGCGATGGCGGCTTTTGAGGCATAAGCCGTCTTGATCTGGCTCGAGAAGAACATGTCGAGCTCGGCAAGGCGGTCCATATTGATGTCGTAGATCGTCACATCGGCGCGCATCCCGACGGCCATTTGTGCGGCATTCACACCCGAAACGCCGCCGCCGAGAATTGCGACGCGAGCAGGGGCCACGCCGGGGACACCACCGAGAAGAACCCCGCGACCGCCCTGTTCTTTCTCGAGATAATGCGCGCCAACCTGAACCGACATGCGGCCCGCGACTTCGGACATGGGTTTCAACAGCGGCAACTGCCCCAACCGCGACGTCACGGTTTCATAAGCAATGCAGGTCGCGCCAGACTTCATCAGCCCTTCGGCCTGCGGCTTGTCGGCAGCGAGATGGAGGTAGGTAAACAGCGTATGATGCGGGCGGAGCATCGCGATTTCGGACGGCTGTGGCTCCTTGACCTTCACAATCATGTCCGCAGCGGCGAAGACTTCGGACGCATTGGGCAGAATGCGGGCACCGGCGTCCATATAATCGCGGTCACTGAAATCAATGCCATTGCCCGCCAGCGCTTCGACGACGACCTCATGCCCCTGCGCGGTCAATTCAGCGACGGACGCCGGGGTCAGGCCAACCCGATATTCATGGTTCTTGATTTCCTTGGGAACGCCAACCTTCATTATCCGACTCCTCGCATAATATAATTGCGAGACCCTAACGCGGGAAATCGCCTCTGTCTTGCGTTTGCGCAGCCCCAAATGAAATGCTAGGTCCCCGGGCCGGCGGCGGGTATGCCGCCGTGTGTAATTTCTCCGAAAGGCTGGTTTTCGGTTTTATGGCGACGACTGAAAACGTGGCTTCCGCGCATCATGACGAGGAAAGCCAAGGCCATCATATTAACGGTGGCATCGGAAAACTCGTCGTTGGATCGATTGGTATTGTGTTCGGCGACATCGGGACCAGCCCGATCTACGCGTTTCGCGAGACCTTTGCCGGACACCACCCGATCAATCCCGATCCGATGCACATCTATGGCGTGTTGAGTCTCGTTTTTTGGTCGATGATGATTGTCGTCACATTCAAATATGTGCTGACCATTATGAAAGCGGACAACAAGGGAGAAGGCGGAAGCCTTGCCCTGCTCGCGCTGATCAACCGTAAGTCCGAGGGCGCGCGCTGGACCGCGCCGATTGTGCTGCTCGGTGTATTCGCAACCGCGCTCTTTTACGGTGACTCGATGATTACGCCGGCAATGTCAGTTTTGTCGGCGACAGAAGGGCTGAAATATGTCCATCCGGGGTTTGAGGCATGGATACTGCCGATTGCCGTGGCGATTCTGGTTGGGCTGTTCGCGATACAGTCGCGCGGGACGGAAAAAGTCGGAAGGCTGTTCGGCCCTATCATGCTAATCTATTTCACGACGATCGCGATACTGGGTCTGCTTCACTTGACCAAATATCCAATGGTCATCGTCGAAACGCTGAATCCGCTGAATGCGTTGCATTTCTTTGCCGTTGATGGATTCAGGGCTTGGGTTGCGATGGGAACGGTCGTGCTGGCCGTGACTGGCGCGGAAGCGCTCTATGCCGACATGGGGCATTTCGGGCGCAAGCCGATTGCGTATGGCTGGCTGGGTTTTGTCCTTCCCGCGCTCATGCTCAATTACATGGGGCAGGGGGCCATGATTCTGTCAATGGATACCGCGCAAGCGGTGCAGACGGTCAAGGATCCGTTCTTTCTGATGATCCCCGATGCAGTGCGGCTACCTGTGATTTTCATCGCGCTGCTCGCCACGATCATTGCAAGCCAAGCAGTGATTTCGGGCGCGTTTTCGCTGACGCAGCAAGCAATTCAGCTCGGCTTCATGCCGCGCCTTCGCATTCAGCACACATCGAAGGACGCCTATGGTCAGATTTATATCCCGGTCGTGAACTGGGCACTGATGATTATGGTGCTTTTCCTCGTCCTGTTCTTCAAATCGTCGAGCAATCTTGCGGCAGCCTATGGGATTGCGGTGACGGGGGCGATGTTCATCGACACTTGTTTGCTGTCAGTCGTTCTGTTTTCGCTTTGGAAATGGCCGAAATGGAAAGCGCTGCCGGTGCTCGCCGTGTTTTTCATTATCGATCTCGCTTATCTCGGTGCGAACCTGTTGAAAGTGCCTGATGGCGGCTATTTTCCGCTGGTGATTGGCATGATCATTTTCACGCTTCTCACAACATGGGCGCTGGGGCGAAAGTTGATGATGGCACGGCTCCGAGAGGCAGCGATGCCGTTAAAGGTCTTTATCTCGTCCGCCGCGACATCGGCGATGCGCGTGCCGGGAACAGCAGTGTTCATGACGTCAGCCGCTGACGGCGTACCGCACGCGCTGCTCCATAATTTGAAGCACAACAAAGTGCTCCACGAACGAGTGATCCTACTCACCGTTAAGATTCTCGACATGCCCTATGTTGAGGATGATGGGCGCTGCAAATTAGAAGACCTGGGTGAAGGATTCCACCGGCTTGTCATCAAATATGGCTTTATGCAGGAACCCGACGTGCCCGACGCGCTTGCACGGCTGACCGGTTGCGGCGGCGCGTTCAAGATGATGGACACCAGTTTCTTTCTGGCGCGACAGACGCTGCTGCCTTCATCGCGGCCCGGTATGGCGATATGGCGAGAAAAACTGTTCGCATGGATGCTCAACAATTCGGAAAGCGCGATGGAGTTTTTCCGCTTGCCGACCAACCGCGTTGTCGAATTAGGCAGTCAGGTCGAAATCTAAAACCACCAGAAAAGCGAATGCCCGGATCGTTTGAACGATCCGGGCACCCGCGTGACGATTGCATCGTCAGCCCCCTTCTTGATACTGCGCCTGCTTCTACGTTTCCCGCCCCCTTTTGCAGGGTTACGGAGCCAGCGCGCTCCCCGAACCGTAGCCGTTGCCATCGTTTCGATCCACTGACGCTAGGCAAAGCGTGTTCGCTTGCCAACGGATTCGCGATGTGTTGCAACCGAATTGCCTACACCTGTGTTCATTACGCAACAGATGACAGTTTGATGACGCATGTTGCCACTGGCGTTGGTGCCCCGTAAGGCGCGAGGCACATGCTCCTTTCCCCCTATGAACGCATGATCGCGCGGCGATATCTCCTCCCCGGCAAGGGCGAGGGATTCATTTTCCTTGTTGCTTCCATCAGTCTTGTTGCTGTCATGCTGGGCGTAGCCGCGCTCATCATTGTTATGAGCGTGATGAACGGGTTCCGCGCCGAATTGTTCGACAAGATTGTCGGCCTGAACGGGCATGCGGTCATTCAGGGCTATGACGGGCGGCTGCCCGAATGGCGCGAGATTATGACTGCCGCCAAGAAAACGCCGGGCGTGACGTCGGCAACACCACTGATCGAACAGCCATTGATGGCGAGCCATCAGGGGCGGGTTGAGGGCATTCTTGTGCGCGGGATGTTAGTGGACGATATTCGCACCAATGCGACGCTGAAGGGCAAAGTGCTTCGAGGCAGCCTTGATGAATTGGTACCGGGCAGCGGGAAGGTCGGGCTGGGCGCTCGGTTGGCCGAGGCGCTTGGCGCGCAAGTTGGTGGCGAGATTTCGTTGATTTCGCCGGCGGGGCAATCGACGCCGATGGGAACAGTGCCGCGGATTGTGAGTTATCGTGTCGCGGCGATCTTTGAAGTCGGTGTCTATGACTATGACAAAGCCTTTGTCGTTATGCCGATTGAGGATGCGCAGACTTTGCTGTTGCTGGGTGACGCCGTGGGCATGGTTGAGGTCGAGACGACCGACCCCGATAAAGTGGCGCAGATTTTAACACCCTTGCTGCCTGCCATTGGCGACAAAGCCGTCATCACCGATTGGCGGCAGATGAACTCGTCGCTGTTCGAAGCATTGGCGGTTGAGCGGGTTGCGATGTTTGTGGTTTTGTCGATCATCATTTTGGTGGCGGTCTTCAATATCCTGTCGTCGCTGATCATGCTCGTGCGAGCAAAGACGCGCGATATAGCCATTTTGCGGACAATGGGGGCTGCGCGCAGTGCGATGATCCGTATTTTCGTGACCGTCGGGGTGACGATTGGCGCGCTCGGCACGGTCGCGGGGTTGATCCTTGGCTTTATCTTCCTGTTTTTCAGGCAGTCAGTGGTAAATTTTGTCCAGTTTGTGACGGGGCAAAATTTGTGGGATCCTTCAATTCGGTTCCTGACCGAACTACCGTCGAAGACCGATCCGGTTGAGGTGGTGGGTATTGCAATCATGGCGTTGATTTTTAGCTTTCTTGCGACGCTTTACCCTGCGTTCAAGGCGGCGAGCACCGATCCCGTTCAGGTGTTGCGATATGAGTGAGGTCTTGGGCGTTACCGGACTGACACGCGATTTTCGGCAGGGTGAAGCAGTCATCCACGTCCTGCGCGGCGTTGATCTGCATATCAATCAGGGCGAGATTGTCGCGTTGCTCGGGCCGTCAGGTTCGGGGAAATCGACACTCCTTCAGGCGGTTGGTCTGCTGGAAGGCGGCTTTCAGGGATCAATCCGCATTGGTGGTGAGGAAGCGTCGGCACTTGACAATGACGGGCGGACGCGGGTGCGACGGGATTCACTGGGATTTGTTTATCAATTCCATCACTTGCTGCCTGATTTTAATGCGGTTGAGAATGTCGTTCTGCCGCAGTTGATTCACGGGGTCGAGGCTGGAGTCGCCAATGAGCGGGCGGCGTCGTTGCTCGGCTCGCTTGGTCTGTCGCAACGGCTAACGCACAAACCCTCGCAACTTTCGGGGGGCGAGCAACAGCGTGTTGCGGTCGCTCGCGCGCTGGCAAACAGGCCCGCACTGGTACTTGCCGACGAACCCACCGGCAATCTTGACGAAGCGACCGCCGATATTGTGTTCGCCGAGTTTCTGAATCTGGTGCGTCGCGAAGGGTCCTCGGCCTTGGTCGCCACGCATAATGAACGGATCGCCGCGAAGATGGACCGCACGTTGCGCCTTCACGACGGGGTGCTCAATTAGAGCTATTTGCGATCGGCAAGCACACGGTCGATTTTTGCTTTGGCCGCTTCGAATTGCTTGCTGTCCACATTGTTAAACCGCGTGACGAAATCGACTTCGCTGAGTCCCTCCGACAGCGCGAGGGCGCGAATGGGGAGTAGCCCCTCCTGCGTCACCGTCCTCAGCCATTTTGTAGTTGCTTCAGCACTGGCGGGATTGCTTGCGCGGCGGGCGGCATCGAGACCCGAACGGTCGGCAGCAAGATCAACAAAGGAGAAACCGCTCCCGCCCGGGCGACTGTCGGAGAGTTCCTTCCATTCGCCCATTGCGCGGCCGATATCGTCGCCAAGCGAGACGGCAAGTGCCGCTGACAATGCCCAATGCGCGGCAAGGTCTTCACGTCTGGCAAGGAGGGGTGCATCGCGTCGCCATTGGCATTCGCGCACCCGCTGTCCGGCATCCCCAGCAAGGCGTCCTGCCGACGGGTTCGTCGCATACATCGCCAAGGCAACGAACGTGGCCCGGTTCGCTTCGACCGATGACAGTTTTCCACTTTGCGCAGCGAAGGCGCGCTGGACGATGATGGCCATGTCGTCGGTCGGCTTTTTGCGGTTCGCCTGTCGCAACGCGCAGTAGATTGCAGCGGTTTCGACCGCATCGACGGGTTGGCCGCGCAGGCCCGAAAGGCTGTTTGCGAAAGCGCCTTTGGGCGGCAGGTAAATGCTGGCAAGCACCGCATCGGGTTGAACGACGACGGTGCGCACCAGGTCATCGAGCGGGGGCACCTCGACACCGCGGCGGCGGACTTGGTCACGCACCCGCTCGACAATCCACCGGCTGATCGCCGGGCCGAGTGTCAAACCGCCGATGCTTAAGCGTGTTTCGGGAAAGCCCTTGGCGCTGTTGCCGATAACTGCGCGACCATTCAGCCAGATTGGGCCGAACGAACGGGTTGCCCGCAGAACAAGTTTTTCGTCCGCAACTGTTGCATCAACCCGCCCGAAACGACCCAGCGCGTTGGCAAGCGCAGATGCGCTTTTCAGGTCATTGCGGTCGGCGCGAACCGTCGCACGACCTTTGCCAATGACCAACGCCCTTTGCGTGTTGCTTGCTAAGTCCTTTGCTCGCCGCGCCTGTTCCGCTGTCGGTGCCTTGCCGTCGGGCACTGCAGGCGACAGATCAATGGCCAGAAATACCAGCACCGCCACCGCAGCAAGCAGCGCTCGCCACAGCGACCGGCCCCACCGCCAAGTCCGCTTCTTTTGGGGCGTGACCGCCACGGGGGAATGCTCCATACGTCGTTCTTGTAATGGGAGGACGGTCGATGGGCGCGAAGGACTTTACGGTCAAGCAGGCAGACGGCACCGATTTGCCTTTGTCATCGATTTCGGGGCCGATTTTGGTCGTCAATGTTGCGTCGAAATGTGGCTTTACGCCGCAATATGCTGGCCTTGAGACGCTTTATAAGACCTACAAGGATCGCGGGCTGACGGTGCTGGGCTTTCCTTGCAACCAGTTCGGTGCGCAGGAGCCCGGAGATGCCGCCGAAATCGCAAATTTCTGTTCGTTGACTTATGATGTGAGCTTTCCGGTACTCGCCAAAATCGAGGTTAACGGTGATGGCGCTGATCCGTTCTACAAATATTTGAAGAAGGCCAAACCGGGACTGTTGGGTTCGCAGGGGATCAAATGGAATTTCACCAAGTTCCTGATCGACAAGGATGGCAATCCGGTGGCGCGGTTCGCCCCGAATGACAAACCCGAGAGCCTTGCAGGTGACATCGAAAAACTACTCGATTGATCCAAAGGAATCGTTGATCGTCGCGCGATAAGGGGTAACGATCCCCTATGTCGCACGCGCCGTTCGTTCCGCTCCGGATATTCTCTGCCTATACGATGCTCGAAGGAGCCATCGATCCAAAGGATATTGCCAGACGCGCGCGAGAATTAGGCTTCCCGGCGGCGGCGATTTGTGACCGCAACGGCATGTATGGCGTCATGCCGTTTTCCGATGCGTGCGCGAAAGCAGGGGTGCAGCCAATAATCGGCACGTTCCTTTGCGTCGCACGGCCAGATGTGCCGCAGGGTGCGCCTGATGCCTATGACTGGCTGGCGCTCTACGCGCAGGATGCAGTGGGGTATGACAATTTGTGTCGGTTGGTGTCCGCAGCGCATCTGGATCGACCGATTGAGCAACCGGCGCATGTGACGTTTGAACAGTTGGCTGCACGGACCGATGGTTTGATTGCGCTGACGGCGGGAGCAGAAGGGGCGCTGGCGAAGTTGTTTGCCGAGGGGCAGCATCAGGCGGGAACTGATTATGCGGATCGACTCCGCGCGATGTTTCCGGACCGCCTGTATGTAGAACTCTCGCGGCGGCTTGATCCAGTGGAGGGTAAAGCGGAGCCGCATTTGATTGCGCTGGCCGATGGCTACGACCTGCCGCTGATTGCGAGTAATCCTACATGCTATACGACCGAGGACTTCCATGCCGCGCATGACGTGATGCTGTGTATTGCCGCGTCAGCCTATGTGGACAGCGAGGACCGTACGAAATCGTCGCCCGATGCGTGGATGAAGCCGTCGCATGACATGAAGCGGCTGTTCGATGATTTACCCGAGGCGCTGGAGAATACGCTGGTCTTCGCGCATCGCTGTGCTTTTGCCGCACCCTCGCGCAAACCGATCCTGCCGAGCTTGGCAGGGGACACCGTTGCTGAAGCGGAGCAGCTGCGTGTTGATGCGCGCGCCGGACTGCAAGCGCGGCTTGACCACGCGGCAGTGGCCGACCCGCAAGTTTATCGGGATCGTCTCGAATTCGAACTTGATGTCATCATTGGCATGGGATTTCCGGGTTATTTTCTGATCGTTGCCGATTTTATCAAATGGGCGAAGGGCAATGGTATTCCAGTGGGGCCGGGTCGTGGATCGGGCGCGGGATCCGTTGTGGCGTGGGCGCTGACGATTACTGATTTGGACCCGTTGAAGCTGGGTCTGTTGTTCGAGCGCTTTCTAAATCCTGACCGTGTGTCGATGCCCGACTTCGACATCGACTTCTGTGAAACACGGCGCGAGGAGGTGATCCGTTATGTGCAGGGTAAATATGGTCGCGACCATGTGGCGCAGATCATCACTTTTGGGCGGCTGAAATCGCGTGCCGTTCTGAAGGATACGGGGCGCGTGCTTCAAATGCGCTATGGTCAGGTGGACCGGCTTGCGAAGCTGGTGCCCAATCATCCAACCGATCCGTGGGATTTGAAGCGCGCGTTGAATGGCGTGTCCGAACTGTCACAGGCGTATAAGTCCGAAAGCGACGTCCGACGGCTGTTCGATCTGGCCATGAAGCTGGAAGGATTACCACGGCATAGCTCAACGCACGCAGCGGGCGTTGTGATCGGTGATCGACCGCTTGACCGGCTTGTGCCGCTGTACCGCGATCCGCGTTCGGACATGCCCGTGACGCAGTTTGACATGAAGTATGCCGAAGGCGCGGGGCTGGTGAAGTTCGACTTTCTGGGTCTCAAAACACTTTCGGTTTTGCAGCGCGCGCTTGATCTGATCGAAGCGCGCGAAGGACACCGGCCCGATCTCGATGCGCTGACATGGGATGACGAAGCGGTTTATGCGCTCCTTCAAAAGGGCGACACGGTTGGCGTGTTCCAGATGGAATCTGAAGGGATGCGACGCGCGCTGGCGCAAGTTCGTCCGTCGACCTTTGCCGACATCATCGCGATTGGCGCGCTCTATAGACCGGGACCGATGGACAATATTCCATTGTTCGCGGATCGGAAGAACGGGCGGGTGGCTATCGAATATCCGCATGCGTTGCTCGAAGGAGTACTCGCCGAAACCTATGGTGTCATTGTCTATCAGGAGCAGGTGATGCAGGCCGCCCAGTTGCTCGCGGGCTATTCACTGGGGGAGGCTGACCTGTTGCGTCGGGCGATGGGCAAGAAGATCAAGTCAGAGATGGACGTCCAGCGCGAACGTTTCGTTGAGGGGGCGGCCGCCAATGACATCAAGCCACCCAAGGCCAATGAGCTGTTTGATTTGATCGATAAATTCGCGGGCTATGGTTTCAACAAGAGTCACGCTGCGGCTTATGCGGTCCTGACCTACCAAACGGCGTGGGTGAAAACGCATTACGCGCAAGATTTCTTTGCGGCGTCGATGGCGTTTGATTTGTCGAACACCGACAAGCTGACTGTCTATGCCGACGATATGCGACGGATGAAAGTGCGCACGCTGCCACCTTGCATCAATGCGAGTGGTGCCGATTTTACGGTCGCGGAAGATGATGAAGGTCTGGCGGTCCGTTATGCGCTTGGCGCTCTGAAAGGGGTTGGCGAAGGCGCGATGGCGCAATTGTGTGAAGAGCGGGCGGCCAATGGTCCGTTTTCGGGCATTGATGATTTTGCCGGACGGATCAGTGCGCGTTTGATCAACCGGCGGCAGCTAGAAAGTCTGGCGGGAAGCGGGGCACTTGATGCGCTAAACCCTAATAGGGCTGGGGTATTTGCCGCTGCGGAGACGATCCTAGCCGTGGCAGGCGCGGCAGAACATAGCCGGGTGAGCGGGCAGGGCGGCTTGTTTGGCGAAGGCGAGACATCGGTCGCGACGGTGCAGCTTCAGACCGGTGCCGTCTGGTCATTGGCCGAGCGGATGAATGCGGAGAAGGAAGCCTTTGGTTTTTATTTCTCGGCGCATCCGGTGGACCGGTATTCGCATTTGTCGGCGGCGCACGGGGCGCGGACTTACGCTGCGATTGCCGCGCAGACCGCACCCGCCGATGGGGCACGCACGAGCGCGGTGATGGCGGTGCTGGTTGAAAGTGTGCGTTGGCGGACCTCGGCGAAGGGCAACCGTTATTTGATGGCGACACTTTCGGATTCGAGTGGATCATTCGAGATTAGTTGCTTTGATGATGGGGCGCAAAAGGATCTGGAGACAATCGCGAGGGTGGGCGGTTGTGCGCTGGTGAATGTCGAGCTTGATCGCAAAGGCGATGACGAAGCGCCACGTGTCGCGGTGCGCCGCGTTCAGCCGTTGGAGACGCTCGCGGGACATGCGCGGTTGAAGGCGGAGATTGTTATCAATGATACGCATGCGCCCGCGCGTCTTGCCGAAGCGTTGTCAGGCGCGCGGGGTGGAAGGAGTGATATCACTTTGTTCGCTATGTTAGACGGTGGACGTAGAGCGGAGGTTTTGCTCGGTCGTGATTTCCTGCTTGATGGTGAGTTGGCGGATGCGCTCGCGGAAATTCCTGGGGTGCAATCGGTTTCGTTGGCGACGGCCGAGCCGCCACGCCTTGCGCTGGTGTCCTGACGCCTTAAATTGCTCTGCGAGGGAGAGGCAAAAATGCTTGGAGCCATGCAGGACTGGTCACTGCGCGTGACCCATTTGATCGATCATGCGGCGCGCGAAAACGGCATGCGTGAGATTGTGACCCGCTGGGGTGATGGCAATGTGGAGCGCACCAATTGGGCAGGCGTGGCACTGGAAGCCCGCAAGCTGGCGCAGGCTTTTGTTGCGATGGGTCTGAAACCTGCCGACCGGGTCGCCACCTTTGCGATGAACCATCACCGCCATCTGACCGCTTGGTATGGCGCAATTGGCATGGGCGGTGTGATCCATACGCTCAATGTCCGCCTGTTTGACGAGCAGTTGATTTACATCATCAATCACGCCGAAGATCGCGTGCTGATGTATGATGCAGCGTTTGCGCCGGTCATTGAGCGGTTGAAGCCGCATTTGACCACCGTCGAGCATTATGTCTGTTTCGATACTGCGTATGCGCCGCTGATTGCTGCGCAGGACGGACATTATGAGTGGCACGTCGGCGACGAGCGTGAGCCGTGTATGCTGTGTTACACGAGTGGGACCACGGGTAATCCGAAGGGCGTCCTGTATGAGCATCGCTCAACAATGCTGCACGCTATGGCCGAAATCGCGCCGAGTGTGTTTGACTTGTCGACGCGGGCAGCACTGCTCCCGATTGTGCCAATGTTTCATGCCGCGAGCTGGGGCTTGCCCTTTGCCGGCGCAGCAGCCGGCGTGAAATTCGTGTTTAGCGTGACCAACGAAGCGCCAGTGCTGCACAAATTGATGATCGACGAAGAGATCACGCATTCTGCTGGCGTGCCGACTGTGTGGCTTGCGATGTTCCAGCATCTTGATGCGACTGGTTCAGGGTTGGGCAAATTGCGGCTTGTGACGATTGGCGGATCGGCTTGTCCGCGATTCATGATCGAGCGGCTCATGAATATGGGCATTCGTGTCAACCATGCCTGGGGCATGACGGAAACGTCGCCCATCGGAACGATGGGATCGCCCGCCGCTGATTGGGATGAACTGTCACTCGATCAGCAGATTGATGTGGTTAGCAAGCAAGGGCGAGTGCCGTTCGGCGTCGAACTGCGCGTGATCGACAAGGAAGGCAATGTTGCGCGGCGTGACGGCGTGACGTCAGGGCGACTGGAAATTCGGGGCCCTTGGGTCGTCAAACGCTATTTCAAAATGGAGGAGGATGCGACCGGCGAGGGGCAATGGTTCGACACCGGCGATGTGGCCGTGATGCACCCCGACGGGACGATGCAGATCACTGATCGCTCGAAAGATGTGATCAAATCGGGTGGTGAGTGGATTTCGTCGGTCGAGTTGGAAAATGCGGCGGTCGGCTGCGCTGGTGTTGCGGAAGCGGCGGCGATTGGGGTTTATCATCCGAAATGGGATGAGCGGCCAATTTTGCTGGTGGTCCGCAAGGCGGACAGCGCCGTGTCGGCGGCTGACGTTCAGGCTTATCTCGGGGAGCGAGTGGCGAAATGGTGGTTGCCCGACGAGATACTGTTCGTGGACAGCTTGCCGCACACGGGGACGGGCAAAATCCTAAAATCCGAACTGCGCGAACAATATCGCGATTATCAGCTGAAAGCGGCCTAAAATAGCGAACCTTGCGGCCCAGCGGGTGGGCGGAACAAGTCACTGCGTAAGGTGACGGGCCGCTGGTTGAGGCCATGTTTTCGGCAGGCGATCAGGAAACGGGTGCGCATCAAGTCATACCAAGGGCCGCTCCCGCGCATCCGCGTGCCGAATTCGGGATCGTTGTCGCGCCCGATTCCATTGGTGCCGCCACGGACGGAGCGGATGATCGACATGACTTTACCCGCGCGGTCGGGGAAATGCGCGTCGAGCCAATCGCGGAACAAGGGGGCGACTTCGTGGGGCAGGCGAACGGGAATGAACGAGGCTGAGCGCGCGCCGGCCGCCGCGGCTTCGGCCACGATTGCTTCGATTTCATGGTCGGTGATGGCGGGGATGAGCGGGGAGATTGAGACCTGTACGGGGATACCTGCGTCACTTAACGCTTTGATCGCGACGATGCGTTTGCGCGGCGTCGGCGCACGAGGTTCAAGTGTCATTGCAATTTTGGGATCAAGTGAAGTGACGGAAATCATGACTGAAACCAATTGTTTGGCGGCCATTGGTGCAAGCAGATCGAGGTCGCGGATGACACGGTCCGACTTGGTGGTGATCATCAGCGGATGATTGCACTCAGCCAAAATCTCGATGCATTCGCGGGTGATCCGCCAATCACGCTCGATAGGTTGATAGGGGTCGGTGTTTGTGCCCATCGCGAGAGGCGCGGGGCGATAGGATGGCTTGGATAATTCGGTTTTGAGCAGCTTTGCGGCATCAGGTTTGGCGAACAGCTTGGTTTCGAAATCTATGCCCGGTGACAGGTCATGAAAGGCATGCGTCGGTCGCGCAAAGCAATAAATGCAGCCATGTTCACAACCCCGATAGGCGTTGATAGAGCGGTCGAACGGCACATCAGGAGATTGGTTGCGGGCGATGATGGTTTTGGGTCGTTCGATGGTGACGGATGTTTTTGGTCCGGTCGACACCTCGTCGAGCGTCTCGCGCATGTCGAGCCAATCGCCGTCATCCTCGCGCGACGGCAGGTTGAAGCGGGCGCTCAGTCGGTTTTGCGTGGCACCGCGGGCCGGGCGGGGAAAGGACATCGCCTGATGTTACGTCCTAAAGGAGAACATTACAAGAACACACTTGTATTGTTGGGAATCATCGGGCAGCACATCGGGGTCAGGCGGAGGGGTTATGATCAAATTTGTACAATTGTTGCTGGCGATGGTCGCTGTGTTTTTCGCTGTGCCTGCGCTTGCGGTGGACAAGGAGCCCTGTGGCACGAGCCTGATCTGCGCGAGTAAACCCGACACTGTCGTTAGCGCGCTGCAGGATGCGGGTTATAAGGCGAAGATGACCAAGGACGATGGCGGCGATCCGATGATCAACAGCAGCGCATCGGGCTATGATTTCGATATTTATTTCTATGGTTGCAAGGACAATAAGCAGTGCGACTCGCTGCAAATGCGTATCTCCTTTGCCAAAGACGGTGCCAACACGCCCGAACTCGCCAATAAGTGGAACAAGGGAAAGCGTTTCAGCCAAGCCTTTATCGACGAAAAAGGGCGGTTTGTTGCTGATTATGATGTCAGCACGGTCAGCGGGCTGACCAAAGGTAATTTCGCTGACGTCATTGATTGGTGGTCAGTGACGCTTGGCAATTTGAAGACGTTTTTCGAAGAAAATCCACCGCCGAAAAACTGATTAGCGCTCCATTAGGCGCGGCATGAGCTCGACGAAGTTGCAGGGGCGGTGTCGGCTGTCGAGCTGGGTTTTCAAAATACCATCCCAGCCATCAATGACCGCACCCGTCGAACCGGGAAGCGCGAAAATATATGTGCCGCGCGTGACGATAGCGCAGGCGCGCGACTGGACCGTCGACGTGCCAATCTTGTTGTACGACAGCAGGCGGAAAAGTTCACCGAAGCCGGGAATATCCTTGCCGCCCATGCTGGTCAGCGCTTCGGGCGTGACGTCGCGCCCCGTTACGCCGGTGCCGCCCGTCGTAATGACGCAATCAATGCTTCGATCATCAACCCAGCGATGGAGGCAGGCGATGAGTGAATCGGTATCGTCGTGAACAATCCCGCGATCAGCAAGCGTGTGGCCAGCGGCTTCGAGGAGCTCGACGAGTTTGTCACCGGAGCGGTCATCGGCGGCCGTCCGCGTGTCGGACACAGTGAGGACTGCGATCCGAACTGGCTGAAATTCGGGGCTTTCGTCAATCAACGCGACACGCGCACTGCGTTGGCACCCGACAGACCGGGGAAGCGCGGCCATAGGCCCTGAACAAGGGCAAAACGACTGTCGGTGCGTTGCCCAGCTTGTTGCTGATACATCCAGTAATTGCGCAGGACGATGGTGACGTAGCTGCGTGTTTCCCAATAGGGGATCGATTCGATGTAAAGCAGTGGATCGGCATTATCGCGTGTCCGCTGGTTCCACTGACCCACAGGTTGTGGCCCAGCATTATAGGCCGCGATCACTTTGGGGAGGAGGCCGCCCGTCTCGCTCATGTCACGGACGGTTTCGATGAAACTTTGGCCATATTCAAGGTTGACCGAGGGGATATTGAGTGCGCCGACGCTGGCTTCGCCCTTGCGCCGTGCAATCATTGCTGCGGTGCCGGGGAGGACTTGCATCAGGCCGCGCGCGCCGGCGTGGCTCGTTACATTGGTGCGGAACTGCGACTCCTGAAGCGCGTGCGCAAAAACAAGCGATTTATCAACGCGCCAGCCGCCGACGGGCTGCCAGCCCTTGGGGCTTGGATAGCGCGCGGTTACCGCAGCGGTTGCGCCCGTTGGGCCATTATGCGCAAGCCAAAGCTGGGTTGCGGGCAAATCCATGCGGCCTGCGATTGTCGCGAGCGCGCCGTGATCACGCGCATCGCCAATGCGCGCCTGATGGCGGATCAGGTCATCGGCAAGGCTTAGCTCGCCAATTTCAGCAAGTGCGAGTGCGGCACGAACATTGGGGCGCTTTTCAACGCCGCCAAGCGCGGATTGATCAATTGGTTTGGCTTTCAGACCAAGCCGTTGCAGTGCCAGCAGGCCGTAAAACGTCTCGGTTTGACGCGATGCCAAGCGCAGCCGTGCGTCAATTTTTTCAGGCTTTCCGCTCGCCATATCGGCGCGGGCCGCCCAAAAATGCCCGGCGGCAACCATTTCACTGTCGCTTGAGCGACGCGCAGCAGCGGCAAATTTTTCTGATGCTGCGATGAAATCACGCTGACGCCAAGCGGCGAGGCCGCCGACCCAGTCAGCTTGGGCCGACCAATCGCCCGAACCAGCACTTGCTTTAGCGGCAAGGCGGCGTGCGGCAGCATCATCGCCAGTGAGATAATAGCTCCACGCAACGCGGTGCTGCCATTCAGTTAGTGTTTCGGTGTCGAGCCCGCCAGCGGCGCGTTCAACCACGGCTTCGGCTTCGTTAGGCTGATCATTTTTAAGCAGCGGCATAACGGCGGCGGCCATTGCTGTACCGCGCGCTTCGGAGCCAGCGACTTTGCCCCGGCGTGGTGCACTGCCCAGCCAGCCTAGATTCTGAGTCGTTGGGAGCGCCGGGAGGACTTCAACACCGCGTGTCTTGGCAATGCGGACAAGCGCGGCAGATTGCGGCAATTCGCGCGCC
>JANMPU010000104.1:0-61821 GCA_031369985.1 Sphingomonas sp. | reverse complement strand
CGTCAGACCAAAGCCCGATCCAGCACGGCGTCCGATGGCAAGACGCGTAACGCCAGCTTCGAACACCCCCGTTACAAGCCGTCCGCTCGGTGTAAGCTGTTCTACCAACGAATCGGGCAATTTCTCAACGGCACCGTCAATGAGAATGACATCGAACACGCCCTCACCGGCTGCGGTCTCGACCTTGACAGTCAATTGCCGAGCCACCGCCGTCGTGTAGCCGCTTGCATCGCCGATGATGAGAACTCGATCATCTGCCGCAATAGCCGCCGCATTCAGCAAACGCCCAGTTACAATCGGCGGATTGATACCGCGTCCATCGGGCAGCGCGATCATCCGGTCGGCATAGGCTGTCGCCCGCCGCGCTTCGGGCACGAAGTCCTCGCGCGCCACCGATCCCATTGCGTCGAGAACTCGAACATCCGTCACACCTTCGGGCCGCAACTGGCTCTCAACCATCGCGCGGCGCATATTGTTGAAAGAATCGGGGGACATGACCGGCGCAAACTCCATGCTGGACCTATGACATAGCTGTATTGCATGCACAATACAGTATTTGAATGCAACCTTCTATCGCAGTGCAGCACGCGCGCCAAGCGACGATAATATTGACTTACGCACGATGTCCGCGCAGAGGCTCGCGACCTTACCGGCCCGATGGCGGAGTGGTGACGCAGAGGACTGCAAATCCTTGCACCCGGGTTCGATTCCCGGTCGGGCCTCCACATTTTCTAAAAGCGCTTGCGGAAATCGATTTCGATCACGCGACTGCGCGCGTCGATGTAGCCGGGCTGATAGCTGAGCGGCACTGCATCCGACCCGTTGCGCACATCGCGGATACGGTCAAAGATGTTCTGCACGCCAAAGCGCAAGCGCGATCCTTTCAGGAAAGGCACGTCCTTGACCAATTTCTTGCGGCTATCGAAATTGATGAAGGCATTGAGGTTGAAGACGGCAAGGTCGCCAAATTTGAGCGTCGATACCGCCGTCGATCCGGTCACCGTGGAGCCGCTGAGGTAGCTTCCCGTCACGCGGAAACCGATCCCTTTGTTGAAATAGCCGCCATCAAGGTCGATGCTGTGCCGCGCGCTCCCGCCATTATTGCCCGTCGCGCCGCCGCCGAGCAGGTCGAGCACGGGGAGGCCGGAGCGGATCACGATCTGATCCATGAAGCGGATATTGTCGTAAAGGCTGATCGACCAGCGACCACCATCGGTCGCCCCGCGTCCAAAACTGCCGCTCATCATACCGCCCATGCCCCCGCCCGGACCACGACCGCCACTGGGGATGAGCGCGTTTGCCGCTGGCGCGCCGAATTCCTTTTGGAATGTGAAACCGACCCGCAAAACATCGCTGCGCGTGGCGGCAAAATTGACCGAGCGCGCATCAATCGCGGTTAGCCGTCCGTTGACATCGCGCGTCACTCGCCCCGGAAAGGCCGCTTCGGTTTCTGGCGTCAAAATCGGGAAACCGGCAACCGGATTGGTGCTGCGATTGCGGAAATAATCGACACCGACCGTCAGACCTTTGAGGCGTTTAGGCTGAAGATTCGCCGACAATTTGATGTCGCGCTGCCGCTCTTTCACAAGGGAGAGGTTGCCGCCGGCAATCCGGCTGACCAGCACGGTTTCGCCCCGGACAAAATCAAAGGTCGGCACGCCCGGCGTCACGACCTGCGGATTGCCCAATTCGCCGATGCTCGGTTCGGTTTCTGCGCCGATGGCACTGGCGAGGATGGTGAGGCCCTCGACCGGCTGCCAGTTCAGGCCATAGCCGAAGCTGGTGAGGCCACTGAAATCGGACAGTTTTCGATAGGCGATGTTGGCATTGATCGTCAGCTTGCCGAGCGCGCCCGCGACATCGCGATTCCGGTCGGCCAAGGGAATGTCGATATTGACGCGGCCATTGGCTTCATCGCGGGACAGGCCGGTTGAGAGCGCGTTACCACTCCGCACCGACTGGCTGTTCAATCGCGTGTTGACGAAACCACCACGTAACGTCGTTCGTACCGTTCCCGCTGGAAGTTCGAACAGACTACCCGACATTGTGTAAATGCCGCTGGACGTCGTCGTCTGCTGCCGCGCCGTATCGCGAGCGAGATAAGGTAAGGGGCTAGCCGTATTGGGCGCAAAAGGATTGAAACCCGATCCCGGCGTGGCGGCAAGCAACTGGAGCGCGGCGCTATCAACGCCCTGATCCGTCAATGTCCGTGACGTCGACCGGTCATAAGTGCCGGTCAGGGTCCAGTTCCACCCGGACACCGCGCCGTTGACAGTGAGGCCTGCTTTCAGTGCATCAGTCGTCCCATTGCGGACGAGCGCTGGCAAGAAGCCGCGCGTGATCGCCGGTAGGCCGCTCGTCAACGTCGCGGTGGACACGCCAAGCAAGGCGTCGCTGGTATCGCGCTGCCAGCTGCCATTGATGGTCGCCGAAACGCTATCGGTCAGTTTGCGGTTATAGACGCCGTTCAGGCGCAGCATGTCCTTTTCGGGCAGCAACGTCCGGTAAAGCCCGGTGTCGTCAAAGGGGAAAATGGCCGCACGCTGGATGATGCCACGGTCGCTTTCAAGCACCGCCGTGCCGCGTTCATAAGTGCCGCCAAGCGTCAGCCGTTCGCCCTTGCCAATGCGGACAAACGCACTTTCAATCTCAGTTTCGCGCAAGGCGCCGCGCGTCGATCCGCCATATTCGGCATCGACCGTGAAAGCGCGGAAATCTTCCTTCAGAATGAAATTGACAACGCGCTGGTCAGCCGAAAACCCATATTGCAGCACGACTTGCTCTGGCAAAATCTGGACGCGACGAATAGCTTCAGGTGGGATGTCGCGGATTTCGGCAAAGCTCGAGATGCGCAGGCCATTAAGAAGAACCACCGGCCCGCCGCTCCCCCGCCCACGCCCCGGCCCGGTTTGTGGTGCAATGGTCGACAGCACTTCGGCAATCGACGCCGCGCCGAGGCTTTCAACGGCTGCTTCATCGAGTTCGAGCACCGGTGGAACATCGCTCAGCACCGCGCCCGGAATACGTTCCGCCGTCACAATGATTTCAGGCGCTGTCGTTTCCATGGCTAGCGCCGAAGTTGGCACGGCGACAACAGCCAAAACTGACAAAACCCACAAGGTCATATCGGCGCAATAACGACCAAAGTTGAATGATTGCTGACAAAAATGGCGCGCAACGGGGGTTTTTTAGAGGAACGTATGATTGTGCGTCGATATTGATATCGCGCTTGCCGATGGCCATTGTAACGCTATTGCCATCTGACCCGAATGCTTGCGCGTTCATTCGAAAATCAGCAGGAAATCATGCGTCACGTCAAATTGCTTATTCTGGGCTCCGGCCCGGCTGGTTATACAGCGGCGGTTTATGCTGCGCGCGCCAATCTGGCCCCAGTGCTGGTGACGGGCATTGCGCAGGGTGGACAGTTGACCACAACAACCGATGTCGACAACTGGCCCGCCGATGCCGACGGTGTGCAGGGGCCGGAATTGATGACCCGGTTTCAGGCACATGCCGAACGCTTCGGCACCGAACTCATCTATGACCACATCCATACCGCGCGGTTGGGGCAGCGGCCATTCATCCTCGAAGGAGACTCAGACAGCTATAGCTGCGACGCGCTGATCATCGCCACGGGCGCGTCGGCACAATATCTCGGCTTGCCGTCGGAAACAGCTTTCATGGGCAAGGGCGTGTCGGCTTGCGCGACGTGCGATGGCTTTTTCTATCGCGGGAAAGCGGTTGCCGTCATCGGCGGCGGTAATACGGCGGTGGAGGAAGCGCTCTATCTCGCCAACATCGCCAGCCACGTCACAGTCGTGCACCGCCGCGACAAATTCCGCGCCGAAAAAATCCTTCAGGATAAGCTGTTTGCCAAGGAAGCGGCGGGCAAAGTCACGATCCTGTGGGAAAGCGTGCTTGACGAAGTGTTGGGCGACGATAGCGGCGTAACCGGTATGCGCATTAAAAGTGCAAAGAACGGCGAAGCACGCGACATCGACCTCCACGGCGTGTTCATCGCCATCGGCCACAAGCCCAATACCGATTTGTTCGAAGGGCAGATTGAGATGGACAGCCGCTATATCGTGACGAAAGGCGGTCGCCAAGGCGGTGCCACGGCGACGAGCATTGAAGGTATCTTCGCAGCGGGCGATGTGCAGGACCAGATTTACCGGCAAGCCGTCACCAGCGCCGCAACCGGATGCCAAGCCGCGCTCGACGCTGAAAAGTTCCTCGACGAATCATGATTCATCGCTTGACCAAGATGAAAATAAGAACATAAAGTGAACATATGCGTTCCGTCCCCGAATTCCTTTTGCGGCAGCACCCCGGCCCGAACTCAGTGCCGACGGCGCCGTCCGCGCGGCTGAAAACCGGCGTTTCTGCGGTTGATGCGGCGTTAAGCGGTGGGTTTGCGTTGGGACGCGTGCATGAATTTTATGCTGCACAAAGCGACGACTCGGCGGCGGTGACGGGTTTTGCCGCAGCACTCGCCATCATAAACGGGCGATCAATCATCTGGATTCGTTCGAAAGCGGCCATGCGAAGCGGCGGGGTGATACAGGGCACGGGCTGGGCCGAACTGGGTGGTAGCCCCGAAAATATCCTGTTCGTCCGCACGCCCGACAATCAGGCGTTGTTGCGCGCGACGCATGATGCACTGCGTACTGCGGGTGCTGGTGTGGTTGTTGCCGAAATCTGGGGGCGGGCAAGCGAGATCGACCTGACAGTGAACCGCCGCCTGTCGCTGGCCGCTGAGCAATCGGGATTGCCGTTGCTGATGATCCGGATTGATGCGGAACCAGCATCAAGTGCCGCCGAAACCCGTTGGTCGATCACATCTGCCCCCTCACGCGCGCTTTCCGCAAAAGCACCGGGCAATCCGGCCTTCGACATTGAATTGTTACGCCAACGTAGGGGCGCAGCGGGCCTCAATTGGCGATTGGAGTGGGACCGTGACCGACGCTTGTTCGGCGACACGGCGACATCTGGCGCTTTGCTTCCCCTTCCTGTCCGCAGACCGATTGCGAATGCAGGACGCGGAACATTGCGCCGGGTCGCCTGACGCGCCACCTGAAACCCCAATCGTTCTTGTCGCCCGTGTTCGGGGGGCGCTGCGGATTGCAGCGGTGGATGAACGCGCACGCGTATTTGGGTTAAGCACGGGGCTGGCGCTCGCTGATGCCCGGGCGCGCCAACCCGATTTGGTCGCCGTGCCGATGGACGAAGCTGCTGATCGCCACTGGCTTGAACGGCTGGCAAAGGGATGCTGGCGCTATTCCCCGCTCGTTGCGCTCGCCCCCCCCGACGCGATCAGCATCGATGTCAGCGGCGTCCTTCACCTGTTCAACGGGGAAGCAGCGCTGGCGGATGATTTGAGCGCCGTCATGACGGGCGAAGGGATGACGTTACGTTACGCCTTTGCGGGCACCCCCGAAGGCGCTTTGGCGCTCGCCCGCTATGCCCCTCTCCCCATCGACGATGAATTGATCGCTCTCCATGCGCTCCCCGTCGCGGCCCTCGATCTCGATCTCCAAGCCACACTCGGCCTCGAACGCGCAGGGCTAAAGACGCTTGGCATGATCGCCACTCGCCCCGCCGCAGCCATTGCCGCGCGCTTCGGCAAGGAATCGATCGACGCCCTTGCGCGGATCATGGGCGAATCGAGCCGCCCGATCCTCGCGCTTCCGTACGCCAAGCCGCTACGCTTCGAACGCCGTTTTGCCGAGCCCATCGCGCATCAGGCGATGATCGCAAATGCGCTGCTCGACCTGATGCAGGACGCCGCCCGCGCGCTGGAGGAGCGCGGCCTTGGTGGACGGCGTTTCGGGCTTACCATGGCGCGAAGCGACGGCGCAAAGCATCGGCTGGTTATCGAAACTGGCGCGCCAACGCGCGACCCCGCCATGATCCTGCGCCTGTTCGACGAACGCATTGGTGCGCTGGCCGACCCGCTTGATCCGGGCTTTGGCTATGACAGTCTGACGCTCAAGATCAGCATCACCCAAGCGCTTGCCCCGCAACAGGCCGACCTGTCCGGCGAGACGAAACCCGAAGGCGCGCTGGCCGACCTCATTGATCGCCTCACCACGCGGCTAGGGCGTGTTGCCGTCCAACGGCTTATCCCCAATGACAGTCATATTCCCGAACAAGCCCAGCTTGCCCTCCCTGCTGTCGAATGCCGCACGCCCCAACGCTGGCCCACACCTACGCCGGGTGAACCCCCTTCCCGCCCACTCTTCCTGTTCGATCCACCGCAGCCGGTCGAAGTGATTGCCGAAGTCCCCGACGGCCCGCCGCATCGTTTCCGCTGGCGGCGCAATATGCACGAAGTCCGCTTGTTCGAAGGGCCGGAGCGTATTGCCGCCGAATGGTGGCAACGAAAGGGCGGCGAACATCCCGGCAAAAGCGGCCTGACGCGTGATTATTACCGGATCGAGGATGCGCGCGGGCGGCGATACTGGCTGTTCCGTCACGGGCTCTACGATGAAAAACCTGATCCGCGCTGGTTCCTGCACGGGCTATTCGCATGACCGCCGCGTTCGCCGAACTCGCGGCAGCGACCAATTACAGCTTTCTGCGTGGCGCATCGCACCCTGCCGAAATGCTGTTCCGCGCGCATTCACTGGGAATGACCGGCATTGGCATTGCCGACCGCAACACCGTCGCTGGCGTCGTCCGCGCGCATATGGCGTGGCGTAAAATCGGCGGCGCGGCGAGTGGTTTTCGCTTGGTTGTTGGCGCGCGGTTAGTGTTTGCAGACGGTACGCCCGACATCATTGCCTACCCCGCCACACGGACAGGCTGGGGACGACTGACGCGCTTGCTGACGCTGGGTAATCGCCGCGCGGAGAAGGGCGATTGCATCCTTCATTTCGAGGACTTGCTCGATCATGCCGAAGACCTGCTTCTGATCGTCATGGGTGGCGATGTGACAATCTTACAAAGATTGGTGAGCGCCTGTCCCAACCGCGTCTGGCTCGGCGCAAACATGCTCCGCACCGGATCAGACGCGCGCCGACTAGCGAAGCTGAAGGCATTGGCCGACATCGCAGGCATCCCCATCCTCGCCACCAATGACGCGCTTTATGCCAAGTCCGAAAGCCGCCCGCTGCACGACATCATCAGTTGTATCCGCGAAGGCACAAACATCCACGCGGCAGGCAAGAAACTCCTCGCAAATGCCGAACGCCATTTGAAAAGCCCCGATGAAATGGCCCGCCTGTTCCGCGCCGAACCCGATGCCATTGTCGCGACACAGGACGTGATCAGCCGCATCGATTTCACCCTTGACGACCTGCGCTACGAATACCCCCACGAACCCGTCCCCGAAGGCTGGGCACCACAGGATTGGCTCGAACATCTGGTGATGACCGAAGCCACCAAACGCTTCCCCGAAGGCATCCCCGATCTGTGGACCAGCACCATCGCCGAGGAATTCCGCCTGATCCGCGCCTGCAACTATGCCTATTACTTCCTAACCGTGCACGACATCGTCCGCTACGCCCGCAGCTTGGATCCACCGATCCTGTGTCAGGGCCGCGGGAGTGCGGCCAATTCGGTCGTCTGCTATTTGCTTGGTATTACCTCAGTTGATCCGGTAACAAACAAGCTGCTTTTCTCGCGCTTCCTGTCCGACGCGCGCAACGAACCGCCTGACATCGACGTCGATTTCGAACATGAGCGGCGCGAAGAAGTGATGCAATATATCTACGCCCGCTATGGCCGCGAGCGCGCCGGGATTGCCGCGACCGTCATCCATTACCGCCCGCGCAGCACCATCCGCGAAGTCGGTAAAGCGCTGGGATTGACTGAGGATGTGACGGCGCGGCTCGCGGGGACAATCTGGGGCAGCTGGGGTGGCGATGTCCCCGAATCGCGGGTGGCCGAAGCGGGCTTTGACATCAATAATCCTGAAATCGCGCGGTTGAAAACCTTCGTCGATCAACTGCTCGAATATCCGCGCCATTTGTCGCAACATGTCGGGGGGTTTGTCCTGACCGAGGGGCGGCTCGACGAACTGGTCCCCATCCACAATGGCGCAATGGCCGACCGGACGTTTATTGAGTGGGACAAGGATGATATTGACGCGCTCGACCTTATGAAAGTCGATGTACTCGCGCTGGGGATGCTGACATGCATTCGGAAGAGTTTTGATTTGATTGCCGCAAACCCTCCCCTCCCGCCTGGGGGAGGGCTTGAGAGCGGACTTCCCTCCCCTAACCCCTCCCGCTTGCGAGAGGGGAACAAGCTCACCCTCGCCACCGTCCCCACCGAATGCGCGCAAGTCTATAAAATGCTCCGCACCGGCGACAGCATCGGCACATTCCAAGTCGAAAGCCGCGCACAAATCAACATGCTGCCACGCATGAAACCCAAATGCCTTTATGACCTCGTCATTCAAGTTGCGATTGTCCGCCCCGGGCCCATTCAGGGCGGCATGGTCCACCCCTATCTACGCCGCCGCAATGGAGAGGAGCGGATTGATTACCCCTCCCCCGGTCCGCCGCATGATCCCGATGAGTTGCGCGGCGTGCTTGAAAAGACATTGGGCGTCCCGCTGTTTCAGGAACAGGCGATGAAGCTCGCCATTGTCGCCGCGGCCTTCACACCTTCCCAAGCTGACGGCTTGCGCCGCGCGATGGCGACATTCCGCAATATCGGCACGATGCACCGTTATCAGGAGCAGATGGTGGAGGGGATGGTCGCACGTGGTTATGAACGCGATTTCGCCAATCGCTGCTTTGATCAGATCAAGGGGTTTGGCGAATATGGCTTTCCCGAAAGCCATGCGCAGGCATTCGGCTGGCTTGCTTATGTCTCGTCATGGCTGAAATGCCATCATCCCGCGATTTTCACCTGCGCGTTGCTGAATTCGCAACCGATGGGTTTTTACGCGCCATCGCAACTGGTGCGTGATGCCATTGAGCATGGCGTTGAGGTGCGTCCAGCGGATATCAATGCGAGCGCCTGGGATAATGGTGTTGAGCGTATTAGCCCCTCCCCTTCAGGGGAGGGATTGAGGTGGGGAGCATCCGCGCGCTCCTCTGGTGAACCGTCCCCACCCCCGGCCCCTCCCCTGAAGGGGAGGGGTGAATTGGCCCTACGCATCGGCTTTCGTCAGATTGACGGTTTTCGCGAGGAGTGGGCGGAAATAATTACGGCAACCCGCCAGACCCCCTTTACCTCGACCGAAGATTTCATCCGTCGCACCGCCCTGCCACCTGCCGCGTTGCGCAAACTCGCTGATGCCGATGCGTTTGGATCGCTTACCAAGCCGCGTCGTGAAGCGCTGTGGGCGGTCCGCCGCGCGCCACCAGGGCAATTGCCGCTCTTCGCTTATGCCGACGCAACCGAACTCGCGCGCGAACCCGATGCTGAGCTCCCCGTCATGCCGCTCGCCGAGGAAGTCGTCGCCGATTATCAGATGACGCGCCTGTCGCTCAAAGGACATCCAATGCAATTCCTCCGCGCGGCGCTGACCGATGAACGGATCATCAGTTGCGCCGCCGCGAACGACACGCCCAACGGGCGCAAGGTGCGCGTTGCCGGCGTCGTTCTGATCCGCCAGCGCCCCGGCAAGGGCAATGCCGTCTTCATCACGATCGAGGATGAAACAGGGATCGTCAACGCACTACTCTGGGCGCGCGATATGGAGGCGCAGCGGCGTGCTGTCATGGCGTCGCGCATGATGCTGGTCGAAGGCGAAATCCAGCGCAGCGCCGAAGGAGTCGTGCATTTGATGGCAAAACGCGTCATCGACCGCACGGCGATGCTGGGTCAGCTAACCGAAGGCCGCCTCGCGCTGCCCCCGCTGGCACATGCCGACGAAGTCAATCGCCCGCCGATCCCCGATAATCGCCGCCACCCGCGCGATGCGCGCATCCTGCCGAAATCACGCGACTTTCATTAGATTCATATCATATCCAAGCTCGGCGAGAATGGCCTCCGTATCCGCCCCTGCTTTGGGTGCAGCAACCGGCGAGTCAACAACGGTGCCGGAATAACGCGGCGCTGGCCCCGGTTGCGTCGCGCCACCCACATGCAAAAATGTTTCGCGCGCGACATTGTGCGGGTGCTGCGGCGCTTCGCCCATAGACAGGACAGGCGCGAAGCAAATGTCAGTCCCCTCCATCACCGCACACCATTCATCGCGTGTTTTCGATTTGAAGATCGCGTTGAGTTTCGCCTTCAACGGCCCCCATTCCGCCCGGTCGAGCTGCGCATTAAACGCTGGATCATCGGCCACTCCAGCAGCCGCGCGCAGCAACGCATAAAATTGCGGCTCAATCGAACCAATCGATACGAAATTCCCGTCTGCGCATTCATAAGTGTCATAAAAATGCGCTGCGCCATCGAGCATATTGTCGCCCGTCGCATCACGGTTCACCCCGCTTGCCAGCATATGCCAGCTCATCGCCGCGATCAACGCCGATCCATCTGTCATCGCGCAGTCGATCACTTGGCCCGCCGCACCATTTTTGACTGCCAGCAAAGCGCTAACCATCCCGAACGCCAACATCATCCCGCCGCCGCCAAAATCACCGATATAGTTGACCGGCGGCACGGGACGTTCCCCTGCCCGACCGACCGTGTGCAGCACGCCAGACAGAGCGATATAATTGATGTCGTGACCTGCGGCGTGGGCATAAGGGCCAAACTGCCCCCACCCTGTCATCCGCCCGTAAACCAGCTTCGGATTGTCGGCGAGCAGCGCATCGGGGCCTAGGCCCAATCGCTCCATCACGCCCGGCCGATAGCCCTCGATCAACCCGTCCGCCGTTCGACACAGATCGCGCGCAACCGCCAGACCCTCCGCAGTCTTCGTATTGAGAACAATCGACTTGCGGTTCCGCGACAGCGCATCGCGCGGGTCGAGCATTCCGCCCGGACGCTCAATCCGGATCACTTCAGCGCCATGATCGCCCAGCATCATGCCTGCAAACGGCCCCGGCCCGATCCCGGCAAATTCAATGATGCGAAGGCCCTTGAGCGGTCCGGCCATGTGGTAAAACTCCTCTGATCTTGCCGATGCTCAACACCATCGACGGATCAATGACAAGGCGGGAAGATCGCAAACCAGCCTTTACGTAACGTCGCTTTTCCGCCCCTTGCGCGGTCTTTTTCTTGCGCTAAGACCCCGGTCTATGACACTTCCCGCCATCCTCCAGAAACTTCGCCTGCCGGTCATCGGCTCGCCGCTTTTCATCATTTCCGGCCCCGACCTCGTTATTGCCCAGTGCAAGGCAGGGATCGTCGGCAGTTTCCCGGCGCTCAATGCGCGGCCTCAAGGTCTGCTTGACGAATGGCTCCACCGAATTACCGAGGAACTGGCCCAACATAATCGTGACAATCCGGACCACCCCGCCGCGCCTTATGCGGTCAACCAGATTGTTCATAAATCAAATGATCGTCTCGAAGCCGACCTCGCCACCTGCGCGAAATGGCAAGTGCCGATCACGATCACGTCACTTGGTGCGCGTGAAGAATTGAACACTGCTGTGCACAGCTGGGGCGGCATTGTCCTTCATGACGTCATCAACGACCGCTTCTCGCGCAAAGCAATTGAGAAGGGTGCTGACGGCCTTATCCCCGTTGCCGCCGGCGCGGGTGGGCATGCGGGCGTACAATCGCCATTCGCTCTGATCAGCGAAATCCGCCAATGGTTCGACGGACCCGTCGCCCTGTCCGGCGCGATTGCCAACGGGCATTCGATCCTCGCGGCGCAAGCCTGTGGCGCGGACCTAGCCTATATCGGCTCGGCCTTTATTGCGACCGCCGAAGCCAATGCCGATGCGGCTTATAAACAAGGCATTGTCGATGGCCGCGCCGCCGACATCGTCTATTCGGACCTCTTCACCGGCGTACATGGCAATTATCTGCGCGGATCGATTGAGGCAGCGGGTCTCGACCCTGACAACCTCCCCGCCGGTGACTATAAAACCATGAACTTCGGTCAGACCGACAACAGCCCAAAGAAAGCATGGCGCGATATCTGGGGATCAGGTCAGGGCATTGGCTCGGTCGTTGCCGTCGAAACCGTCGCTGACCGCGTCGACCGCCTCGAACGTGAATATCGCCAGGCGAAAGAAGAACTGGACGCCAAGGTCCGCTGAGATGCTGGCGACGCGCCTGATCCTGATTGGTGCCGCCGCAATTGCCGCGATCTCGGTCGGCGTAGCAACCTTTCGGCCCGATGCGAGCACACCGCCCGCACAATCTGCACCTCAATCACTCGATCAAGCGATTGCCGATGTCGAAGCCAAGGTAAAAGCCAATCCAAACGACCCGGTCGGTTGGGCCACGCTCGCTCAGGGATTCATGGCGGCTGAACGCTTCGGCGAGGCCGCCACTGCATACCGGCGCGCTACGCAACTGGCCCCCGATACTGCTGAAAACTGGTCCAACCTGGGCGAGGCCATGGTCATGGCGGCACAAGGCAATGTCCCCCCCGATGCCAAAGCTGCCTTCACAATAGCACTTTCCCGCGACGCGAAAGACGTTCGGGCGCGCTATTTCCTCGCCGTTGCCAAGGATATAGCCGGCGAACATCGCGGCGCGATTGATGACTGGTTCGCGTTATTGAAGGATTCGCCGCCCAGCGCGCCGTGGCTGGCCGATGTGCGCGGGTTGATCGAGCAAAGCGCAGCAAAGGCAAGGATCGACGTCAAAGCGCGCCTTGCCGCCCTTCCCCCTGCGCGGGGCGGACCGAATTCAAGTCAGGGGGCAGCAGTCAAAGACCTGCCCGCTGACCAACAACAAGCGATGATCGCATCAATGGTCGACGGGCTGTCAAAACGGCTTGAAAGCAATCCGAAAGATGTCGAGGGCTGGACAATGCTGATGCGCAGCTATGCCGCGCTCGACCGTAAGAATGACGCGAAGGTGGCCCTATCGAACGCCGTCAAAGCCAATCCCGATGCTGCGACCGACTTGAACGAAACGGCTGCCCAACTCGGCGTTAAGTAACGTAGCGTTGCTTTTCGCGGGGCGTTCCCGCAATGCAGCATCATTATGGCAAGCAATTGGACTCCCGCGAGCTGGACGTCGCATGAAGCGCGTCAGCTGCCGACTTACCCCGACGCCGCGGCGCTTGACCGCGCAACAACGACGCTCGGCAGCTTTCCCCCGCTAGTGTTCGCTGGTGAAGCGCGCGACCTGACAACAGACCTTGCGCGCGTTGCGGCAGGTGAGGCCTTCCTACTTCAGGGTGGTGATTGTGCCGAGAGCTTTGCCGAATTCCACCCCAACAACATCCGCGACACGTTTCGCGTCCTGCTCCAGATGGCGGTCGTCCTGACCTTCGCGTCGAAGCTGCCGACTGTAAAGCTCGGTCGCATGGCAGGGCAATTTGCCAAGCCCCGCAGTGGCGATACCGAAACCGTTGATGGCATCGAGCTCCCCTCCTATCGCGGCGACATTATCAACGACATTGCGTTCGAAGCCGAAGGTCGCGCGCCTGATCCGCAGCGCATGGTGCAGGCCTATAACCAGTCCGCTGCCACACTGAATCTCCTCCGCGCCTTCTCGGGCGGTGGCTATGCAAACCTGCATCAGGTTCATGCCTGGACGCACGACTTCATGGGCCGCAGCCCGTGGACCAAACAGTATCGCGACGTCGCCGACCGCATCGGCGAAGCACTCGATTTTATGAATGCTTGCGGGATCAATCCCGATACCGTGCCGCAATTGAAAGGCACCCAATTCTACACCAGTCACGAATCGCTACTGCTTCCTTACGAACAAGCCTTAACGCGACAGGATTCGCTGACCGGCGATTGGTACGACACGTCGGCGCATTTCCTGTGGATCGGCGACCGTACACGGTTCGAAGGGTCGTCACATGTCGAGTTCCTGCGCGGCATCGGCAATCCCATCGGCGTGAAAGTCGGGCCGAGCCTGACTCCTGACGTCCTCATTCGCTTGCTCGATACGCTGAATCCAGCGCGCACGCCGGGCCGAATCACGCTGATTACGCGCTATGGTCATGACAAGATCGAAAGCGGCCTTCCGCCGCTCGTCCGTGCCGTCAAGCGCGAAGGGCATCCGGTCGTCTGGTCATGCGATCCCATGCACGGCAATGTTGTGAAGGCCGCGTCGGGTTACAAAACCCGTCCCTTCGACCGCATTCTCGCCGAAACACGCGGCTTCTTTGCGGTCCACCGTGCAGAGGGCAGCTATGGCGGCGGCATCCACATCGAAATGACGGGGCAGAATGTCACCGAATGCACCGGCGGCGCTGTCGATGTCACCGAATTGAGCCTTGGTGACCGGTACCACACCCATTGCGACCCGCGGCTCAACGCTGCGCAATCGCTCGAACTTGCTTTCCTGCTCGCCGAAATGCTCAACGCAGAACTGAACGACCGTCGCGCCGCCGCATAATTGCAATCGTTTGCAAAAATACATTCGTATGCAGGTTGCGCGGGTTTCCACGCACGCTATGACCGGCAACGACGCTACGGCAATAAGGGGCGCGCATGCCGACTTCGTTTGAGACTCTGATCCTGTTTGGCGCCACTGGCGACCTTGCGCAGCGGATGCTGTTCCCTTCGCTGTACAATCTTGATTGCGACGGCCTGCTGCCTGCCGGATTCCGTGTGATCGGAGCCGCGCGGTCGATCCTGACACGCGTGGCGTTTCAGGCGCAAGTCCATGAGGCACTAAAACCCATCGAACTCTACGACGCGGCCAAAGCCGAAGCCTTCCTGAAAAAAGTCGATTATTGCCGCGTCTCCGCCGACCAGCCCAATGATTTCGGCTGCCTTGCGGAAAAAGTTGCGGATGCCAAAGCAAACGGCATCGCCATTTATCTTTCGACGCCGCCCTCACTATTCGCGCCCGTTGTCGCGGGATTGGCAAGCGTCGGCCTGACTGGCCCCGAAACACGCGTCGCGATGGAAAAACCCATCGGCTACGACCTCCTATCAAGCCGCGAGGTCAACGCCGCTGTCGGCGACGCTTTCGACGAAGAGCGCATTTTCCGCGTCGATCATTATCTCGGCAAGGAAACCGTTCAGAACCTCCTCGTCCTGCGTTTCGGGAATATGTTGTTCGAACCGCAATGGAACGCGAACGCCATCGAGCATGTCCAGATCACCGTCGCCGAAACCGTCGGTCTCGAAGGGCGCGTCTCTTATTATGACGGCGTCGGCGCGCTCAGCGACATGGTGCAAAACCACATGCTCCAGCTGCTCGCCCTCGTCGCAATGGAGCCACCTGCGAGCTACACCGCGACCGCCGTCCGCGACGAAAAAGTCAAAGTCCTCCGCTCGCTCCGCCCGATGACAGCGGCACAGGCAACACATCATTCGGTCAAGGGTCAATATACTGAAGGCGCCATCGGTGGGCAGCCGGTGACCGGTTACGCCGACGAACTCGGCAAAGCGTCGAACACCGAAACCTTCGTCGCGGTCAAAGCCTATCTCGACAATTGGCGCTGGCAAGGCGTCCCGTTTTACCTGCGGACCGGCAAACGCCTGCCGCGCCGTCATTCGGAAATCCTCATCCAGTTCCGCCCCGTCCCGCATTCGATTTTCAAGGCGCGCGGGGCTGGCCTCGAACCCAATGCGCTGGTCATTCGTTTGCAACCCGAAGAGGGAATGCGCCTGACTGTCATGACGAAGGAACCCGGCCTTGACCGCGACGGAATTGCGATCAAAAAAGTCGGTCTTGACGTCAGCCTCACCGCGGCATTCGCAGGTACCCGGCGGCGCGTTGCCTATGAACGCCTGCTGCTCGATTTGATGGAAGGTGACACGACGCTGTTCGTCCGCCGCGACGAAATTGAGGCCGCATGGACGTGGGTCGATTCAATCCACAAAGCGTGGGCCGAAGCGGACATTCAGGCCAAACCCTATACCGCCGGCACGTGGGGGCCCTCCGCCGCCATCGGCATGATCGAACGCGATGGAGCTTCATGGCATGACTAAGCTGCATCCGGTTATCGCCGCCGTCACCGACCGCATCATCGAACGGTCAAAGCCGACGCGCTCCGCCTATCTCGCGCTGATGGATCAACAACGTGAAGCGGGAACCAACCGCACCGCACTTTCATGCGGCAATCTCGCGCATGGTTTTGCCGCATCGGGCGAAGACAAAGCGACGATCCGCACCGGCAAAGCCGTCAACATCGGCATCATCACGTCATACAACGACATGCTTTCGGCACATCAGCCCTATGGCCGCTATCCCGAAGCCATCAAGATCGCAGCGCGCGAAGTCGGTGCGACGGCGCAGGTCGCGGGCGGCGTTCCCGCCATGTGTGACGGCGTGACGCAGGGTCAGGCGGGCATGGAGTTGAGCCTGTTCAGCCGCGATACGATTGCGCTCTCGACCGCCATCTCGCTCAGCCATGCCATGTTCGAAGGCGTCGCAATGTTGGGCGTGTGCGACAAGATTGTTCCCGGCCTCCTGATCGGTGCGTTGCGTTTCGGGCACTTGCCGACAATCCTTATTCCCGGCGGACCGATGCCCTCGGGCCTCGCCAACAAGGAAAAAGTCCGCATCCGCCAGCTTTATGCGGAAGGCAAAGTCGGAAAAGCAGAGCTGCTCGAAGCCGAATCCGCAAGCTACCATGATGCGGGCACCTGCACGTTCTATGGCACGGCCAATTCAAACCAGATGATGATGGAAGTCATGGGCCTGCACATGCCCGGCAGCGCTTTTGTCAATCCCGGCACAAAGTTGCGCAGCGAACTTACCCGCGCCGCCACCCACCGCCTCGCTGCTATCACATGGCACGGCGACGACTACCGCCCCCTAAGCCACTGCGTCGATGAAAAAGCCGTCGTCAATGCGACCATCGGCCTGCTTGCAACCGGCGGTTCGACCAACCACGCGATTCACATCCCCGCAATCGCCCGCGCTGCCGGGATCATCATTGATTGGGAAGATTTCGACCAGCTTTCGTCGGTCGTCCCCCTGCTTGCACGTGTTTACCCCAATGGCTCGGGTGACGTGAATGATTTCCATCATGCGGGCGGGATCGGGTTCGTCATCCGCGAATTGCTCGACGCCGGTCTGCTCCACCGCGACATCATGACCGTCGCACGCGCCGACCTGACTGATTATGGGCAGGAACCAATCCTCGTCGACGATGCCCTAATGTGGCAGCCCGCCCCCGAAACCCCGCGCAATGAAGCCATGCTGAGCACCGCCAGTGCGCCTTTCTCGGCCGACGGCGGGATGCGTTTGTTAAAGGGCAATCTCGGCCGCGCCGTCATCAAAACCAGTGCCGTCGATCCGTCGCGCCACATCATCGAAGCCCCCTGCGCGATCTTCGCCGACCAGAATGATGTGCTGATCGCCTTCAAAGCGGGTCAACTCGACCGTGACGTCATTGTCGTCGTCCGCTTTCAGGGGCCGCACGCCAACGGCATGCCCGAACTCCATAAACTCACACCTGCGCTGGGCGTGTTGCAGGATAAGGGTTTCAAAGTTGCGCTCGTCACTGATGGCCGCATGTCGGGCGCATCCGGCAAAGTCCCTGCGGCCATCCACGCCATTCCCGAAGCCGGTCTCGGCGGGCCACTTGCTTATCTGAAGGACGGCGACATCATCCGCGTTGACGCCGAAGCAGGCACGCTGACGACGACTGCCGACCTCGCAACCCGCGAACGCACCCCCTGCCCGACTGCTCACGAGGGCGTTGGCCGCGAACTGTTTTCGTTCATGCGCCACGGATCTGATGATGCCGAAAAGGGCGCGTCGGCGATGCTCGCGTCGGCGGGATTATGAGCCAAGTCGTTGCTGTCGACATTGGCGGCACACACGCCCGGTTCGCGCTTGCCGAGGTCGACAGTGGCCGCGTTCAATCGCTCGGCACCCCTGTCACGCTCAAGACCGCCGAACACGCCAGTTTCCAGACCGCTTGGGAAGCCTTCGGTGCCCAACTCGGCCACCCCCTCCCCCTTGCCGCCGCCATCGCATTCGCTGGGCCCGTCGGCGGCGACGTCCTGCAACTCACCAACAGCCATTGGGCCATCCGCCCCGCACTGATCAAGGAACGGCTGCACGTCGACCGCTTCTCGCTCGTCAATGATTTCGGTGCGGTTGGGCATGCGGTCGCTCAAGCCGACGTTAGCAACTTCACTCATATCTGCGGCCCCGACACATCCTTCCCCAAAACCGGCGTCATCAGTATTGTCGGCCCCGGCACGGGCCTCGGCGTCGCTCATGTCGTCCGCGCCTCCGGCCATTATCATGTCTGCGCCACTGAAGGCGGGCACCTCGATTTCGCTCCGCTCGATGCTTTCGAGGACGGCTTGCTCGAGCATTTGCGCAAACGCTATCGCCGCGTTTCAACCGAGCGCGTCGTCTCCGGTCCGGGCCTGCGTGGCATTTATGAAGCCTTTGCGCGGATCGAAAACCGCACCGTCGATACCGACGATGACAAAGCACTATGGACCGCAGCGCTCGAAGGCACGGACAGCCTCGCCGTTGCCGCGCTCGACCGCTTTTGCATGACCCTCGGCTCGGTTGCTGGCGACCTTGCGCTGGCACAGGGTGCCAATGCCGTCGTCATCGCAGGCGGCCTCGGCGCGCGCATTGCCAGCCATTTGCCGCAATCGGGTTTCGCCCAACGTTTCGCGGCAAAGGGCCGTTTCGAAGCGATGATGGCCGCGATCCCCGTCAAACTCATCACCCTCGCGGAACCCGGCCTATATGGCGCAGCAGCGGCCTTCGCCACGGAGCACACTCTATGACCATCGACGACATCATGCGCGCCGCACCCGTCATTCCAGTGCTCGTCATTGACGACGTCGCGCATGCCCGCCCTATCGCCGAAGCGCTCGTTCGCGGGGGCCTCAAAGTCCTCGAAGTTACGCTCCGCACCCCCGCCGCGCTCGACGTCATCTCCGAAATGGCAAAGGTCGAAGGCGCGATTGTCGGCGCAGGCACTGTCCTGAACCCCGCCGACCTCGATGCGAGCATCGCGGCGGGGGCACAGTTTATCGTCAGTCCCGGCCTGACCGACCCGCTCGCCAAGGCGGCGATTGCCAACGGCATTCCCTTCCTCCCCGGCACGGCCAACGCCAGTGACATCATGCGCGGGCTCGATTTAGGGCTCAATCGTTTCAAATTCTTCCCGGCGACCGCATCGGGTGGTCTGCCCGCGCTCAAATCGCTCGCCGCCGTTTTCGGCAATGTCCGCTTCTGCCCCACCGGCGGGATCAGCGAAGCCACCGCCGCCGACTGGCTCGCCGAGGATTCGATCCTGTGTGTGGGCGGCAGCTGGGTCGTGCCAATGGGCACGCCAAACGAAGCTCTCATCGAAGCCAACACCCGCGCCGCGTCAGCCTTGCGATAGAAAAACCCAAACTGGAAACGCGGCCACCGCCATGAGCGCGCCCAGTGGCATTCGCGTCGTCGCGGCCACCGGCTTACCACGCACCAGCATTGTAAACACCGCAATCAGCCCGACACCACTCGCACCTAGCAAGATGAACGGCAAACTCTGCCACCCCAACCAACACCCAATCGCACCCAGCAATTTCGGATCACCGCCACCCAGCCCCTCGCGCTTTCGGATTGTCTTGTAGGTCCAGCCAATCGCGAACAATCCTGCAAAGCCAACAAGTCCGCCATACACCCGCGACGACAAATCAACGCCCAGCCCCAGCGCACCAGCCGTCAAACCGCTGACTGCCAACGCCACCGCCAAGCGATCAGGCAACCAGAAATGCTCAGCATCCAACGCCGCGAGCGCCAGCAACTGCCACCCCAGCAACGCCCCCGCCACACCCGCCGTATCTGGCGAAACCGCTAGTGCAATCGCGCCCACCAACGCCGCCACGACCTCAATCGCCGGATGCCGCCAATCAATCGCTGCGCCACACGTCCCGCACGCGCCTCCGCTGAACGCCCAACTTAACACAGGCACTAAATTGCGCACCGTCAATGCCCGCCCGCACGCATCACACGCCGACCGACCACCCATCCCGCGCCCTTGGGGCCAGCGGATCATCAATGTCGAAATAAAACTCCCTGCGATCAGTCCTGCCAATCCGCCGAGGGCCGGAGCAAGAATCACGGCAAGCGTTCGTCCGCCGCCACGCCCCAGATATGCACAATCTGAATAAAACCGGCGCGACCTTTTGCATCGAACAGACACCATCCTCGCGCGCATTGGCTGACTCGCCCGACCACGCCCGGCTCAGCACGCCACACGACGATCGCCTTCGGATCGGCACTTTCGCGCAATTCGCGGACGCCACCCATAACCAAAGCGGTCCGCGCGTCGCTCAACAGGTTCGCCTGCACCCATCCCTTGGTGCCATCGGGATCCTCGATCTTGCGCCAATTGGGATAGGTTTCGATAACGCGCACCGGCAAATCGGCACGTTGATACAGCCAAGTGGCCGGAAATTCGCGCCCCGGCCCGGTGCGCATCCGCGCTTTGCCCGCGCTGATCGACGACCAATAAGGCGCCTTGCGCTGCGCCTCCGCAATCTGCGGAAAAACTAATGCCGCCAAAGCGATAAACATGACTGCGCTGCGCATCTTAACCCTCTTCTCCCATCATCGCGCTTGACCGTTCCGTATCGCTGGGTCAACGGTTTGGAAAGAGTAAGCATCACAAGAAGCGGGTCGAAGCGGGGAAGATCGCATGAAAAAAGTTTGGGCATTGATCGCAATGGCTAGCGTCGGCTGGGCAACAACAGCATCGGCTCAACCAATTGTCATTGCTGACAGCGGCGACAGCGCTTGGGTTTTGACTGCCTCCGCACTCGTTCTGCTAATGACGCTTCCCGGCCTCGGTCTCTTCTACGGCGGCCTCGTTCGTGCGCGGAATATCCTTTCGGTGCTCATGCACTGCGTCGTCATGACCTGCATCGTCTCGCTGATCTGGGCGATCGTGGGATACAGCTTGGTCTTCGGCGAAGGCACCGCTTGGCTTGGCGGACTCGGAAATCTCGGCTTGCGCGGTCTTGACGAGATTCGCGAAGGCACCACGATTTCGGAGAGCGTGTTCGTTCTCTTTCAAATGACCTTTGCCGCGATCACCCCCGCGCTCATCATCGGCGCGTTTGTTGAACGGGTCCGTTTCGGTTGGCTCGTCGCGTTTACCGCGCTGTGGTCGCTGCTCGTTTACGTCCCCATCGCGCGCTGGATGTGGGGCGGTGGCTGGTTGTTCGAACAAGGCGCGCTCGATTTCGCGGGCGGCGTCGTCGTGCATACCACCGCAGGTATCGCTGCGCTGGTGTTGGCACTGCTCGTCGGCAAACGCCGTTCCTTCGCGAAACCCGTCCCACCACATGGCCCCGCCTTGACGATGGCCGGTGCCGGCCTGCTCTGGGTCGGCTGGTTCGGTTTCAACGGCGGATCCTCACTTGCTGCGGGAGAAGGTGCCTCTGACGCGATCCTCAATACGCACCTGGCTGCCTGTGCGGCGGCCCTAGTCTGGGCACTGATCGAACGTATCAAAATCGGCAAAGCAACTTCGATCGGCATCGTCACCGGTGCGATTGCGGGCCTTGCCACGATCACGCCTGCGGCCGGTTTCATTGGCCCGATGGGTGCGATCCTGTTGGGCAGCGTGGGAAGTCTTGCCTGCTTCGCCGCCGTTCTCCTGGTCAAGCGCAGCTTCAAGATCGACGACTCGCTCGACGTCTTCGCCGTCCATGGTGTCGGCGGCATTCTGGGCAGCTTGCTCTTCCCCGTCTTCGTGCTTCAAGGCTTTGGCGGCCCCGGCTTTGATGAGGGCGTCACCCTCGGCGCGCAATTCGTCTCGCAAGCGGTTGCGGTCGGCGTCACAATTCTATGGACCACCGCGATAACAGCTATCGTCGCGCTAATGATCTCAATGGTCATCCCGATGCGCGTCGATGAAGAAGCCGAACATGACGGCCTCGACATCGCCAGCCACGGCGAACGCGGTTGGGATTTTGATTAGAGGATCAATCCCCCGTCAAAATCCGTTCCATCAACTGCCCCACCGTCGGCACGAACCCATTTGAATAAAACGGATCCTTCTTAAACCGGAACGCCGAGTGCCCCGCAAACATTAGATTTTGTTCAGTGTCGCCGCCATGCGCGATGTCCTGCAACGTCTTTTGAATGCAAAAGCTGCGCGGGTCGGCCAGATAGCCCGTGGACCAGTCATCATGGTCCTTCCACGACGAAAAGCCGCAGTGCGACAAGCAGCCCATACAATCCGCCTGATCCTTGCGGATTTCACCCTTTTCGGTTGGCGTCACGAACACCAGCGTGTTGTCTGGCGTCTTCAATGCATCAGTAAAGCCAAGTCCAAACCATTCGCGCGCGCGAAGCAAATCACCGCGCGTTACCCAGAAATTCTTGCCCTTCACGCCGACATCGAGCTGGTGGGTGTGGTCTCCCACTTGCTCGCCGGAGAACGCAATCTGCCGCTCTGACCGTCCTTCAAGATTGCGCAAAAACGGATTGCGCACCGCACTCGAATAAAATCCGGTGGGTGAAAATTTATGGAGCAAGACATCGCCTTCCTCCAGCGTCATCAACCGCGCTTTCCATTCGGGTGGGATTGGACTTTCCTGCGTCAGCAAGGGCCGCGTCCCGAACTGGAAGGCAATCTGCCCGAGTTCTGGGTTGTCGACCCAATGATCCCAATCGCGCAGCGCCCACACGCCGCCCGCCATAACAATGGGCGTGGTATCGGATATGCCGCCTTCGCGCATTGTTTCACGCAGCGCTTTCACGCGCGGATAAGGATCTTGAGGAACGCGAGGGTCTTCGGCATTGGACAAGCCGTTATGACCGCCCGCCAGCCAAGGATCTTCATAAACCACCGCCGACAGATAATCTGCCGCTTTCGAATAAGCGCGCTTCCATAATGCACGGAAAGCGCGCGCCGAACTGATGATCGGCAGATAGGAAACACCATAGGATGACGCAATTTCGCTCAGCTTATACGGCATTCCCGCCCCGCACGTCACACCGGCAACCATCCCTTTGGTGCGTTCAAGCACGCCATGCAAAATCGGCTGCGCGCCGCCCATTTCCCACAATACGTTGATATTGATCGCGCCTCTGCCGCCCGCAATGTCATAGGCGCGCTTCACTTGCTCAACTGCGCCGTCGATCGCGTATTGGATCAATTCCTGATGCCGCTCGGTCCGCGTCCGCGAATTATAGACCTGCGGAATGATCTTGCCCGTTGGGTCGTAGCTGTCGGCGTTAACCGCGCTGACGGTACCGATGCCCCCTGCCAGCGCCCATGCCCCGGCGCTCGCATGGTTGGTTGCGGACACGCCCTTGCCGCCTTCAATCAACGGCCAAACCTCACGACCCTGATACAGGATCGGCTTCAAACCCTTAAACAACCCGGTTGCTCCTCGCCCCTTGCCCGCCCGATATAAACCGCGCGCACAGAAATAGCTTCAACTTTCGCCAAGCGCCCCCGGCCAGTCGACCGCTTGCTCATAGAGCGCTTTGTAGGCGGCAATCATCGCGCGTTCGTCGTAGTTCTCAACGGCCTTCGTCTGGTTCGCCGCCCCTACCGAACGCCAAAAATTGGTATCCGCTGCCATTCGCTTCATCGCTGCCTGAAACACCGGCTCGTCACGCACAGGGGCGAGAAAAGACGCATTTTCTGTCGCAATGATATTTGCCACGTCGCCGACATTAGTCGACACCGCAGGCAACCCCGCCGCCATCGCCTCGACCAGCGAAATCGGAAACTGCTCACTGTCCGACGACAGCGCGAAGATATCGAAATGCCCGATGTAACGATGCGGCCCGCCCATAAATCCCGGCATGACCAATCGATCCGCATAACCCAGCCGCGCCGCTTCTGCCACAATCGTCGCGCGTTCCGGCCCCTCGCCAACAATCACCAACCGGCTGTTCGGCACGCCCGCCGCTGCCCGCACTAGGCGCGGCAAATTCTTGACCGCACGCAATCCCGCGAGCGTCCCGATCACCACTTCACCCGGTTTTTTACGCAATCCCGGGATGGTGACGGTCGGCTTGGCGCGATAGGCGCGCACATTGATCCCGTTCGAAATCCGGTGGACGCGCGCCGCTCGCTGATTCCACACGTTCAGCGCAATCGCCTCCAGCCGCTGCGACGGCACGACCAGCGCATGCGCGGCGGGCAAGCCCAACCGCCGAAATAAATTGCGCTTCGTCTTCAGCGATTCGGCTTCATCAGCATTGAACCCATCCTCATGATGGACCAGCGGCGGCAAGTCTTTTGGGAACATCCGCCGTGTCATGACGGCATCCATCGATCCCCAATTATAGGTCAGGATCAGGTCGAACTGCTGCATGTAACCCGCCAGCACGCGGTATCGCGACAGGGCGGGTTTCCCTTCCAAACTCGGTGCATTGTTCGGGAAATCAACCCGAACGCCCGGATCAATTGCCTCACGCGCGCCCAAGGCATCGGGCACCGCACTCAATACCGTATGACGCGCCGTGTCGCCGAAAGCGTTCATCAGGCGCACCGCCCGCGCTTCCTTGCCGCCCAGCGAGAAAGTCGAATGGCAATGCAGAATACGCAAATTGCTCATGCCGCAATTTTCGCTAGCCATTTGTCGATGGCTTTGACGGCAACCGGCTCATCAAGCGTCGGTGCATGCCCAACATCGGGCACTGTGACCAGCGACGCCGCCTTCAACCGCTTGACCATCGCCCGCGCCGTCTCATCGCTGAACAAGTCGGACAATTCACCCCGCATGATCAACGTTGGAACATTGCTCAGCGCATCAAGCGCGCTCCACAAATCCACCCCAGCTTCACCACCCGGCAAACGAAACGGCTCAGCGATATTCTTGTCATAATCGGGCACGATCCGCCCCGCCGGAGTCAGCCGATAAAGCCGCTTCGCCATCTGCAGCCAGTGCTCCAGCCCATAATCGGGATAAATGACGGCATTCGCCTCACCCAAAGCCCGTGCAGCATGCACCCATGTCGGCCATGAAACCGATCTTCCCACAAAACCTTTGATCCGGTCGAGCCCATCGCGCTCAATCATGGGGCCAATGTCGTTCAATAACGCTCCCGCCAGCTTCGACTGTCCGGTTGCGGCCAGCATCATCGTCACGATCCCGCCCAGCGACGTGCCAATGGACATGAATCGCTCGATCTTCAGATCATCAAGCAACCGCAACACATCCTGCACATAGGTCAGCGGCACATAAGTCATTGAGTCCTTGGAATAGGCACTTTCGCCCCGCCCCCGGAAATCCACGGCGATAACCCGCCACTCGCCCGCGAGTCGTGCCGCCACGTCCTCAAAGTCCCGCGCATTCCGCGTCAGCCCGGGCAGGCACAGTATCGGCGGTTTGTCCCGCGACCCTTCATAATCACGATAGTGAAGCCGCAAGCCATCGTTCGACCACCAATAGCTGTCGATGTAACCCATGGTTGATCGCTCCACCCTTGCCGTCCATATCGCGGCATGGAATCAAACGTGCAACCGTTCAAACCCGCAAACGCAATCAATGAAATTGCAGATTTCATTGCTGATCCTGTGGCAGCAGCTGACTTCCCCCAACACAAGCTCCGTTGGCGCAATGACCGCGTGGCGGCGGAGGTTGGTCTGGCGGACCTGAGCGACAAGCAATGGATCAACCATTTCGGCCAATTCGCGCCTCTCCCCGGTTCACTCCCGCACCCGCTAGCGCTGCGTTATCACGGTCACCAGTTTCGCGTATACAATCCCGACATCGGCGATGGTCGCGGTTTCCTGTTCGCGCAGATGCACGACGCGGCAGGTCGCCTGATGGACTTCGGCACAAAGGGTTCGGGCCAGACGCCCCATAGTCGTTTCGGCGACGGTCGCTTGACCCTCAAAGGCGGCGTCCGCGAAATCCTTGCCACCGAAATGCTCGAAGCGCTCGGAGTCGAAACTTCGCGCACTTTCTCGCTCATTGAAACCGGCGAGGCGCTGCACCGTGGCGATGAACCCTCGCCGACGCGATCCGCCGTCATGGTCCGGCTCAACCACGGCCATATCCGCATCGGCAGCTTTCAGCGGCTTGCCGCTCTGGGCCTGAAAGACGAACTCCACCGCCTCACCGACTATGCGCTTCGCAACTATTATAACGAAGAAGGCGGCGATGACGCCGCTGCCAGCCTCCTCACTCATGTTGCAAAACGCGCAGCGAAAATGGCCGCATCCTTCATGGCGGCCGGTTTCGTCCACGGCGTCCTCAACAGCGATAACATCAACATCACGGGTGAGAGTTTCGACTATGGCCCGTGGCGGTTCGCACCGACATTCGACGCTGATTTCACGGCCGCCTATTTTGACAGCGCGGGCCTCTACAGCTTTGGGCGGCAAGCCGAAGCCATCCATTGGGACGTCGTCCAGCTCGCCATCGCTCTGTCCGAAATCGCCGACGCCAATATCCTCGAACAATCGTTAACGGCCTTTGCCCCCGCCTATCGCAAAGCGTTGGTCGACCGTTTTCTCTGGCGGCTCGGCGTTGTGCCGCGCGGGACGGACAGTGATCTCAACGTCGTGCAATCGCTTGAACAAGCCCTGATCGAAACCCAAGTTAGCCTCGACGACTTTTACTTCGATTGGGCAGGAGGATCGCCACGACGCGGCGATTACAGCGCCTCCACCTTCGACAATGTTCGCACATCGTTGGCCGAATACCAATCCGCCATCGACCTGTCCCACCCCTATTGGTCCCGAACCATCCCCTGCAAAATGCTGATCGAAGACGTCGAGAGCCTTTGGAAATCCATAGCAGAATCAGATGATTGGGCACCTTTTAACGCCAAAGTAACCCTAATCCGCGAAATGGGTGAGGCACTGGCAAAACCAAGCCTCACCGCCTAAAGAGCCGCTATGACAACAGAAATCGTGTCGACCGAACCTGCGACAGGCGCGATTTTGTGGCGCGGCAACGTCAGCAATGTCGAAGAAGAAATTTCCATCGCACGCAGTGCTTTTGCCGAGTGGGCCTCGCGTCCGCTGGCTGTCCGCACTGAAGCGATGCGCCGCTTCATCAATGTCGTGCGTGGCAAACATGATGCTTTCGCCGACACCATTGCCCGCGAAACCGGCAAGCCTTTGTGGGAAGCACGCACCGAAGTCGATTCGGTCATCGCCAAAGTCGAAATCTCGATTGATTCTTACAACGAACGAACCGCGCAACGCCGCCTCGATGGTGACATGCGCAGTCGGCAAGCGCTCCGCCACAAGCCACATGGCGTTATGGCCGTCCTCGGCCCCTATAATTTTCCGGCGCATTTGCCTAACGGCCACATCATTCCAGCGCTGATCGCAGGGAACAGCGTCGTTTTCAAACCGTCCGAAAAAACGCCTGCATCGGGCAAGATGCTTGTCGAATGCTATCATGCGGCGGGCGTGCCAACTGGCGCGGTCCGCTGCGTTATCGGTGGCCCCGACGAAGGCAAAAAGCTCGTCAGCCATCCAGACGTTGATGGGGTCCTGTTCACCGGATCGGCACGCACCGGCATCGCGCTGAACCGCCAGTTTGTCGACAATCCGGGCAAAATTCTCGCGCTCGAAATGGGTGGCAACAACCCGATCATCGTCTGGGATGCGCCCGACGCTTACGCCGCCGCGATCATCGTCATCCAGTCTGCGTTTATGACGGCGGGGCAGCGTTGCACCGCAGCACGCCGGCTCATCGTTCGCGATGGCCAGCATGAGGCACTGTTCGCCAATATCAAGCGCCTGACGGATCGGCTGATCGTTGGAGAGCCGCATGATACGCCTGCCCCCTTCATGGGCCCTGTGATCGACAATGACGTTGCGGATCAATTGGAGGAAAGCTTCCTTGCGCTGATGATGAAAGGCGGCATCCCCCTGCTCCATATGGAACGGCTTGTCCCCGGTCGCCCCTTCCTATCGCCGACGGTCATCGACATGACAGACGCGACCGACCGCCCCGATATCGAGCTGTTCGGCCCGATCCTCCAAGTCATCCGCGTGCCCGATTTCGAAGCCGCGCTCGCCGAAGCCAACAACACGCGATACGGTCTGTCTGCGTCGCTCATCGGCGGCAGCCCCCAGCTTTATGACCAGTTCTGGGCCAATGCCCGCGCGGGCATCGTCAACTGGAACAAACCAACCAATGGTGCCTCGTCAAAGGCTCCCTTTGGCGGCATTGGCTTATCGGGCAACCACCGCCCCAGCGCTTTCTATGCTGCCGATTACTGCGCCTATCCCGTCGTATCGACTGAGGAAGAAACGGCTCGCGCCTCCATTGGCATTGGCTTGCGCGAAAGTTGAGCCAGAACAACTGACATAGTTCGGCTTTGCCACCAAAAACTTAGTTTCGTTTGCGTGGCAGTACAGCAATAGCCATCCTGCCAAAATGGCTAAAGTTACCAATTACGAAAAGCACAATAAAGGCGGGGGTCGTGTTATCCTCGTCGGCGCGGGCCCCGGCGACCCCGGCTTGCTCACGCTCAAGGCTGTTGAGGCGCTGCGCCAGGCCGATGTTGTTATCCATGATGGCCTCATCGATGATCGCATTTTCGATTACGTTCGCCCCTCGGCGCAACGCATTAACGTCGCCAAAAAGCGCGACCGGCACACCATCCCGCAAGATGGCATCAATGCGTTGATCATCGCGCACGTGAAGACCGGTGCCATCGTCGTGCGGTTAAAAGGCGGCGACCCCTTCGTTTTCGGGCGCGGGGGTGAAGAAGTCGAAGCCGTGCGGGCAGCGGGCCTTCCCATCGAGGTCATCCCCGGTGTTTCCGCAGCCCTCGGTGCTGCTGCAGAAGCCATGCTGCCCCTCACCCACCGCGACTGGTCGTCGGCAGTCAGCTTCGTTGCGGGCACCTGCAAAGGCTTGTCCGAACAAAACTGGTCGGGCCTCGCCGGGCATGGCCGCACGCTCGTCATCTATATGGGCGTCACGACGGCCCGCGCCATTGCCGACAAGCTCATGGCCGAAGGCGTGTCGCCCGGTATCGCGGTTGCTGTCCTCGAGCGCGGCACTCTTCCCGGTTCGCGCGCCATGCGCACGCTGCTCGCTGATCTCGGCAATCTTGTCGAGCGCGAACAAGTCATCAGCCCCGCCATCCTCGTCATCGGCGACGTCGTGCTGCTGTCTGACGCGGAAAACAAACTCGCGGCCCTCGCCGCCCAAGCGGAAGCACTCGCATGAAAATCCTGACCGGCAATGATCTTAAAACCGGGGATGTCACCTGGTGGACCGGCGACACCTGGTCGCGCCATGTCGAGGATGCAACCGACGTTGGCGAACATGGCGAAAGCATCCTTTCCGCCGAAGAAGGCGCACGCCGCGTCAACGCGCCCTATATCATCGAAGCGCTCACCACACCCGAAGGCCCGCGCCCCGCGCATATCAAAGATCGCGTCCGCGCGCTCGGACCCACTGTGCGGCCCGACCTGACTCTCAAACCTGCCGACCCCACCGCTGGCGAATGGGTAATATAAATGTATAAATACGACACCTACGACCAAGCCATTGTCGATGCCCGCGTCGAAGATTTCCGCGATCAGGTCGCCCGTCGCATCGCAGGAGACATGACCGAGGATCAGTTCAAGCCGCTGCGCCTGATGAACGGCCTCTACCTGCAACTCCACGCCTATATGCTGCGCGTCGCCATCCCCTACGGCACGATGGACAGCCGCCAGATGAACATGCTCGCCCACATCGCGCGCAAATATGATCGCGGCTACGGCCATTTCACCACGCGCCAGAACATCCAGTATAACTGGATCAAGCTCGCCGAATGCCCCGATCTCCTCGCTGATCTCGCCACCGTCGAAATGCACGCGATCCAGACCAGCGGCAATTGCATCCGCAACATCAGTTCGGATCAATATGCCGGCGCCGCTGCCGACGAAGTCACCGACCCGCGCGTCTGGGCCGAATTGCTCCGCCAATGGTCGAGCTTCCACCCCGAATTCAGTTTCCTGCCACGCAAGTTCAAGATTGCTGTCATCGCCAGCAAGGAAGACCGCGCAGCGATGCGCCTCCACGACATCGGCATCGAAATGGTCGAGCGTGCCAATGAAAACGGAGACCTCGTCCTCGGTGGCCGCGTTTTCGTCGGTGGCGGGATGGGCCGCACACCGATGATCGCGCCCGAAATCCGTGATTTCGTCACTGCCGATGATCTGCTCAGCTATGTCGAAGCCTGCTTGCGCGTTTACAATCGCTACGGCCGCCGCGACAATATCTACAAGGCGCGGATCAAAATCCTCGTCCACGAAATCGGTGCCGACGAATACCGTCGTCAGGTCGAGGAGGAATTCCGCCACGTCAAAACACTCGGTCTTGACCCGCCCAAGGCTGAGTTTGACCGGATCAGCGCTTTCTTTAGTCCCCCTGCTTTTGAAACGCTTTCGGACGATCTCGATCTGTCCGACCCCACCTTTGCTGCGTGGGTCGCGCAAAACACGCATCCGCACAAGGTCCCCGGCTATGCCATCGCCAACATCAGCCTGAAGCCCATCGGCGGCATCCCCGGCGACGCAACCGCCGACCAGATTGACGTTATGGCCGACCTTGCCTTACGCTACAGCTTCGACGAACTCCGTGTTACGCACGCGCAAAACATCACCCTGCCCCATGTCGCCAAGCGCGATCTCTATGCGTTGTGGCAAGCGCTCGTCACGGCCGACCTCGCTACCGCCAACCTAGATCTCGTAAGCGACATCATCGCTTGCCCCGGCCTCGATTATTGCAGCCTCGCCAACGCCCGCTCGATCCCGATTGCCCAGAAAATCGCCAAACGGTTCGAGGACATCGACCGCCAGCGCAACATTGGCGAACTAAAACTCAAAATCAGCGGCTGCATTAACGCCTGCGGCCATCATCATGCGGGCCACATCGGCATCCTCGGCGTCGATCGCAAAGGCGTGGAGAATTACCAGCTTTCATTGGGCGGTTCAGGCGCTGAGGACGTCAGTCTGGCCAAAATCACCGGCCCTGGTTTCGACGAGGACGGTATCGTCGATGCGGTCGAGCGCGTCACCGACAAATATCTGGAAACGCGCGACGAAGGCGAACGCTTCATCGACACCTACCGCCGCGTCGGCTTCGAGCCTTTCAAGGAAGCCATCTATGGTTGAGTCACAAGAACAGCCCGCCGTCACGCTCGATGCGTTTCTCGATCAATCGAACGCCACTGCCGTGCGCCTCGAGCCCGACGAAGATGCCCGCCTGCTCGTCCCGCATCTTGACCGGCTCGCGCTGATCGAAATCGCTTTCCCCAAATATCGCGATGGCCGCGGCTATTCGTCCGCCCGTATTTTGCGCGAAGCTGGTTACAAAGGCGAACTGCGCGCCCAAGGCGATGTGTTGGTTGACCAGATTGCTTTCATGAAGCGTTGCGGCTTCGACAGTTTCGCGCCCGAATCGCCGCTGAATGAACAAGCCGTCGCTGCCTCGCTCGCGCGTTACCCCAATGTCTATCAGCGCGCTGCCGATGCTGCTGTGCCGGTGTGGAAACTGCGGCATGGGTGAAGCGCTGCGCAAACTCGACCTGATCGATACCGCGCCGAAGTTCACGCCCGAAAGCGCGGCAGCAATCAACGCGAGGTGGACGAACTCAGACACACAGGATATGATTCGCGGGCTGTTCGACGAACCGCCCTTCGACGACATCGCATTGGTTTCCTCGTTCGGCGCTGAATCCGCCGTCCTGCTGCACATGGTCGCACAGATCGACAGGGCGGTGCCGCTCATTTTTATCAACACCCAGAAAATCTTCGGCGAAACACTTGCCTACCGCGATGAACTTGCCGAACAACTCGGGTTTACCGACCTCCGCGTCTATCGCCCCGATCCCTATCTGCTTGGGCAAAAGGATGCGACCAGTCTGCGCTGGTCCTACGATCCCGACGGCTGTTGCGACCTGCGCAAGGTCGAACCGCTGCGCCGCGCACTTGGCGGCTTCGATGCGTGGATTTCGGGTCGCAAGGGCTTTCAGGGCAAAACCCGCGCGGCGCTCCCCCGTTTCGAGGAAGACGAAGGCCGCCTGAAAATCAACCCGCTCGCCGATTGGAACAAGGCGCGCCTCGACGCCTATTTCGCCGACCATAAACTTCCCCATCATCCTCTTGAAAAACAAGGATATTTGTCAATCGGCTGTGCGCCCTGCACTTCCAAGGTTCAGCCCGGCGAAGACCCCCGTGCCGGTCGCTGGCGGGGTTGGGACAAGGATGAATGCGGCATCCACACCGACATCGCCAACGACCCCATTTTCTAGGGCAATTGGCGGAAAACGAAGGTTCCTTGGACTAACTTTTGACTAACTTTTGAAATGTTCAGCGCCGCTCGGCATAAAACCCTTCTTCAGCCAGATCGCTGAACCGCGTTATCTTCGCTTCGAACTTTAGATTGACCTTGCCCGTTGATCCATGTCGCTGCTTGGCCACGATCAGCTCGCACGTCCCGAACACCTTCTCCATCTCGGCCGCCCACTTCGCATGGTCCTCATGCGTTTTGGCATCGTCATTATCGCCGGGACGCTTGGGCTCGCGCGACTGGACATAATATTCCTCACGATAAACGAACAGCACAATATCGGCGTCCTGCTCGATCGATCCAGATTCCCGCAAATCCGCCAGCTGCGGCCGCTTGTCTTCGCGTTGTTCAACGGCGCGGCTGAGCTGTGACAGCGCCAGCACCGGGACATTCAACTCCTTTGCCAGCGTCTTCAAACCGCGCGAAATCTCCGATATTTCCTGAACACGGTTGCCTTCGTTCGACCGGCCCGACCCTTGCAAAAGCTGGAGGTAATCGACCACAATTAACCCGATCCCGTGCCGCCGTTTCAGCCGCCGCGCCCGCGTGCGCAGCGCCGCAATCGTCAGTCCCGGCGTGTCATCGATAAACAATGGCAACGTCTCAAGGTCGGCGGCAGCCCGCGCCAGATTGCGAAAGTCAGCTTGCCCGATCTTGCCCATGCGCAGCGCTTCGGAGCTAATCCCCGAATTCTCGGCGAGCACACGCGTCGCCAACTGATCCGCCGACATTTCGAGGCTGAAAAACGCCACTTTCGCGCCAACCGACTTGGCCGGATCAATGCCGTCTTCCTCATCACGCACCCAGCGCCGCGCGGTGTTGAACGCGATGTTGGTCGCCAGCGCTGTCTTCCCCATCCCCGGACGTCCAGCAAGGATCAGCAAATCTGAATGGTGCAGGCCGCCAATCTTGGCATTGATCGACTCGAGCCCCGTCGTGATCCCCGACAATCCCCCGCCAGTGTTCAGCGCCTTTTCGGCAATCTCGACCGCCGCCCGCGTGGCCTGCGCAAAGGTCTTGACGCTCCCCTCGCCGCCGCCTTCTTCGGCCACCTTGTAAAGTGCAACTTCGGCAGCTTCGATCTGCCCCTTGGGGTTCACTTCCTGAGACGTATCAAGCGCGCCATCGACCATCTCGCGCCCGACCGACACGAGTGCGCGCAACATCGCCAGATCATAAATCTGGTTGGCGAAATCGCGCGCGCCGATCAAAGCGGCACTGTTTCCCGTCAACTGCGCCAGATAGGCCGGTCCGCCCAGTTCGCGCATCGTTTCGTCGGCTTCGAACATCGGGCGCAATGTCACCGGATTCGCAACCATATTCCGGTCAAGCAAACGCAAAATCGCGTCATAAACCCGCCCGTGCACCGCTTCGAAAAAGTGATCGGGCCGCAACCGTTGCTGAAAATCCTCGGCAATCCGGTTGTCGATCATCAACGCACCAAGCAACGCGGCTTCGGCTTCGATATTGTGCGGAAGCTCGGGGCCGCTGCTTGAAGGCGGTACGGGAACGAGTCGGATTGGGTCAGCCATTCAGCCTTCATGCGCGCCACCGCCGAAACGCTCAATGGCACCTACAAACTTATCCCCGCTATACTTTTTTATACACGTCCGCATAAGGCGGCGTATGTCCGACCCGCGCATCATTGCCATCGATCTTGACGAACACACGATCCTGTGGCGCTCGGCTGATATCGAGCAGGAGCGGCGAATTGCGATTTTTGATTTGCTCGAAGGCAATCACTTCAAGCCCGCACGCGCCTACCCGGATGACTACGCGGGACCATTCAAGCTATTACTGGCAGTCGAGGAAGGCCGCCTCGTGCAGACGATTTCGCGTCAAGACGGAGCGCACCTCGAAACGCTTGTCATTGCCCTAGGTCGTTTCCGTCGCCCGATCCGTGACTATTTCGCGATCTGCGACAGCTATTTTCAGGCGGTGAAAACCTCAACGCCTTCGCAGATCGAAACCATCGACATGGCCCGACGCGGCATCCATAATGAAGCCGCAGAGCTGTTGAAAGATGCGCTGGCCGGCAAGATCGAAGTCGATTTTGACACCGCCCGACGCCTGTTCACGCTCATCTGCGTGCTGCATATCAAGGGATGAGCATGACGCCTGAAGCCCTGATCGCCGCCGCGCGTGACGCCGCCAAAAACGCCTATGCGCCCTATTCGGATTTCCATGTGGGCGCGGCAATTCTTTTGGCTAACGGGCGCATCGTGACCGGCGCAAACTTTGAAAATGCCAGCTACGGCCTTTCACTTTGTGCCGAAACTGTCGCGATGGCGAAGGTCGCTAATGATGGCCTTCTAGCCAACGTCCTCGAAGTCGCGGTTATCGGCGGCACGGGCGCAGACCCCGTCCGTCCCTGTGGCCGCTGCCGCCAAATCCTCAACGAAGCCGCCCAGATCGGCAATCGCGACATCATCGTCCATTGCAGTTCGGGCGATGGCACGGCAGTGGAGCGGCACATGCTATCGGCGCTGTTGCCGCACGCCTTTGGACCCAAGGACCTGACATGACTATCCAATCCGACCGCTGGATCCGCGAGCAAGCGCTTCAACACGGCATGATTGAACCGTTCGTGGAGGCGCAGAAGCGTGACGGCTGCATCAGCTATGGCCTTTCGTCCTATGGCTATGACGCGCGGGTGGCACCGGAATTTAAAATTTTCACCAACGTAAATTCGTCGGTGGTCGATCCCAAGCAATTCGATCCTGGCAGCTTTGTCGACCGCGAAACTGATTGCTGCATCATCCCACCCAACAGTTTCGCGCTGGCCCGCACGGTCGAGTATTTCCGCGTGCCCCGCGATATCCTCGTCATCTGCCTCGGCAAATCCACTTATGCGCGGTGCGGGATCATCGTGAACGTGACGCCGCTCGAACCCGGCTGGGAGGGGCATGTGACGCTTGAGTTTTCAAACACAACGCCGCTTCCCGCCAAAATCTATGCCAATGAAGGCGCGTGCCAGTTCCTGTTCCTCAAAGGGAACGAGCCTTGCGAGACCAGCTACGCCGACCGCGCAGGCAAATATATGGGACAACGCGGCGTCACGTTGCCCAAATTATGACAGTCTAACGCTGCGATAACGCAATCGGCCGAGTGGCTAGCGCACGACGCGCAACAACATGCGAGTTAATCGTGCCGCCCATTGCGGTATCCAACTCAACATCGTCGAGCATCAAAACACGCCGATAAAGCGAGTCGGCCTCGGCATTTCGTCCCGTGTGACGATAAGCCATTGCAAGGTTCAGCAGGAGCGTTTCATCACCGCGATCACGCTTCACAATGGGCTCAAGCGTCGCGACAACTTGTTGATAATTCGCACCTGTCAGTGCCGTAACTGCATAGTTATCCACAGGGTTTCCCGCAAACGCAGCCGTCGAGGCCAGCATCAGCGGGGTGGCGGCAATCAAACGAAAAATGACCTTATTCATAGCAAAAATCCCCTATTTCTTGTTCAGTGATGGGGAGAGGCTATGCCGCTAATTCACAAATGTGAAGTGCAAATGTAACAATCTTGTCACTTTCGTGATTTGTGACGGATGTTGGCAGGGCGACCGCGCCTATTTTGCGCCCGCGATTGAGGCTTCGATCCTACGCGATTTGGTTTTTGGACGAGGGAGTCAGGCAATTCGAAGCGTAATGATCCGCTGATCGGATTGGCTTCGGCAAGGCGCAGCGGCAGAATCTGGCCGATTGTATAACGAGTTCCCGACACATCACCTTCGATGCTCTTGGTCGCCTCATCAAAACGGAAATAATCATTGCCGAGCGTCGAAATAGGCACCAGACCGTCACCGCCAATGCCGTCCACTGTCGCAAAAAATCCGAAACTGGCGACGCCTGTGATCCGGGTTTCGAGCACTTCGCCCACTTTCGTGGACAAGTGCGCGGCGACATAGCGGTCAATGGTTTCGCGTTCGGCCTCCATTGCGCGACGTTCGGCCTTGCTGATGGTTTCGCCGATAACATCCATGCGCGCGGCCTCATCATCGGTCAGGCCGCCGTCCCCCAATCCAAACGCCCGCACCAAGCCACGATGAACCAGCAAATCCGCATAGCGCCGGATCGGCGACGTAAAATGCGCATAGCTGCCGAGCGCAAGGCCGAAATGCCCGGCATTCTGTGGCGCGTAATAGGCTTGCGTCTGTGTCCGCAGAACTTGTTCCATCACTTGCGTCCGATGCTCGGCATCTTTGACCATCGACAGCAGCCGGTTGAACGTCGCGGGTGTCACGACCTGCCCCAGCGCAAATTTCACGCCGAAGGTCGCAAGATAATCCTTGAGCGCGACCAGCTTCTCGCGGCTCGGCACTTCATGGACGCGGTACATGACCGGCGATTTCTTCGCTTCGAGTGCTTTGGCGGCTGCGACGTTCGCGGCAATCATGAAATCCTCGATCAGCCGGTGCGCATCGAGCCGTTCGCGGACCGCGATGCTGGTAATCCGCCCCTGTTCATCCAGCTGTACGCGACGCTCGGGCAAGTCGAGATCAAGCGGCTCGCGATTGTCGCGTGCCTTGGCGAGCAGCGCCCATGCCGCCCACAGCTGCACTAAATGATCGGGTGCTGTCCCCGCATCGATGCTCGCCTGCGCCTCCTCATATGCAATGTTGGCCGACACCCGGATCACTGCGCGGGTAAATCGCCATGACGTCACCTTACCGTTTGTATCAATGACCAGATGGCACGCGAGCGCCGCCCGATCCTGCCCTTGCTTCAAAGAACAAATATCAGCCGACAACTCCTCAGGCAGCATCGGCACAACACGGTCGGGGAAATAGACGCTGTTGCCACGCTTCCGTGCCTCGCGGTCGAGTTCGGAGCCGGGACGGACATAGAAAGAGACATCGGCAATCGCGACGATCGCGTCATAGCCACCTGCATCATTCGGCATTGCCCAGACGGCATCATCATGATCGCGCGCATCAGCGGGATCGATGGCAACAATGGGCAGGTGCCGCAAATCTTCACGATCTCCCAACGGCGTCTTCGCAACCTTGTGTGCTTCGACAATTGTCTCAGAATTGAAAACGTCAGGGATGCCGTGCTTGTGGATCGCGATCAGGCTGAACGCACGCGGGGCAAAGGGATCGCCAAGAATTTGCACGACCCGGGCCATGATCCGTGGCGGGCGGCCCGACTTTTCGGCGAGGACGAGGTCACCATCCTTAGCGCCGTTCAGGTCAGAAATAGCAGTGTCATGCCGCTCGCGCTTATCGACGGGTTTGAGCCAATATTGCCCGCTCTCCTCGCGGCGGACAACACCGAGTAGAGTCTCGGACGTCGCCGCTAGTTTCTTCATCGGATGCGCAACATGGCCGCCACCGCGTTCCTCGGTCCTTGCAAGGATGCGGTCGCCCACACCGAGCGCCGAACGCTTCCCCCGCTCGATCACGCGAAGGCGCGGCACCGGCGCATCGGATTGCCAGTTGTCGGGGACGGCGAACACACTGTCACCATCATGGTCGACGATGCGCAAGACGGTGACTTTGGGCAGTCCACCCATTTTGTGAAACGCACGGCCCGGCGCTGAGTCGATCAGACCTTCGTCGGCCATATCCTTCAGAAGCGATTTCAGCGCGATCTTGTCCGCCCCGTGCAGCCCGAACGCCTTGGCAATCTCACGCTTCCCCGCAGAGGTTTGCGACGTCGTAATAAATTCGAGGATTTTCTCGCGGGTGGGCAGGCTGTGCATATTGGGTTTTGGCATATTGCTGCCCTAAGGATATGGGAACAAATGATCTACGACCTTCTCATCATCGGTGGCGGAATAAACGGCACGGCAATTGCCCGCGATGCCGCGATGGGTGGCGCATCTGTCATGCTGGTCGAAAAGGATGATCTGGCGGCGCACACATCCTCAGCTTCGACTAAGCTGATCCACGGCGGGCTGCGCTACCTCGAATATTATGAGTTCAAACTGGTTCGCGAGGCGCTCAAAGAACGCGAGCGACTCCTCCGCGCCGCACCGCACCTGATTTACCCGATGCAGTTCATCTTGCCGCAGGAAAATTCCGTACGACCGTGGTGGCTCGTACGGCTAGGGCTATTGCTCTATGACACAATCGGCGGACGGATCACTCTGCCGCGCTCGCGTGCCCTACGGAAAACCGACACCGCTTATCTCAAACCGCTCCAGCGTCCCGGCAAAGGCTTCGTTTATTCGGACGCATGGGTCGATGATGCCCGTCTTGTCGTGCTCAACGCAATTGATGCAACCAAACATGGCGCGGAAATCTGCACGCAAACGGCGTTGGTGTCGGCGCGGCGTGCCGGCGATGTCTGGCGCGCGGAGCTTTCTGACGGTCGCACTGTTGCGGGGCGCAACCTTGTCAATGCAGCAGGGCCATGGGTTGCCGATGCGCTCGCACTGACGGGAGCCAACGCGCGCAGCGGCGTCCGCCTGATCAAGGGCAGTCATATCGTCGTCCCCCGCCTGTTCGATCACGACCAAGCCTATATGCTGCAGCAGCCCGACAGGCGGATCGTCTTTGCCATCGCTTATGAAGGCGACAAGACGCTTATCGGCACCACCGACGTGCCGGTCGAAACCCCCGAAGATGCGAAGATAACGGCGGACGAGATCGACTATCTTTGCGCGGCGGCGAACCGCTATTTCGTGAAACAGATTGGGCCTGCGGACGTCGTGCGAACCTATTCAGGGGTGCGGCCCTTGTATGACGACGGCGCTAGCGAGGCGAAAGCAGTGACGCGCGATTATGTGCTTGAGCTGGACGAAAGCGGTCCGCCGTTGCTGTCTGTTTTCGGCGGCAAGATTACAACCGCGCGGCATCTCGCCGAAGAAGCGGTCGAAAAATTGGGGATGAAACCCGGCGACACGCGCGAAGCAACATTACCTGGCGGTGACATCGGCAATTTCGACAAATTTCTCACGGATGTCCGTCAACGCTATCCATTCCTAACTGTTGACCAATCGCACCGCATGGCCCGCGCTTACGGATCAATGCTTCACGATTTCGTGGCCCCCGACATGGGCGAAGACTTCGGCGGCGGCCTGACCGCACGCGAAGTAGACTGGCTCGTCAAGAACGAATGGGCGACGTCGGCTGACGACATCATCTGGCGGCGAACCAAGCTCGGGTTAGTGCTCGCAGCCGACCAAATAGCGCGGTTGAGTGACTATATCGCCACTCAATAAGTCCGCCCGATCAACACGCGTTCGACGGCCTTTTCGCCGGTGAAGAAGCACACCCCCTCCGCCGCCGCGGCATCCAGCGGCGTGTTGCGCATCGTCAGCTTGAGCGCCTTCAACTGATCCACAACTTTCGCCAGTACTGCGCCCGTCGGCCGCGACCATTGCACTTCGACCCAGCCAACGACTTTGTCGTCGCTCCCTTTGAAATGCGCCGCGAGGTCGGTCACGTCGCGGGCGATATTCTGGTGCAGCCATTTGTTTGCGTCGTTCGACAAGTCCGCTTGCACATTTTCGAGCAGCGTCGCTGCCTGCGCCAAAAACTCGGGGCGCGTCACAACCTTTGAATTCAATTTGCCTTCGTTGGTATAAAGTTCTGTCCGCTGGATCACTGAAACATTGCCGCCTGCGACATCGCGCGACCCCACTTCGATGATCAGCGGCGCGCCTTTCTTGACCCAGCCCCAGCGCTTGGTCTGCGCCTTGATCGCCTTGTTATCGAGCAACACACGCACCGGCTCTCCAAATGCCGAAAACGCGCGCAATTCCCCTGCCAGTGACCGGCAATAATCGAGCACAGCGGCGTCGCCATCATCATCGCGAAGCATCGGCACAATCACAATCTGGTGCGGCGCAATCTGCGGCGGACAGCGCAGGCCGTCGTCATCGCCGTGGGTCATGATGACGCCACCGATCAGTCGCGTTGACACGCCCCAGCTCGTCGTATGCGCGAGTGCATGGCCGCCATCCTTGTCCTGATAACGGATGCCCGCCGCTTCGGCGAAACTGGTGCCGAGATAATGCGAGGTGCCTGCCTGCAATGCCTTGCCGTCCTGCATCATCGCTTCGATGCTATACGTCGCCTCGGCTCCCGGAAAGCGCTCATGCTCGGGCTTCTCGCCTGCAATCACCGGCATGCACAATGCATCGACCGCGAACGCGCGATACATTTCAAGCGCTCGCATTGTCTCCGCCATCGCATCGACTTTGTCAGCGTGCGCGGTGTGTCCTTCCTGCCAAAGGAATTCGCTGGTGCGCAGGAACATCCGCGTCCGCATTTCCCAGCGCACGACGTTCGCCCATTGATTGACCTTCATCGGCAGGTCGCGCCAAGACTGCACCCAACGCGACATCGCAGCGCCAATCACGGTTTCCGAAGTGGGCCGCACCACCAGTGGTTCTTCGAGCTTCGCTGTGGGATCAGGGATCAACCCGCCCTTCCCGTCGGCAATCAAACGGTGATGCGTGACGACCGCCATTTCTTTTGCAAAACCATCAACATGGTCAGCTTCTTTCTCAAAAAAGGACAGCGGAATGAACAGTGGGAAATAGCAATTCTCGACGCCCGCCAGCTTGATCTGGCGATCCATCAGAATCTGGATTCGTTCCCACATTCCATAGCCCCACGGGCGGATGACCATGCAGCCGCGCACGCCCGATTCCTCGGCAAGGTCCGCTTCCTTGATGACATCTTGATACCAGGCAGCAAAGTCCTGCGCGCGAGTAGCGGAAAGAGCATGTTTCATGGGCCAAGCCTTTGACGGACCCGCCCGCGCTCGGCAAGGGGATGCAGTGTCAGATCGCCTTCTCCCCGCCATCGCCTATCGCCTCGTGTCAGTAATTGCGTTCGTAACGATGGGCGCGCTGATCAAGATCGCTGAAACCCGTGGTGCACGTCTTGGTGAGTTACTTTTTTTTCGCCAGCTATTGGCGTTGCCGGTTGTTGTCATCGCGGTCATGACTGGCCCGGGGCTTTCCACACTCAGGACCGAACGCATCGGTGCTCATATTTTACGCACCGCAGTCGGCCTGTCATCCATGTCGTTCATGTTCACGACCGTGATGCTGCTGCCGCTCGCCGAATCGACGACGATGCAGTTCACGGTGCCAATCTTCGCCACCATTCTCGGCGCGCTGATCCTGAAGGAATCCACAGGATGGCACCGTTGGGGTGCCGTCATCGCAGGCTTCATCGGCGTTCTGATTGTGGCGCAACCGGGGTCAGGACATATCCCGCTGCTTGGCGCTATCACTGGTCTTACGGCGGCATTGCTTAGCGCAAGCGTATCGATTCTCTTGCGACGCATCGGCCAGACCGAGCAGGCGACAACAACGGTATTCTATTTTTCAGTGCTTTCGCTACCGATCCTCAGTCCGATTTTCATCATGCAGATGGTCCCGCATGACGCGATGACTTGGGGGCTGATGATCATGATCGGTCTGACCGGCGGCATCGGTCAGATTGGGATGACGAAATCGCTCGCGCTCGCACCTGTCGCCGTCGTCGTGCCGATGGATTATTCAGGGCTGCTCTGGGCAACGCTCTATGGCTATTTCTTATTCGACGTTCTGCCCACCCCGATGACATGGCTCGGTGCGCCGGTCATCGTCGCAAGTGGCCTCTACATTGTCTGGCGCGAGCATCGGCGGTCGCTGGCGAATACGACCGCCGCCGTCTCGCAATAGTTACTCTGCCGCGATCGCCAGTTCGGGCTCTTTCCACACCAACACCGGTTTGCGCGCAGCCAGCGTTTCATCAAGCCGACGGCGCGGGGCGAAATGCGGCGCAGATTTGAGCGATGGATCGCCCGCCTTCGCGCGCTCCGCAACCGAACGCAGTGCCATGATAAACTGGTCGAGCGCCGCTTTCGACTCGGTCTCGGTCGGCTCAACGAGCATTGCGCCATGCACCACAAGTGGGAAAAAGACCGTCATCGGGTGAAACCCTTCGTCGATCAGCCCCTTGGCTATGTCCAGCGTCGTGAAGCCCTCGGCCATGCCATCATCGCTGAACAGGGCTTCGTGCATACACGGGCCAACGCCCGCGAACGGCGCATCGAGAACATCTTCCAGACTGCGCAGGATATAGTTTGCGTTGAGGACCGCATCGCCCGAAACCTGATGCAGGCCGTCCGCGCCATGACTGAGGATGTAAGTTAGCGCCCGTGAGAACATACCCATCTGGCCGTGGAATGCGACCATGCGACCAAACGAAGAACCATGGTAGTCGCCCGCTGTTTCCTCTTCGACAAGGACGAAATAATCACCATCCTTGTCTACGAACGGCAAAGGCGCGTACGGGGCGAGAGCTTCGGAAAACACCACCGGCCCCGAACCCGGACCGCCGCCGCCATGCGGCGTTGAGAAGGTCTTGTGCAAGTTAATGTGCATCGCATCGACACCAAGGTCACCCGGACGAACGCGACCGACGATCGCATTAAAATTCGCGCCATCGCAATAAACGAATCCGCCCGCCGCGTGGACGGCATCCGAAATCTCTTTGAGATCGCTTTCGAACAGGCCGCAGGTATTGGGATTGGTGATCATCACCCCCGCTACGTCGGGACCGAGCCGCGCCTTCAATGCTTCAGTATCGATACGGCCACTTGGTGCCGGGATGTCCTCGACACGATATCCCGCGAACGCCGCCGTTGCGGGATTGGTGCCGTGGGCGCTTTCGGGGACGAGAATGACTTCACGCGCATCGCCACGCGCTTCGAGCGCCGCGCGGATCGCAAGGATCCCACACAGTTCGCCGTGGGCTCCGGCCTTGGGCGACATCGCAACCGCTGGCATGCCCGTGAGCGTCTTCAGCCAATGCGCGAGTTGGTCGATCAATTCGAGTGCGCCCTGCACGGTGTCGATCGGCTGCAATGGGTGAATGTCAGCAAAACCCGGCAACCGTGCCATTTTCTCGTTGAGGCGCGGGTTATGCTTCATCGTGCAACTGCCCAGCGGGAAGAAACCTAAATCAATCCCGTAATTCTGGCGGCTGAGGCGCGTATAATGCCGTACGGTCTCAGGTTCCGAAAGGCCCGCGAGGCCAATCGTCCGATTGCGTCCCAAAGCGCCAAGCCGCGACGGCGCTACAACGGGTGCGGCCATATCAACGCCGGTCGTTTGCGTGTCGCCAATTTCGAAAATCAGTGCTTCTTCCAGCATCAGCGCGCGGTTTCCCGTTGTGGTTGCTGCGCCGCTCGTATCGCTATTACCCATTTCGGGCCGCCATCCGCTTGCGTTGATATTCATGCCAGCGCTCCTTCCAATGCGCTCGCCAGCGCTTCGATGTCTTCGAGGGTTGCGGTTTCGGTCACCGCAACGACCAGCCCGTTTTCGAGCGCAGCCACGCCCGGGAACAAGCGACCGAGCGACACGCCACCAAGCACACCCTGATCAGCGAGGGTGCGGACAATGGGCCGCGCTTCCTTCGACAGTTTGAGAGCGAACTCGTTGAAGAATCCAGTGTTGATCACCTCAACACCCGACACCTTCGCCAATCGATCCACCGCATGGCTGGCAAGACTGTGATTGAGCGTCGCCAAATCGCGCAGACCGCGCTCACCCAGCAACGTCATATGAACGCTAAACGCCAACGCACAAAGTCCTGAATTCGTGCAGATATTCGACGTCGCTTTCTCGCGTCGGATATGCTGTTCGCGGGTTGAGAGGGTCAGAACAAACCCGCGCTTTCCTTCCGCATCGACAGTTTCGCCGCACAGACGGCCAGGCATCTGACGGACATATTTGTCCTTGCAAGCAAAGAGACCGACATAGGGGCCACCGAATTGCAGACCGACGCCAAGCGACTGCCCTTCGCCAACAACAATGTCCGCGCCCATTTCACCGGGCGACTTGATCGCGCCCAGCGCCACTGGCTCGGTCACAACGACGATCAGCAGGGCACCATTCTCATGTGCTTTCGCCGCGAGCGCCGACAGATCATCAATCCGCCCGAGAATGTCGGGATATTGCACCACGACGCATGATGTTTCGCCATCAATGCTGCCCAGCAGATCGGCGAAATCGGTTTCCGCCGTCAGCTTTGGCGTTTCATATGACAGCACGTCACCCGTGAACCGCGCCATAGTCTTCGCAACACTCACATAATGCGGGTGTAGGCCCGATGAGAGCAGCGCCATCTTACGCTTCGTGATCCGCCCCGCCATCGTCACCGCTTCCCAGCAAGCGGTCGACCCGTCATACATGCTGGCATTGGCGACGTCGCAGCCGAATAGCCGTGCAACTTGCGTCTGAAATTCAAACAGGACTTGCAACGTGCCCTGTGCGATTTCCGGTTGATAGGGGGTGTATGCGGTCAGGAACTCGCCGCGCTGAATGATGTGGTCCACTGTTGCGGGAACATGATGCTTGTACGCGCCGCAACCAAGGAAGAACGGGCCGTCCCCCGCCGTCCGGTTCTTGCGCGCGAGCGCCGACAAATGCCGCTCCACCGCCATTTCGCTCGCATGATTAGACAAGCCCGCGATCGGCCCGTTTAGCCGCGCACTTTCAGGGACATCGACGAACAGCGCATCAATGTCCGCCGCGCCAATAACATTGAGCATCGCCGAACGGTCGAGATCAGTCAGGGGAAGATAACGCATTATAAACCTGCCACAAAGGCGTCATAGGCCGCACGGTCCATGAGGCCGTCGAGTTCGCTGGCATCGTCGAGCGTCAGCTTGAAAAACCAGCCATCCCCTTCGGGAGCGGTATTGACCAGCGCTGGCTCGCCTTCGAGTGCAGCATTGCCTTCGGTGACCGTGCCCGAAACCGGCGCATAGACATCCGACGCGGCTTTCACCGATTCGACGACCGCCGCATCACTACCTTTGGTTACTTTTGCGCCCGATGCCGGGACTTCGACAAACACAATATCGCCGAGCTGGCTCTGCGCATAATCAGTAATGCCGACCGTCGCGGTGCCGCCCTCTACGTCGATCCATTCATGGTCTTTGGTGAAGTAACGCATCATCAGGCTCCCTTACGGTGATAGCGGTGTGGAACAAATGGCATGGTCGCAACGGTGGCACTCAGGCGCTTGCCACGAACATCAATTTCAAGCGGAGTGCCCGGCGCGGCGTGGGGAGTGTCGACATAGCCCATGCCAATCGGCACTTGCAGGCTGGGGGAAAAACCGCCCGAGGTGACCACGCCAACTTTGGTATTGCCAACGTAAATTTCAGCACCTTCGCGGACAGGTTGACGACCCTCGAGCGTCAGGCCGACCCAGCGGCGCGGTGCGCCTTCAGCAATTTCACACATTATACGTGCTGCACCGGGGAAGCCGCCTTTCGTACGCCGGCGCTTGTTGATGCCGAACAGCAAGCCCGCTTCGATGGGGCTCGTCTCGGGCGATAGGTCATGCCCGTACAGCGGCAACCCTGCCTCGATCCGCAACGAATCACGTGCGCCGAGACCGATTGGCTTCACTTCGGCTTCTCCGCAGAGCAGGGTTGCGACTTTCTCCGCATCCGCCGCCGGGATCGAAATCTCAAACCCGTCCTCGCCGGTGTAGCCTGAGCGGCTGATTGCGGCGGGTACCCCGCCCAGTTCGAAATGAGCAAAGCGCATAAAAGTCAGCGCTGAAAGTGTCGATTCGCCCGTCACATGCCGCTCAAGCGCCGCCGCCGCTTTCGGTCCCTGCAACGCGAGCAACGCGCGGTCTTCAAGATGATGCAGCGTAATCTCATCAGGCAAATGCTCGCGCAGATGACCGATATCGTCCCACTTGGTCGCACCGTTCACCACCAGATAGAGCTTATCGGGCCAACGCGAGACCATCAGGTCGTCCAGCACCCCGCCATTCTCATCGAGCAACAGCGAATAACGCTGCATCCCGAGTTCCAGCGTGGAGAGATCAATCGGCAAGACCGCCTCAACGGCGGCGTCCAAGCCCTCGCCCGAAAGCAACAACTGCCCCATATGCGACACATCAAACAGGCCAGCACTTTCACGCGTCCACAGATGTTCGGCGATTATCCCTTCATATTGGATCGGCATGTGATAGCCGGCGAATTCGACCATCCGCGCCCCTTGGGCACGATGCCATGCATCGAGTGGCAGCGCGCCAACGACCGCAGCCTCATCCAAATTATTGTATGTATCGCTCACTAAATTCATCTCCGCGCAGTGGTGCACCAAATGGTGCCCCCTCTGTCACGGAAACCTGAGAGCTTTGATCCAGCGCTAAGGCGCGGGACTTACCCCTTCGGTGGCAACGGGCCTTACCGCTACGCTTTCCAGAGTCGCCTTGTCGTCCGCGCGGTCCGGGTGCCTGAGAGTTTCCGGGGCGGTTGCTCCTTCGGCGTGGTTTCAGGTTACCCCTCGCCACTCTCCCGCGCGGCCGTCCGGCGGTTTCCCGCCAACTGGCTAAGTTGTTTTGTGCGCCGCAGTGATTCGAGTCAACTAACGCGTGGCGTTATATTGCAGTTGCTCGGCGGTCAGCTGGAATCCAATCAGCAATTCAAAGCTCGCGCGCTGAACCGCGGCGCGCACATTAGGCGCCGACAATGGATCAATCGACGCATCTGGATCGTCGGCCTTGCGCCGCTTGGTCAGCTTGGTGCGGATATCTTCGGGCAATGTCGCCGCTGCCCGGTTGATGACCGCACCACCCTTTGCGGGTGCCTGCGCGCGCGCTTGGCCATCAGCGAAATTGATCGTCACGCGCTCAATCCGTTTGGAAATCACCGCAGTCCCACCGCGCATGACAGTCGCAAAATAGGGCAGTTCGACTGAACGCGCGCCACTGGTGTTCGAACGCCGCGCCTCAACCAAGAAGGTGGCTTCGGCAACAACATCCTCACCTTGATCGCCGCAGACCATGCGCAAGTTGGTGATGTTTGCCGTCACGTCGATGGCGCGCGCGTCGCGGCTCGATGGTGGGTTGAACACAGTGATATCCCCGGTCTGCACAGGGATGGCCACCGCAGGACACGCCGTGCGCGTGATCGCAATGCCACCGGTTTCGTCAATATCGCCGTCCTTCGCACAGGCCGAAAGCAGCGCCAGCGCCACGAAAGGAATAATGTTCTTCAAGGGGGATGTCCTCACGCGGCTGGAATGATCTGCGCCCTCCATAGGAACCGGCTTTCGCGGGCGCAAGCAATCGCGTAGGAGCGCGAATATGACAAAGCCGCAACTCGACCTGTTAATCGCCGCCCCCCGTGGATTTTGTGCGGGCGTCGACCGCGCCATCCGGATTGTTGAACTCGCGATCGAGAAGCATGGCGCGCCGGTCTATGTCCGGCACGAGATTGTCCACAACCGCTATGTCGTCGACTCGCTAAAGGCGCAGGGTGCAGTTTTCGTTGATGAGCTCGACGAAGTGCCGGACGGCGCACCCGTCGTTTTTTCGGCGCATGGCGTACCCAAAAGTGTGCCCGCGAACGCCGAAGCGCGGGGGTTGGCTTATTTGGATGCAACCTGCCCGTTGGTGTCGAAGGTGCATCGACAGGCCGAGCGATTGGTCGAAAACAATCGCCATATCATTTTCATCGGCCATCGCGGCCATCCTGAAGTTGAGGGGACGTTCGGCCAAGTGCCCGACGGCGCGATGACATTGGTTGAAACCGAGGAAGATGTCGCGGCTTTGGACGTTGCAGATCCGACGGGGCTTGCATTTCTCACACAAACCACGCTGTCCGTTGACGACACCGCCAGCATTGTTCGCGCCCTTCAAGGGCGGTTCCCTGATATTCAGGGGCCGCGCGGCGACGACATTTGCTATGCGACATCAAACCGACAGGAAGCGGTGAAAGCAATTGCGCCGCGCTGTGATGCGATGTTGGTCATCGGAGCGCCAAATTCGTCGAATTCGCTTCGCCTTGTTGAAGTTGCTGAACGCAACGGTGTGCGCGCCAAACTGATCCAGCGCGCAGCGGAGATTGATTTTGACTGGCTGGGTGCACCGCAAACGCTGGGCATTACGGCAGGCGCATCGGCCCCCGAAATCCTCGTGCGTGAAGTCGTGGCGGCACTGGGAGAGCATTTCGACGTTACCGAGACCATCGTCGAAAACGCGATTGAATCAATCGAATTCAAACTGCCGCGCGGTCTCGCTGCCTAGTCATGGCGGTTTACACGCCGGTTTCTGCCGAAGCGATGGCGGTGCTGCTCGCGGACTATGATGTTGGCGAGCTGGTTTCGGCAAAGGGCATTGCCGAGGGCGTCGAGAACAGCAATTTCCTCGTCGAGACAGATCGCGCGCGGTTTATTCTGACTCTTTACGAAAAGCGCGTCGAGGCGGGTGATCTGCCCTTCTTCATGGCGTTGCTCGACCATTTAGCAGACAAAGGCTTACCCGTTCCGCGGGCGATCAAAGACTGGTCGGGCGCGCAATTACAGGAAGTTTGCGGGCGGCCCGCTTGTCTGATCGAATTTCTTCCAGGAGTTTCGGTGACGACGCCGAATCCGGCACAGGCCGAATCCACTGGCAAAGCGCTGGGGCGGATGCACGCGGCATTGGCTGACTTTACCGGGCAACGACCTAACGCGCTGGGGCTGGCGGGATGGCATGCGCTTGCTGGTCGCTGCGGAAATGACCTCGATCAAATTGCCTCAGACCTCCGGGCGCGCGTGCGCGACGAACTCGCTTGGCTTGACGCGCATTGGCCAGCCCATTTGCCGCAATCGATCGTCCATGCCGACCTCTTTCCCGACAACGTCCTAATGCGCGGCGATGCTGTGGGCGGGATCATCGATTTCTATTTTGCCTGCACCGAAGTGCGCGCGTGGGATTTGGCGGTAACGCATGCGGCGTGGAGTTTCGCGCCCGACGGCACTGGCTATCGTGCCGAAATTGGGGGCGGGTTGATCGCTGGTTACGACGCAGCTTTCGGATTGTCAGCGGAAGAACGCACCGCTTTCCCCGCCCTCGCACGCGGCGCTTGCCTCAGGTTTCTGCTCACTCGGGCGTGGGATTGGCTAAACACCCCCGCCGACGCACTTGTCACGCGCAAGGATCCGCTCGCGTTCCTCCGTCGCCTCGATCACTACGCCGCGCTGTGACCGATTTCCCCCATGTCGAAATTGCAACTGATGGCGCGTGCAAAGGCAACCCCGGGCCCGGCGGCTGGGGTGCCGTCATTCGCATGCAGGCACATGAAAAGGAACTATCCGGGGGGGAGGCGCATACCACCAACAACCGGATGGAGCTTCAAGCCGCGATTTCAGGCCTCAACGCCCTCACCCGCCCGTGCCGCGTGACGCTGTCCACAGATAGCCGTTACGTCATGGACGGCCTGACCAAATGGATCAAAGGCTGGCAGCGCAACGGGTGGAAGACCGCGGACAAGAAACCCGTCAAAAATGCCGACCTGTGGCAAGCCTTACTGGATGCCGCCACGCCGCATCGCATCGAATGGGTGTGGGTAAAGGGGCATGCCGGTCACGCCGAAAATGAACGCGCCGACCGGCTGGCAAGTGATGCTGCCGGTCGGGCTTCAGGAAAAGACTAAGCGTCTTCTTCGCGGATTTCCGCTTTGGGGCCGTTCTTCAGGATCGATTCGATGGCGTTTTTGGCCGACGCTTTCGACTTGTAGCCCTCGGTCCAGAAAATGCTTTCCGCATTATATTTGAAATAGGCCACAAACTCGCCCGCTTTGTTCGTTTTTATCTGGAAATAATGCGCCACGCGACTCTCCATAGTGGTTGTGCATCAAAAACTTAGCGCGGGATTTCAGCGAACGCCAGCGCGGAAACGTACGGGCGAAAACGGGGTTGGATCGATGTGTGCGACAAGCGGATCGGGCGCTTTTTTAAGCAGTAACGCCGCGCACAGGGTCCCCGCCGCGGGTGCGGTTTGAATGCCATATCCTCCCTGCCCGGCGCACCAAAAAAAGCCAGGTGCATCGGGATCAAAACCATAAACCGGCAAACGGTCCGGCGCGAAGCTGCGCAAGCCCGCCCATTTGCGTTCAACCGCCAACACGCGCCAATCAGTGACGGTTTCAAACTTATCAATGGCGATGGCAATGTCGAGTTCCTCGGGCGCGACATCATGCGGCTCAACGGGTGTCTCGTCATGCGGGCAGACCCAGAACCGATTCGGCCCTTCGGGTCGGAAATAATATTCGCCAGCAACGTCGATGACGAAGGGATGGTCTTCGGGAATATCACCATCCACGCGGATCTGCGCGATGGTGCGGCGCATCGGCGTGATCCCAATTGGTGCGACACCCGCCAGCTTAGCCACTTCGTCGGCCCAGCCACCAGCGGCGTTGACGACGACGCGGGCGTTGATCGTGCGTTCTCCCGCTTGAAGACGCCAGCCATCAGCTTCGCGCACAATTTCAGTCACGCGTGCGTCGGTCAGCAACGTCCCACCCGCGCGTTTGAAGCCGCCGATGAACTGCGCATGGAGCGCACCTACGTCGATATCGGCACAGTCCTCTTCAATGAGTCCCGCGACAAGGACGGGTTTCACGTTTGGTACAATCTGCTTGAGTTCATCCGCATTGACGCGCCGCAGCTTCGCCCCTGTGCCGATGAAATCAGCGTCCAGCTGATCGAGCAACGGCAGTCCCGCTTCATCAGCCACCTCAATCGTAACACGCGGGCGAAGGAGGCCGCTCGATTCCAAATGAGCAAACGATGCCTTCGTCAACGGCTGCACCATCGGGCCACCCAACGTCTCGTGCCAATTCGCCGCCGACCGGCCCGTCGAATGATATCCGGGCGTATCCTCCGCCTCGATCAACACGACCGACGCATGTTTTGCCAGTTCGGCGGCCACACTTGCCCCGGCGATGCCCGCACCAATGATTGCAAAGTCATACGTCATTCGAGAAACTCTTCGATTGCGGCAAGTGCGCGGTTGCGGGAGCTATCGGCTTCACGCAGAATTTCGTGTGCCGTGTCGTCGCCAAATACCACCAGTGACGCGTTGGGCAAGCGGCTCGCAAAAACATGGATTGCGCGCGGGCTCACCAGTTGGTCCGCTTCGGCGCAGAGAATCAGGATCGGCGTTTCGACACTTTCGACCGCGCCTTTTTTGTTCAGCCGCCCAATCGACGCATAGGCCGCCGCGAGCCAACCCCAGCTTGGCGGCCCCAATGCCAATGAAGGATCACGGTTCTTCCACCACAGTTCATCATCATAGCGTGCATCATCATGCGTCAGATAGGCACGACGCGACGCATTGGGTGGCGATGGCTTTTCATTTTTCTTCCATGCTGGTTTCAGTTCATTCTTGATCCGCGCCATTATCCGCGAGAACCAGAATGCGACAGGGAACGGAATCAACCCGGTCTCAAACCCAAGCATTGGTGCCACCAAAACAACTTTGTCCGGGGCAATCCGCCGTTCCATAACTGTGCGAAGCACCAGATGCCCACCCATCGAATGGCCCATAACCACATGCGGGCCCGGTTTTTCGGCAGTCCAGACACGATAAAAATCGGCAAGGTCATCAACCCACGTCGCATAATCATCAATATGCCCTACTGCGGCATTGGCCCCGACGCGCCCCGATCCGCCCTGCCCGCGCCAATCGAAGCTGGTGACATCCCAACCAGCGCGTGACCAGCCGTCCAGCGTCTCGAGATACTTCTCGAATATGTCTCCACGCCCGCCCAGCCAAAGGATTGACCCAGTGGGCTTCCCCGCGGCCGGCTGCGCATAGGTTCGCAACGGCCACCCGTCCCGCGTAGGGGTCATCGAAAGCCTGGCGTTGGCGGGGATGGAGCGTCGGTCAAAAATCATACGGCAGCGTGGTTACGTTTTAGCAAGGCTCCGCGTCTAGAGCTTAAGCGCATGGAAACCATATTCTTCACGCGCGCACTACTGGCGCTACTTGCCGTGGCTCTCGTCGTGGCGGCGATTGGCGATTGGCGACGGCGATTGATCGAGAACTGGCTGACGGGCGGCATTGCGCTTGCAGCACCGCTTTTATGGGTCGCGCAAAGCTATGGTCTGTGGCCTAACATTGGAGTGCAGGTCCTGCTTGCGCTTAGCCTCTTTCTCTTTTTTCTCATTTTCTTTGCCTTGGGCGCGATGGGCGGCGGCGACGTAAAGTTGATCGCGGCACTCGGCCTCTGGTTCCCGATTGGGCACATGATGAATCTGTTAGTAATAATGTCGATCCTCGGCGGCCTCCTGACGCTTGCCATGCTTATTCACCATCGCATGGCGCGTAAACCGGGCCGTCCCGAGATTCCGTATGGCATCGCCATTTCGGCGGCAGGCCTTTGGATCATCTTCCAAACGATATCTTAACCACTGCCCGCCATAAGGGTTGTTGAACTCAAAGACATGCGCTGGGAGGCGCCCTTACGTCATGGAGCCAAAGAAGATCGCCTTACTCGTCGGTGCGTTGGTTATCGCTGCTGTTACGGCAGTGATGGCCAAGAGCATGTTCAGCCAATCGTCTGCGCCGTCGGCTGTTGCAAAGATCATCGCGCCGCAACCGACTGGACCCGAAGTCCTCGTCGCGACGCGTGCGCTTCCCATCGGCACCATCCTTGGCCCCGACAGCTTCCGCTATCAGCCTTGGCCGAAAGATCTCATCGAAAATGCCTATTACCTAAAGGGTAAAATGGAACCTACGGCGCTGGCGGGCACGGTTGTGCGCACAGCAATTTCGGCGGGTCAGCCTTTGACACAGGGTGCACTTGTCCAACCCGGTGATCGTGGCTTCTTGGCCGCGGCGCTTGGTGCTGGAATGCGCGCCGTTACGATCCAAGTGAATGGTCAAGCGGCTGGCGTTGCTGGCTTTGCATTCCCGGGCGACCGTGTTGACTTGATGCTCACACAGACTGTGACGGGCGACGGTCCTCCACTCAAGACGGTGGAAACAATCGTGCGCAATCTCCGCGTCCTCGCCACCGACCAGCGTTCAACGCAACCGGTCGATGAGAAGGGCAACAAGACGGTCCTGACTTTTGCGACGATTACGCTCGAAGTGACACCGCGGATTGCCGAAAAGATCGCGGTAGCACAGACCTTTGGTCAGTTATCGCTCAGCTTGCGGTCTATCGCTGACAACGCAGCCGAACTTGATCGGGCGATCGCATCGGGTGAAGTCAACGTGCCGAAGGGACTCGATCCAACCGCCGACAAAGAAGCCTTGGCTGCTATCGTCGCGCGCCCATCCGAAGGGTCGAGCTATGTGACTGGTGCCGATGTGTCGCGCTTTCAGCGTCGCACAGTGCCGCTCGTCGCGCCGTCAGCAACGTCGAACTTGAACCGGCTCGGTAGCGCCGTCGCCATGACGGCGAGCACCGGCAAGGTCGTAATTGCAAACAATGTTCCGATGGTGCGTGTCGCTCGCGGCAACGCCGTCACTGAAGTTCCTTTTGGGGGCAAATAACATGCAGTCCAAGTCAATGATCCTCGCGCGTCCCATCGCGCTGGCAATCGGTGCGGCTTTCGCGCTTGGTTCGATCAGCGCACCCGCCGACGCGGCACCGCGCAAAAAAGCTCGCGCCAAGATTGTGAAAGTCGTCAAGACGGTGCGCCCCGGCGTCGGCATTCAACGTCCGACCGGTGAGCTCTATCTCGCCAAGGGGCGCGGGCAACTGATCAACCTGCCAACGCCGATTGCTGATGTTTTTGTAGCAAACCCTGCGATTGCAGATGTGCAAGTTCAGTCGCCAACGCAAATCTATCTGTTCGGTAAAGACGACGGCGAAACGTCGGTATATGCCACAACACGGACGGGCACCGTTGTTTATTCAACCAACGTCCGCGTTGCACAGAATTATGGCTCGCTCGATCAAGTGCTTCGTCTGGCGATGCCCGATGCCGATATCACGGCGACGCTTTCAGGTCAGGTTGCTGTATTGACTGGCACAGTAAAGAGCCCCGAGGACGTGCTTCAAGCGGCAGATCTCGTCCGAGCATATTTGAATCCCGGCATCGATGTGAGCGACCCCAAAGCGCAGTTGAAAGTGATGGTGATCAATCGTCTTCGCACGGCAACGCCGCTTCAGGTTCGGCTTGAAGTGCGGATTTCCGAGGTCAGCCGTTCATTCAGCAAAAATTTTGGCGTTCGTTGGCAGGCCGATAATGCGGCAGCTGCCGGTGGCGGAACACAATTTAGTGTCCTGCAAAACGGTGCGGCTGGAAGCAGCGCACAGCTTAGCGGACGTCTTCTTGGACTGAATGTCCTCAGCCAACTTGATGTTGGCGAAACCGAAGGTTTTGTGACGACGTTGGCGTCGCCAAATGTCACGGCTTTGTCAGGTGAAAAGGCAACATTCCTAGCGGGCGGCGAAATCCCTATTCGCTACACTTTGACCAGCAATGGCTCAAATACCGAAACGATTGTCTTCAAGCCGTATGGCATCACCGTCGACTTTTTGCCGACAGTGCTTGCTGACGGTCGGATTTCGCTCGTGATAAAGCCGGAGGTCTCCGAAATTGATGGTTCTCTCTCAGTGGGCGGCATTCCCGCCTTTAAGGTCCGGCGGGTTGAGACGACAGTTGAATTGGGATCGGGACAGAGCTTCGTCATCGGTGGATTGCTGAAATCTGACAACTCCAACTCAATGGACAAAATGCCATTCGCTGGTGACGTTCCTATTCTCGGCGCTTTGTTCCGGTCGAATGCTTGGCGTCGCGGCGAATCCGAGCTGATGATTGTCGTAACGCCGTATCTGGTAAATCCAGTTCCGGCGAGCAAGATTATCCTTCCTACGGACGGTTATCAGGCACCCAACGAGATGAGCCGGATTTTTGGTGGCAAACTTTATGAGGGCACGAAAAATGCCCGACCAAACGGCCCGACGGTTGCGCCCAGCGTGACGGTTCCGGCTGATGCGGTTGCTCGCTCGCGTGGCGGTGCGGCTGCGGCCCCCGGCTTCAGCAATTGATTGAAGGAGAGAAAACGATGCGTAACTTGAAACTCCTTCCGCTCGCGGTGCTTGCGGTTTCGTTGAGCGCCTGCGGTGCTGGCACAACCAACCGCGGCTTGGGAAGCGTTCACCAACCTGTTGTTTCGCGGACTGATTTTGTGTTCGACTTGAACGACGGGATGGGTGCGCAGTCGTCGCAGCGGCTTGCTGGCTGGTTCCAGTCGTTAAACTTGGGCTTTGGTGACCGCGTGTCACTCGACGACCCAAGCAGCAATCCGGCAAACCGCGCCGCAGTCGCGTCTGCCGCTAACCGTTTCGGCGTTGCCGTTCATGACACGGCACCCGTGACGCAAGGAGAGATCGTCCCCGGCATGTTCCGCGTCGTCGTCAGCCGTTCAAAGGCCGAAGTGCCGGGCTGCCCCGATTGGAGCCGGTCGTCGGTTGGCAATTATGGTGGTGATGCGCCCTCGAACTATGGCTGCGCCACCAATTCGAACTTTGCTGCGATGGTCGCCAATCCAAACGATCTGGTTGCCGGCACATATCAAAACGACCCAACGAACAGCAATGCGCGTGGCGCCGCTGCCATCCGCAAAATGGGCACAACGAAGTAAGGAGCCGAAACAATGAACGCGCCTTGGTCTCCTGGACGGAGCGGTAACGCCCTTCGCGAACCCTTCACGGCTTTCGTCTGCGACGAAATGACCGCTGAACAAATCCGTCCGATTGCCACCGAACTCGGTTGGCCATCGGATAAGGTCAACAAGGGCGGGCTGCGCAATGCAGTCCAAACCCTGTCGGTGTCGGCAAGCCCGAACATCCTGTTCGTTGATCTGTCGGAAAGCGGCGATCCGCTCAACGACATCAACGCACTGGCCGAAGTTTGTGAACCCGGCACGGTCGTCATCGCGGCCGGTCAGGTGAACGATGTCCGCCTTTACCGCGACCTCGTCGCAAGTGGCATTCAAGACTATTTGCTGAAACCCTTCAGCCCCGACCAATTGCGCGATGCTTTCCTGCACGCTCAAGCCGTGTTTAACGCACCCAAACATGTCGAAACTTCCGCCGAACGGCCGCACATCATGACGGCAGTCATCGGTGCCCGTGGCGGTGCCGGCGCTTCGACCATTGCGACCTCAATTGCGTGGTTGATGGGCGAGCGAGCACAGCGGTCGACCGCCTTGCTTGACCTCGACGTTCACTTCGGAACCGGCGCGCTTTCGCTCGACCTTGAGCCAGGCCGCGGTCTGACCGATGCGATTGAAAACCCGAGCCGTATCGACGGGCTGTTCATCGAACGTGCCATGGTCAAGGCAACCGAAAAGCTGGCGATCCTCAGCGCGGAAGCGCCAATCAATCAACCAATGCTGACTGATGGCGCTGCCTTCTATCAGTTGCAGGAAGAAATGCGCAGCGCATTTGAATGCACCGTCATCGATTTACCACGCGCCATGTTGGTCCAGCATCCGCATTTGATGCAAGATATTCAGTCGGTTGCGCTGGTAACTGAATTGACGCTTGCTTCGGCACGCGATGCAATTCGCTTGTTGTCGTGGCTCAAATCAAATGCACCGCAAGCAAATGTCGTGCTGGTTGCCAATCGGGTTGTAACAAGCGGCGCGGGCGAGATCAGCCGTAAGGACTTCGAAGCATCGATTGAACGCAAGATCGACTTCGTCATTTCGGCCGATCCCAAAGTCACGACGCAGGCAGCCAAACTCGGCAAGACAGCAGCCGAAGTCGGCAAGGGAACGAAGCTGGGCACTGCCTTGAATGACCTTACTAATCGCTTGATTTCGAGCGGCGAAGAGATCGCGGCGAGCGCCGAAGGCGACGCCAAAAAGACGAAATCCAAAGGCTCATTGTTCGATAAGCTCGGCGGCCTGAAATCGATGATGGCCTCAAAGCCCAAGGCAAAAGAGACCAAGGATGTTAAAGAGAAAGTGGGATAAGCGCGATGCCGTCATTCCCGATCCTGATAATGGCAGGCGGCGCGATCTTGATCGTCGCAATGCTCGTGCTCGCCTTTTCGGGACCATCCACCGCAAAGGCGCAAACGCGGCGGTTGAACGCGCTACGTGATCGGCACAGCAACTCGACCGGCGCCATTGTCGAGGCACAGATGCGGCGTATTCATGCGGTCCGCAATACGAAGATGGACAATCTTGCCGCGCGGTTCCTGCCCAAACCAGCAGTGATCAAGAAGCGGCTCGACATGACCGGCAAGAGCTGGACACCGGGTAATTATCTGACTGCATGTTTGATTATTGCGGTCGTTGTTGCTGGCGGCGTCTTATTCAAAGGCGGGCCGTTCCTGCTCGCATTCTTCGGTGGCAGCTTTCTAGGATTGGCGATCCCACACATGGTTGTCGGGTTCCTGATCAAAAAGCGCGTCACGCGATTCACAAAGAATTTTCCTGACGCGATTGATCTACTCGTCCGCGGATTACGCTCTGGTCTGCCCATCACAGAAACGCTTGGCGTCGTCGCCAGTGAAATTCCGGGGCCGGTGGGTGTCGAATTCCGCGCCGTTTCTGACAAAATGAAAATTGGTCGCACGATGGACGTCGCGCTTCAGGAAACAGCGGACCGTCTGGGCACGCCTGAATTCCAGTTCTTCGTGATTACGTTGCAGATCCAGCGCGAAACCGGTGGCAACCTCGCCGAAACGCTCGGAAATCTTTCCGAAGTGCTCCGCAAGCGGCAGCAGATGAAGCTGAAGATCAAGGCAATGTCATCTGAATCGAAGGCTTCGGCCTACATCATCGGCGCGTTGCCCTTTATCGTTTTCTTTCTGATTATGCAGATCAATCCCAGCTATATGGGTATGTTCTTTACGGATTCGCGCCTGATTGGTGTGGGCCTCGGCGGCATGGTCTGGATGGGCATTGGCGCGTTCGTGATGCGCCAAATGATCAACTTCGAAATCTGACGGGGGACTGGACACATGGAACCGGCTGCTGGCCCCACTCTCCTCGGCGTGGATGTGATCTGGGTCGCCACGATCCTGAGCGCCGTTGCGACTTTGTCGATGATCCTTGCGATCTATGCGGCAACCACCGTGCGCGACCCGATGGCAAAACGTGTCAAAGCGCTTAACGACCGGCGCGAGCAGTTGAAGGCGGGCATCGTCGCATCAACCTCAAAGCGGCGTGCCAAGCTCAACCAGAAGAACGAGACGACAGACCGGATGCGGTCGTTCCTTTCGTCGCTCAAGGTGCTTCAGGATACCCAGCTAAAGGATGCGCAGATAAAGCTGATGCAGGCCGGGATTCGGTCAAAAGACTGGGCTGTTGTCGTCATTTTTGCGCGGCTGTTAATGCCGATCATAATTGGCGGTGGCGTCGTGCTTTGGGTTTATGGGTTTGGCGGTCTTGCCGACTGGACGCCCTTCAAGCGTTATGGTGCAGTCGCAGGATCTTTGATCCTTAGCTACAAAGCGGCTGACATATGGTTGAATAATGCGATTGCCAAAAGGTCGAGCGAAATTCGCAAAGGTCTTCCTGATGGTCTCGATTTGCTGGTTATTTGCGCCGAAGCGGGCTTAACCGTTGACGCATCGTTCGCACGCGTTTCCAAAGAACTGGGTCGCGCCTATCCCGAACTCGGCGACGAATTCGCGCTAACCGCAATTGAGCTCGGCTTCCTCACCGAACGTCGCCATGCCTTTGAAAATCTTGCCACGCGCGTCAATCTCGATGCGGTCAAGGGTGTGGTCACAACCATGATCCAGACCGAGAAATATGGCACGCCGCTTGCCTCGGCACTGCGCGTGCTGTCCGCTGAATTTCGCAACGAACGCATGATGCGTGCCGAGGAAAAAGCTGCTCGACTGCCCGCGATTATGACCGTGCCGTTGATTTTCTTCATTCTACCGGTGCTGTTCGTCGTCATTCTCGGCCCGGCGGCCTGTTCGATCAACGACCAGTTCATGAACAAATAACCGAGTGTCGCGTGCGGCGGTGCCTCCTAACGGAGCGCCGCCTGCGCGGCTGCGAGGCGCGCGATAGGCACGCGGAACGGCGAGGCACTGACATAGTCGAGTCCAACGCTTTCGCAGAAGGCAATGCTCGCCGGATCGCCGCCATGTTCGCCGCAAATGCCGAGCTTGATGTCGGCCCGAGTTGCCCTGCCCCGCTCAGCCGCCAGCTTCACCAATTCGCCAACGCCTTCAACATCGAGACTCACGAACGGGTCAGTCGCGTAAATTCCTTGGTCGACATAGGCACCGAGGAAACGACCGGCATCGTCGCGTGAAACGCCCAGCGTGGTCTGCGTCAGGTCATTGGTGCCGAAGCTGAAGAAGGCCCCGACTTCGGCGATTTCGCCCGCCTTAAGCGCCGCCCTCGGCAATTCGATCATCGTACCGACCAGATAGTCAATCCGCTTGCCGCGTTCGGCGAAGACCGCTTCAGCTGTGCGGTCAATGACGTCCTTCATCAATTCTAGCTCGCGCTTCGTGGCGACCAGCGGGACCATCACTTCGGGGATCGGCGAAACCTCTAGGTCGCATGCGGCCTCGAAAATCGCACGCGCCTGCATTTCGTAGATTTCGGGATAGGTCACGCCCAACCGACAGCCGCGATGGCCCAGCATCGGGTTGAACTCGTGAAGCTCTGCGGCACGGCGCTTGAGTGTTTCAATACCCACACCCGCCGCCTTTGCCACATCCTCAAAGTCAGATTCCTCAGTCGGCAGGAATTCATGAAGCGGCGGATCGAGCAAGCGGATTGTCACAGGCAATCCCGCCATTACCTCGAAAATGCCGACGAAATCGGCGCGCTGCTCGGGCAGCAGCTTGGCAAGCGCCGCCCGCCGACCCTTTTCGTCCGACGCCAGGATCATCTCGCGCACGGCAGTAATCCGGGCGGCCTCAAAGAACATGTGCTCGGTCCGGCACAGCCCGACCCCTTCAGCACCGAAATCGCGCGCGATGCGGCAATCAGCGGGGGTTTCGGCATTCGCGCGCACTTTCATGCGCCGGGCGGCATCGGCCCAGACCATCAGTGATCCGAAATCGCCCGAGAGTTCGGGTTGCACCGTGGCGACCGCGCCGACCATGACTTCGCCCGAAGCGCCGTCGATGGTCAGGATGTCGCCTTCGCGAATTTCACGGGTGCCGACACGCGCAATTTTGGCTTTTGCATCGATGCTCAGCGAACCCGCGCCGGAAACGCATGGCCGCCCCATCCCGCGCGCGACGACGGCAGCGTGTGAAGTCATGCCCCCGCGCGCCGTCAAGATGCCCTTCGCCGCGTGCATCCCGTGGATGTCTTCGGGGCTGGTCTCGGTGCGGACGAGGATGACGCTGTCGCCCATCTCGGCGCGCTTTTCCGCTGTATCGCTGTCGAACACGGCAATGCCCGACGCGGCACCCGGCGAGGCGGGGAGCCCCTTCACCAAAACGTCGCGCTTCGCCAGCGGGTCGAGCGTCGGATGCAGCAATTGATCCAGCGCCGACGGATCAACGCGGCAGATTGCTTCATTCTGCGTGATCAGCCCTTCATTAGCCATATCAACCGCGATCTTCAGCGCAGCCTTCGCCGTCCGCTTGCCCGAACGCGTCTGGAGCATCCACAACGTGCCGCGCTCGACGGTAAACTCAATATCCTGCATGTCGCGATAATGCTTTTCGAGCAGGTCGAACACGCGCGCGAGTTCGCCGTAAACCTCCGGCATCGCTTCCTGCATTGAAAGCGGTTTGGCCTTCGCCCGTTCGCGCGCGGCGGCGGTCAGATATTGCGGTGTGCGGATACCAGCGACAACGTCTTCACCCTGCGCATTGATAAGGTATTCGCCATAATAAGCCCGCTCGCCGGTCGCGGGGTCGCGGGTAAACGCAACGCCGGTTGCCGACGTGTCGCCCATATTGCCGAACACCATTGCCTGAACATTGACGGCAGTGCCCCAGTCGCCCGGGATGCTGTTGATCCGCCGATAGACCTTCGCACGCTCGGATTGCCACGACCCAAACACAGCGCCGACGGCACCCCACAGCTGGTCGTGGACATCCTGCGGAAAGGCTTTGCCCCATTCGCGTTCGACGACTGCGAGATAGATTTCAACGAGCGCCTGAAGGTCCAGCGCGTCGAGCTCGGTATCAAGGAAAACGCCTTTGTCTTCCTTCGCGATTTCAAGCGCTTCTTCGAACAAATGATGATCGAGACCGAGGACAACGTCGGCATACATTTGGATGAACCGGCGATAGCTGTCCCACGCGAACCGCGCATCGCCCGACGCGGTGGCGAGGCCCTGCACCGTGTTGCTGTTCAGGCCCAGATTGAGGACGGTGTCCATCATGCCGGGCATCGAAACCCGCGCGCCCGACCGAACCGAAACGAGGAGTGGGTCAGTCGCGTCGCCGAATTTCTTGCCCGTCACGCTTTCGATATGCGCGATGCCCGCGGCGACTTGCGGCGTAAGTTCGGCGGGGAAAGCCTCGCCCTCTTCATAGTATCGCGCGCACATCGGGGTGCTGATCGTAAACCCCGGAGGAACAGGAAGCCCGATGGAGGCCATGCCATCAAGGTTCGCGCCCTTGCCGCCGAGCAGTTGCTTGTCCTGTCCGCCTTCGGAAACCCCGCCGCCGAAACGGTAAACATAGTTGGTCATGCTGGCTCCCGCAGAGTCGAAGTTCTCGAAGTTCTCACTAGTTTCCTACCCCTCGATCTTCGAAAAATCGGCAACCCGGTGGACGGCATCGCGGACGCGGGCGAGCAACGCCAGACGGGCATCGCGCTTGGCGGAATCGGGGTCATTGACCGTAACGGTTTCAAAGAACGCATCAATGGGCGCGCGCAAGCTGGCCAGCGCCGACATCGCCCCTTCGTAATCTTCGCGTTCGATTGCGGCAGTGGCGAGCGGTTCCGCCGAATCG
>JANMPU010000082.1:0-5769 GCA_031369985.1 Sphingomonas sp. | reverse complement strand
GGGCTGCCACCTCCCCGTTCCGGGGAGGAATTTCAGCAGTCACTTTGGCTTGGCAGCACAAGGATATTTCCCTTTGAGACTCGTCAAGACAAGAAATGATGCAGTCATGTCGTGCTTGTCTGGATTGCGCCCTATCCAGCTTGCGGCAGTATCCGTGAGAGTCGCATTTAATGTCCCTTCTGGCAGGCAGAATTGACGTTTGACCAAGCCCAAACCTGCCATAACTTCGTGGGCATCTACGACACCCAAGACGTAAGTCTGGCACATTGCACGACCAACTCGCATTTCTGCGTTTGCCTCATCTCGCGTGCAATACAGATTCAACTGCTTCCCCAAGATGTAACGTCGCAGTGGAAGCTCGGCCGATTGAACGGCAGTCACACCCATACACAAAGTCACAGCCAGTGAGATCGCAAATCTGACGAAACCAAGTTGCATATTCACCTACCTCACAACGGAATATTATCATGCTTCTTCCACGGATTCTCCAGCACTTTCCCCCGCAGTTTGCGTAGCCCCAGCGCCACGCGTCGCCGCGTGGAATGCGGCATGATCACTTCGTCGATGAACCCCTTCGATGCCGCCACAAACGGGTTGGCAAAGCGCGCTTCATATTCCGCCGTGCGTTCCGCAATTTCCTCGGGCGTCTTCCCACGGAAGATGATTTCGACCGCGCCTTTCGCGCCCATCTCCGCGATTTCCGCCGTCGGCCAGGCATAGTTCAGATCACCGCGCAGATGCTTCGACGCCATCACGTCATACGCCCCGCCATAGGCTTTGCGCGTGATCACGGTGATCTTCGGCACGGTCGCCTCGGCATAGGCGAACAGCAGTTTCGCGCCGTGCTTGATGATGCCGCTATGCTCCTGCGCGACGCCGGGGAGGAAGCCCGGCACGTCCACGAACGTCACGATCGGAATGTCGAACGCGTCGCAGAACCGTACGAAGCGCGCGGCTTTCTTCGAGGAGTTGATGTCGAGGCACCCCGCCAGCACCATCGGCTGGTTCGCGACGATCCCCACGGTGCGCCCCTCGATCCGCCCGAAGCCGATCAGGATATTCCCCGCATGCGCCGGTTGGATTTCGAAGAAATCGCCCTCGTCCAGCGTCTTCTTGATGACTTCGTGCATGTCATAGGGTTGGTTGGCATTGTCAGGGATCAGCGTGTCGAGGCTCGTTTCGAGCCGGTCCCACTCATCCGCCGTCGGTCGTTCGGGTAACTCAGCACGATTACTCGCGGGCAGAAAATCGATCAGGTCACGCGCCGCCAGCAACGCCTCGATGTCGTTTTCATAGGCATTGTCGGCAACGCCTGATTTAGTCGTGTGCGTGGACGCGCCGCCCAGCGCTTCCTGCGTGACGACTTCATTCGTCACGGTCTTCACAACCTCGGGACCGGTCACGAACATGTAGGACGAATCTTTCACCATGAAGATGAAGTCGGTCATCGCCGGTGAGTAAACCGCACCACCCGCGCATGGCCCCATGATTAGCGAAAGCTGCGGCACGACGCCCGACGCCAGCACATTGCGCTGGAACACTTCGGCGTAGCCGCCGAGCGACGCCACGCCCTCCTGAATCCGCGCGCCGCCGCTGTCATTCAGGCCGATAACCGGCGCACCGACTTTCATTGCTGAGTCCATCACCTTGCAGATTTTCTGCGCATGTGCCTCCGAGAGAGACCCGCCGAACACCGTGAAATCCTGCGAGAAGACAAACACCAGCCGCCCGTTGATTGTCCCCGATCCCGTGACGACGCCGTCGCCCGGAATTTTCGTCTCCTCCATGCCGAAATCGACGCAATTATGCTCGACATACATATCGAGTTCCTCGAACGACCCTTCGTCGAGCAGCACCTGCAACCGCTCGCGCGCGGTCAGCTTGCCCTTGGCGTGCTGCGCATCGATCCGCGCCTGTCCGCCGCCCAGCCGTGCTGCGCTGCGCCGCCGTTCGAGTTCTGCGAGCGTGCCGCTCATCCGGCAACCCGGTGCAGCGCGCATAATTTATTGCCGTCTGGGTCACGGAGATAGGCGAGGTAATAGCCGCTACCGGGGCGCTCGCCGGGCGCGTCTTCGATTGCCGTGCCACCATTTTCCACACCCGCTTTATGCCAAGCATCGGCCTGCTCGGGCGTCATCGACAAACCCACAGTCGATCCATTTCCATGCGTTGCAGGTTCGCCGTCAATTGGCAACGAGACAAGGAAAATGCCGCCATTGTGCAGGTAGACCAGCCGCCCCTTCGGATCGATCATGCCCGCGCGCCCACCCATCGCCTTGAATGTCGCATCGTAAAAGGTCTTGGCCCGGGCAATGTCATTTGTGCCGACCATCATATGACTGAACATAGTTTTTCTCCTTAAAACACGACGACGCTGCGAATGCTTTCCCCGGCGTGCATCAAATCAAAGCCCTTGTTGATCTCGTCCAACGTCAGCGTGTGCGTGATCATCGGGTCGATCTCGATCTTGCCATTCATATACCAGTCGACGATCTTGGGCACATCGGTGCGGCCCTTGGCCCCACCGAATGCCGTCCCGCGCCAGTTGCGCCCCGTGACGAGTTGAAACGGGCGCGTGCTGATTTCCTTGCCGGCTTCGGCGACGCCAATGATGATGCTCGTGCCCCATCCGCGGTGGCAGGCTTCGAGCGCTTGGCGCATGACGTCGGTGTTGCCGGTGCAATCGAACGTGTAGTCCGCCCCGCCATCGGTCAGCGCGACAAGATGCGCGACAATGTCGCCGTCCACAGCTTTCGGATTGACGAAATGCGTCATCCCGAATTGCTTGCCCCACGCCTCGCGGTCGGGATTGATGTCGACGCCGACGATCATGTTCGCGCCCGCCATCCGCGCGCCTTGCAGAACGTTCAGGCCGATGCCGCCAAGGCCGAAGATAATGACATTGTCGCCGGGCGCGACCTTCGCCGTGTTCACCACCGCGCCCACGCCGGTCGTAACCCCGCAACCGATGTAACAGCTCGTCTTGAACGGCGCGTCCGCCCGGATTTTCGCGACCGCGATTTCGGGCAGCACGGTAAAGTTCGAAAAGGTCGAACAGCCCATGTAATGGAATATCGGCTTGCCCTGATAACTGAACCGGCTCGTCCCGTCGGGCATCAGCCCCTTGCCCTGCGTCGCGCGGATCGCCGTGCACAGGTTAGTTTTGCCGCTCAGGCAGCTTTTACACTGGCGGCATTCGGGCGTGTAAAGCGGGATGACATGATCGCCGACCGCGACGCTGGTCACGCCCGCGCCGATTTCACGCACAATGCCGGCGCCTTTGTGGCCCAGCACGCTGGGAAAAATTCCTTCCGAATCCAGCCCGTCCAATGTGTAGGCATCGGTATGGCAAATCCCAGTGGCCATAATCTCGACGAGGACTTCGCCCGCTTTCGGCCCCTCCAGATCAAGCTCGACAATTTCGAGCGGCTTCTTCGCTTCAAAAGCAACGGCGGCGCGGGTCTTCATTGGTACGGGACTCCCCCAAAAATCAAAGGCCTGATATCAACCGTCCTCCTGCCGCCGCAGACGCCGGAGCGCAAGCCAGACGATCAGAATGACCGCAGGGGCGGCGAGGCCAGTTAACAACGGCGCGTCAAACCGCGGATCGGCATGCTCTAGCGCTTTGAACGGGTAGCTAAGCAGCGAGATCGCGTAATAGGAGATCGCAACAACCGAGAGCCCTTCGACCGTGCGTTGCAGGCGCAGCTGCGTCTTGGCGCGCGTATCCATTGATTTGAGCAACGCCGCACTGGTCGCCTCCGCCTCAATCTCGATCCGGGTGCGCAGCATTTGCCCGGTGCGCGCAATCCGCGCGATGACGGCGCGTTCGCGTTCGGCCACGGCATCGCACGTGCGCATCGCAGGGGCCAAGCGCCGGTCCATGAACTCTTCGATCGTCTGCATGCCCGGGATATGAACTTCGCGCAGGTTTGCGATCCGGTCGCGGACGATTTCATAATAAGCCGCCGCCGCGCGGAAGCGATAACTGGTGCGGGTGTTGAGCGCTTCAGCTTCGCCCGACAGCGCGATCAGGCGACCGAGGAGCCCACGATCCGCATCAACGCCGACGTCTTCAGCCAGACGCGCCGCGAGCTCCCCCGTCTCGCGTTCAAATTCACCGATTTGCGCGCCTGCGCTTCCGGCCAAGGGAAACGCCAGCAACGCCATCAACCGATAGGTCTCGATCTCGAGCAGCATCAACGCGAGCCGCCCAGCGAGGACCCGGTCGACCGATTTCACCAGCACCAGAAATCGTGTGATCCCGCCTTCGTCAGGTTTGAAATCAGTGTAGATTGTTGCCGCACCGTCAAGCACGACCGAGCCGATCATGCTCGTCCCGTGCGGCGATGCGGGCGCAGGACCATTATGTTCGTTGCGCTTCAGGTCCGCCGTGGTCGATACCAAAATCTCGCCCGGCAAATTCGCAATCCACCCTTTTGGCGGGCCATCCACAGCCTCACGGCCAAAGATCGTCCAGCTCGAAAATTCGGTATGCCGTTCCCAGCGCAACGTCCAGCGGCCCGCATCGAACGACCACCAGCGCGATCCTTCGGGCGGTTCGGGCAACAGCGAAGACCGGCACAATTCGGCGAGATGCGCGCGGTCCGCGGCTCCACCATCTTGTTCACCCAGCGTCGCGATACGCGTTGCAAAAACCGGCACATCGAGCGGCGTCGAGGGCCGTGCATGCGCCTCTGCCAGCAAACGGTCACGGTCGGGATGATATCGATTTGCCATTTGTCCCGCACGCGTCCCTGCCAACCCGTTTTGCGGTAACATAAAAATCTTCGCCAACGAAGCGATTGCGATGGCTGCGCATCTATGCGATGTCTTATGACACACCTGTTGTGGTGGTAAAAAGTGAGATGGAGAGACGAATGGTATCGAACCGGGCGTCCTTGGGTTTGAGCGCAGCGATTTTGGCACTGGTTTCAGTGTCGGCGTGCTCGCAGAAGCCAGCCGAGGACACGAGTGCAGCAGCACCGACAGAAACAACCACGGCGGCCGCACCGGCTGCGAAAGCTGAAAAGCCCGCGGCTGACAACACAGACACCCTCGACGGCACCAAATTCGCGTCGTTTACGGGTGCAGCAGCAGCCGGCGAAAAAGTCTTTGCGGCATGCAAAACCTGCCACGCGGTCGAAGCCGGCAAGAATATGGTCGGCCCCTCGCTCCACGCGATTCAGGGTCGGACATCGGGCTCGATTCCCGGTTACACCTATTCCACCGCGAACAAGAACAGCGGCATTACGTGGACCAACGAGAAGCTGTTTCAGTATCTCGAAAACCCACAGCGCGTGATCCCTGGCACCAAGATGACCTACACCGGCGTCAAGGATGCGCAAAAGCGCGCCGATTTGATCGCGTATCTTGATACGTTGAAGTAGTATTCAGATCAGCCGACGGTGTCGCAAGTCCGCCAGATGCAGCGGCAGCGACACCGTTAGCCACAATCCCACCATTTCCCATCCCGCGCCCGTGAGCGCCGCGCGCAAGGCGAGCATCATCGCCGCCCCGGGGAGAATGGTTAGCACCACCGTCAAAGGACGGCGTTTTTTCACGAAAATCAGGACCAAGGCTTCGACAGCCATGACCGCGAGGACGAGGTCGACTGCGTGGCCGCTGGTGAAGAAGAATTCCATCAATCAACTTTCGTCATTGCGAGCGCAGCGATAAAGGCACTGGAATCAGTGACTGCGAGCTCGCAGAAGCCAGCCGAGGACACGAGTGCAGCAGCACCGACAGAAACAACCACGGCGGCCGCAC
>JANMPU010000045.1:0-25094 GCA_031369985.1 Sphingomonas sp. | reverse complement strand
CGAAGCGAGCCGCTGCGTCGGATCATCAATCAGCGCTTTCTGAAACAGCAGCGGATGTGGTGCATTGGCGACGATAAGATGCGATAGCCGCTCGGCTCGCCGCGCCGCATACCACCATGCCAAAAGCCCGCCCCAATCATGCCCAGCGAGTGCGAACGTATCTGCACCGAGCGCATCCCCGAGCCCATCGATATCGGCAATTAGACGATCAATAGTGTAATGTTCAACGTCATCCGGCTGGTCGGAAAGGCCATACCCACGTTGATCGGGCATTATGCAGCGGAAACGGTTCGCGAGCGGCTTTGCAACCTTGCGCCATGCCGCACCATTTTCGGGAAAGCCGTGGAGAAACAGGATCGGGGGGCCGTCCCCCATTTCAGTGACGGACAGAGTGATCGTGTCCAGGTGGATCCGCCGCGTCACTTTGCCCGTGAACCGCCATCAACAGGAATGATGGCGCCTGTCACGAAGCTCGCTTCTTGTCCGGCGAGGAAAGCAACGACATTGGCCACTTCTTCGGGCTCTCCGTAGCGGCCCATTGGCAGATTCTGCTTGAAGCCGCGTGCAAAGGCTGCCGGGTCTTCGGGCATTCGGATGTTGGCAAGGCTTTCCATCATGTCGGTGTCGATCGGCGCGGGGCAGACCGCGTTGATGCGCACGCCCTTACTCGCATATTCGCTGGCCGCCGCGAGCGTCATGCCAACGACGGCATGCTTGCTCGCCGTGTAGCCAAAAATACCGTGGCCGCCACCCAGTCCGGATACCGACGAGATATTGACGATATTGCCACCTGATTCACAGAGGATTGGTAAGGTGTATTTCATGCCGAGAAAAACACCGCGCGTGTTAACAGCCATGACTTGGTCGAAAACGTCATCAGGATAGTCGGCGAGGGCACCGACGAAACCTGCGATCCCCGCATTGTTAACCAGCACATCCAACCGCCCGAAACGCGCATTAATCTTAGCGAGGCTGGCTTGCCAAACTTGCGCTTCATCAACGCTCCCTCCAAGTGCGAGAAATGCCCGTCCCCGCGCTTCGACTTCGACGCGTACGGCTTCAAGATTGGCGTCGGGTAGATCGAGCACGCACACGTCGAACCCATTGCGCGCGAGACGAACGCTGATCGCGTGCCCGATGCCCTGTGCTCCCCCAGTTACCAAGGCAACCTGCGCTTGCGCCATAGAGTCCGTCCTTTTCTTTCGCTGAAAAGATTCTATTATATAAAGCGTCAATTGCAAGCGATGTTCGGTGGGGAGGTCATATGGATTTGGGTCTGAGGGGCAAGAAAGCCATCGTGACTGGCGGCAGTCGGGGAATTGGTCGGGCGATTTGCCTTGCGCTCGCCGCCGACGGCGCCTCGGTCGCCACATGCGCGCGTGGTCAGGATTCGCTTGACGCAACGCTGTCAGACATCAGGACTTATGGCGTGACGGCGCACGGCGCAGCGCTCGACGTTCGTGATGAGGCGGCCATGAGCACGTGGTTCGCGGATTCGGTCAACGCACTTGGCGGGGTCGACATCGTAATTTCGAACGTCTCTACGCGTATCCCGCAGGACAGCCCCAATTGGTGGAGCGAAACCTTCGACGTCGATTTGATGCAGCATGTGCGGCTGATGGCGCTGGCAAAGCCGGAGCTTGAGAACTCAGATGCTGGCTCGATCCTGTTCATCGCTTCGATCGCCTCAGTGTTTACGGCATTGCCGCCAATGGAAGAGGCGTATGGGGCGATGAAGGCTGGGCTGGTCAATCTTGTGGGCCAATGGGCGGGCCGCCTCGCGCCCAAAGGCGTCCGCGTCAACGCAATTTCGCCGGGGCCCATCCTTTTTCCCGGCGGCTTTTGGGACAACGTCGGCAAGGCAAATCCGGCGATGCTTGAACGTGCGGCGATGCTTCCAGCGATGGGACGGCTTGGCACGGATGTCGAGGTCGCAAAGGCCGCCGTCTTCCTTGCCAGCCCGGCGGCCAGCTATGTGACGGGGACCAACTTCCGGATTGATGGCGGCGCGATCAAAGCCGCAAACTTCTGAGCGTGGACGCGAAAGCCTCGCATGCTATGGCAACGCTATGAATCAAGTTCTGCTCGACAAAAAACCTGAAACGGTGATTGGGCGCCGTCTCAGCCCGGAAGCACGACGGGCGCATATATTGGACGTGGCTGCGCGTCTGGTCGTTGACGAAGGCGTATCCGCCGTGAGCATGGAGCGTCTGGGACGTGAGGCCGGGATTTCAAAGGCGCTGTGTTACGCCTATTTTGAAAACCGGACCGAGTTGCTGAGCCAGTTACTGGTTCGGGAGTATCCCGCCTTTCGCGGCGACCCGATGGAAACCGATCCCGGTGAGAGCTTCGAAGCGCTCATCCGCCGGACCACGACCTATTTTATCGACCGCTTTGTCGCCAATGGGGTCCTTATCCAGCGGTTGATGAACGAGCCCAGTGTCGCCGAGGCGGTCGCCGAGCTGCACCATGACGGTCGCTTGGAGACGGCCGCCTTTTTTGGAGCCGAGTCATCAAAGGCCTTTGGTGTTTCCGCAGAGCGAGCACCATTGATGGCCAATTTGATGATGGGGATCACGCGGTCAGCTGCGCTGATGCTGCTCGCCAACGAAGCACCGCATGACGAGCTGATCAATATGGTGGTCACGATGATCGTTGGTGCGGCGCGCGAAACCGCCGATGCCGAGGGCGACGGACGGCTATAGCCGCTCGACATAGGTCTGAAACCGCCGATGCCGCGTCGCGGTTAGCGGATAGTGCCATAGCAGCCATATTGCCGGCAGCAGAAAGACAAGCGGCACGAGGCAGTAAAAGAACTGTAACCACCCCAACGCGTCCGCCGTGTTCTTGCCCGCCGCATTATAGCCGACCAATCCCAGCAGGTTGAGCGAAAACCACTGGCCGACAGCCTGGCCAAAATTGATGATCATACCGGTCACTGCAAACAACAACCCCTGCCGACGCTCGCGGCTCATCACGCTGTCGACATCTGCCGTGTCGGCCACCATTGCGGCAGGCATCAATTCCAGCGCCCCAAAACAAAAGCCCTTGCCAATGAAGAGCAGGGTGAAGGCCAGCACCTGACCATGGCTCAGGAAGAAGATACCGACGTTCGTTACGACGACGACGCCAAAGGCCAGCGCTAGCGCACGGTGCTTGCCCAGACGGTTTCCAAGCCAGTTCCAGAACGGGACTGCCAGTAATCCCGTTGCGAAATAATAGACGTAGATGATTCCGATATTAGCCACGCCAATAATGTCGCGGGCGAAAAAGAGCGTGATGGTGATACGGAATGTCTCCGCGATAAAGCCAAGCAGCAGGACGATGGAAATCCGCCGAAATGGGCCATTGCGCCACAACTGTCGCGCGGTCTTACACAGGTTGATCTGTTCTTCCGCCGCTGCCGATGGCGGATCGCGCACGATGAAGAAAATCAACGCCGCGAACACCGGCAGTGAAATCAGCATTGCCACGCTCAGCGTGGACAGCACTTTGGCAGCGGACGCGTTTGGCTGTTGCAACACCCAGGCCGGAATAAGCGTCGCGAAGATCAACCCGGCGAGGCTGAACATCTGCCGCGTCGACGTAATCCGCGTCCGTTCTTCATAATTGCTCGAAAGCTCTCCGCCCCAGGCATGATAGGGTAACCGCGTCATCGTGAAACCCAGATATGTTATGGCAAGTGCCATGAGGAAGTAACCAAGCCCAACGCCCTTGGCGGGATTGAAGAGCAAATAGACACCCAAGCTCAGAACGCTCACGCCCATCGGCACCCATATCCGCCGTCGACCGATAGAAGGTCGCCAGCGATCACTCAGCATCCCAATAAAAGGATCGGTGACAATGTCAGACAGGCGCGCCAGCAGCATGGCCGTGCCCAGCGCCGCGAGCGGCAGGCCCAATTCGCCAGCATAAAAGGGGGCCAGATAGATCGAAAGCGGCAAGCCGATCGTTGCGAGCGGAAACTGCAAACCGCCATAGGCGAGCAACTGACCCCAGCTCAGGCGCTTTGCTGCTTGCATGTTCCCCTCCTTATTATATTATCCGTCAATACATCGCAGGCTCGTTGCAACCAAGCCTAAAGTGCGCGGATCTCAAGGGAAGGGGACAAAACATCCGATGAAACGCAAACATGTTGCCGTGGCCATCATTGCCGCCGTCGCCCTGACCATGGGCGTTCCACTGACGCAGGGGCGAGCAGATTCCGGGCCGACCGGCGAACGTCCCGAACTTGCACGTTTTGACGCATCCGGCGTCGGAACGAGCGTGCGCGACTTTGCGCTCGAGCGGCGTGTCCGGATTACGACGACGGGAGCGATTACGGGCAATCTGCCGGTCGAACCCCGCATGCTGAAGGTGCGCTTTTGGTATCCAGCGCAGGTCGGCGAGCGCGCGGTACGCGTGCGCTACACCCATGATGTCGCGCTCCCCGGCAATTCCGCCTTTAAATGGTCGACACAAGGCATCGCCGCCGATGGTGCGCCGGCAATTGCCGGCAAGCGCTTTCCACTGATCCTTTTTTCACACGGCTATGGTGCCTGGAGCGAGCATGCGAGCAACCTTGCCGAAGCGCTCGCTGCCAAAGGATACGTCGTCGCTGCGATTGATCATGCCGATATGCCGTTCGACAGCATGCAGAGCTTCCTCCTTTCATTTGGCAATGTCCTGCTCGATCGCGCACGGGATCAACGTGAAGTCCTGCGGCAGACCCTGAAGCAAGCGGCATCCGAAAAGACAGGATTTGCCTCAATAATTGACGCCGAAAAGGTCGGCCTGATCGGTTATTCAATGGGCGGATATGGCGCACTTGCAAACGCCGGTGCGCCCTATGACCCCACGAGTAAGGTCATCAGCCAGTTGCCGGCCGCCGCTCAAAAGGTTGCGTTGGAAACCGATCCTACAATCACATCACGGATTAAGGCGCTTGTCGCGATTTCTCCTTGGGGCGGCCAACCTGATAACCGCGTCTGGACGGCCGACGCGTTGGCTCAGATCAAGATGCCTGTCCTAATCGTCGCAGGGAACCAAGACGATGTGGTCAACTTCAAACAAGGTGTGTCGTGGGTCTTTGATAGCCTGAAGGGCACGGACCGCCATATGCTCGTCTTTCGCGAAGCGAGACACAATATCGTCGGAAATCCGGTCAGTGTGACCGATCAGGACGATTTCCGGATGTTCGAGTTCTTCTTAGAACCCGTGTGGCGCACCGAGCGGCTCAACATGATCAACCAGCATTTCATTTCGGCTTTCTTTGATCTCACGCTCAAGGGCGATCGGTCGAAGGCGGCCTATCTCGACGTCCCGACTCCAGTCGCTGTTGAGGGCGATTGGCCCATTGCTCCCGGCGAACAGCTGGGTGGCAAAATGGCGAGTGCGGACCAGCCAAAATTCTGGCGTGGCTTCCAACGCCGCTGGGCACTTGGGCTTGAGGTGCGTCGCGCTGAAAGAGGAAAGTAACGTCCACGACGCCTACCGCTCAATGCCAGCAGGATAGTAAGCCGAAGGGCGTCCTTGAGATCAGCCGATCGTTTACAGAGCGAAAGGCGGCTCCTCGTTGCCATGAGGCGCCCTCTCGATCAAATCTCGGTGCGCTCAGCAAGTGTGATCGCGTCGTCAATGTCGACGCCGAGGTGCCGCACGGTGTTCTCAATATTGGTATGGCCGAGCAAAATCTGGACCGCGCGCCGGTTGCCGGTCGCCTTGTAGATCAATGATGCCTTCGTCCGCCGCATCGAGTGCGTGCCATACTCCGAAACATTCAATCCAACCGCACCAACCCATTCATCAACCAGGCGCGCATATTGACGCGTGCTCAGGTGGCCCATGTAGTTCACCCGGCTTGGAAAAATGAAGTCGTGGAGCGTGCCGCCGCGCCGCGTGAGCCAATTATGGAGCGTATTGCGTGCCTCGGTCATAAGCTCGAATTGGACGGGCCGACCGGTTTTCTGCTGCATTACGGTCGCGCGCGTTCGCAACGCGCCACCCGCGACGATGTCGCCAATCTTCATCTTAACGATGTCACAGCCGCGAAGCTTGCTGTCGATGGCAAGGTCGAACAGCGCCCGGTCGCGCAATCGCCGGTGCTCGTCGAGAAAGAAGCGGATCGCCCACACGTCGCGTGGTTTCAGCGGGCGGTTCGCGCCGACCATGTTGCCTGAGTTCCAAGGACGCCGTCCATGGGCATCGGGATCGAGATCTGAAACGCCCATATCGACGCCTTCCGAGCTGCGCAGCAGCTTACGAGGAAAAGGTGATTAAAAGATTAACGCGTTGGTTCGGAAGTGCGTTTTGCGACTGGCCCCGCTAACTTTTCTGCTGGTGGGGGCCAAGAATTGGCCGCTTGATAACTGCCTTTCGTTCATCCGGTCTGTTCTACCGCGTTCGCCGCGAGCCCTCACTGTCGCCGCGCCACGCCTTGAGTGGCCATGCACTAGCACATCGGGATGCGTTGAGATCGAACCTCATCCGGCCCATGGGGCTGGCGGAACTTCAATTGCGAATGGGGATATTGGGATGACGAGTGTTTTGCGTTCAGTTGTGTTCGCTACGACGGCAATTGTCGGAATGATTGAAGCCGGGCACGCAGCGGTGCCCTTTGCACCGGCGACATATTCTTTTTCGGCATACGCCCATGATCGCAACGTTTATCAAAACGAACGGATTTATGGCGGTCCGACCCTAGAGCGTGGCGACATCTGGAAGCTGGGCCTTTCGGGCGAGCCCATTCCGGTCATTTCCATTCAACAAAATAGTGTGACGGACCCCGGCGAGATCGAGAATACATCGTCCTTCGATGGTATGCTCCGGTACAGTTTCCAGATTAATGCGGCGTCGCGAGCCGCTTTTGATGCAGCGCTGGGAACCGGCCTACTGCTGATCAATGGCTTTACGGATCTTTCGACAACGTTGAGCCGAGGTTACTCGGGTCGGGGCACGGTTTCGATCTTCTCTGAATATGATGCGCAAGGCACAAGCATTGTGCCATTTTATGCTGATTTCGAATGCTACGAAGGCAATACGGATGGCTGCGGACGACATGATTTCTCGGATGCCTTAAACCTCGCGCAATTTGCTGACGAAGCCACTTTGTCATTTTCTGGAATGGTCTGGATGACGGCGAGCATGATCGCACCTCGCTATGGCGTGAATGACACAAGCCGGACGATCGTCGATCCGGTGTTGAGCCTTTCAGGCAATGGGCTCGATACGTCACAATATACATTCAGGTTCAGCGATGGCATCGGGAACGGTGCAGCTGGGGCCGTTCCAGAGCCCTCGAGTTGGGGCTTGATGTTGATCGGATTTGGGGTGGTCGGTGCGTCGTTGCGAAACCGCCGCCAGCGAAGTGCTGTTGTATGATCCTTGTCGATGAGCTCGACTTCGTGATCTTCGCAGCATTCGCTGGGCGGTTTAGGTCGCTTCGTCAGAAGACTTGAGCCTTTGCAGCAACCGCGCATTCGGCGTAGTTTGCGCACATGATTGCTTTGTGGCTCAACCATTGAATTTACTCGTTGAACAGCGGTTCCGAATTATCGTTTCTGACGATCATCCGGTATTCCGCGATGGGCTTGTGCGTGTCGTGCAGGCTGCGTTTCCCGATGCGGATGTGGTGGAGGCGGGAACTTTTGCCGAAACCTTGGCGCATGCCGAACGGCAGGCACCCGATATATTTCTGATGGACTTGTTGTTCCCCGGGATGGAACCAACGCTCGCGATCCCAAAGTTACGAGAAATTTGCCCTACCGCCCGCATCGCGATTGTCTCAATGATCGAGGACCGGACAACTGTTGACGCGATGACGAAGCTGGGCATCGATGGCTATATTGCCAAAAGCATGTCCTATGACCGGATGGTTGCCGCTTTGCGTGACGTTGTGACGGGCACGCCCGTGACCGCAATATCAAATCACCCGCCGCTCTGGTCACCCGCATTGTCGAGCGTCCAAAACCCGCCAGAGCTGACGCCGCGTCAACGGGACGTCCTGATCCTGTTGCAGAGTGGTAAATCCAACAAAGAGATTGGGCGGGCCCTTGCCATCTCCCCCTTTACTGTCCGCATCCATGTTTCTGCACTTTTGCGGCTGTTGCATGTTGAGACGCGCGCGCAAGCGGCCGCCGCTGCTCAATCAATGCGTTTCGATTTTGAGGCTGGTAATTGAGGCACTGGTCCCGCTGCCCGGACGCGATGCAAGTTTGACCTCAACACCCAAAACTCTGGCTAATCGTTGCACGATCGAAAGACCCAAGCCTGCGCCGGATACGTCTGGGGATCCCCGATAAAATTCATCAAAGACGTGCGGCATAGCGACCGACGGAATGCCGGGACCCGTGTCGTGAACTTCTATCGATAGCTGACCGTTGCGCACGCGAGCACCCAGCAACACCTTGCTCCCCGGTGCGTGCCGAATGGCATTTGAAATAAGGTTTTGGATCATGGTTGCGAGTAAAGGGCGGTCGCTTCTGACAATGTAACTTGATTTCACCGCTCGAAGTGTCACGCTTGCGCGCCGTGCCGCCTCTGCATTTTCCATCGCCAAGCCGTCGAGCAGTGCACCAATTTCGATCCGGTCAGCATTTACTGCGACGCTGTCTGAATCTAGCATTGAAACATCTAGCATCGAACGGAATAAACCGGTTGTGTCATCAACGGATTCGCTTATGCGCCTCAGAATACTGTGCTGCTCGGTCGACAAGGGTGTTTCGTTCAACGATGCAACCAAAAGTCGGGTTGCGTTCAGTGGTTGACCGAGATCGTGGCCGACATGGGCGATGAAGCGGGCTTGGCGGATGCTGGCAGTCTCAAGCAATTCGCGCTGCCGTTCAACGCTACGAAGGTAAAGCAAGATGAAGATCGGAATGATCAACGCGACCGTGCCAATCTCCACTGCATGATTGGCCATCTCCATATGTGTGAGGACGTGCGCGCTGGCGATGCCGATGGCAGTTTGGACACAGATGATTGCTGCGGTCATCATCGCTGAACCAAAGCGAAGGCTCAAGTGGAGCACGAGCCAGATTCCGATGGTCAGGCTGGGAATGATCCAATAGCCGCGGGCAAGGATTGCTTCGGCCATCAAGACGAGCAGGAACGACAAAGCCGTATAAAAATTTGCCTGGACAAATGATTGTCGCGTCGGGCGTCGCCCCGGTATTGCCTGATTGGCCACCGCAACGACGGCAGCGACGATTAGGAACGCCGGCACATAACTTAGCAGCACGAATGATCGATAGTCGGAAAAGGGTTGATACAGCACGCCGAGCCAACGCAATCCGGCGTACAGCACGGCAAACGCAAGAGCCGTTGTTAGCGCAGTCCAATCAACGCTCCCCAATCGCGGTATACGGAACACGCCATCAAACAAATTTATGCGCCCGGTTTTCCCATGCAATCACGAGCAAGCAGGCAATGATCAAAGCACTATACTCCCAACCGCCGCTGCCGGGGCCGACCACAAAAAATCCCTGATGCCGGTGAAACAACAAGATTCCGACGATGTAAATGAAGGATAGGATCAGCGTCACGGGAAGAGCCATCAGCCGCGCTGCCAGCAATATCGTCCCGCCCGTTTCCGCCAGATTGACGAGATTGGCAAGGACGACGCCAGCGGGCAGTCCGTTCGCGGTTAGGATCTCGCCGAGCTTCGGAATGGTGCCATCATAAAAGCGGTAGGCGCCGTGCGTGAATAATATCGCGCACAGTATCAATCGCAGCACGTCGATGCCGAGCGTGTCCCGTGTCACAAACCGGCTCAGCAATGATCCTGTCATATACGCCCCCTTTTCGTCGAGCGATGGTCATTAGTCGCCGGGCGTAGGGTCGCGCCCTGAGCAATAGCTCGCAACGCTTTAGATGAACTAGCACATCACATCGCCTTGCCGGACAGCACCAGCCCGAACAAAACAGCGGCCACCTGCACCGGACATTTTCTATGTGGCGCTTAATCATTTTGGCCAGTTTGATGGTTTTCGCGTCGGCAAGCGCATGCGCTGCAACCTGCCAAGACAGCTTTGTCAAAAATGGCAACCCGCTCGGTGGGCTACGCTTTACGGTTGAGGTGACGGTGGCCGATCTGACGCCGCCTACGGCGATTCGCCAGTTTCGCGGTATCGCAGCAGCAGACGGTTACGACATTATCGTCGATGAGGCCGACGAGGGCAGCATGTTGATCGAGCAGCCGCGGTCCCCGTCCGGCGCAACGCGGCCAATACCCATTATCGTTTCCGCCGCGGCGCAGGGTACTGCGACCACCGTCAAACTCGAAGCCAAGATGCTGGGTGGTATGCTTGCACCAGCGGAAGGCGTAAAGACCGAACTCTGCAAGATGCTCAACCAAATCAAGGGCGGCAAACTCGGTCTGGAGGCGGCCAACCGTAGCAAGAGTGCGGTGTCGTCAGCCGGACCCACGGTGATCGAGGCCTTAATGCTGTCGCAGCAGATTTCGCAGGAGGCAGACAAGAACGCAGCGATCATCCCTTCGCGATACAATGGCAAGTCATTCACGATCAAAGGCACGGTGGATTATGTAACACGAGACGGTGACACGTATCGCATTGCTTACGTCATACCAAAGTCCACGAATGACTTGGCGATCCGTTTCGGCAGCTTCAAATTCCTGACCCAGCTAAGCTGTCTCGTCGCCAAAGGGCAGAGCGCGTATGCCTTAACGCTTAAGAAAGGCAATCATGTAACGTTGACGGGTCGGTTCCGCGCCTATGACCAGTTCGTGCCCGTCATGTGGTTCGATGGATGCCGCCCGGCGTGAATATTCTCATCCGCCTCGTTTGCATTGCCCTGCTCGGCGCTTCGACAGCGGCTGTTGCTGACTCCTTTGATCCGCTCGACGCAGTCGACTGCGCGGCACTCCGTGTCGATTTTGTACGCCTGCTGCCGGACATGATTACACCCCAAAAACTGACCCTTCCCGCAGTCCCGTTCGACCAAATGGCTCTTGCGCGGATCGCAAAGGTCGCCGAGCAAGATCCCAACGGCCTGTGCCACTATCGAGACGCTAATCGTGCCTTGCCAACGGCAACGTCGAACCGGGTCGTATTTTATGGCGACTCAGTCACCGAATATTGGACGCTTGCTGCGCCGGAGCTGTTCAAGGGGGGTGTTATTGACCGCGGTGTGTCGGCTCAGAACACGACGCAGATGCTGGCGCGCTTCCGTCACGATTTCATCAATCTAAAGCCACGCGTCGTCCACATCATGGCGGGGATCAACGACCCTATGAGCGCGGGCGGCATGTTATCGACGCGGTCGAACATCATGGCGATGGTTGAACTTGCCCGAATTCATCGGATCAAGGTAGTCCTTGGCGCTCTGACACCATCAACGGGGTTTTGGCTAGCGCCAGGCATCAAGCTCGCGCCCGAGATCGCTGCCCTCAATGTGTGGCTCAAAACATATGCAGCGCGTGAAAAGATCGCATTTGTCGACTATCACACGCTGCTTGTTGGGGACGCGGGCGCTATTCGTTCAGACCTTTCGAACGACGGGCTGCATCCCAATCAAGCAGGTTATCGTTTGATGACGCCGCTGGCGCGTCATGCAATCAATGGAGGATAAGCAGCGTGGCATCAGAAATCAGACATTCGGTCAGTGCCATCATTCCATGTAACGACTTGAACGCAGCACAGGCATTTTATGAGCGCCTCGGCTTCAACGCGACCTCAATATACCCACATCAGGGCTATCGCATCCTTCATGATGGCAAGGGCGCCAGCATTCACCTGACGCAGACTGATCCGGGACGGGTGTTCCCCGAGCGAAACGCTTACGGACTCTATTTCTATGCCGAAAACGTTGATTTGCTCGCCATCGAAATGGGTGCTGAAGCCGAAAAGAAGCCGTGGGGGTTGTTGGAGTTCGCCGTATCGGATCCCAGCGGCACCCTTGTCAGGGTCGGTTGGCCCTATGAGTCTTGACCGAGCGGTCGGGAGGCGTCGACCAGGGAGCGGCGTGAAGTGACGGACTTACGCGCTTTTTGGCCGACAAAGCTAACTTGCAAACATCCGATTGGAAAGAAGGAGACTTACCATGAAGTTGATGAGGTCGATAACCGGACTGGCATTTTGTTTTCAGTTGAGCGCCGTGACCCCGGTCTTGGCGGAGTTGCCCCAACCGAATTCCCCATTCCTTGGTAAGTGGGAACTCGACGTGAAAAACATGCCCGCAACTTATGGCGCACCACCGAAAAGTGTGACCTACGAATTTGTTGATCTGCGCAACGATCGCTGGGTAACGCGCATTCACATTGTCGACGATGGTGGAGTGCGTGACATGTCTGTCAGCTATCGCCGCGATGGTCAGGCAAATGCAGGAAGCGGATATGCTGGCGAGGGCGATACGGCTGCGGTGAATTCTCCTGCCCCTAATGTGCTGGTGATGAGTCTGGCGCGCGACAAGCAACTCGAATCGGTCCGCACTTACACGGTTTCGGCCGATGGCAAGGAAATGACCGAAAGCGCCGCCGACGTGGATGATAAGGGCGCGCCGTTCGTCCGCAATTTTCGTTTTTCCCGTGCTGGGTCATAAGATTCGTAGGCAAACTAGACAAAGAATCTGCGGAGGCGCCCGAATCCGGGCGCTTCCACCATCGCCAAACACAGCGGTCATTAAGTTCAAACGTTGAAGAGCCCCGAAGCTGCCGTCCGCTCATACAGTGCTGAGAAATCTCTGGGTACGGAAGCCCGGTTGATGCACGAGAGAATTGCTGATCATCGTCGTAGTGGCCGCGTGGGCAATCGCCATACGATATGGGACGGAGGGCACTTTGATGACAGCACAAACGAGCAACGTCTGGCTTATTGCGGCGGGGTCGCTTAGCGTCGTTGCTGCATTGTTGCACTTTGCATGTATTGTGTTTGGAGCGCCACTGTACCGCGCCTTGGGCGCCGGTGAAGGCATCGCACGTGCAGCGGAGAGAGGCGCCATGATGCCGGCCATTATGGCGGCGCTCATTGGGATCGTGCTGTTCGGTTGGGCGCTTTACGCTTTTTCGGCAGCGCAATTGATCTTGCGGCTGCCGTTAACGCGCACCGCGCTAACCGCAATTATCGCGGTGCTCCTTGTCCGCGGCCTCAGCATTCCGTTGATGCGCATTTGGCGGCCCGACCTATCGATGGCGTTTCTTTACACAACCGGCGCTATCTGCACTTTGCTGGGCCTTATTTTCCTGATCGGCACACGCAGCGCCTGGTCGACACTGTCGAATTAGATGTCGTAACCGCATACATACCAGACAAAGTCACAAGATGGCCGGTGCCTCATGGCGATAAATGCGTTCCCTCAATTGTCAGTTGAGGTTAGGGCGATAGCGATGGAAACGGCCAATTTTGATTGGGTCTACTAGTGACTTGGTCATCTTCACCTGACTGCAGCAGTCGCCAACTTTGCTGCCGTTCCGCCAGCCATGGGCACCCTCCAAGACCTGCCGTCGGTTCACCCGACAAATTGCGGCGGTAGAGTTGGGGAGTGCCGACTGTCCGATTTTGAACTCGGCGTTGGTGGGTTCCGCCCTCTCCGCCGCGGCACCCTCAGTAGTCGAACCGCATCCCGCGGCATTGGGCCGGGCGCAGGTGATAGTCTGCGAACACTGACGACGGCTTGTCCTTGGGCTGCTCGGTGATGGTCCAACGCCAGCCAGCGCCGGAGCGGCTGAATCGATTGAGATACGTCGCGTCCGAGAAGCGGTAGCGTTGCACGAATCCGTCCTGTTCCAGCTCGCCGAGACCCAGCGAGGGTTCGTATAGGCCGCCGAACGTGTCGGAAAATACTGACCCGATGGCTTGGGGCTGCTCGCCAGCGCCATAGGTGATTGCTGCTTCATAAGGGTCCGACCCGGTCGCGCGCAGGTGCAGGGTGAAATAGCGCCGGCCCAGATGCCACTCGCCCCGCGCAATCGACGGCGAGTCTTTGCCTTGAACCTGCCCTCTTACTCGCCAGCAACCTTGCAAGCCGGCCACTAACGCCAGGCCGGGCGGTACGGTGTAGGCCGGCGTCGCCAGCATGAGCATCAACGTCAGCACCACCGTCTCCTATTCAGCCGCCGCCGTCTCCAGATCCCCGAACCCGTAGGACTTCAAGATCTCGACCGTTTATACATCAAGGCGGCGGCGGGGCAATGAAGCCCTTGCTCAACAAACGGCCGTTTGTTGATTGGCGCTTTTGCGAGCGGAGCCGGATCGCGCCTGCGATGACACGTTGTTCAACAAGCCTTTGGGCAATCTACGTCCAGAGAACGGGCGCCGCCAGAGTGTCAAAACCGGTCGGTCGTGACACCATTGAATGATCGACGCATTGTTGGAGTTTTCGGGCATCATTAACCTGCGTCGGAATGTCCACTTAGCCAGCATTTTTACCGTTTCCGAGCTCGGTTTACAGGCCCCAAACCCGCCTTTCAGTAAGGTTTGGGCGAAGACTAAAAATCAACCGCTTTCGCACTCGCGAGACTGAGCTTGTCACCTCAAAAAGGTGTCATTTTAGGCGTGCAGGTTTCTGGAAACAGAGTGAGAAAGTACGCGGTCATTTGCTATTTCTGTTTTCGAGCCAGCAATGCGTTCGCCCGTTCGACGGCCTCGGGAAGTAGCGACATTGTCAGATGTCCGGCAAAAGCCGGGCCATCATTCGATCGCACGCCCGTCGAGACGTCAGGAACGATGCCGCTCACTTCATTGCTCCCGTCCTTTCGAAAGCGCCCGCAGTTCGGCATTTCCAGCTTCGCTTTGCTGTGCGTCAACGTGATCGGATCGTTACCGTCGAGGTGGCCACAGCCTGCGCCGCCGGTCCGAGCCCCCATGATGACCGCTGCATTATTGTCTTGAAGCATCGCAGCAAATTGCTCGGCAGCCGACCATGTTTCGCCGTCAACGAGCACAATTAATGGCCCTTTCCATACACGGTCTCGATAGGGGAATTGAGCTGGACTGAAGACGTCCACGCCCCATTTCCTGCCGTCGAGCTGGCCTGAAGGCAGTTCGGAAAGGAGCCCGCTGGCGAAACCTGCTTGAGCAAGGCGAGTGCAAGCTGATCCAATACAGGGCTTTAGGCCATTGGCCGTAGCCGCTGCTCGCGCAGAAAAATCGATCAACATCGAGCGATCTTCCCGAGATGCGCGCTTGGCTTCCATACGCAGCTTTGCGGCAAGATCGTCCCAGCGGCGAACCCACGCGTCTCCGCGCATCACGGCAAGTGGTGCAGACCGTAATGAAACCGGCGAAACGATCCGCGCTGCTGCCTCGGCCCACTCTGTGCCACCGCCATTTCGTGTCAGATCGACCATCAGCACCTGCGCGCCCGCCGCGCGCAACCGTGCGATCGTCGTCATCAATCCGCGCGTCATGATGGCATAGGCTTCGGTCAGTAACTGATCATCGCAAGCCGCGTCGCATGGCTTTCGAACGTCGGTCCGCAAATTATCGAGAGCCTGTTCGCAAATCGCAGGATAGCCCTGCGGCGAGAACACGCCGATGCGTATGACACCCACGATTTTGCGTTCAGTGGACACGAGGCCCGATTGGAATGGCCCGCCAACATCGATCGTTTGATATCCGGACAATGATGCGGCGTTCCCCGCCGTTACCTGTCCGGCATTATACCCCCGAGCAGCGCAGAATGAGGGGATGGACGGTGCTTGAGCTCTTGCCGACTGGTCAGGACCAACAATGGTTTCCGTCGTGGGCGTCGGCCAGCTCAAAACGACATGCCCGTCGTTGAAGCGTTCAACCAATTTTTCTAGCGCCCGGCGTGCTACTGCGTCGCTCCGGCTTGCTCGGATCGTGTCTGCCGTGCGGTCGAACCATCGATCAAGCGAAACCTCGCGCTCCCCAGTCAACCAGTCCCGGTTCGGATAGCTGTTGTCAACTGCCGCCCGAATTTGAGCGAGATCAGCGAGCCAGGGTTTAGCATCCCAAGCCGGCGCGCCAGCGATCAACAGGAACGGGACGAAGCATGACATGGCTGCCTTTGTAAGCCGACTCATGGTCCGAACCCCGCTGCCAGAAAAATACTCTGTGACAAGGTAACGTTTCGGGCAAGCTCAATGGCCAATTGGTTGTGCATTTGGATCGGTGCCTTCTGCAACCGAGTACAAGTGAGCTGACATCTGCATCATTTTCAAAGCACCGCAGGAAAATTGGTTGTGACGTGCAGTAGCCAGCCCGGCAAGATGCTTCCTGTTCTTTCGCGCAGCAGTGCAAAGACGAGCCCCATCGGGATCGTAAACAAAATCTGCGCCATCGCCAGACCATGTGGTGCTGCACCCAATGCCAAGTGATGCAAACTGAACGCCGCTGTCGAAATGCACATGGCGGGCGCGGCCGTCGTTGGCCAAATGGCGCGTGCCTTTTCAAATATGAGTCCGCGAAACAGCAGTTCTTCGCCGGCCGGGCCGAACACCATGAAGGCTGCGACCAGGGGAAAGCCTGCAGCATAATGTATCCAGTGTCCTGTCAGCGCCGCGGCCACAACTGAGCCGGACATCCATACTGACAACCACATGGCGGAGATACCAAGTACGCGCCGCCGGACAGTCGAGTCCAGTCGGGGCCAGCGAAGCGCATTGCGGCTACCCAATAGCGCGTAAAGTATCACAATCAGTATGGCAGAAGGTATAGCGGCGGTCGCTATCCAGCTCATATCTGGTGCGTGAATATTCAACGTCGTTCCAACCACATGATTGGTCGTCGCCGTCAGCACCAGCGAGCACAAAACCAGACAAGCGAATGGTAGGAGTGTGGCGCAGCGGCGCCATGGTGTCATTTTTCTATCAAGCATATTCTGGACTTGGCGCCCGTAATCCGTAGCCACAAGCTCGCTGGAATTGCGTCACCGAGCGCGGCCAAAGCATCGTTGAGCTGTGCGACGGACCGAGCGTCATTCGCTGCTAAGCTCGATATCGCTGAGCAGCTCCATTAGGTTCGTCTCCGTCGTCCAAAGCGCCGCGCTCCAACCTGCCTTGCACGCACCTTCTACATTTTCGATCCTGTCATCGATGAAGAATATCTTGTTCGGCAAAAGCCTCGTGCGCCGCTCAATTAACTGAAAAAAGGCCAGATCCGGTTTGGCGCAGCCGAGATCCGCTGCGTAGTGCAATCCATCGAAATGGTCGCGCATTTTGAGGTTTTCCCAGAGAAAGCGGGCACGCTCATGTTCCTGCACGGTCGCGAGGTGAATTTTCAAGCCGCGGCTTCGCAGTAAATCAAGTTCACCCAACAGGTCGCCATTCACATGCGCATCATGACTGAACCAATAATCAATAAGCTGATTGCATGTCACATTCGGCGCAATGTCCTTCAGCACCGGGGCAAGGCGCTCGCGAAGATTTGCGCGGCCACAAATAATATCACCCCAATGCACTTTGAAAAAATGTTGGTGGAGATCATCGGCGGATACGCCAAGGTCACGTTTGAGATGCCAGCTCCACCCGGCTGCATCCGGATGAACCAGCAGAACCCCGTCTACATCAACCATGATCGCTTTGATGGCCACTGCAATCTATGAGCATGGTACGAAACAAACGACAACATACAATTCCGATGGTGTCGGCCGGTGACTTCCGGGAACAATGCGGCCATACCGGCGCAACGCGACGACTGCCGATAGTTGCCGCTAACTAAGCTACCCAAACAAGGTCGATCTTGTGGATTGCGGTCAGTCCAGTTTTGGACCGTGAGCGTGCTTAGCTGGCATCACGTACGGACAATGAAACCCTTATTAGCTGTTTCCAATTTGAATAGCTGGCCGGGCGTCGCGCTTTCAAACGAGACCAGTATCCAAGAATGAGCTAAGCCTATCCCTAAGCTGCGGTACGGCTCCCTCGTGATTCACAAAATCTGAAACAGACATCATTTCCCAGCGCTGTCCTTCGTCTCCGAAACGGATATTAGCGACATCAGCTTGACCGATTTTCACAGCGCAAAAATAGTTACCTAGTCCACTCGTGGCGCTTTGGTTTCGCTCGACAAGAATCACATCCGCTGCATCTAAGGTAAGGCCAAATTCTTCGTTCACTTCCCGAATTCCGCACTCTATTGGCGACTCGTCACCTTCGCGGCCCCCGCCGGGCAAATCCCACATACCCGGAAATGGTATCTCCGGCTTGTCGTCCCGAAGATATGCGACGATATGATCTCCGCACAACAGAGCGATCTTTGTGCCCCCGAATGCCGATCCGTTCCATCTTATGTTAACCTTGCTTTCGACCAATACATTTCCCCCTTTCAACGACGAAATTGTTATCAAGAGCGATCATCCTAATCGAAGCTTCATAACAAGGGTCGCCATCGCGAACGGCATGACCACCAAATTTGCAATTGTGACGGGTCCACTGCCGATCAAAATTCCGTATGCCGACCAAAGCACTGTTCCTCCAGCGCCAAGGATTACCGCTGCTAAAGACAAATCATTGGTTTACCCGGTTCGTAGCGCTCGCACGGCCTGTGGCAAGAAGGCACCGCCTGAAGCGAGCGAGGCCACATAACCTAATAAATCGATTGATTGCATTATATGCCCTTTGCACTCGAAAGGACGCCGATTTCACCCAACCAAGCCTCAACAAGTGACGGCCATCGATCAACAGAATGGCCAGTTGGTCGCAAACCAAATGCGTGACCGCCTTTTGCAAAGAGGTGCACCTCTGCGGGCGCACCAGCATCTTCCAGTGCGCGGGCATAGATCAGGCTTTGCTGAATGCCATCAACTTCATCATCCCATGCTTGCAGGATGAAGGTTTGTGGCGTTCGTTTGGTGACGTGAAGGGAGGAGTCCATATCCCATCCGTTCCCGCGCCAGATATGGCCGGGATACACAGCGATGGCGAAGTCGGGACGGCTGCTGATTTTATCTATGGCATCAACCGGCCTGTAGGCGGGCTCGAATACGTTGCTTGTCTCTGCAACCAAATAGCCACCCGCAGAAAAGCCTATGACGCCAATCTTTTTCGGATCGACACCGAGTGATTGCGCCTTTGATCGCACGAGGCGGATCGTGCGTTGAGCATCTTGCAACGCCCGGCGAATTTTCGGCGTGATGTGGCAATCACAGTCACTATCATATTGATCGTCGCTTTTGGGCACACGGTATTTGGAAAGGATGCACGTGATCCCCTTGGTTACGAGCCAATCGCAAATTTCGGTGCCCTCAAGATCAATCGCCAGATCCTCAAATCCCCCGCCAGGGAACACCACTATTGCTGCTCCTGAATTTTGGCCTTTCGGCGGATATATGGTCATGGTCGGGTTTGAGACATTTTCTACGCCGGTGACCGGGAGGCCAGCAAATCGTTTAGGGTTAGTGGTGACTTCGATAGATTCTGCCGGTTGCTCAATTCCTTTCATGTCAGGCGCACCATTTGGCCAGAGTGCGATCTGCTGTTGCGCCGTCGGGGGCCACGCCTTGGGTTTTTGGCCATCTGCGGTGCTTTCTGGTGTATTGCAGCTCGCCACGAACAAGAGCGCAATCGTTCCGATCAAAGCTCTGATCATCATTGCTCCCACCTTTGACCACAGGCAGCCGCTGCGACGCCCGGTGCGAGCAGCGAAGCGGAAAAGACAACTGGGATTCGTAACAAGATCATGTCTCCTGATCGGGGAACGCGGTTCCGCTTATGAAAGAAGGAACGCTGCCAGCGATGACGCATCGGTGGCACAGTGGCCGCCGTAAATCGGGTGCCATTGCGTAGTGACGCCGCGTTGCCGTGCCATGTCGGCAAGTCGCTGTGTCCCTTCGAAATTGCCATAGGCGTCATACAGACCGTTGGAGAGATAGAGCGCCGGATAAGTCGGGCCCGCCCGTTCGATCAGGCCGAGCGGCGAGATACGCCGCCACTCCTCTTCATTAGCCACATATTTTCGTGCCAAAAGCCAAATGCCGAACGCGATCTTGGGGTCGGCACCCGTGCGCTCCATCCCTTCGCGCAATGTGGTCAGAGGAGCAAACGGCGACGACACATAGACCCCGGGACACAACGCCGCCACCTTGGCGAACTGTGATGGATAAGACAGGCCTGCGATCAGGACATTGAGACCGCCCATCGATTCACCCATCAGCATACGGCGGCGCGGTTTGCCGATCTTTGCCTCGATCGCTGGCAGCTGCCGCATAAGATCGTCCAGCAAACTGCTGTCGGCCCGTTCGCCCTTTGGCGTCAGCAGCCATGTCGGTCCGTAGGACAGAGTGACGACTGTAGGCGGCAGCGCCGTGCTACGCTGCCATTCGCTCTGAATCATCGCGGTGAAATAGGTGTCGTCGTTCCAGACGCGTTCGTCGAGGTTCCGGCCGTGCAGGTGATAGACGATATCGCCGTTCGTGCCCCGGTGGTCCCGATAGACGCAGTAGCGGAGCGAGCCTGCCGTCCCGCACGTTTGCGCCGCCGGACGGAAGATGACTTTTTGGTCGCCTCGTGTCTTCGTGATCTCAGTCCATGCGTAATAAGCCAACGCGGCGACAAGGATCGCGATAAGCCATGATCGGTATGGGCGCTGGAGCATCGTCCTTGGGATGCTACGACGCTTGCTGTGTCCGGCGGGCGCAGACACGCGGGTCAAGCCAATCCGACGAGCAGGTGCCGATCAATCGGTGGCGTCTGTGCCGTTGCCGATATTCGGGTGGTTGCCTTACTCTGGGCGCTCACCAGCTTCGGCAGCGCCAATAGGCTCAGGGCATAGCCGATTATTGCGCTGCCACCGTAACCGACGATCGGCGTCGGATAGTTTCCGAAGGCGGCCGCTGCAATCCCTGTAAGCCAGACGGCGCCAAAGACGGAATACGTAGCTCGGTTCGCCGGATCGCGTCGCCAGCACATGATTGCGGGGACAAGGAGCAGTATCGAGCCGCCAAGCACTGCCGCGCCAGCGACTGGATGAACATCAAAGGATGACGAGGCAATGTGATCGACATAGGGAGCCGCTGGCAGTGTGTCAGCACGAACTAGGGTCGTCGCAAAGCCGACAATGCTTGCGCCAAGCGCCGCCAAGATATTCCTGTCGGGGCGCATGACTACCAAGACTGCCAAACCCACCGCGAGCATTCCAGCCATCGCCCGGTCAGGCTGGATTGCCATCGTAATCGCCGTAGCGATCATCCCTGCAGTCGTGAGCATGCTGCGGCATCGCGCGAACGCAACGAGCATGACGGGGAGCAGGATCAGGCTGGGTTGAAGAGCCAAGCCGCCCACACTCACCCACCGCGTCACGCCATTGACGCTATCGCCCAGAAGGGCGGTAACCAGCAAGATGCTCGCCATCGTCAGGATGGCCCCACTTACCCATCGTCGCCCGGAAGGTATGAAGCGGTCGAGCAAAGCCAGCATCGCCAGACCGAGCACCAATGCGCCGACGTTAATGCCCAGATAGCGCACTGGTGCACCAGCGATCACCATATAGACGAGGCCCAGCGTGACCGCGGCGATTGCGCATGCAATCCCGAGAGCGCGAGGGCGCCGCATCAGGCCGTCATAGACATCCTTGGTGAACGAGTCTTCCGACGGGAGAGCGCTATTGCCGATCAGTGAGGCGAACGGATGGAGCAAAAGCGATGCGAGCGCGCGAGGCATGAGTCCACGAAGGCTGTCGAGTGCGAACAGGAGTGCTTTGGTGTCGTCGGCTATCCCGGCCGTTTCGCTGCGGATCGCCAATCCCCATGACCGCAACGAAGCTGGCAGGGTTGCTTGCAGGGCACGACAGGCGAGGTCGGCGAGGCTGCGCCGCAACCCGCCGATCATATCGTAGCCACCTGACGCTGGTTAGAAGGCGCTTCCGTCTGACCGGGGGGATTGGCACGGGCAAGTTCCACACCGCTGGTCGTCAGCCGATATGCGTGCCGCGGTGGCCGTCCGCCTTCGACAGGCTGCTGCCATTCCGCTTCGAGGTAACCCTGCGCTTCTAGACGGATCAGGAGCGGATAAAGCGTGCCTGACTTTACGTCAGCGAGCCGAGCCAGTTCGTAACCGTGGGACCATTGACCGCTTGCATCAAGCAAGGTGGCGAGGATCATTCGGGCATGTGGAGAGAGAGTGCGTGAACGGGGCATACAAAATAAATCTACCTATATAGCTTTTGAGTCAAGAGCCAATTTGATCGGCGTCTATATCGGTCGGATTGATAAGGATTTCCCGCTCAACGAGTTGCGCCGGGGCTTTCCATTTCCACGTTTTGATCGGTCTTGGAGCGCTAACTGTTAGGTCGTTCCCGGCCAAATCTGGGGCCCGAAGGCTGCCGTCGATTCATCTCGGTTTACGGCGGCAGATTTTGTTGTGGACTGCTGACTGTCCGCTGTTAAGAGCCCAGGTAGCAAAAGCCGTCGTTCGCGCTGCTTGCCAAACGGGAAGTTCTGTTTGCTGGCACGCCCTATGTGCCACCGATCCAGCCTGCAGCTCGGAGCTGAGCGATCGCCGAGCGGGCAACGGGGGCGACGACGCCGTTGGTAAGGTAAAGGCGCATCGAGCGTGCATCGCCCTCGACGCGGGCAACTGCATGGGCTGCGACCCACCAAGAGCGATGAGTGCGCAGGCCGCCGGCATCTACCCGCTCGATGGCGCGGCCAAGCGGAACGAGGACGAGTTCTGAGCCGTTGGCGCGGTGAACGCGGACATAATGGTCCTCCATTTGCAGCGCGAGAACGTCGCGACCGAATGGAGCCAGCGCTGCGGTGATCAGCGGCGCTTGCCCGGTCGGGCCCGGCGCGCCGTGAGTAGCCCGCGCCGCACGCCGGTACATGATCGCAACGCCTGTCATCGCGGCAAGGCCGATCACTGTTGTCTGAGCAAACCATAATGCGAAGGGCAGGTCGAGCCTACCTAACTCCGGCCAAAGCCGAAATGCCCAAAGGCGAGTAACCATTGCTTCGGGAAGGCTCGCCACCAGCGTCGTACCGATGATCGCTGGCCACCATCCACGCGAGTCGATGGGTACACGTGCAGCAACGACCCGGAAGGCGTAGCCGTAAAGGACGAGGCCAAGCAGGGTGGCCGCGCACCAGTAGCCCAGGCGCTCTGTGAGGCCGCCGTTTAGGTAGTTTCCGAACGGGCCAAGCGCAGCAAGCAGCGCGCCGGCGGCGAGCGCAAGACCGATCGATTGCGCTCTGGGTGTCGAAGTCACGAGAAGGCCGCGCATGAGGAATGCAAGTTGCATGATCCCGAAACCCTAGCGTGCAACTGCAAGCGGGCAAAGCCCTTTCGCCCACCCGCGAACCTGTTCGCCTGGTCGCGAAAAGCCGCTTCCCTTCACCGGCTCCGACGGGCGTGATCAGCCAGTCATTCAAGACGGAGTCTGCCATGTCGCTGCGTTTGTCCTTTATCTTTCTCATCCTCGTCTTAGTCGCACCCTCGGCTTATGCCGCGGAGGCCGGCTTCCAGCGCGGCAGGACCGCCGCTGGCACCGAGATTGGCATCTGGTATCCCGCCGAAGGCAAGGCCGTTCGTCAACGCTTTGGGCTTTATGCCGCCGACGTTGTGCCGGATGCCGCAGTGCCGGACGGCCCTCGCCCGCTTGTCGTTATCTCGCATGGGACCGGCGGTGACTATGCGAGCCATGTCGACACTGCGGTAGCGCTCGCACGCGCCGGCTTCGTTGTCGCAGCGCTGACCCATCCCGGCGACAATTGGCGCGATAACAGTCGCGCAACGCGGATCGAGGAGCGACCGCCGGCCGTGAGTGCACTCGTCACCCACATGCTGACCGTCTGGACAGGCCGGGCCGCCATCGACCCTCGGCGCATCGGCGCGTTCGGCTTTTCGGCCGGCGGGTTTACGGTGCTGGCCGCCGTCGGCGGGCGGCCGAATCTAACGCGGATGGCCAGCCACTGCGCGGCAAACCCCGCCTTCTTCGACTGCACACTAATGACAGCGCAGCCGCGCGCATCGCTTGTTCCACGATGGCCAGACATCCGTGATCGGCGCATCCGGGCGGTGGTGTTAGCCGCACCTGCGCTCGGCTTTGTCTTCGACCGGTCGGGGCTAGCCAATGTGCGCGTTCCGGTCCAGCTTTGGCGGGCAGACGATGACCACATCCTGCCTGCCCCACATTATGCGGACTCGGTGAGGCGCGCTCTTCCAGTCTCACCCGAGTTTCATGCCGTGCCCGGCGCCGGGCACTTCGACTTCCTAGCGCCCTGCATTGATCCGCTAGCGATGTCGCCCATTTGCGCAAGTGTGCCGGGCTTTGATCGCGCTGCGTTCCACGTGCGCCTCAATGCCGAGGTCGTCCGGTTCCTGACGGCGAGACTTGGCTCGTCGAGACGAAGGTGACTTTAGCCTTCTTAGGGCGGGGAGTCTGTACGGCTCGACATTTCTCTTGCTGCAGTAGACGGCCAAAATCCCATCACCAGTATCAGATACTGAACGTAGGGCCCACGTCGCCAACAATGCGGTCAGTGATTAATCAATCGTGCGCCCTGAAATCCGCCTTTCATTAACATATTCAATTCTCAGACGATTACCGCCGGTAGCGCATTGCCCCCTTGGATGACGGTACAAATTACAATTATGGATAGCGATATATTCGAAGCGAAGTGCATTTCTGAATCCCGTTGGACTTAAGGCGTCACAAGTTATGATTTTTTTCGACTATGTGACGATTCTTGATTGCTTAGTTATCAAAATGCACAGAAAACGTCGTGCAATAATATCGTGAGTTGGGGGCATTTATGACGGCTTGGAAGTCTGCGCGACGGCGCGGCGTCGACGTGGGACTCTTGCTGTCGACGGGGCTGCTGGGTGTCATGCTGGCGCCCGGTACGGCTTCGGCAGCGTGCGATCCCAATCCGCCAAAGCCCTACACCGTAACGACTTGCACCGGCAACGATCCGGCGGGTGTCGTGATCAGCGTTGATGGTTCGACGGTCAATGTTGATAGCGCCGCGACTGTCTCAACAGTTGTAGCGACGTCGCGCGCAACGGTGCTGTCTCCTTATGTCTTCAATAACAGCACAGTGAATGTGAACGGTTCGGTCTTGGGCGGCCTCCTGGTCAATGGCGGGACGATTGATGCTGGCGTGTTCGGCTTTACAAATACAACGGCAAATTTGGTGCTTGGCGCAAGTGGCACAATTTCGGGAACAACAGCCATTCGATTGACGGGCGCTGATGGCCGCGCGCT
>JANMPU010000095.1:0-41841 GCA_031369985.1 Sphingomonas sp. | reverse complement strand
CGACCGGACGCCGCGCGTGATGAGTCTGAAGGGTGTGCTGGCCGACTGGCTGACGCATCTGATAGAGGTTTTGGTGCGGCGGGCGACGCATCGGCTGGGCAAGATCGACGACCGGATCGAGCTGCTCGACGGCTATCTGATTGCCTATCTCAATCTTGACCGCGTGATCGAGATCATCCGCACCGAGGATGAGCCCAAGCCCGTCATGATCGCCGAATTCGGGCTGAACGACCGGCAGGCCGAAGCGATCCTCAACATGCGGCTGCGCAGCTTGCGCCGCCTTGAGGAAATGGAAATCAAGACCGAGCGGGAGAAGCTCGACAAGGAACGCGCGGATTTGGCGGCGCTGATCGAAAGCCCCGCGCGGCAGCGGACCAAGCTGAAGAAAGACCTCGGCAAGCTGCGCGAGAAATATGGGCCGGAAACCAAGCTCGGCGCGCGGCGCACGGTGATCGAGGAAGCTGCACCGCCGCGTGATATTCCCTTGGATGCGATGATCGAACGTGAACCGGTCACCGTGATATTGTCGGCAAAAGGCTGGGTGCGGGCGCTGAAAGGGCATGCTGACCTAGCGAGCGCTGAAACCGCGAAGTTCAAGGAAGGTGACGGCCCTGCGTTTGCGATCCACGCTCAAACAACAGACAAGATATTGATCGTTGCAGCGGACGGGCGGTTTTATACGTTGCCGGCGGACAAGCTGCCCGGCGGCCGCGGCTTTGGCGAGCCGGTGCGTCTGATGATCGATTTGCCGGGCGACGTCGGCATTGTGAAGCTGCTGGCGGCGCGAGCGGAAACGAAGCTGTTGCTGGCGGCGTCGGACGGACGCGGGTTTGTGGCCAAAGTCGCCGATGTCATCGCCGAGACACGCAAGGGGCGGCAGGTCGTCAATCTGCGCACGGGTGCGAAATTGCTGGTCGTGCGGCCCATCGTGCCAACGCATGACAGCGTTGCGGCGATTGGCGACAACCGCAAATTGATCATTTTCCCCTTGAGCGAACTCCCCGAAATGGGTCGCGGGCAGGGGGTAACGTTGCAGCGTTATCGCGATGGCGGGTTGGCCGATGTGACCACGCTGTCACTTGCCGATGGCTTGAGCTGGGCAATGGGCGGCGATAGCGGTCGGACGCGTACCGAAGCCGATCTTACCGCATGGCGCGCGGCGCGCGGGGCGGCGGGGCGAATGCCGCCAACGGGTTTCCCCCGCGACAACCGCTTCGGATCATAGTTTACGCCGATTTTACATCGCTTCAGGCCGTTTTAACATTTCGTCGATAAATCGAAATGATATGACGGTCGCAACACCCGTGAAGAGAGAATTTGTGACGATATGGGATGTCGGATCGACTCCCATGCTCGACGCCATGCCATGCCCGGCTGCTATTATCGAACGCGTCAGCGGGATTGAACAATTCGTGGCCCGTAATGTCGAGTTTGCTGCTATTGTTAAGGCTGGGCGCGACGCTATCGACGTGCTGGCGTGGCAGGAACGCGTTGCTGAAGTCATCACCGACCAAAAAGTCAACCGTGCCGATTGGCGTGACGGCGCGATTGTCGAAGGGCGATATTATAGCGTGACGATTGCGCCGCTGACGCAGAACAGCGCGCTGATGTCCCTCATCGACCGCACGCAGGAAATGTTGTCGGAAAAATCGCTGCGCACCGAAATGCTGCATGACAGCCTGACGGGCTTGCCCAACCGGCTGGGCTTCATCGAGCGGATCGAATCGCAGTTCGCCGAACCTGATTGTGACGATTATGCAGTCGTTCTGGTTGATCTCGCACGGTTCAGCCGGGTCAATGAATGCATTGGCTCGCTGGGTGGGGACGAGCTGATAATGACAGTTGCACGCCGATTGATGTCGGCCCTACGCGGGCATGATCTGGTCGCGCGGACCGGCGCGAATGAATTTGCGCTGGTCGTGAAAATTGTCGATGGCCCTGGTGACGTGCTTCATGTCGCACGCCGCATCGAAGGCGTGATGGCGCACCCTTTTCGCTTGTCCGATTTCGAAATGAAGGTCGATTGCGCGATTGGCTGTGCGCTCGCCAGTGAATGTGAAGACGATGGCGAGCGGCTGATGCGCCACGCCCAGATTGCATTGAAAGCCGCCAAAACATCGAACCGCGTCGAATTTTACCAGCCCAGTGCGCTTGCCGCCGCGCGCCGCCATTTTATTATCGAAACCGAGCTGCGTCGCGCAATTGAACGCGACGCGTTGTCGATGGCGTTTCAGCCACTGATGTCACTGCGCACCGGCAAAGTGGTTGGGTTCGAAGCGCTTGCCCGCTGGAAACACCCGGTCATGGGTGTGATTTCGCCCGACGAGTTTATCGAAGTCGCCGAGGAATCGGGGCTGATCGTCCCATTGGGCCGCTGGGCGCTCGACAACGCGCTGAAGACATTGCGCGTGTGGGATTTGGCAGCGGGGTCGAGGCTGCCCGTGTCGATGGCGGTCAATTTGTCGGCGATCCAGATTGCCCGTGATGATGTTGCACAATTTGTTGAGGCGGGCCTGCGCGATCACGGAATTCAGGGTTCACGGCTGACGATTGAACTCACCGAAAGCGCGATCATTGCCGATCCTGACCGCGCGGAGCGGACGTTGTCGGCGCTCAAACGCTGCGACGCGATGGTCGCGATGGACGATTTTGGAACGGGCTTTTCCAATCTTGCCGCGTTACAGCGGCTGCCGATTGATATGCTCAAGATTGATCGCAGTTTCATAACCGGCATGATCGGCGACAGCGACAAGGTCGCGATTGTCCGTGCCATCCTTTCACTGGCGGAAGCGCTTGGTATGTCGACAACCGCCGAGGGGATTGAAACGCCCGAGCTTGCTGACACGCTGTCGGGGCTAGGCTGTGTCACGGGGCAGGGGTTTTTGTACTCGGAGCCGATGACGGCGGATCAAGCATTTAATTTTGTGATGGCGTCACAGGGCTGAACTTCGCGAGCAAGGCGTCGAATGCGGTGCCTTTCGGAAAGCCCGCCTCGATCCAGGCATTTTCAATTGCCGATAAGGTGATGGCGACCTGTGGCCCTGCGTTCATGCCACGTGCAATCAGCGACCCGCCAGTGATCGGGAAATGCGGGCGGACCCATTGATCGAGCGGCGTCGCCTCCGATCCGGCAAGAAGCAACCGGTCGCGCGCGCTTTCAGTGCCGAAGCGATAGGCAAGTGCATCGAGTGCGCCATAGGGTTCGGTCCAGCGACAGGCCGCGACTAGACGTTTCGTTTGTGCCTTCGACAGTTTCATCCGCATCGCAATGTCGCGCGCTTGTCCGGGGTCCGGGCCTATCAATGCGGCGAAACGGCGGATCGCATTACCACCATCACCTTCGCGCGGCACCAGCATTGCCAGCGTGTCGGCGCTGGTGATTTCGGGCAGGACGGGCTTCAAAATGCTATGTTCGATCATCAAACGGATGGCAGGCACGGGATCGGTTGCCGAAAGCAGTTTGAGCAATTCGGTCGCGATCCGTTCGCGGGACAGCGCCATTAGGTCGTTGGCGCGGGCGGCACAGGCTTCGACCGAGGCGGCATCGGGCGCGCCTTTGCCGAAGCGGGCGTGGAAGCGGAAGAAGCGGAGGATGCGCAGATGGTCTTCGGCAATGCGCTGGAGCGGTTTGCCGATGAAGCGGACTCGGCCCGCGTTCAGATCGTCCTGACCGCCAAAATAGTCGAAGATTTCGCCGGTGTCGGGGTCAGCGGACAAGGCGTTGATCGTGAAATCGCGCCGCGCCGCGTCCTCCCGCCAGTCATCGGTGAAGGCAACAACAGCATGGCGTCCATCAGTCGCAATGTCGCGGCGCAGCGTGGTGATTTCGACGGGGCCGAACGGCATGACGGCGGTAACGGTGCCATGCGCGAGGCCGGTTGGCACGCATTTGATGCCCGCTGCGTCCAATCGCGCCATCACCGCATCGGGGGTCAACCGCGTGGCGAGATCGATGTCGCTGACGGGCACGCCAAGCAGACTGTCGCGCACCACGCCGCCGATCAGCCGCGTGTTTTCGCCACCGCCAAGGGCCGCGATCAGCGGCTCTAGCCCCGCCACCGTCACCATTTCAGCCGCGCCGACAAATTGGCGAGCATTGCCGCTGTTGCCCCCCAGATGCGTCGTTCGCCCCACATGATTTCGAAATAGCGCCGTTCGGCCCCCGCTGCCACCACGCGTCGCTCGACGCGGTTGGCGGGGTCGAAGATGAACGAAAGCGGCACTTCAAAAACGGCGGCTACTTCGCGCTCATGCGGGGTCAGTGGCAAATCGGGCGGGACGACGCCGATGACGGGCGTGATGTCGAAGCCCGTGACAGTGCGATACGGGGCGAGCACATCGATGATCTCGACATGCGCGCGAGCGAGGGCAACTTCCTCTTCGGCTTCGCGGAGTGCGGCATCAATGGCGTCGGTATCCTCGGGGTCGATTCTTCCACCGGGAAACGCGACTTGGCCGGCATGTTGTCGCATGCTGTCCGGCCGTTGGGTGAGGATCAAGCCGGGGTCGGCGCGGTCGGTGATAGCGATCAGGACGGCGGCGGGCGTGCCGGGACCATCGAACCGATCGCGCATGTCGCTGGTATAAGGCACCACATCCCCCGTCGTTGCCGCGAGTGAAGCCTGCAACCGCGCAACCAAATTCATGCGGCAGTCACGGGAAAGAACAGGCCATCGCTCCACAGGCCGAGCGGGTCGTGCCCTTCGTCAATCGCGAGGTTGGCGAGTTCATAATAGACGGGCCGTGCCAGCCGCGCTTCCATCCCGCCGCGGACGTGGAGATAGGGGGCTTCGTCGAAGCGCAAACGGTGGTCGGGTCCGGCCATCACGAGGTCGCCAGTGTTGAGGCGAAACGTCATTTTGCGGGCGTCGTCACTACCTTCATGCCGCACTTCAACTGCGATGAACGGCGCATCCTCAACGATGATGTCGAGTTTTTCGGCGGGGGTGACAAGAACATAACTGCCATCGGCTTCGCGGCGGAGGATGGTGGAGAACAGCCGCACCATCGCTTCGCGGCCAATCGGTGATCCCTGATGAAACCAGGTGCCATCGCGCGCGATCCGCATCTCGCTATCGCCGCAATGCGCGGGGTTCCATTGGTCAACGGGGGGCAGGCGTTGGTCGGCAAGTGCTTGCGCCACCTCGGCCAGCGACATCGTGGACAGATCGGGGGCGGGCGGCATGGGCATGCTTCCCCCTAAACCGTTTATGAGTTGATTGGAATCGCGCCCTGCACGCGCTCCTGCGAAAGCAGGAGCCTTGGCGTGGAGAGTGCGGTCCTGCTTCCTAGGCTCCTGCTTTCGCAGGAGCACAGAGTGTTGCTGAAAACGGGCCGAGCCTCCCGACCTTTGGCAAACCATCCGCATTACGTGCGAGGAGGCGGTGCCGTTCGACGGGGCCGGGCACTTCCCAGCCTGCGGTCGCGTCCGCCGTAAAGCCGAAGAAGCGGCCATAATATTCGGGGTCGCCGATCATCACCATTGGGGTATCGCCTGCGGCATCCATCATCGTATTCATGAGTATTCGCCCGATCCCGCCACGCTGGACATCGGGCGCGACGGCGACGGGTCCCACCAAAGTGATGGGCGCGTCGCAGATGAAGACGAGCCAGCTTTGCAACGTGCCGACCAGTTTTCCTCCATCGAACGCCGCGAAGCTGAGCGCCGGGATGGCCTGCGTCCCCGCTCGAATACGGTAGGCGGTGCGCATGTGCCGGTCCGCGCCGAACGCTGCATCAAGCAGTGCTTCGACAACATCGGGGTCGGCGATTGCCAACGGAGTCAATGTCACAGCCATGGGGGTCGCGCCATTACCGTGATTTTCAGTGATTGGAACCGCTAAGTTTTTCCTCTAGGCGCGCGGCGATGAACGATCTCCTCCAACTCGAAGTCCGCGACCTTGTCGTGCCCGTGCTGACGGGTATTTATTCGGAAGAAACGCATTTGCCGCAGCCGCTGCGCATTTCGATGATTGTTGATTTGGATGTGCAGGACCATTTTGCGCCTGACACGCCGCTGGGCGCGTCCAAAAATTACATGGATTTGAAGCAAGCGGCGACGGGATTGCCAGCGGGCGTGCATTTCGTCTTGATCGAAGCTGTGGCGGATCACATCATCGATACGTTGATGGCAGGCGACGCACGGGTAGCGCGGGTTGAGGTGCAAATTGTGAAACTTGCGATAGCCGAAGCGGGTGAAGCCATCGGTATTCGGCGCGTGCGGAATCGCGCATGAAACTGGCGCTGATCACGGCGGGCTATCACCGGCTGGGCGGTGCGATTGCGGCGCGATTGGCAGCAGCGGGGTGGACGCTTGCCCTGCACAGCCGAGGAGTAAGGGAGCCCGAAGCCGGACTGGCGGCTGTCCTGAAACAACATGGCACGACGTGGCATGGTTTCGAGGCGGATCTGTCTGACGACAGTGCCGTTATGCAAATGATCCCGGCAGTCATCGCGCATTATGGCCGCGCGCCCGACTTGCTTGTCAACAATGCCTCGCTGTTTGAATGGGACAATCCGGCAAGCGTCACGCCGCAAGCGATAGCCGCGCATATGAAAGTGAATCTGGCGGCACCAGTGCTGCTAACGGCATCGCTGGCGCAATATGTTAAGGCTGACCAGCTAGCCGCAGTTGTCAATATTCTCGACCAGCGAATCAAGCAGCCCAATGCTGATCAGCTGAGTTACACCTTGTCCAAACAAGCGCTGGCGGGAGCGACTGAAACTTTGGCCCGCGCGCTGGCACCCAAAGTGCGGGTGAATGCGGTCGCGCCAGGGCTGACGCTGGCGACAGATGATTATGCGCCGGGCCAGATGGAGCGGCTGGCGGGCATGATGCCGCTTGGTGCTCTGCCGAAGCCGGAGGATATCGCCGATGCGGTGTTCTGGCTGGCGAATGCCCCCGCGACAACGGGGCAGACGATCTTCGTCGATGGTGGCGCGAATTTGAAGAGTTTCGACCGGGACTTTTTGTTTCTTTAGGCCGTTAAATCACTGGAATCTTGTAATGGTGCCACGCAAAGATTGCGGCGGCACCGCGATAGGGGCGCCAGCTCTCGGCGACGTCGCGGACGAGTTTTTCGCTGGGGCGGACATCGTGACCCAGCAACCGACCGACATCCTCCTGCACTGCCAAATCGCCCGCAGGCCAGATGTCGGGACGACCTTCGGCAAAGAGCAGATAGATTTCCGCTGACCAGCGCCCGATCCCCTTGATCGTCGTCAGCGCCGCAATCGCTTCCTCGTCGTCAATAGGCAGATTGTGCAGATCGAGTGTCCCGCCTGCGACAAGTTCGGCCAGACTGCGGCAATAGCCGATTTTCTGGCGCGAAAGGCCCGCGCCCCTCAGCTCTTCATCGGCAAGCGCCATAAGTGCAGTCGGCGTTTCGATTTCGCCAACGACCACTTCGATTTTCTTCCACACGGCATCGGCGGCCTTGAAGCTGATCTGCTGCCCCACAATCGTGCGGAGTAACGTCACATAGCCCCGGTCGCGGATGCGCGGTTCGGGATAGCCCGCCACTTTGATCGCCCGCGCGAAGGCCGGTTCGATTTTCCCCAGTGCGTCAAGATGATCGCGAAGCATTTCAGCGGACAGGCCCATAGCGTTCCTTGTTGATTCTGTTGCTGCGCCGCGACATAGCGCGAAAACCAATCAAGGAGCGACTCCCCAAATGCCCAAGCTGATCGTGACGACGCGCGACGGAACCGTAAAAGAACTGAACTGCGATGTTGGCCTGTCAGTGATGGAAATCATCCGCGACGGCGGCGTTGACGAGTTGCTGGCCCTGTGCGGCGGGTGCTGTTCGTGCGCGACGTGCCATATTCACGTCGATGCGGCTTTTGCCGACAAGGTTGCGCCGATGGGCGAAGATGAAAACGACTTGCTCGATTCGTCAGACCACCGCGACGCGACGTCGCGCCTGTCGTGCCAGATCCCATTCACGACCGATCTGGATGGCCTGAAAGTGACGATCGCTGCCGAAGACTAAGGCTTTAGCCGGAGCACAGCGCTCGGTGCGTCCTTGGTCAGAGGCGTCGCGCGCCAGATAATCACGCGCCGGTTGCCTTTGGTCGTCGCGCCTTCCTCATTATTCTGGCTGACGATTTCGGCATCGGTATCAAGCGTGAACGTGCCGTCGAGCAGCTTTGCCGCCTTCGTCATAGAACCACCACCCATCGGATTGCTGCCGGTTTCGGCGTTGGTATAGCCAGGCGCCTTCACGCGCACCGTGCCGCCCTGGCGCAATTCGATGACAATAAAAGGCAGGATGACGCCGGCATCTGAATTGAACGGATATTGGAAATTATGCGTCAGCGTGCCGGTAATCGCGTAATCAATCAGGAACTTGCCCTTGCCCTGATAGGTCACGGATCGATAGCCTTGTTCCTTGGATAGGGCCGCCGCAATCTCGCGGTTCTTGGCCTCGCTGTCCTCAGCGGGTTCGACCTCGGGTTCGGGTGCCGCTCCTGCTTTGGAATTGACGGCGGCGGTCCGATAGACAGCGGGCTTTGCGTCGTCTTCGGGCTTGTCGGTCGCGGGTTTGTCGCCGATGCCCTTGAGCGCGCTGCCCGGATCAGACGCGATCACTTCGCCTTTATAGGTGAAGGCAAATGTTCGGTCGGCGTTGATCGACATCGTCGAAACGAATTTCCCCGGTGACAGGATGCAACCAACGAGGAGCAGCGGCGCGAGCAGTGCAAGCATTAGCCGGTTCATATCCGCACCTGCATTGCGTCAGCATAAAGCGCAATCGCCGCTGCGTTCGACACGTTCAGACTTTCGACCTTCGGACTGATCGGCAGGCGTGCGAGGAGATCGCAATGCGCCGCGACATTGGGGCGCATCCCTTCGCCTTCGGCCCCGAGCACCAGCGCCGACTTCGCGGCATCCAGCGCTTTGGACAATGGCATTGTCGCTTCCCCCGCAAGGCCGATGCGCCAAAAGCCGCCTTCGGCAATTTCCTCCAGCGCGCGCGACAGATTGACGACACGGACCCACGGCACCAGCTCAAGCGCCCCTGAAGCGGCTCGCGCCAAAGCTCCGGATTCGGGTGGGGCATGCCGGTCCTGCGTCACAATCCCCAGCGCATTGAACGCCGCCGCCGACCGCAGCACCGCGCCGACATTGTGCGGGTCCGTCACTTGATCGAGCACAAGCAGGGGGCGCTTGTCGTCGGCACCTTGTTCGATCAGGTCACCCAGCCAGATTTCCTCCAGCGGATCAACTTCGGCAACAAGTCCCTGATGTGGCGCATCATTAGGCACCATCCGGCCAAGATCGGCGACATCAGCAAAAACCACAGGGAGGACCGGCGGCAAGTCAAGCGCGCCCGCTGCTTCGCGTGTGCCCCATAATTTGCGCACGACGCGCTCTGGATTGGCGAGTGCCGCAATAACGGCATGCCGCCCCCACAGGCGTATCCGCCCGCTATTGCCCTGTGATGGTCGATGTCCGCGTCGCATGCGTGCTCTTTCGCCCGACTTGCGTTGACAGGCAAGCCCGCTTTCGCCAATAGCCCGCGCTTCGCGAAAGCGCCTGGACAGGTGGCCGAGTGGTTAAAGGCAGCAGACTGTAAATCTGCCCGTGCAAGCGTACGCTGGTTCGAATCCAGCCCTGTCCACCATCAATTTGATTGCGCGGCGAACCAGCCTTGATTGTGACTGGATTGCCGCGCTACGCTCGCAATGACGAAAGTGGTAAGCGACCCTCACCATCACCCCGGCCCCCAAGCTGGGGTTTGGCCTTTTCTTCGGGTGGTGGCGAAGAGAGCCTAACCCCGGATCAAGTCCGGGGTGACGGGGTGGGACGCATCGTCACATACATAGCCGTCATGCTGAACTTGTTTCAGCATCCATCCTGACACGCGACGGATGGTCCCGGCTAGACAATGGACCCTGAAACAAGTTCAGGGTGACGGCACTTATTTACGGCGGCTACTGGGAACTGCCTTTTTGTTGACAGGAATATGCGCGGGAGAGAGCTTTTCGAAATCAGTGTCTACTAATCGTGAAACTTCCTCTTGGTAAATTTCCGATAGGCGCGAGATTTCGGGATCGACGATATCCTTCAACATTTTTGAGGCCAATAAACCCAGGTGATGCATCTTCTCATTCGCATCACCTGTGTGGCGAATATTTAGAAACGCATGACCATGACCTCCGCCTACACCGGCACCAGGGATTACAACGGGCAAAAGCGTTTCAGATGAATTGACCGAATGCGCCACAAACTTGTTTGCCATATCAAGATAGTAGTCATGAATATCTCGCTCGGCTCGCGTCAAACCTTCTATAACGCAACTTTTCAAAGGCAGTCGTACTCCCGTAGCAAAACATCTTCGATACCGAATTAAACAGCATTCGTAGAGCGCTACTCGCTTGGCATGCTCGTCGTCAGCGGTCGTCAGATAAAGCGCGCAACACTCAATCACCTGCTTCAAATCAGCAGATATTCCATGGAAATCTACGCATTCGTTTCCTGCTTTTGTCGGAAAAATGAGCGGAACAATGTTTTGTCCATCATGGGCAATCGATACCCGAATGAATTGCAAATCAGGTGCAATTGGCACTTGCCAAATTTGGTCGGTTTCGGTCTTTTTCAATAAACCCTAGCCTTCGGCTTAATATACTCGATCTCGTCGGTGAGCGTATAATCATGCACAGGGCGGTAATCGATTTTCACCCCCGCCCCTTCGCGCCATGCCAGCGTGTGCTTCATCCACTGCGCATCGTTCCGGTCGGGGAAGCTCTCGTGCATGTGCGCGCCGCGTGACTCGTGGCGGTTGCTGGCGCTGTGCATCGTCACGACGGCTTGGGGGAGCATGTTGTCGAGTTCGAGCGTCTCGATCAGGTCGGTGTTCCAGATCATGCTGCGGTCCGACACTTGCACATCGGCGATGCGTGCGGCGACTTTGTCGATGAGCGTTTTGCCTTCGTCGAGCAATTCATTGTCGCGGAAGACAGCGGCGTGTTTCTGCATCGTGCGCTGCATGTCGAGGCGGATGTCCGCCGTCTTTGACCCGCCATCGGCATGGCGGAATTTGTCGACGCGGCCGAGTGCCATTTCCTCCGACCCCTTGGGCAGTGGCTTGTGCGCGGTGCCCGGCGTGATGATTTCGGCAAGGCGCTTGCCGGTCGCGCGGCCGAAGACGACCAGATCAATCAGGCTGTTCGAGCCGAGGCGGTTCGCGCCGTGGACGCTGACGCAGGCTGCTTCACCTATCGCGAACAGGCCGGGGACGACTGAATCCGGGTTCCCGTCCTTCAACGTGACGACTTCGCCATGATAATTACAGGGGATGCCGCCCATGTTGTAATGCACCGTCGGCGTGACGGGCAGCGGCTGGCGCGTGAGATCGACGCCTGCGAAAATCTTGCCCGTTTCGGTGATGCCAGGGAGCCGCTCGGCAAGGACAGCGGGATCGATATGATCGAGATGGAGGTAGATATGATCCTTGTGCGGGCCAACACCGCGGCCTTCGCGGATTTCGGCGGCCATGCTGCGTGACACGACGTCGCGGCTGGCCAAGTCTTTCGCGGACGGGGCATAGCGTTCCATGAAACGCTCGCCTTCGCTGTTGGTCAGGTAACCGCCTTCGCCGCGCGCGCCTTCGGTGATGAGGACGCCTGCGCCGTAAATGCCGGTCGGGTGGAACTGGACGAATTCCATGTCCTGCATCGGCAGGCCTGCGCGCAAGACCATGCCGCCGCCATCGCCGGTGCAGGTGTGCGCCGACGTGGCGGAGAACCAGCATTTGCCGTAGCCGCCCGTTGCGAGGACGACGCTGTGCGAGCGGAAGCGGTGGATGCTGCCATCTTCCATGCACATGGCGATGACGCCCCGACAGGCTCCATCTTCCATGATGAGGTCCAGCGCGAAATATTCAATATAGAAATCGGCGTCGTATTTCAGGCTCTGCTGATAGAGCGCGTGGAGCATGGCATGGCCGGTGCGGTCGGCAGCGGCGCAGGTGCGCTGCGCGGGCGGCCCTGCACCCATGTTCTGCATCATGCCGCCAAAGGGACGCTGATAGATTTTGCCTTCGTCCGTCCGGCTGAACGGAACACCGGCATGTTCGAGCTCATAGACCGCCTGCGGCGCTTCGCGGACGAGATATTCGATCGCGTCCTGATCGCCGAGCCAGTCGCTGCCCTTCACCGTATCATACATGTGCCAGGTCCCGTGATCGGGCCCCATGTTGCCGAGCGAGGCGGCGATTCCGCCTTGCGCGGCGACGGTATGCGAGCGCGTGGGGAAAACTTTGGTGATGCACGCGGTTTTCAGGCCTGCTTCGGCGGCCCCCATCACGGCGCGCAGGCCAGAGCCGCCTGCGCCAACAACAACGGCATCATAGCTATGGTCGATAATCTTATACGCTTCAGTCACGCGGGAGCCCCTGTGAGTGCCACTTTCAGGATAGAAAACAGCGCGAGGCCACCGGCCCCGAATGTCCAGATATGAAGGATTGCCATCGATACAATGCGGCTGGCGCCGTGGATGTAATCCTCGATCACGACTTGAAGCCCCATTTTCATGTGCCAGAAGGTGTTGATGACGATCAGCGCCATCGGCACCGCGACAATCGGCGATTGCAGCCAGCTGCGCACCGTTTCAAAACCGAGATCGGGCAAGCGGAGCAGCGAGAAAATCAGCCAGAGGATGAGGAACAGATTACCGAACGCCGTGACGCGCTGATGCCACCAATGATGTGCGCCTTCCTTGGCCGAGCCGAGGCCGCGCACGCGACCGAGTTCTGAACCGCCGCGCATTATTGGCCCTTCACAAAAATGAACATCCACATCAGCGCAGTCAGGACGACGGCACTGGCAATGACGATCATCGCGCCGATCCGGTTGCCTTTCAGCGCATAGCCCGCGCCGGTATCAAGCACGAAATGGCGAATGCCGTTGCCACCATGGAGGAACACCGCAAATGTCAGGCCGATGGGAACGACAAACGCAGGTGGCCATGTCGCCCAGTCGAGAAACGTCGCATACGCTTCCTTGCCCGACGCCAGTGCAACCAGCCACCAGACGAAGCCGATGATCCCCACCGTCGCAAGGCCGACCGCCATGATCCGCTGAAGGATCGAGACCAGCATGTGCGGCCCCCATTTGTAAACAGTCAGATGCGGCGAGGTGGGCCGCGTGCGCGTGGGCGTCATTGATATTCCCCGGATGGTTGCGCTGTCCTTAGCCCTGCTGTGCCGCGATGCAACAAAGAAGGCGGGCCGAAATGGCTAACGGTCTGTTTACCAATGCGCGCTTATGTCACGTCACGATATTCAAACCGACAGGAACAAGCAGTCGATGAGCACCTCGCCACACGAAGCCGTCCGTGTCTTTGAGACCGGGCAGTCCAGCGACAATCTGCGCATATTGGTCGCTGACCGGATTCGTTTTTTCGACGTCGATGGCGAACTGACATCGGATTGCGCCGCCGTCTTAAAGGCCATTGCAGGACGCGAAGAAGAAATTACCCAAGCATTCTGGACCCATTACAATGCGTGCGGCGGCGTCGCCAAAGGCCTTGATGAACGCGATCTTGCAACGGTTATGAAGGGCGGCATCGGCTACACGATCGCCAAATATAGGGCGCCGACAGAGCAGAATTGGGCCGATCTCGCGCGGGACCATGCGCGGCTCGCCTATATGGCGGGCGACCCCATTTCGCTCATCCTGTCGGCATTCGAAGCCGGACACCAGATGACGATCCGCGTCGTCCGCGATTTCTATGGCGAGGATCGCGAAGGGATGAAGCATGCGGGGCGCGCGGTGTTCCGCCTCGCGATGCTTGAAGCTGAAATCATGTCATCAACGATCAATGCGCTGAAAGCGCTTGAAGTGCAGAAAGAGCGTGCCGACCGCGCCGATGTGTTTCGCGACAAAATCGGCACCGAAGTTGCCAGCGCATCCGAACTTGGCAATCAATTGCGCACGCAAGCAGGCGATGCTTCGCACGCCACGCGAGGGATGCTGGGCAAGGCATCCGAAGTCGCCGCAGCAGCAGAACAGTCGGCGGTTGCGATGCGCGATGCGGCGCATACAGCGGCGGGCCTGATCCGTGCCATCGAGGATGCGCGGACCGAAGTTGATTTAGCCGCAGAAGTGGCAACGCGCGCGGCAAGCCAAGCGGGGGATGCCGTTAAGGTGTCGCAAGCATTGTCGGATACCGCCAAGTCGATTGAATCAATCCTTGGTCTGATCCGTGATGTTGCGGGGCAGACCAATTTGCTGGCGCTGAACGCCACCATTGAAGCCGCTCGTGCGGGCGATGCGGGACGCGGCTTTGCCGTGGTGGCGCAGGAAGTGAAATCGCTGGCAAACCAGACGGCGCGTGCGACGGACGATATTGCCGCCAAGATTGCTGCGATTCAGGCCGCAACGAAATCGACGGTCGAAACCAACGGGTCAATCCGCGACACCGTTGCCGAAGTTCAGGCATCTGCACACCGCATTCGCGCGGCGATGGAAATTCAGGCGCAGACAGTGACCATGATTACGGCGGCGGTCGACGAAACCGCACTGGCAGCGGACACCATGTCCACCACGATTGCGGCGATCCGCGCGGATACCGAAGAAGTCGCGACCGAGATCGATAGCCTTGAAAGCGGGTTTGATAGTGTGAACCGGAAATTGGCACGGTTGCAGGACGCAGCCGGAGACTATGTGAAGCTGGTGGCGTAAAACGACGCGGCACGTTAGGCGTGCCGCATGGCGAACATTCTCCTTACCGGCGGCACGCGCGGGATCGGCAAAGCAATTGCCGAACGACTGGACCTTGAAGACGTGAAGGTGTGGGCAATCGGCAGCAACCGATTTGACCTTGCCGACCCCGCCTCGCCAAAGCACCTCTGGGATCAAGCACTTGACATGTTCGACGGACGTATCGACGTTCTGATCAACAATGCCGGCGTGTTTGAAGCGGCCCCAATCGACCTGCCCGATGCAGAATGGACTGCGTCGTGGAACCGCACGATGCAAATCAACCTGACAGCCAGCGCCGAGTTGTGCCGCTTTGCCGTCCAGCATTTTCAAGCAAACGGCGGCGGGCGCATTGTCAACATCGCCAGCCGCGCCGCGCATCGTGGCGATAGTCCCGCGCACTGGCATTATGCCGCGTCAAAAGCAGGCATGGTCGCAATGACCAAAACCATCGCCCGCGCTTATGCCGCACAGGGGATTTACGCCTTTGCGATCTGCCCGGGGTTCACGATGACGGGCATGGCAGACGATTATCTGAGCAGCCGGGGCGGCGATAAATTGCTGGCGGACATTCCGCTGGGGAAAGTCGCCGATCCGCAAGAAGTCGCGGAGATTGCAGCGTTCGCCGCGTTGAATGCGCCGCCGTCGATGACGGGTGCGGTGCTGGACGTGAACGGGGCGAGTTATGTTCGCTGATTACTTCGCTGCGGCGTGCGCATAGCTGAACACGCGCGATAGTTTCCAACCGTCGAGGGTTGATGCCCAGAGCTGGACGAAATGCGCGACGCCCGCCTTCTTCTCGGGGCCATCGCCTTGTCGCTCGTAAAAGACGTGATCGCCTTCTTCAATCGCTCCAAAGCCCGGAACGGGGTGGACCTGAAGCGTGGAAGCCACCAGTTCGCGGCGTGAGCGCCACGCATCCGGTTTCAACTTTTCGGTGCACGACTTAGTGTAGTCGTCGATGAATGGTTGTGCATTGCGGGCGACAACGCCGCCCTTGTCATGATACATTTCGAAATCGTCGGTTATCATCGCGCGGACACGCGCGGGTTCGCATTGATCAAAATAAACATGGAAGAATTCAGCATCGCGTGCGCGGATGGCATCGGTCAGCGCTGCACCATCGGGTATCGTTACTGTCGCAGCGGCAAGAGCAAGTAGCAGCATATCGCAATCCCTTGTGTATTATGTCGATAATACGGCTCTTGAGGCGTGCGTCAACAGGCTGGCGCGATGCGACATGCTTGGTAAGAGAGGTCTATGACGACAAGGCACATATTTACCGGCGCAATGATCGCCGTTCTCGCTTCCTGCGCGCCGATGCAACCGAGTGCCACGACAACGGCTGCCGCACCGACGCAGGGCGCGGGACTGGCGACCGCGTGCAAAGACCGTGACGGCTGGAGCGACGCCGCGCCGCCTGCACGCATTCATGGCAACACTTATTATGTCGGCACCTGCGGGATTTCAGTTTTGCTTGTTACGTCGGCAAAGGGCCATGTCCTGATCGACGGCGCGACCGACGAAGCCGTGCCCTCGATCCTCGCCAATATCCGGACACTCGGCTTCAACCCGCGCGACATAAAGTTCATTGTCGGTAGCCATGAACATCTCGATCATATGGGCGGTTTTGCGGCGCTAAAGGCGGCGACGGGCGCCAGGCTGCTGGTCAGTGCCGCCGCGCGAACGGCGGTCGAAAGCGGCAAGACGGACGCCGACGATCCGCAATTCGGTCTCCATCCCGATATGCGACCGGTGTCCGTTGACAGCATCCTGACCTATGACCCCGAACCGGGCATGATCATCACTGGCGAGCCGACGCGCGTGATGTCGTTGATCCCGCACCCCACGCCCGGTCACACCAGCGGCGGGACAAGCTGGACGTGGCAAAGCTGCGAAGGCGCCGCATGCGTGACCTTTGCTTATGTTGACAGCATGACGCCCGTATCCACCGACACCTACCGCTTCGCCGATCATGCCGAACGTGTTGCGCCATTTCGCGAAACATTTGACCGCGTCGCGAAACTGCCCTGCGATATCCTTGTCACGCCGCATCCGGGCGTCAGTGACCTGTTCGAACGGTTGCGCGGAGCAAAGCCGGTTGTGGACAGCGCAGGATGCCGCAATCTGGTGCAGGCGATGCGCAAGCGGCTTGATGACCGGCTGGCGAAGGAAAGCGCCAAATGACCGAGAGCTGGATCCTGACGCTGCCTTGCACAAAAGCCGAGGCCGAATTGCTGAACGGTGATTTGCCGACATTGGCGGACGTTCACCCGGCACCGGTGCTTGTGACATCCGAGCCCGACGATACGAAACCAGACGCTTGGCAACTCGATGCCTATTTCGAAAGCAAGCCGTCGCGCGATGTATTGAAGGCGATTGCCCGCCTCCTCCCCAGCGCACGCGAAAAGGAGCCGAAAGCAAAGCTGCTTCCCTCCGAAGATTGGGTGACAATGAGTCAGGAAGGGTTGGAGCCCCTGATCGCAGGGCGGTTTCACGTCCGCACGCCGCATTTTCCGGCGCGGCGTGATCTGGTCGATTTCGTCATCCCGGCGGGATTAGCGTTCGGGACGGGACAGCATGCGACGACATCGGGCTGCCTGAGCGCGCTTGACCAGCTGAAGCGCGAGGGCAAGGTTTTCCGCAATATCATCGATGTGGGCACCGGCACTGGCCTCCTTGCATTCGCGGCGATGCATTTGTGGCCTGTGGCAAAAGCGATGGCGTCGGACATTGACCCGATTTCGATTGATGTCGTGCGCGAGAATATGGCTCTGAATGATGTTCGCGGACTGGCGTTGGTCGTGGCGGATGGCATGGCGGATCGCGAAATCGTTGCGCGCGCGCCTTATGATCTGGTCGTTGCCAATATCCTGGCGCAGCCGCTGATCGATATGGCACCTTGGATTGCCGCAGCGGTTGCACAGCGGGGCACGCTCATTCTTGCCGGACTGCTCGACATTCAGGCCGTCGCCGTCATCCGCGCCTATAAGCGCGAAGGGATGCGGTTGCTCCGCCAAGGTGCTGGCGAATGGCCCGTGCTGATAATGCGCGGCCGTTAGGCAGAATCCAGAACATTTTCGTTTTCCGGCGATTCGCGTTATCGTTAACGCCAATGGACGGCGAAACCGAATTTGACGGGCGGCCCCGCTGGCGGCTGATGCTGGGCATTGTCTTTGCGTTTGCCGGAGCGGCAACGATTGTTGCGCTTGTCCTGATGCTCGGCACGGCGACCAAGGACCGTGACACTGCCCTCGATTCGCGACGGCAAAGTTATGAAGCGATGATCCTTGCCCGTTCGCTGGACGCGAGCATTGGACAGGCGGAGGCTTTCCTCGGCCGGTTTGTGATCAGCGGCGACAAAGATCTGGGGCGGCTTTACATTGATGACTGGCGGCGGGCGGGGACGCAGATTGATGCGCTTGACCAGATGGTCGTCGATCCGCGCACGCAAAGCCTGATCGACCAACTCCGCAAGGCCTATGACGCGCGCGGCAAGGAATTGTCGGCCATCGCGCTGCGCACCAATTACGGGCAGAACCCGGCGGCCCTGTACAAATATTATGAGGCCGGCAAATCGCCGACGCTCGCGCAGATTGATGGCCTGCTCGAAGCAGTGATTGCTGCCGAGCGCGACACGCTGGCCGCGCGCGGGATTGTTGCCGATGCATCGATTGAGCGGTCGAACACGCTGGGACTCGTGGTTTCGTTCTTTGGGCTGTTACTGGTTATAGGGGCCGTCATTCTTGGGTGGGCCGCTGTGCTGGCGTGGCGCGAGCGGCGGCTGGAGGAAGTGCGCAATGCCGATCTGGAGCTTGCTGTTACCGAACGCACGGCCGAATTGCGCCAGGAAATGGCGCACCGTGAGGAGACCGAGGCCAAGCTGCGACAGGCTCAGAAAATGGAAGCCATTGGTCAGCTGACGGGTGGCATCGCGCATGATTTCAACAATATGCTGTCGGTTGTCATTGGTGGGCTTGAGCTGGCACAAAGGCGGCTGGCAAGCGGCGGCGCGACCGTCGGGCGGCATATCGAACAAGCGATGGAAGGGGCGAACCGCGCGGCGGCACTGACCAAGCGACTGCTGGCGTTTGCGCGATCAGAGCCTTTGCTGCCCGTCGCGTCGGATCCGAACATGTTGATTGCGGGCATGTCCGACCTGATCGAACGGACGATTGGCGACACGATTACGGTGGCGTTTGATACGAGCAAGGACGTCTGGCCGATCTACGTCGATCCCTACCAGTTGGAAAATGCGGTGTTGAACCTCGCGGTCAACGCGCGTGACTCGATGCCGGACGGGGGCACGCTGACCATCCACACGCGCAATGTCATGCTGTCCGACGGAGAGATCGAAGGCGTGAACGCGGGCGAGCATTTGTGCCTAAGCGTCGCCGACACCGGCGTGGGGATGAGCCGTAATGTCCTCGAACGGGCGTTCGAACCGTTCTTTACGACGAAACCAACGGGCAAAGGGACAGGCCTCGGCCTCAGCCAAATTTTCGGCTTTGTCCGCCAGTCGCGCGGGGCGGTAACGGTCGAAAGTGTGATTGACAGCGGCACGACAGTGTCGATCTTCCTCCCACGCAGCGCGACCGACCCGAGCAGCGAACCTGCTGTGCCGCATGCGATCTCGACTCTTCCCCGCCGCCGCGGCACGACTGTGCTGGTGGTCGAGGATGATCCGCGCGTGCTGGCCGCAACAAGTGATGCGCTCGAGGAACTCGGGCTTCGCTCCGTCCGTTGCCTGCATCCAGGGGAAGCACGCAAAAAGCTGCGCGAAAATCCCGATGTCGGCCTGATCGTCAGCGATGTGTTGATGCCTGGCATGACTGGCCCTGAACTGGTCGCGTCAATCCGCAATGATTATCCGGGCCTGCCGGTGCTGTTCGTCACGGGCTATGCGGGCGACATCGACACGGCGGCGGCGTTTGGCGGCCATATGGTGCTGCGCAAACCGTTTACGCTGGCGTCGCTGGGCAAAGCGGTGGGCACGCTGCTCGCCAATGATCCGGTACGCAAAGCACGGGCGGCGGCGGAAGCCGCTTAAGGATTCCCAATTCGCGCTCAACCCGCTAAACCCGAAAAAACAACAGATAACGGCCTCACCATTTTTTCAACCTTTCTCTCTGCGACGGATCGTTATCTCGCCCGGCTGATCATCGTGCCGTTGCTGTCGTCGCTCGTCATCGCGGCAATGCTGCTGGTGCTCGACCGCATGTTGCGCCTGTTTGATTTCGTCGCAAGCGAAGGCGGGCCGGTCAGCATTGTGTGGCAGATGCTAGTCAATTTGCTGCCCGAATATCTGTCGCTAGGCATTCCGATTGGCGTGCTGCTCGGCATATTACTCGCGTTCCGCAAAATGGCGCTCTCATCCGAACTTGATGCGCTGCAAGCCGTGGGACAGGGGTATTGGCGGCTGTTGCGTGTGCCGTTTCTCTACGCGATTTTCTTTGCCATTTTGAACTTGCTGATCGTCGGTTTTGTCCAGCCGTCGGCGCGCTATGCCTACGAACGGTTGCGGTTTGACTTACGCTCGGGCGCGTTGGGCGCATCGATCAAAGTCGGCGAATTCACCAAGCTGGGCAAGGACATGACGCTGCGCATCGAATCCAGCACGGACGAGGGGCGCAAGCTGACCGGCATTTTCGTCATGGCGCGCGAACGCGGCGGGCGCAGTTTGGCCGTGACCGCCGAGCGCGGGCAGTTCATGGCGACCGACGATCCCGATGTCATCATCCTGCGCCTGTCGAATGGGACGTTGACGCATGATGCGCCGGGGTTTCGCGTGCCGCGCGTGTTGAGCTTCAACGGGCATGACTTGCCGATTGATTTGCCCAAGATCGAAGCGTTCAGGGGACGTGGTGGGGCGGATCGCGAGTTGACGATTCCCGAACTGGTTGCGGTCGGCACCGATGCCGAAAGCACGCAGACATTGAAGAACGAAAGCTGGTCGCAGTTCAATTTCCGCGTGGTGCAAGTGGCGATCATGATGCTGTTGCCGCTGCTTGCTGTGGCACTCGCCGTGCCGCCAAAGCGATCATCGTCGGCGATTGGCGTGTTCGTCGCCATCATCGCGGTGGTCGCTTATTATAAGATCAGCGAATATGCGACAGGCATGGGTGAGTTGGGCAAGATCGATCCGTTTGTCGCATTGTGGGTGCCGTTTCTGGTCTTTGCGGCGTGGATCATCTGGCTGTTCCGCACACTGGCTTATGTGCCGGGTGGGGAACCGATTGGCGGCATTGACCGGTTTGCGACCAAAGTCACCGGCGTATTCAAACGCTGGGCCAGATTGTTTGTGAAGAACTCCGCCTGATGCCCGACTTTTTCCCCTCGCGCACGCTGACGCTATACATGGCAAAGATGTTTGCCGTGCGGGTGTTTGCGGTGCTCGCCATCCTCGTCATTGTGCTCCAAGTACTCGATCTGCTTGGTGAAAGTGACTCGATCTTGCGCTATCCCGGCAATGGGCAGGCACAGATTTTGACTTATGTCACGCTGCGCATCCCCGGCATCATCCAACGCTTTCTGCCGTTCTGCGTTTTGCTCGGCACGATCATCACGCTCGCCACGCTGAACCAGAATAGTGAAGTCATCTCGATGAAGGCGGCGGGCCTTTCCGCGCATCAAGTGCTGGCACCATTGTTCGTGGCAAGCCTCTTAATTGCGATTGGTTCCTTTGCGTTCAACGAACGGATCGTGACGCGGGCGACGGCAACGCTCAAGCTGTGGGAGAATGCCGATTACGGCAAAATGCCCAGCGGGCGCGAAGCCATGACCAATATATGGGTGCGCGACGGCGATGACTTAATCCACGCGGATCTGGTCGAGGGGCGCGGCGTGAAGACCGTCCTGACTGATGTTGGCATCTATGACCGGACTGGCGGCACATTGTCGAAGATCGTGACGGCGACCAAGGCGCGCCACATGCCAACCGGATGGCAGCTGGAAAAGGCGTTTAGCTTTGATGTCGCATCGGGCACGCGAACGGCGCTGGGTACGATCACAGTTGCGCCCGCCGTCCGGCCGGACCAGTTTACGCTGGCAAGTGTGGATGGCGCGGGGCTTGCGTTCGGGAAGTTGCGTGAGGCGATTGGCGATCTGAAAGCGGCGGGGCGTCCGACCGCATCGCTGGAAGCGGCGTTATGGCACAAGATTTCGGGGCCGATGTCGACCTTGTTGATGCCATTGCTGGGAGCGGTAGCGGCATTCGGACTCGCGCGATCAGGGAAATTGTTTGTTCGCGCGGTGATCGGGATGGCGCTGGGCTTTCTTTACTTCGTCGCCGATAATTTCGGGCTCGCGATGGGCAATTTGGGCGCTTATCCGCCGCTGCTGGCGGCTTGGGGGCCCTTCTTTCTGTTCCTCCTGATCGGCGAAGCGGTGTTGATCAGGACCGAAGAGTGATTGTGCTTCGCGCAATCTTGGCGACGAGCTCACTCATCCCCGTATAATTACCACGATGATAGGGTGACTCTGCACCAAGCGCCGCGCTCAACCGGCGGTGCGCCTCGCCCAGCGAATGATAGGGCAGGCTGGGGAGCAGGTGGTGCAGGGCGTGATAGCGAAGCCCCACGGGCGCCCAAAGCGCAGGCAGCGTTGCGGGCGGTGGCACATTGACTGAATCGAGATATTGCGCGGTTACGCTCATCGCCGCGCCGTCATTTTCCCAAAGATGCGCGACCAGTGTGCGCAGCTGGTTGATCAGCATTGTGCCCGAAACAATCGCCAGAAAAATGCCAAAGGCACGCCACGGAATGACACCGCCGACCACGAGCGCGATGAGCGTCAGTGACCAGATGCTCGCTCCTGCTTCCTGCCACGCCCATTGCCGCGCAAGATCGCCTTCGGGCGGACGGCGGCGGAAGTCGGGGTTGATCTGAAGCCCCGAAAAGCGGGCTACAACGATATGGCGTAGCGGCGGAATGATCATCGACAGCGGCGTTAGCACGGCATACCGAAAAAGGAGCGCGACGGGCGCCAATGCGGCCGTCACAACGAACAGCGGCAGCGTCCACGGCTTCATCAGCGCGAGCGGCAGATATTCGGGATCCTCCGCGGTGCCATATCGCGTGCGATTATGGTGAAGATTATGCACGCCTTCATACATGAACGACGGGATCAACAGCGGCACGCCGACAATCACGTTCCAGCCAAAACGGAACCACGGCAATTCGCGGTGCCGGACATGCGTGAGTTCGTGGATAAAGCTGCCCGCGCGGTAGAGTGCCAAAATCGCGATCAATGCTGATGCGACTGCTGCGACGCCGCCGAGCAGGATCGCCCCCGCCAAAGCCGTGTAGCCCAGCACCGACGAACCCAGAAAATCGCCCCAATAAATATAGGGTTTGGCGACATTGATGTCGCGGGTCAGTTCCGCCGCCGTGCGCAGCATCGTCACATCATCGGCGATGGGCGTGCGAACGGGCCGCGCGGCGTCATGCGCTTGCGTGTCCACACGGGAACGATCAAGAGAAAAGGCGCTGTCCATGGCTTGTCCGTGGGCAGTAAATAGGGGCAATAGCGTTAATTTACCACCCCGTGCACTTATCGGAGGACAATTGACCACCATCCGCGCCGTCAAGACCAAGGCCGACCGCAAAGCGTTCGTCGAGCTGCCGTATCGCCTTTACGCCACGAATCCCAATTGGGTGCCGCCGCTGAAGAGCGAAGTTTACGGCCTGATTACGCCGGGCAAAAACCCGTGGTTTGAACATGGCGAGGCGCAATTGTTTTTGGCCGAAGCAGGCGGGCGCGTCACGGGGCGTATTTCGGCACATATTGATCAGCTTGCACTGACCCAGCCGGTCGAACAGGGTATGGGGCCGGGGACAGGCTTCTGGGGCTTTTTCGAAGCTGAGGATGCGGCAACCGCCGTCGCGCTGATGACTGCCGCCGAAGACTGGTTGCGGGCCAAGGGCATGACCAAAGCGATGGGGCCGTTCAGTTTCTCCTATTGGGACGAAGTCGGATTGCTGGTTCAGGGGCATGACCATCCGCCGACAGTCATGATGCCGTATAATGCTGCAAACTATCAGGGCTGGGTCGAGGCGGCGGGCTATGCGGGCGTCGAGGATTTGTTCACGTATGCGCTGGTCATCAATGAAGGATTTCCCGAACTGACCAACCGCATTGTCGCATCAGGCGAGCGCAACAAACGCATCAACATCCGCCGCGTCGACAAGAGCAAATTCGATCAAGAGGCCGCGCTGATCATCGGCATTTTGAATGATGCATGGAGCGACAATTGGGGGTTCGTTCCCTTCACGCCTGCCGAGATTGCCTATGCGGGGAAAAAGCTGAAACCGCTGGTTTATGAAGACCTGATCCGCGTCGCCGAAGTCGATGGCGAGCCGGTCGCATTCATGATGACATTGCCCGATATGAACCCGCAACTGGCAAAATATGGCGGGAACCTGCTTCCCTTCAATTGGGCAAAGCTGCTGCTGTGGCTGCGTCGCCCGCAAGCGCGGATCATGCGCGTGCCGTTGATGGGCGTGCTGAAAAAACTGCAATCCTCGCGCGTGGCAAGCCAGCTTGCTTTCATGCTGATCGAATTCATCCGCCGCGAAGCCGTGGTCAAATACGGCGCGACGCATGGCGAATTCGGCTGGGTGCTGGCGAGCAATGGCCCGATGCGGTCGGTTGGCGAAGCTGTGGGCGGGGTGGTGAACAAGGTTTACCGGATTTATGCGAAAGTGCTTTGACGGATTGATCGCAAGAAACGGGAGGACGTTGCGCCGTCGCCATTGTATTTCGCATGCCGACCGAAAAGGAAATCCAAAGTGAAAACTGTCATTGATCGCCGCGCCGCATTCCGCGCCCTGCATGAATCGGGTTCGTTCATTATTCCCAATCCGTGGGATGTCGGCAGCGCAAAGCGGCTCGAACGGCTGGGGTTCAAGGCGCTTGCATCATCAAGCGCGGCAGCGGGGAAGTCGCTGGGCAAGGATGATTATCAGATCACGTTAGACGAGTGCTTGGCGCATCTCACGATGCTGTGTGGCGCAACCGATTTGCCCGTGAATGCCGATTTCGAAAATGGTTTTGCAAATGCGCCCGAAGGGGTTGCCGCCAATGTTACCCGCGCAGTTGCGACCGGCGTTGCGGGGGCGTCAATTGAAGACCAGCATGGTGGGGCGCTCTATCCGCTTGAACTCGCAGTCGAGCGCATCGCCGCTGCACGCGCTGCAATTGATGCGTCGGGTCAAGATGTGATGCTCGTCGCGCGTACCGAAGGGATATTGTGGAAATTGTCCGACTGTGCAGGCGCAGTCGAGCGACTGGTTGCCTATGCTGATGCAGGTGCCGATGTACTGTTCGCGCCTGGTGTGACCCAGGCGGATGACATTACGGCGATGGTCCGCGCGGTCGCGCCAAAGCCCCTTAATGTGTTGATCATGAATGAGACGATGAACGCCCCTGACCTTGCCGCACTTGGTGTTCGCCGCATAAGTGTGGGTGGTGCATTGGCCAACGCGGCTTGGGCAGGATTTGACAAAGCAGCGGCGGCGCTGGTGGCACAGACGCCCTAACCCAACACCACCCATGTCGCGGCATGATCGCTGGCCTTTTCCCGCCCGCGATGCTCTTTGTCGACGCCAGCATCGGTCAGCCGGTCGGCGGCTTCGGGGCTAAGCATCAGATGGTCGATGCGGAAGCCTGCGTCGCGCGCCCAGCCGTTCATCTGGTAGTCCCAGAACGTCCACGGCGGATTTGCGGGGTGGCGCATGCCGACGGCATCAGTCCACCCTTGCGCGCAAAGACGACGGAAGGCCGCACGGCTTTCGGGTTGCATCAGCGCATCGCCCGCAAGGATCCTTGGGTCTGAAATGTCGCGGTCGGTGGGGACGATATTATAGTCGCCTGCGAGGACCACCGGGATTTCGAGCGCGATCAATTCGGCGGCACGTGTGTTCAGCCGGTCCATCCAGCGCAGCTTATAGTCGAACTTCGGTCCCGGTTGCGGGTTGCCATTGGGCAGGTAGATGCTCGCGACGCGGACCCCCATAACATCGGCTTCGATATAGCGACTGTGATCGTCTTCGGGTTCGCCGCTAAGCCCCTTTTGCACTTCCACCGGTGCGTCGCCGCGTGACAGGATCGCGACGCCGTTAAACCCTTTTTGCCCATGCCACACGCCGCGATACCCTGCGGCTTCGATGTCCGCGATGGGGATCGTTTCATCGCTCGATTTCAGTTCCTGAAGGCAGACGATATCGGGCTTGGTCTCATCAAGCCATTCGATCAGACGCGGCACGCGCGCTTTGATACCGTTCACGTTGTAGGTGGCGATTTTCACGCCACAGGCTTTAGACGGAAAAGCTCGATCCGCAACCGCAGCCGCTGGCGGCATTGGGATTAGTCACGCGAAAAGCCGAACCACCAAGCGATTCGACATAATCGACGGCCGCGCCCGACACGAGGTCGAGGCTGACCGAATCAACGACCAGCCGCACCCCGTCGGTTTCGGCAACGCTATCGTCGCCTTCGACCGCATCGGCCAATCCGAATTTATATTGGAACCCCGAACAGCCACCACCTTCGACCGACAGACGCAGGATTGCAGGCTTGGCTTGCTTCGCGGCAATTGTCGCCACGCGCGCGGCAGCGCTTTGGGTGAGTTCAACCGTCATTGATTAAAGATAGGTACGAATACCCGCACCGGCAAGCTGTGCTTACTTAACAGGCTGTGCCGGACCACCAACCGCAAGATTACCGCGCGCCTGCATTGCCATGAGATAATTGGACGATTGCAGGAATGGCATCGGATTGACCGCGCTGCCATCCAAGCGGACTTCATAATGAAGGTGATTGCCGGTCGAACGGCCCGTCGAGCCCATCCGTGCAATCAGCTCGCCGCGCTTCACGCGCTGTCCGGACTGCACGAGGATTGACGACAAGTGACCATAGCGCGTCTGAATCCCGCGACCATGTTCAAGTTCGACAAGATTGCCGTAACCCGCAGCGCGACCTGCGCGTCCCACTATGCCGTCGGCGGTCGCATAAATCGGCGTTCCGTGCGGCCCGCGAATGTCTACACCAGCGTGCATCGCCGCGCCGCCCCGGAAAGGATCGCTACGGACGCCAAAGCCGCTGGTGAAATCGATCGTATCAACGGGCTTGGCCGACGGGATCGCCACAGTGCCCTGCTGAAGATTGTCGAGCCGCTTCCACGACTGGAACAACGAGCGGAATGCGGGGTCGGGCGACGCCTTGACTGCCGTTGTATCGACGGGTTCGTAAGGGCCGCCCATTGCCGATTTGTCCTCAACAATGCGCGTCGCCGGAATACCATATTGCGCGAGCGTTGCCGCCATTGAGGCGTAACGTGCGTCAACCGTCGCTTGAATGCGGGCGGCTTGAGCGAGTTGCTTGGCCTCAACCGACTTGAATGGCGAAACCGCATCGGCGGCGCGCGCCGAAACCTTGTGTACTACGGCAGGCATCGTTGGTGTGCCTTTGCCGCTTAGAACCGTATCGAGAAAAGCCTGACGCTGTTCGATGTGCGCCGCGTGAACCTTGGCTTCGCTGCGAATCGCGCTGATATCGGCGCGGAGTGACGAGATTTTCTGTTGAAGCTGCAACACGGCAACCTCGCGCGATACAGCCTGCATGGCTGCGGGCGCGGCACCCGTAAGTTGCGCAGTGCCGACAACCGCCAGACCAAGAGCGGCAAGTGTCGCGCCGACGCCCAGCGCTTGAAGTCGGCCAGACACATGCACACGGCGCATTGTCGCGCCATCATGCACAAAAATTTCACGTGATTTAAAAAGGCCGCGAACCTTCGCGACGAGACTTTCATTGGCTGAAAAACGCATACCCAACATTCCAGTTCCCCGGCGACCAAAGGGGCTGCGCAGACTGTTTTCAGCATCGCAGCGGTTGATTTCTCACAAGGGAAATGTTGCCCACCCACCTCGTTCGAATTGTGACTGTATGATGAAAACCGACCTGACAAGGCTGTCAGAGCCGGTGCGGGGTGGGTTGAAGCGGGCGCGGGGTGAACCGTTAAATTTTTCAACTTAGCGCGGCGAGTCTTTGAACCAATTGGCCCAAATCGCGACAAATCATCCGAGCGCGCGGACGGCTTCGAGCACTGATTCGGGGTGGCCCGGCACTTTCACCTTGCGCCAGACCTGCGCGATTTTACCCGACGCGTCGATCAGGAAGGTGGCGCGCTCAATGCCCATATATTGTTTGCCATACATGGATTTTTCGACCCAAGTACCGAATGCTTCGCAAAAGATGCCGTCGCTGTCAGAGCCGAGGATGACCGACAGGCCATATTTGCCGGCGAATTTTTCGTGGCTTTTGACCGAGTCCCTTGAAATGCCAAGCACTGCCGTTCCGGCCTTTTCGAAGTCGGGCATCAATGCAGTAAAGCCCTGCGCTTCCTTGGTGCATCCCGGCGTGTCATCCTTCGGGTAGAAATAAACGACGAGGTTCTTGCCTCGAAAATCCGAGATTTTACCGCGTGCGCCACCGGCGAGATCGAACCCCACATCAGGGGCCATTTGTCCAATATCGACCATCAAATTGCTCCTGTCTGATCCACCACTGCCTGCCAGTGCGCGCTTATGGTTTGCCGCGCCGATGTGACGCGCGCAAGCAGATCGTCCCAGTTTTCAGTGCCGCAGGCCCGCGCTACGATGGCTTGCGTTGCGGGGCCGGGCGCTTCCATGCCAGGGGAAACGAGGCGGAGAGTCACGATGAGACGGGTGAGCAGGTCATGGGCGGGGCCGAGGTCGCGGTCGACGAGCTTTGCCTTTGCCAAGGTAGTGATCGCCGTTGGCAGATGCGGATCAAGGGCGACGCCGTTGGCAAGCTGGTGAAAATGGACCGCGAATTCGAGATCGACGAGGCCCCCATCAGCGAGCTTTACGTCAAGCGGGCCAAGTGGTGGTTTGTGCGCGGCCATGTCGCGGCGCATCGTGACGATGTCCTTCGCAAGCGATGGGCGGTCGCGCGGCTTAGTTAGGACGTCCTGAATGACCGTTTTGACCGCAAAGCGTGCAGCCTCACTGCCATACAAGACCCGCGCCCGGGTGAGCGCCATATGCTCCCATGTCCACGCGCTTTCGCGTTGATAGCGTGCGAAGCTATCAACCGACGCCACGAGGGGCCCGTCACCACCCGAAGGGCGCAGGCGGGTATCGACTTCGTATAGGGCGCCTGCTGCCGTGGGCGCGCTGAGGCCGCTGCTAAGGCGTTGGCCGAGACGGTTGTAATAATGCGTGGCACCGAGTGGTTTGGCGCCATCGGATTCGTCCGCGAAATCGCCGGTGAAGAGATAAATCAGGTCAAGGTCCGAAGCATGGGTCAGCAAACCGCCGCCCAATCGACCCAATGCGAGGATGATGAGTTCGGAGCCCGCCACCCGTCCGTGCGCCGCTGCAAACGGCGTGGTGATGGCATCGGCAACCACCCGCACAGCAGCTTCGGCAACACGGGCATAGCCGCTTGCCACCGTCAGCGGGTCGTCCGCCGCGACAACAATCTGCGCGCCCAGTGCAAAGCGATGATCGCCGACGATGCGGCGGACAAGGTCGAGTTGATCCTCCAGCGTGCCTTCGCCCCGCGTCATTTCTTTGCTCAGCGCGCTGACATCTGCGACGGGATCAAAGGCGCTCGCGTCGAGCAAGCGATCGAGCAGCATCGCATTGCGCCCCAACGCCGCCGCGAGGGTGGGCGCGTGACTGATGATCTCGACGAGCAGTTTCAGCAGCGCTGGCTGCGCTTCAAGCAAACGGAACAGGTTGAGCGCCGTCGGCAGGCCGCCGAGCATTGCATCAAAGGCGTGGAGCGCGGCGTCGGGATCGGGCGCACGGCCGAAGGCTGCAATAAGGGACGGGAGCACTGCTTCCAGCGCGGCGAAAGCAACATCGCTTCGCACTGCGCGCGATTTGCCGCTTCGCCATTCGGCAATGCGCGCGGCGGCACGGGTCGGCTCCTTAAACCCTGCGCCCTGCAATACGTCGTCCAGCGCATCGCCACCGCGCGGGATCGATTGGCGCGCGGGGCCGTCCAGCCCGTCATAGAGTGCGCCGACCGCTTCCACATGCGGTGCGAGTAAGCCGAGCAACGCAGCGCCGTCGGTCAACCCGTGCAGATGGGCAACATTGTCGAGCGCGGTGGGATCGGCGGGAAGGCTATGCGTTTGGCGATCCTCGACCATCTGCAATCGGTGTTCGATGGTGCGGTAAAGCCGGTAAGCGTCAGCCAGTGTCCGGGCTGCGTCCTCGTCAATCCACCCCGCTTTCGCCAGCGCGGCAATCGCACCCAGCGTATCGGGAACGCGCAATGCAGGATCACGGCCGCCGTGGATCAGTTGGTGGATTTGCACATAAAATTCGACTTCGCGAATGCCGCCGCGCCCGCGTTTCAGGTCGTATCCGGGGCCAAACGCCTGTCCCCCTGCATGATGGCTACGGATGCGCCGCGACATGGCGCGCAATTCCTCGACCGCACCGAAATCGAGACTGCGCCGCCAGACGAACGGCTCAATGGTGCGCAAGAACCGCGCACCAAGCGCCGCATCCCCCGCTGCTACGCGCGACCGGACAAAGGCGGCGCGTTCCCATGCAAGTGCGCTCGACTCATAATGTGAGATCGCGGCGTCCATCGGGATCGCGAGCGGCGTCGCCTCCGACGCGGGACGCAGCCGCAAATCAACACGCAGGACATAGCCATCGGCATCGCGCGTCTGAAGCAGGTCAACGATATGCCGCGCGATCCGCACTGCTGCTTCGCCCGGGTCATCGCGCTCGCGGTGGGGCAGCGTATCGGGATCAAACAGCAGGATCGGGTCGATGTCCGAGCTATAATTCAACTCACGGCTGCCATGCTTGCCCAGTGCAATCGCGAAGAAGCCTGCGGGGGCCGCATCGGGTGCCCGGGCGCTGATGGCATCGGTTATCGCTGCATCAAGCGCGAAATCCGCAAAGTCGGACAACTGCATGACGACCTGCTCAAGCGTCAGATGGCCGGCCAAGTCCCCCACAGCCAGCACCAGCGCAAGTGCATCACGCCGACGACGCAGTGTCTGACGCAGACCATCCCCCGACGCCTCCCATGCCGCCGCCAACGCAGCGTCGAAATCACCCGACGTTAGCATTTTCGCCAATTCAGGATGCCGCACGCTTGCCCCTGCCAGAAAGGGCGAATGCACTGCGATTCGGTTCATCGCATTTTGGAAGGACAAAACGGTCATTTCGCGCAACCAACCCCGATCCCGGACGTTACGGAATCATGGCAACGATGTGCCCTCTTGATTCCGACGATGTGATGGCCCCTCCACATCAAATTGCATTGCCAGATCGTGGAGACGGTGTCGCCTATGCGTTGCGCGACAGTTTCCGGGGCATGACGAACGATATTCCTACCGACATGATTGCCTTGCTCGCCGCAATCGACATCCCGCATACGTTCAGCGTCCGCGACTGAGCGCTTTCACCTGATCCATGATCGTATCAAGCGCGGAGACCCCGTCATTGTCGGGATCTTTTCGTCGAGATGGCAAATCATTGCCCATCATAACCGCCTCCAGCGCAACCCGCCCACGTGCAACGCGGCTTTTGATCGTGCCGACCGCGACACCACAAATTTCAGCAGCTTCTTCATAGGCAAAGCCGCCCGCGCCGACGAGGATCAGCGCCTCACGCTGGCTTTCGGGGAGAAACTGGAGCGCGCGTTGCAAATCGCCGAGTTCGACATGCTTGTCTTGACTGGCGGGAGCCGAAAGGATTTTTTCCGCGACCAAATCATCCCATTCGCCGCGAAACCGGTTGCGGCGCATTTGTGACAGGAACAAATTGCGTAGGATAATGAAAGTCCAGGCGCGCAGATTGGTACCCGCTTCATACCGATCCCGTGCCGCCCAAGCCTTTAGGAGCGTTTCCTGAACCAGATCGTCGCCGGTGTCTCGGTTGCCCGACAATGACCGGCCAAACGCGCGCAATTGCGGAATGACGGCAGCAAGCTGCGTCTTGAAATCCTCGTCGGACAACGCAGTCCGCTCGTCGGGAATGCCGTGACCGGCCTCATTCATTATTGTGCGTTACCCGCTTCACTTATCCGTAACGCATAGCGTGAAACGGCGGTTCCGTCACGCCACCGGAACAGTTTCGGCGTCGAAAAACAACGCTTGGGCAATTGCGGCCTTCACGGTCGCACGCTGGAACGGCTTGGTAATGAGGAAAGTCGGTTCGGGGCGCTCGCCAGTCAGCAGCCGTTCGGGGAAGGCCGTGATGAAAATCACCGGCACGGGAAATTCGGCCAAGATGTCTTTGACCGCGTCAATGCCCGAACTGTCATCGGCCAATTGGATGTCGGCAAGGACAAGCCCGGGGCGGTGATCGTGCACAGCTGCCACCGCTTCGTCGCGGGTGACGGCAACGCCGGTGACACCATGCCCGAGATCGCGGACGATGGTTTCAAGGTCCATCGCGATCATCGGTTCATCCTCAATGATCAGGACCTCGGCACGGGTTTGTGTCTCAATTTCGCTCAACGCTTCGTCGAGCAGCGCCGCGATGTCCTCGACAGGCACGTCGAGCAGATAAGCCGCATCCTCATGCCCGAACCCTTCCATCGCAGTCAGCAACAAAGTCTGGCGCGGCAGTGGTGTGATCCGCGCCAGACGCGCCTGCGCCACCGCTTCGCGCCCGTCGGCTGCCGGATCGAGATCGTTGCCAAGATTGCCCGATGCCCAAATCCGCTGAAAGGTGCGGTAGAGGGCCAGCCGAACATCGGACGCGCGAGGAAACTCGTCGGGCGCAGCAACAATCGTTTCCAGCGTCGCGCGAACATAGGCGTCGCCATGTGTCTGGCTGCCCGTCAGCGCACGGGCGTAGCGGCGGAGGAAAGCAAGGTGCGGCGCAATCTTCTGGCCCAACGGCATAAAATCTTTCCTCCTCATCGCCACCGCTTCGCCACTCTTGTTGGGCAGCCCGCTGATTCATGCAAGCTGCCTTTGTTCGGCGGTGCAAACATGGAACCAACAAAGCCGCGAATTGTTTCATTTTGTTCCGCGCCTGTGCGTGGATCAGGCGTTGAGTGCGGCCCTTTGCTGTGCCATGACGTCAACTGGGGGTGCGTAAAGGGGACGATCTGCGTGGGTGAAGCGAAGCCAACCAAAGCATCATCGGTTGCCGGCGCTGCCTTGCCCGAACGTCGCCAAAAACCGCGTCACGATAATGTGCATGATATCGGCGGCGCATTGCGTGCGGCCTATGACAGCGCTGTCAACGAGGAAATTCCCCCCGAAATGCTCGACCTTTTGAGCAAGCTGCGCTGACGGCGCGGCATGGACGCTCTCACTGAACGCTTCGGACGACTTTCGACGAGCATCAAGATTTTCGCGATCATCACGTTGGCGCTGTTGCCATTTGGGTTGATTGCGCTGTTCGCTTCACTCGACAATTTGCGTAGTGCGAATGCCGAACGCAGTGCCGATCTGCGCGTCGCGCTCACCGAAAGCTCGCGCAAGCTGAGTGCCGAACTGGCGGCAGACCAGAGCGCGATGCAAGCCGCCGCCAATGCGATCGCGGCCAATGTCTCGCCTCAGGAAGTGTGCCTGCGTCTGTCGGCGATTTTTACGGCGCATGCGCGGCGGGTTTCGCAATATGCGGTGTTCGGTCCCGCAAGTGCGCCCTTGTGCGCGACGCCGGGGTTTAGTCCGCAGCGCCCTTCGACGCTCAGCCTCGACACTAGTCCGCGCGGGATACTGATGCCCGAGGCGTTGATCCTGCAAGTGCCCGCCGCGCGCGGGGCGGCGATTGTGGTGGTCAACTATACAGCGGGGACGCTTGCCGATTTCGCGCAGCCATCGTCGTTGACGGTACCTTATTCGGCCATCCTGTCGAATAACCTTGCCAGTGCGCAACTACGAACGGTGAGCGGAGGCATGCCCTTGGGCGCCGAAACCGTTGAGGCACCCGTCGGTTTGCTTGGCCTCACTTTGTCGATCTCGGTCGCGCAAGTGCCGTTTGGCGCGACTCAGGCGATGCTGACATTCCTGCCGCTGCTGATGTGGGTGTCGGCTTCGCTTATCGGGTTCTTTGTCGTAGACCGTTTGCTAATCCGCCCGTTGCGTGGTTTGCAGCGCGCCGTTGCGGGCCATGTGCCGGGAACACCGTTCCGTTTGCCTATTGTTCGCACACCGGCGCGTGAAATCCGCGAGTTGGGCGAGACCTTCGCGCAATTCGGGGACCAGATAAGTGAGCATGAAGCCAATCTCGCCACCGCCCTCGCTGACCAGACTCGCGCCACCCGCGAAGTTCACCACCGTGTCAAAAATAATCTTCAGGTCATCGCGAGCCTCATCTCGCTCCACGCACGCGGGGCAACCAATCCTGATGCGGTAACCGCCTATGGCGCGATTCAGCGGCGCGTCGACGCACTCTCGATTGTCCACCGCAATCATTATGCCGAGCTCGACACCGGCGGAATTGAAATCAAGGGACTGGTGGCCGAGCTCGCCACGAATTTGCGTGCGAGCGCAGGATCAACCCCAGCTATATCGGTGCGCGCCGTCAATTTTGGTTTGACTCAGGACAATGCCGTGGCGCTGGCGTTTTTGATTACCGAGCTGGTTGAGCTGTCGATGACGACCGATGCGTCGGCGGCTATCGGCATTGCAGTGGATGCCGCCACGTCGGCGGACAAAGCACGGCTTTCGGTCACGTCCGCTGCATTGTCGATTTTGCCGCAGGGGCGTTACGCCCGCGTTATCGAAGGGTTGGCGCGCCAGCTCCGCTCACCGCTTGATCATGATCCGGCACAGGGCAGGTTCGCGATTGAATTTGCCGTCTTCGCCGACAAAGCGCGGGCATGAAAAATAATTTTACAATTGGCGGAACGAATTTTGAGGCCCGCCGTTTTGACTGTCGAGCAGCGAGCATTTGCCCCCCCGCTTTCGCTGCTCAGAACATGAGCCCGGAAGCGTCGTCACCCCCCAAGACGCGCTTCCGGGCTCAATAATTTCAGGCTGTTTCAGTTGTCTCGGCATCCGCCTCGCGCTTGCGGCGGCGCTGCGTGAACCAAGTTGCCACCAGCGTCAGCTCGTAAAGTATGCACAAGGGAATGGCGAGCAGTAGCTGCGACCCGATGTCGGGCGGCGTCAGCACGGCGGCAATCGCAAAAGCGCCGACAATTGCATAACGCCGTGCGGTCACCAGCTGATCTCGAGTCACGATCCCTGCCGCTTCGAGCAGCATCAGTAACACCGGCATCAGGAACGAAAAGCCAAAGCCGAACATGAATTGCATCGTGAAGCGCAGATAATTGCCAATGTCGGGCAATGCTTCTTGCGTCACGCCACCCAGATCGCCCTGAAAACCGAGCAGGAATTTGAGCGCGATGGGGATGGCAATGAAATAAGCGAGGCTGGCCCCGGCGGTGAACAGTACAGGCGTTGCCATCATGAACGGTCGCATCGCGCGCCGTTCTTTTTTATAAAGGCCGGGCGCGACAAACAGCCAGATCTGGTTGGCGATGACGGGCGATGCAATCATCATCGCTGCAAAGAACGCGACTTTTATTTCAACGACAAACCCACCGAAGACTTCGGTATTGATGACTTTGGTTTGCCCCGCTGCCAGCATCGGCGCGACCAGAAACTCAAGAATATAACGCGCAAAATACAGGCATCCGCCAAAGGCCAGAGCCAAGGCCAAGACCGACCAGAGCAACCGCCGACGAAGCTCGATCAAATGGTCAAGCAGCGGTGCCTTGCTGTCGTCGAGCTCCTCACTCATGCCGGCTTTTCTTCGGTCGTCAGCGCGGGTGGCGTGGGCTCAGCGGGCGCTTCCAACGCGGGCAGCGGGTTAGCGGCCATGATCCGCTCGTTTTCCTCTTTCCACTTTTTTTCCATGTCGGCGAGTTCGGATTCGCGCATCATCGTGTCGAAACCGCTGCGGAAATGGCGCGCCATCCCTTTCGCCTTGCCGACCCATTGGCCGACGATGCGCATCGCTTTAGGCAAATCCTTTGGGCCGATCACGACGAGCGCGACAACCGCCACGAGCAAAAGTTCAGTGGGGGCAACGTCAAGCATATCTTTGTAGTCTACCTCTCACCCAAAACCGTTCGAGCTGAGCCTGTCGTGCCGCAAGGCGACCGCAGGTCAACCCCTGTCCTTCTTCGGGTGCAGCGGTCGAAGTAAGGACAACCCTTCGACAGGTTCAGGGTGAACAGTTTAGGGCTGAACCTCGGTCTTCGCTGCCGCAGCTTTCTTGGCTTCATGCTCGGCAATAATGTCCGCTGCCGATTTCCCCTCGATCAGCGGTGCGGGCTTCGCAGGCTCAACCGCATCGTCCTCGGCAATGCCCTTCTTGAAGCTCTTCAGCCCCTTGGCAACATCGCCCATCATGTCGGAAAAGCGCCCCTTTCCAAACAACAGGAGGACCAAAATACCAACAATCAGCCAATGCCAAATGCTCAGGCCACCCATCACGAATCTCCTTTGGTGTTAACCCTATCTAGTCTTCTTCATCTGCCGTTTCCAGATCACCGATGAAATCATCGTCCGAAACGCGGTCGAGCAGCCCCGCCGCGCGCAAATCATCGATGCCCGGCAAGTCTCGGCGATCCGATAAACCGAAATGCGTTAAAAAGTCGGGTGTTGTTGCATAGGTCAACGGACGGCCGGGGACTTGCCTTCGCCCGGCGGGAACGATCCAGCCGGCCTCCATAAGGACGTCGAGCGTGCCTTTCGAGATTTGGACGCCGCGAATGGCTTCGATTTCGGCGCGGCTGACGGGTTCCTGATAGGCAATGATTGCCAGCGTCTCGATGGCGGCGCGTGAGAGTTTCCGCGATGCCTCGCGCGTTTCACGCAGCAGGTGCGCCATGTCGGGCGCAGTCTGGAAATGCCAGCGCCCGCCGCGCTCGACAAGATTGATCCCGCGACCAGCATAGGCGTCTGTCAGTTCTGCCAGCGCTTTCTGGACGTCAGCGCTATCCAGCCTTCGTGCGATGTCCTCGTCGGCAAGTGGACTTTCGCTCGCAAAAAGCAGCGCCTCGACTGCGCGGGCCAGTTCGGAGACCGTCATGCCGCCTTTACCAATATTGGCCCGAACGCGTCATCCTGCCGAATATCGACCCGCCCGCGCCGCGCCATTTCGAGGGTTGCCACCACGGTCGACGCCAGCGCCGATCGCCTGAAATCGGGATTACCGTCTCGCGGCAAAAACGCCGCAATCGCCGTCCAGTCGCCGATCCGCCCGAGCATGGCTTCGATCCGCTGCATCGCGGCCTCGAGTGTCATAACGGGGCGCCTCGAAACTTGATGCAGCACCGGCGCCGTCCGCGCATTCACGCGGCCGTAAGCACCGAGCAGGTCATAAAGGCTTGCCTGCCAAAGTGTCTTTTTGTCGGTCGCCAGCCCTTCGGGCAACCCGCGCGCAAAGACATCGCGGTCAATCCGGTCACGCGCCATCAACCGTGCTCCCGCATCACGCATTGCTTCAAGGCGGCGGAGGCGCTGTTGCAAGCGGAAAGCAAGTTCTTCGGGACTGGGGTCTTCCTGCTCGGCCTTGGGCAGCAACAAACAGGATTTGAGGTAGGCAAGCCACGCTGCCATCACCAGATAATCAGCGGCCTGTTCCAACTCGACCGCACCTGCGCGGTCCAGATATTCGAGATACTGATCGACGAGCGCGAGGATTGAAATCTCGCGGAGATCGACTTTCTGGGCGCGGGCAAGTGCCAGCAACAGATCAAGCGGACCCTCCCATGCGCCAAGGTCTAGCGTGAGGCCGTCGGTCTCAGACAAAAGCCATCAACGCGTCACGTTTAGCAATCAGATCGGGGACTGCCGCAAAATCATGCGCAGGCGCAATCGTCGCCATCGCCGCCGCCAGCCGTTCGCGGCTTTCGTCACGCATTTTGGGCAAGGCTTTGGCAATTGCGACCATATCGTCCATCCGTCCCGAACAATTTAACGCCACATCGCATCCCGCCACCAAACAGCGAACGGCGCGCGATGCAATATCACCGCTGAGCGCCGCCATGTCGAGATCATCACTCATCAACAGCCCCGAAAAGCCGATGCGGCCACGGATGATTGTTTCGATGATAGTAGCCGACATGGTCGCAGGGTTGGTAGTGTCCCACGCATTGAAGACGACATGACCGGTTAGCGCCATTGGCGCGTCATACAGCCGTTCGAAGGGGAGAAGATCGCTCGCTAGTTCTTCCTCACTTGCCTTGACCACGGGCAAATGGTGATGCGTGTCCACCGTCGCGCGCCCCTGCCCCGGCATATGCTTGATGACACCGACGACCCCCGCCGAATGCAATCCATCCAACATCGCCGCGCCCATCGAGGCGACACGGACCGGATCATAACCAAAACTGCGCTCGCCAATCGCAGCATGCGTTTCGGGCCGCCGCACATCGAGGACCGGCGCAATGTTCACATTGATCCCGACTTCGGCAAGCGTCAGACCAATGGCGCGCGCGTTCACGCGGACGGCTTCAAGCGCAGAAATGGGTGCGCGATCATAAAGCGCATCGAACATCTCTGCGGCCGGCATTGCGGGCCATATAGGCGGGGCCATGCGGAGCACCCGGCCCCCCTCCTGATCAGTCAGGACGGCCAATTCGTCGCGTTCTTCCATCGCGCGCAGATCATCGGTCAGCGCGCGGACCTGCGCACGGTCAACAATATTGCGACCAAACAGGATATACCCCGCAGGCTTCACATCCGTGAAAAACGTCCGTTCTTCGGGAGTCAGAACCGGACCGGACAGGCCGAAGATGACGGGTTTCATGCCCGTCCTTTTGCCTGCCCCGTCGTCAGTTCACAATCATGCAATTTTCGCCGGCAACCTTCAGCTTTCCACATATCGCCGAGGCTTGCCCACCAGCATTGGCACGCAAGCGATACACCTGATTGCCATTAACCTGCGCCGTCACAACCGATTTCGGCAGGTTCGACAGATAACCAAAGCGGCGCGCCAGCGAAGTCCAGGCTTCATTGGCTTTTGCTTCCGAACCGAACGCACCCAGCTGAACCAGCGAACCGCCGGGGGCCGCAACTGCTGCGGCCGTCGTGATCGGCTTGGCGGGCGGCGGTGCCACGAGCTTGCCGCCCGAAGTTGGTACCGATGCGGTCGCCACGGGTTTGGCGGGAGCACCAGCAAAACCGGGCTTCGGTGGCAAGGCCTTGGCTCCATTCACCGGCGCTTCGGGCGCGGCATTGGTGTCGATCTTGCCATTGGCTTCAGCGCCTTCGGATGCGGCAAAGCTGCTGTCGCCTTGCCCTTCGACTTTCATCCCGCCGGGCGTGTCGGGACGGACCTTATAATCGCCTTCCTGCGCCGCGATCAGCTTGCCGTCGCCCGTTGGGCCGGGTTGGCTGCGGAGGAGCGAAATACCGCCAATCACCACTGCGAGCGCGACCAGCGCCGCAATACCGAACCCGATCAGCTTGCCCGTCGAGATTGTTTCCTCATCGGCATCATCATCGACAGCCTCCAGCCAGGGAAGCCGGTCTTCATCCTGCAGCGGCAGGGTGTCGCGGTCATCTTCATTACTCACAACTACATCTCCTCGGCGGCGCTAACGCCCATAATCGAAAGACCATTACGGATAATTTGGCCTATACCATTCGCTAAATAAAGTCGTGCCTGTGTCAATTCGGGACGATTAACCATCAGAACGCGCCGATCAGGCCGATCATTGCCCATGTTGAAATAGCCGTGAAAAGCCGCCGCCAGATCAAAAAGATAGAAAGCAATCCGGTGTGGTTCGCGATTTGCCGCCGCCGCTTCGACGATTCGCGGGAATTGGCCTGCGAATTTAACCATTTCAAGGTCTTCGGCGTCGAGCAACGACAAGTCCGGCGTGCCCGGGTGGATTCCCGCCTCAGCAATCTTGCGCCCCAGCGAACAAATCCGCGCATGGGCATATTGGACGTAGAACACCGGATTGTCCTTCGACGCCTCGACCACCTTGGCGAAATCGAAATCCATCTGTGCGTCGGCCTTGCGCGTGAGCATCGTGAAGCGGACGACGTCCTTGCCGACTTCCTCGACCACATCGGCGAGAGTCACGAAATTGCCCGAGCGTTTGGACATTTTCACTGGCTCGCCATTGCGGAGCAGCCGGACCATCTGAATCAGCTTCACGTCGAACGGTTTGCCACCTGTGAGCGCGGACACGGCGGCGCGGATGCGCTTGACCGTCCCCGCATGATCGGCACCCCAGATGTCGATCAGCGCATCGGCAGTCTCGGATTTCTGGAAATGATAGGCCATGTCGGAACCGAAATAGGTCCAGCTGCCGTCCGACTTCTTGATCGGCCTATCCTGATCGTCGCCGAACTGCGTGGAGCGGAACAGCGGGAGCGTGACCGGCTCCCAATCGGGATCGACTTCGCCTTTGGGGGCTTCGAGCTGCCCGTCATAAACAAGGTCCGCAGCGCGAAGCACCGCTTCTGCAGCTTCGGGCTTTTTCGCCGCCTGCACCGCAGCTTCGGATGAAAACACGTCATGATGAATGCCGAGCAACGCGAGATCGGCGCGGATCATGTCCATCATCGCGGCAACCGCGCGTTCGCTGAACAGCGCCAGCCACTCGGACTCGGGGGCATCAACGAATTGGTTGCCAAATTCATCGGCCAACGCCTTGCCGACCGGCACCAGATAATCGCCGGGATACAATCCCTCCGGTATCTCTACAGTCTCGCCCAACGCCCCGCGATACCGCAGATGCACCGACCGCGCGAGGACATCGACCTGTCCGCCCGCATCATTGACATAATATTCGCGGATCACTTTGTGCCCCGCATACTCGAGCAGGCTGGCCAGCGCATCACCAACGACCGCGCCGCGGCAATGCCCCATGTGCATTGGCCCGGTCGGATTGGCCGAGACATATTCGATGTTCACCGTCCTGCCCGCGCCCGCATCGGAGCGCCCGTAATCCGTTCCCGCCGCATGGATCGCCGCGAGCTCGTCACGCCACACGCCCTCGTCGAGCCGCAAGTTGATAAACCCCGGCCCCGCAATCTCGACCGCGCGCACGCCGGGCACCGCCTCCAGCAATGGCTTCAACCCTTCAGCCAGCGCACGCGGGTTGGTCCCTGCGCCCTTCGCCAGCACCATCGCCGCATTGGTCGCCAGATCACCATGCGAAGGATCACGCGGCGGCTCCACTGCGACATTGGTGCGGTCGAGGCCGGTAACGAGCGGAAGTTGGTCGAGCGCGGCATTCAGATGCGCGGCATAGGTAGCATAAAGTGTCATGCCCGCGCCTTTAGGACGAGATGACGCGAAGGGAAATGCGCCTTACGACTTGCCGACAACACTCTCGGGCAAATCCTTACCAAACACACGCTGGTAATATTCCGCCACGAGGCTCCGTTCGGCCTCGTCGCATTTGTTGAGAAAGCTCAAGCGGAACGCAAATCCCACATCCTTGAAGATCAGGGCATTCTGCGCCCAGGTGATCACGGTGCGCGGGGACATGACTGTCGAAATGTCGCCGTTGATGAAGCCTTGCCGCGTCAGGTCGGCGACGCGGACCATGTTGTCGACTTCCTTCTTGCCGCCTTCGTGGTCATACTCGCCCGACTTGGCGAGCACGATCTGCGCTTCGACCGCGGCGGGGAGATAGTTCAGCGTGACGACGATGTTCCAGCGGTCCATCTGCCCCTGATTGATCTGCTGCGTGCCATGATACAGCCCGCTGGTGTCGCCGAGGCCCACTGTGTTTGCGGTGGCGAACAGCCGGAACCACGGGTTCGGGCGAATGACGCGGTTCTGGTCGAGCAGGGTCAGCTTGCCTTCGGTTTCCAGCACGCGCTGGATGACGAACATCACGTCGGGGCGACCCGCGTCATATTCGTCGAACACCAAAGCCGTCGGGGTTTGCAGCGCCCACGGCAGCAGCCCTTCGCGGAACTCGGTGACTTGCTGGCCATCTTTCAGAACAATCGCATCGCGGCCGACGAGGTCGATGCGGCTGATATGCGCGTCGAGATTGATGCGGATGCACGGCCAGTTGAGGCGCGCCGCAACCTGTTCGATGTGCGTCGATTTGCCGGTGCCGTGATAGCCCTGAACCATCACGCGGCGGTTGTGCGCAAAGCCGGCGCAGATCGCGAGCGTGGTATCGCCGTCG
>JANMPU010000043.1:0-24680 GCA_031369985.1 Sphingomonas sp. | reverse complement strand
ATGAGGCAGCAGGCCATTTCGGCTGGTTTGCCCATTTCGCCGCAATGGATATTTCGACGTCCAGCGCGCGGACACAAACGCTGCTCGGATGGCAACCTGACCAAGTGGGCCTTATCGCCGATATCGGCCAAGCAAGCTATTACACGCCATAAGCGCTTCCCATTTCTTTTCGCAGCTGCCCGTATCAAGCTTAATGAATGGCAGCTTGCAAACTTCTTTTGCGTCGATGGCAATGTCCACTTTGTTTGGCGAGAGCCGCCGGTCTGTTCGTGGATGCGTTAAGACGGGAGAACGCTGCAACTAATGCAGCTTCAATCCGTGATCCATCGCGATCAACTCCGCCGCGCGCTCGCCAATCATGATGACAACAGCGTTGATGTTCCCGCTGGTTATTTCAGGCATCACGCTGGCATCCGCAACGCGCAGATTTTTAACGCCAAAAACACCCAGTCGTGGATCGACGACGCGCCCAATGCGGCATGTGCAGCTGATGTGGTAGGTCGTGTGCGAGAAGTGCAAGGCTGTGTTTTCCAGCAATGCATCGCTCGGCGATTTTCCCGCGACGTGGCCATGTTTAAGAGCGAGCTGTGGTGGGGCAATCCATGGGCCGGGCTTATCGGCGCCAGGCCAATGCGCCATGATGTCGAGTCCTCGCCGCATCGCTGCAACCATGACTTTCAGATCAACGGGATCAGCATAATAGTTCATGTTGATCGCGGGTTGCATATGCGGGTCGGCGCTTTGCAGCACGATCTCGCCCTCGCTGCGCGGCAATTCGAGCTGGACGAACAGATAGACGTTTTCCGCAGCCGGACCGAGCACAGAGCCTGCATCAGCTGCATACATTGCGGAATCGATGTTGAGCTGATTGTCGATCAAGCCAACATCCACGCCCCCCGCCATGAAACTGATCTGCGCATCGTGGCTGTAACTGGCCCCCAACCCGGTCGAAAAGAACGCGCTGGCGTCGTTCCATGACGACGACACCAGACTGCTGCCCGTCGCCAGCCATTCGCCGAGCAGGCCGTCTGCTCGGGTCTTAAGGTCGGCGAGTTCGGGGCTGAGATGAACATCCTCTGTTGAATTAGCAGGTAATGGCCCGCCAGGTGCGCGCAGCACATCGGAACCCATCGACACGCCTATGTCATTCAGTGTCACACCGATGCCGGGGGCATTAAAAGTCATCGGCACAAATGGATGGTCTTTAGCATGCTTCCCGACGGCAGGAAGTTCATGTCGGCACGCTACGTCAGCAGCCTCCAACTCCCGGCGCGGACCAATGCCCGAAAGCATCAGGAGATGCGGCGAACCGATCGCGCCCGCGCTCAGGATAACTTCCCGACGGGCAAGAACTGACTGGTTGGCACCGGTGGTATCGCGATATTCGATGCCAGTCGCGGTTAGCGTATCGCCTTCGCCCTCCAGCAAAATACGTGTGACATGCGCGCCGGTGATGATCGTCAGATTGGGCCGCGCTTCTGTCTCACCCTCCAGATAGGCATGATAGGTGCTCGAGCGTCTGCCCTTGCGCGTATTGGTCTGATGCACCGATGAGACGCCCGCCGGGTTTAAGCGGTCCCTGCCGTTGTAATCGCCGCGGGGAATGCCTGCTGCTTCGGCAGCTTCAACAAACTGGCGGGTCGCGGGGATCATCGGGGAGCGCACCGAAACGCCGACCGGCCCGCCTGTCCCGTGTACATCCTGATCGATGCTAATCTCGTTGTTGGGAACAAGGTCTTCCATCCGCTTGAAAGCAGGCAGGACAGCCTCGTAGTCCCAGCCTTCTGCACCTAGTTCAGCCCAATGGTCGAAATCCTGCGGGTGCCCGCGCACCCAAACCATGTAATTGATGCCTGACGAGCCCCCGAGCATCTTGCCGCGGGGCGTCCGCATCCGCCGCCCTTTCATGCCTAGCCCCGCCTTGCCGGGATCGGCCCAGAACATCCAGTCCGTCTCCGGATCGAGTTGTAGGCTTGCGCAGGCGGCGGGCATCGACTCTCTTTCGGGCGGGCGCTCTCCCGCTTCCAACAACGCAACGCGGATATCGGGATCTTGAGAAAGCCGTGCCGCGATAACCGCGCCTGCCGATCCTCCGCCTACAACAACGAAATCAAATGCGTCGTCCATAACCCCTCCCCACAAGATCGAAGTCGGATCCTTCAGCAAATTCGGCCTTTGCATCAGATTTTGGTGATCATGCGCTCACTTCGGCGGGAGTCAAAGAACAGTCTCAAAAACGGAGTAAAGTCATTGCAGAGACGTCAGCTCTGGTCGCCAGCGGACGCTGGTGCCCTCTGCCCAAAAATTTGTCAGTCTCCATTATCGCCCGCTACTTAAATGAATGGCGGCTTTCAACCATCGATCCAAGATCCCGAAAGGTCCGTTTTGTTGGCGAAAGTAGCTAGTGCCTTCAGATTCGTGGAAAAGCAGCAAACGACACACTTTGTCTGCGAATCGGCCCCTCAACTCCCGGCCAATTTGCGCTTAAGTCCTTACTGGCCTTAAGCGCCCATCAATTATGCTGTTTAGTGTCAGCTGCAAGTGACCCGAAACGTGCCAGTCAGGCTGGAACGCCGAAATGAACACCATCACATAGCAAGTGGCACGGCGTAGCCTGTGAGTTCGAGGTAACCCCGACCACCCTCAGTCTGCACGAACCCCTCCCAATAAACTGGCAGGCCGCTTGACCGCGCATCAAGTTCTTGGTCGGCAAACATCGGCGTGAGCGTCAGGCGCTTTGCGCCCTCAGGCAGTTTGATCGTAAGAATCTGAGCCACTGGATAGGTTGCCCCGGTGCGCTTTGACTGCCAGGTTCGTGTCGGCGTAAAGGTAACATCACCGGGCTTGAGCGTGACCGAAACCCCGTTTGCGCGGCGGAATGTGCCGCCTGCCCAAAGGTTGCGTCCGTCTTTGCTGCGAATTCGGAACGCCATCAACGCAGCGCCATCATCAAAATTAAGGCCAGTCCAATCCCAGCCGACCGCCGCCCCACCGAGGTAGCGCGATGACCATTCGCGGTCGAGCCAGCTCCGCCCCGAAACAGCCTCGGTCGAAGTGCCGCGCGTGATCATTCCTGTGGTCGCCAACTGGGGCAGCGAATAATAATAGCTTGCTGACTTGGGGTCGGAGCCCTTGCGGCTGTAGCCCCCTTCGCCTTGAAGAAGCGCTGGCTGCGTTGGCTTAAACATCAGGTTGAGCGCAAATCCGCGTGCGACGATCCGAGCGGAAAAGCGACCATCGGCCAACCTGACAAAGCGCCAATCCTTGATCCGAACGTCGGCGTCCCCAATTTTGGCCTCCGCTATCCCAAAACCACCACGCGACGCGCGCTGATCATGCAGTAGTTTACCAATCGCAGAATCAGACACAGCCGCGTGGGCAAAGAGGATTTGTCGCGGCGCAAATTTGCTGGGATTGCGCGGGTCGACACGCGGGCGGGTGCGAAAGAAGGTGATCTGAAACCCCAATTCCTTGCCCTTCGCGGTTTTGACTGTTCCGGTCACATACCACCACTCAGTGCGAAAATCGGGGTGCGCGCCGTGATCGGTCGGAAACGTGAAGGTGCGGCCGGGCTTGACGTCGGGATAAACGAAGCCCGGCGTCTGCGCGATGCTGGCTGTGGTGAGCGCACAGACGGCCAGACCGAGGGATTCCCCGCGGATCACCAGTCGGCCCTCACTGCGCGCACCGCATCCGTTGATACGGCCCGCCGCCCCGCGAGCATCGCGGTAATCGCCGAAGCCACGATCAAAGCGGTAATGACCGATAGCATCAATGTCACCGGCAGCCGCGTTGTCATGGTCCAGTTGAACGATTGCGGATTGATCACATGGATCAACACTTGGCTGATCGCGGTGCCCAGCGTCACGCCGACGAGCCCGCCGACAGCACCGAGCAAGGCGCCTTCGACACCAAGCATCCCGATAATCTGACTGCGACCAACCCCGATATGGCGGAGCATACCGAATTCGCGCGTCCGGGAGCCGGCCTGCGCCGACGCGGTGGTCGCCACACCCGCCAATCCAACAATGATCGCTATCGCCTCCAGCACATAGGTAATCGCAAAACTGCGGTCAAAGATCGAGAGAGCCAGAGTGCGCAAGCTTGCCGGCTCGGCCATTGTCAAGCGCGATTGCAGCGTCGGCGGTGCTGCGGCCCGTATCGCCCGCTGAACAACCGAAATATCTGCGCCAGGTTCAAGCAGCACCAGCGCATCATCGCGCACAACGTCACCGGTCAGCCGACTATAATCCTTGGTATCGATCACCACCGCGCCTTGCTGCCGCGAATAATCTCGCCAGACGCCCGCGACCGCAAAGCGGGCGTTTTGGCCAATCGGCAAGCGGATTGCATCGCCAGGCTTCCTCCCAAGGATGCGCGCCGCGGGTTCCGATAGCCACACGGCAATCGTGCCAGGCGGCGGCACAAAAGCTGCCCCAAGCAATTCAAGCGCCGCATCGCCTGCGCCAACGGGACGCACGATCAGATACATCGGCGGTTCGCTTGGATCCAGAACGATTGGGACTTGCCGGTTGAACAGGATTGTTTTGATGCCGGGGATCGCTGCCAGCCGCGCTTGTGCTGATGGATCAAACCCGCCCCAGCCCGGTTCCGAGCGGACGTAAAGATCGCCCGACAAAATCTCGCCGAGCCAATCATCAACTGCGCCGCGAAAGCTCGTCACCATCACTGCCATTGCAATCATCAAGGCCGTACTCGCCACGATACCGCAGAGCGCGGTTGCGGCGGCACCCGGCGCGCCGTGGAGATGCTGGATTGCCAAATCAATCGGCACATTGCGACGCGACGCGCGTGCGAGCGGCGCGAGCAGCAAGCGCGCCAGCCACGGCATTGCCGTTATGGCCGCAGCCAACAGCAGCGCGACTGAGAGATAGCCGAACAAAGGCAGTCGCCCGACCGCAGGCAGATACGCCGCACCAACCCCCGCAACCAGCAGCGTGATCGGCAATCGCCCCGCCCGAGGATCGCGCGGATCACTGCTATCGCCCGCGTTCTTGAGCGCGACGGCGGGCGCGGCGCGCGCGCCCTGCAATGCGGGTATCAAGCTACCGCCCACTGCCGCAGCAACACCTAATGCGAAAAACCCGGCACCCGCCAAAGGCGCAAAGATCAGCGCGGGCGGCGCATCGCCGAATATCCCACCGCCAAGATCGCTGCCAAGAATGTTGAGTGCACCCGCAGCAAGGCCGTAGCCGATGATCAAGCCAAGCGCTCCCCCGATCAACCCGGCAAGCGCGCCTTCGGTCGTCACCAATGCAACAATCCCGCTGCGTTGCAGCCCAAGCGTCCGGAGCAGCGCAAAACTTTGCAAGCGCCGCGTGACCGATAGCGATTGTGTCGAGTAAACAAGGAAGGTGCCCGTAAACAATGCAACCAGCGCCAGCATCGTCAGATTGACGCGGTAAGCGCGTGACAGCGAGTCGCTCTGTTGCGCGTCGTCATCCTCGTCACCCACCAAAGCACCCGTCGGGATCAACGGCATGAGCCGCGCACGGACCTCACTCGCCTGCGCTTCGGGGGTCAGTTTGATGTCGATCCGGTCGATCTTGCCAAGCCGTCCAAACAGCCACTGCGCGGCAGCAATATCAATCATGCCGACGCGCCGCCCCTCGGCAATTCCGGGCAGAAGACCGCGCAGAACCATCGGCTGCGCGCGGCCATTGGCGTTGATCGTCACCCGGTCACCAACGCGCAGCTTGCCTGCAATCAGCGCGGCTTGCGACAGGAACAGCGCATCGCTCGCAAACAAATCGTCGGCATTGCCGCCAAGTCCCTGCGCAGGTGCGCCAATCAGGCTGGGCGTTACCCCGGCGGCGCGGATGATATCGAGCCCGAGCAAAGTGAAAGGCTCACCGCGTCCAGCAACTGCCGCCAGCACAACAACCGGACTTGCATCAGCCACGCCTTCAACGCCAACGACCCTTGCGTAAAGCGCCTCGTCAAACCCAAGGCGGCTTGCAGCCTTTATTTTAAGGTCGGCAGCACCGTTCACTGTGTTCACTGCTTGGCCAAATGCCGTGAGCGCCGATCCGTTGATCAAATGCACCGCAAAGCCAAGCGCCACGCCAACCGCAATGGCGAGCACGGCGATAGCGATCCTCCCAGGATGCTGACGCCATTCGCCAGCGATCAACCAACACAGCGCTTGAACAGGATTGCTAGCCACCGGTGGGAGCGAGCCCGGTTGTGGTCAGAACGAGCGTCCGGTCAGCAATGGCCGCCGCCGCCGCGGAATGGGTGACAAGCAACCCCGCCGACCCCGAATTGCGCGTCGAATCCGCAAACAGGTGCAGAATGCGTGCGGCGGTTTCGCTATCAAGATTGCCTGTTGGTTCGTCGGCCAGAATCAGCGCTGGTTTATGGATCAGTGCGCGCGCAATTGCGATGCGCTGCAATTCGCCGCCTGAAAGATCACGCGCATAATCATCGCCCCGGTCGCCCAAGCCAACCAAATCGAGCATTGCATCGGCGCGCACGGCGATCTCGCGCTTTTCATTTCCAGCGAGAGCGAGCGGCAACGCCACGTTTCGGCGCAGCGTAAGATAGGGCAGGATGTGAAATGCCTGAAACACAAAGCCAATCCGCCGCCGCCTCAAATCTGTCAGCCCGCGATCATCCAAGCGCGCCAAATCTTCGCCACCAATCAGGATCTGCCCTTCATCATAGCTATCAAGGCCGGCCGCGATGTTAAGCAATGTCGACTTGCCTGACCCTGACTCGCCAACAATCGCGACAAGTTCGCCCGGCGCGACGCTCAGCGAGAGATCGCGAAACAACACGCGACCGCCCGGAACGCTTTTGGTGAGTGCGCGCAATTCAAGCAGAGAGGCCAACGCAGGTATTTCCGTTCCATCGGGCAAACGCGCATCATAGCGCGAGGCCGCTTAAGTGCACCCGTTGCCATCAAACACGGCGTCTGCCTAGAATGCTCTATGAAGACTGACATTGAAATTTCGAACGCGGCTCGTCTGCGCCCGATAACCGAAATTGCGCGAAAGTTGGGCATCGATGTCCAAAGCGTCGAACCTTACGGCCATTACAAGGCCAAGCTCAACATTTCCGCCCCCGAGCATCAGGTGCCAAGCGGTAAACTTATCCTTGTCACAGCGATCAACCCGACGCCTGCTGGCGAGGGCAAAACAACAACATCGGTCGGTCTGGCCGACGCGCTCAACCGGATTGGCCGCAAGACTGTGCTTGCGCTCCGCGAACCCTCACTCGGACCGTGCTTTGGCACCAAGGGCGGAGCGACCGGCGGCGGCTATGCGCAAGTGGCACCGATGGCCGATATCAACCTTCATTTTACGGGCGATTTCCAAGCAATAACGGCGGCGCACAATCTGCTCGCCGCGTTGATCGACAATCATATTCACTGGGGCAATGCTCTGGACATAGATGTCCGGCGGATCGTGTGGCGGCGAGTAATGGACATCAATGACCGCGCGCTGCGCGACATTGTCCAGTCGATCGGCGGGGTGGCAAATGGTTATCCGCGCGAAAGCGGGTTTGACATTACGGTTGCTTCGGAAGTGATGGCGATCTTCTGCCTTGCCCAGGATTTGGCGGATTTGAAGCAACGACTGGGCCGCATTGTCGTTGCCTACACCCGTGACCGCCAACCTGTGACCGCGCGCGACTTAAAGGCTGATGGGGCGATGACGGTGTTGCTCGCCGAAGCGATTAAGCCCAATCTTGTCCAAACCCTCGAAGGCAATCCAGCGATTCTCCATGGCGGCCCGTTTGCCAATATCGCGCATGGCTGCAATTCAGTGATCGCGACGAAGGCCGCACTTTTTCTCGGTGACTATGTCGTCACAGAGGCCGGTTTTGGCGCCGATTTAGGGGCCGAAAAGTTCTTCGACATTAAATGCCGTCAGGCTGGCCTCGCGCCAAGCGCGGTCGTCATTGTTGCGACGGTGCGCGCATTGAAAATGAATGGCGGAGTTGCCAAGGGGGATTTGGCTCAAGAAAATATCGACGCCGTCCAGCGCGGCTCGGTCAACTTGATCCGCCATATCGAGAATATCCGTCAGTTCGGCGTGCCTGCAGTCGTTGCGATCAACCATTTTGCATCTGATAGCGATGCCGAAATCGCGGTCATCCAAGCGGCGGCAGCGGAGCACGGGTGCAAGGCGATCCTCTGCCATCACTGGGCAACCGGCGGCGAAGGGGCCGAAGATTTGGCGCAGGAAGTCGCACTGCTCGCCGACAGCAATGCAGCCCAGTTCGCGCCAATTTATGACGATAAAGAAACGCTGTTTGGCAAGATGAATATCATCGCAACCCGGATCTACCGCGCCACCGCCGCAATCGCTGAGCCAAGCGTATTGCATCAGCTTGCCGCATGGGAAGCTGCAGGATACGGGCATCTGCCGGTCTGCATGGCCAAAACGCAATATAGCTTCTCTACCGACCCGACAGCGCTCGGTGCGCCAACTGGCCATATCGTTCCGGTGCGCGAAGTGCGGCTAGCGGCTGGCGCAGGCTTCGTCATCGCAATCTGCGGGGAGATTATGACGATGCCGGGGTTGCCACGGGTTCCTGCCGCCGAAGGGATCTGCATTGATGCGCGGGGGGAGATTAAAGGGTTGTTTTGAGATCAGTTGCCGCCGGAATAACGCGGTCCCGGCGGCTCGCCACTGCAATGCCAACTAGATTATGCGCGCGGCTGATTTGCCTCTCCTGCCCGCCGCAATCGAGAGCCACTCGCGAGCGCGTGAACGGATGGCAGGTTTCAGAGTAGCGCTCCAAGCCGATCAATGACCGCATTGTTGGCGCTGTCGGGCTTATCGGCGCCAATTGAGGCGTTCACCCGCAACAGCCTGATGAAAAAGGGCATGCTTTACAGCCCAGCCCACGGCGACACGGCATTTACGGTGCCGCTATTCGATGCCTTCATGCGGCGGGTGATACCGGTGATGGATTGAGATGCTCGGTCCATAAATAGGGGGTTCTGGATCAAATCCTTAGCAACAACCGGTATTCGTGCGTCTTGACGAACCAGTAGAATGAAAATGCCCAGATACCGGCGGTCTCGGCCCAGAAGACCCACGGTGTATCGCATTTGGCGATGCCCGTGAGCTTGATGATCGCAACGACGCTGATCGTCGCGATCATGGCGATGCCCGCCAGATTATAGGCGACGATGAAAAATCGCCGTTTTGGCGGATAAATAATGTAGCGGATTCGGCTCTTCAAAAAAAGATGGCGATCATCGCCAGACAGCTAAAAAACAGGACCGCGCTTGCACCATGCACGCTTGACGCTGACCCGTCGCACTGATCCTTTGCCATCGGGTTCATTGCAACCGAGATTGCCGCCACACCTGCGGCATTGAGGATCCAGTTTTCCCTGTCGGACAGACCATGGAACAGGAAGAGGAACACACCCGTCGCACACAGGCTTCCGACGAGAATGTTGCGGGCGTTGTCGCCCGCATAATAATAATGGCTGATCGAGTAATGCGGGCTATCGACACCAACCAGCAGCAACAGAATCGGCAGCGCCAACGCCACTACGCCCATGCCAAAGCTGAGATAGACATAGCTTTTCACCGCCTGACGCGCGAAAATTCTCTGAAACTTGCGCTTTTTGTCCCAGCGCCAAAAGTTGCTTCGCGGCGCAGCTGCCAGGATCGGAGGGCGTTCATTCGCCATGGTCCACCTCCTTCATTTAACCGTCGCGGGTGTCCGCCCCGGTCATCTCACAAAAGACGATGCTATCCGTCGGATCACGAAATGTCCGCGCGGACATGCCAATCTCGGCAGCATGGCGTTCCATGTCAGCTTCGTCGCGATAGACCAGATGCCAGTCCATGACCGCATCCATCCATCCGATCGCCAAATGGCCGGGCATGAAGTTGGCAAGCATGATCTCCCCGCCGGGGGCAAGGCACTGCCTCATCAGTCGATGAAGCAACGACATCGCCCGGGCATCGAAGTAGTCTGTGAGACCGAGCGTGTAGATCAGGTCAAACGTCTCGCCACGTTTCGCTGCATTGCGAAGATAGTGGATGACATTCGCTTGTTCGGTGTGGATCGTCCGGCCATGATTGGCGCGCACAACCGCGAGCGATAAGGCGTCCTGATCAACCGCAACGATGTTGCTGACATCATGACCGATCAGCGCGTCAGCCTCGCGCAAATGTCCGCAGGCAAGCGCGCAAATGCGTTTTCCGGCTGCCCATGCATCCGACAGACGACCCTCGGCATAATGACGGCGTTGGCGCACGGCTTCGGTGACCGGAAACGCAATGGACTGATTGAACATCTCAACAGCGCGCGGCGATGCGTCTTTGGGCGGCTTTCGGTCATAGGCAAAGTCGATCAGTTCGGCGTCGCCCGCATAGCCGCGCGGCTTCAGTGCAGCCCGTGCGGTATAGGGGTCCTCCATCAAAAGGCGATGGAGAGGGTGCTCTTGCAAGGCACGGCGCGATACCGACCAATTCGCGGGATCGGAATGGTCAGCAAACAACTTGCCGACCAGCATCGGGTAGGCTGTCTGCAGGTGGCCTGCTTCTATGGCCATCAACGTTAAGTCAAAAAACCGGCTGTTGTGCATCACTGTGCTCCTTACGGTTTTGCTAGCATCAAAAGATCGTCAGCCGCATCGATCACGGCGCGGTCGTGCGAGACGCACACGACCACAGCTTGCCGCTCGCGGGCATAAGTGCGTAGCGTGTGCGCGACCAATTCGGCATTCGTCTGGTCAAGTGCTGCCGTCGGTTCGTCGGCCAATATGATCGATGGGCGACAGCATAAGGCCTGCGCAATTGCCACGCGTTGCTTTTCGCCACCCGAAAGCTTGTCGGGGATTTGTGTGAGCTTAGATGTCATGCCAAGCGCATTCAGGATCGAAAGACCCTCGGCTTCAGCTTCGGCAATGCCGCGGATCGCGGCCGCAAGCTGGATGTGTTCGGCGGCGTTCATCACCCCCACGAGCCGACTCGTCTGGAAAACCAGGCCCAGATGCTCGCGCCGCCATCTGATTTGTCCCGAGGGCTTGAGCGCCGACAGGTTCTGCGATCCCCACCAGATCATGCCGCGCGAGGCTTTGACGGTCAGCGACAAGATCGAAAGCAAGGTCGTTTTGCCGGACCCCGACGGTCCGCCGACAACATGGAACCGGCCCGCCTCAAAAGATCGTGACAGGGGTGCCAATGTCTGCTTTTCCGTAGCTCCTTCGACGACTGAATGAGCAACCTGATCCAGTATAAGTGCCGGGGCTGTCATCGCTTTACCCCGACTGTCACACGCAGGCCGACCAATGGCGGCGGAGCATTGCCATCAAAAGCCACGAACGCCTCGCGCACGTCGCGGTCGAACCGGTCGGTCGGATCAAGCGACCGCGCGCTGCGCCGTCCCATGACATTGGCGATATGTGTGATGCGCCCCTGCCAGCGCGTTGGTTGTCCCTCAACCCAGACTTCGGCTCGTTGTCCGGGGCGAACGATAGCGGCATCACGCTCGTTGATTTCGGCGCGGACGATCAGGCGCGAAACATCGCCAACGACGATCAGCGGCGTTCCCGCCGAGGCACCCGAAAACTCCCCCTCGCGGTGCAGAATCTGCAACACTTGGCCATTGATCGGGCTCTTTAGTGTGCATTGCCCCGCAACAACCCGCGCAGCGCCAAGCTCACCACGCGCCACCGCCGCCGCAGCGTGCCTTTCGGCGCGTTCGCTCTGGCGCGCACCCCCGCGTAGTTGCGTCAACCGCGCTTCGGCGGCGAGACGGGCCGCATCGGCACCGTCACGTTCGTTTGTCCGCGCCTCGACTTCACGCCTGGATACAAAGCCGCGATCAATCAGCGCAGTCGCCCGATCAAGACGCTGTTGCTGATTGCGCGCGATGCTGCGCGCGGCGCTGGCATCGGCCTCGGCTACAGCAATTTCCTCGGCCCGGGCGCCGTCGTCGAGCGTTTTGGCGGACGCAGCTGCACGCGCTGCGTCCGCCTCGCGAGTGACAACATCTGCTGCACGCGGGTCGCAATCGACGCGCAGCAAAGGTTGTCCGCGAACCACCGTATCGCCGCGCGCGACAAGCACACGGTCGATCACCCCATCAACGGCGGCAACAAGTTGTCTCGATTCTTCAGCGGTATCGATCCGACCGACGGCTGTTGCGATCCAAGGCGACGGCGGCGGGCGGGTATCATTGCCACGCGCGCTGTCGCAGCCCGACAGAACCAGAGCGAGTACCGGAACGAGAAGGTTGAGCTTTGTCATGACCGGAAAACAACGTCGGGGCCAAACGCGGCGATTGACCGCCGTGCCGCGAGCATCGCGCCGCCCAATGACACCACCACGCCCGCCATCGGCACCAGTGCATCAAACAGGCTAAACGTCGCCCAGGGCAGCAACGCACGAAAACTGACAATCATCACTGGCGTGATCAAAAGCGCAGCGACCATCGTGACCGCCGCGATCAAGCCGGCAATGCCAGCAACAATCCAAGTGATGTCGCGCTGATCGGCACCGTGTCCCAGAAGAGAAACGAAATCATGATGATAGCGCTGAATAAACCGCAGGACGCCGTTTGCGAGAAGTATTGCCATCAGAACGCCGGCAAGCAGCGCAGCAAGCAGAATGGCCATGCCGGCGCCCGTCTTCTTCTGCCAGTATCGCGCTGAACTCGCCTCGAAATCACGCGCCGTGAGAAGCGTGACTTCGGGGAAGCGCCGTGCGGCATCGCGCTGAACGACCGCCATGTCTTTGGCGTGGCCCGCAAAATTGCCGATCAGGAACGAGGTCGAACTCGGGTCCATCCGCAACAATTCGCGCCCGCGCTCGAACTGGACGATGACATAAGGCGCACCAAGAAAAGTGGGCATCGTATCGACCGTCCGCGCGAGGTGCAGCGTTGTGTCCGAAATCGATCCCTGCTGATACCGGTCCGGCACACCGCCCGACAGGTCAAGCCGCAAAAGATCTGACTGGTCGACGGCGAAGCCCGAATCGGGCAGCCCCGTGCCATCGACGCCGACGACCGCGACATTGCCGCGCCGTCCGGTCGGCGAACGCCACGTCGCAAAGCCGAACACCACCCGGCGGAATGTCGCACCCGGCACGTAGCGCGCAAGCGCGGCGGCATAGTCCTCGCTAACAGGATCGGGAAAATCGAAGCACTCGACCGTCGCCGCCGTCACCCAGAAATCACCGCCAAGCACTCGCGGCACGACGGCTGACGCCCGCACGAACGAGGTGTAAACCGAATACTGAAATGTCGCGACGATCGCGGCGACCGCGCAAGACAGCAAGGTCACCGCAAGAAAGCCGCCGTCGCGGGTGATGACCGTGCGGATGAAGAGTCGGGGGGCGGCGGTTGATCCCGGCCAAGCCAGTGGCCTCATCCTGCTCCGCCTTGCGCCCCTGGCCGCACACCGGCTGAATGCTCGCCGCAGGCCATTACTCGGACCCGCCAATCGACGACGATGGCTGAAGCGCGAACTTGAGGCCTGCCGTAAACTGGCTCGACTTGCCGAAATTTTCGCCAGAAGAGTCGCCGTAATTCGCGGCAAGCCACAGGCCTTTGCCAACCTTGATATCAAGACTGGCGTTGTAGGTTATGTAGTTATCGGTGCCGAGGCCGCTGTAGCTTGCATGCTGGCGTAGGAACTCGACGCCAAGCCACCACCGGCTCGCATTGCCGACGATGAGCCGACCGCCATAGCTCTGCCGATTGCGGTCGATGAATTTCTTGTCGTCGAGCGGGTTCGCAATAAGCTCGCGTTCGCGGATGACGGCACCAAGCACCAGTTTTCCGCCGATGTGCGACTTGGTCTCGGCTGCGGGGTCGCTGTCTGTCGCAGTCCGGCATGGGTTTTTAAATAGGCAATCAAGCCCTATTGATACGACCGCACTGGCAGCAAAACCTGCTCCCACCAGCGGCCCCTTGCCGCCGTCGCGGCTTCGAAACAGCTTGGCAATGCCGATTTGAGACGAATAGCCATTGGTAGGGGTTCGGCTAAATTTTACACGGCATCCACCTTGCGCGCGCGCCAACTCTGGATCGTCGCGTTGCGACTGCCCAGTGCCCCCGCTTGGAAACGGCCTCGGTGCGATCTTTAACTCCTGCAAACGCCTGATGTTTGCAGCAGCGAGGCATGTTTTCAATTCAGCGTTAACAAAGGGATCGGTCGTATCGAACGGAACCCAGACAGCCCCAAAAGATGCACGTTCGGGCTTTCCCGCATCGCTCGAATCGGCTCGGGCATATGCTGCTGTGATTTGAAGACGTGCAAACGCTCTCGGGCCGTGAAACAAACGTTTAGGGTTGGCGCTATAGTCGGAATAATCGATCCAGAGTGCAGGGATCAATTGGGCAGGCGCAAACTGGACCCCGAGACCGGTCAGCGGTTTCCCATCGGCGTCGGTGCCATTGATTAGCCCCAGCGCGGCTGTCTTCAGGCCCTCCGGTTCGGTAATTGTCTGTCCCGAAACACCAAGCGCAGCAAATGCCGGCGCCGTGGTGTTGAGGACCTCCTGCGTAATTCGGCGAGCTTCTGATTGCGTTGCCAACTCAGCTCGTTTCTCTGCATCAGCTTCCTCTTCGAGAGTCAGCTTTGCTGCTTTGGTTTCAGCAGGCGAAACTTGGCTATAGGCTGGCACTGCAGCTAGCGTTGCCAATGCGATGACGGACCACGCCAATGAACCGACCGGACGCATTATACGAACCTCAACATGAAGCAGTCCCACCGACCCGAAGGCTGGCCTGGCGGGATGCGCCACGTTCCACAATCCTTGAACAGGTTTGGACCGCGCTCGATCTGTAGGCGAACAACGATTTCGGCGACGCTAATCGGTGTGTCGCCGCCTTGCGTGACGCAGATTTGGATAAATGTGCCCTCGATGTCGGCACCTTTGCCTACCCATTGACGATGGTCGTTGCTACCCGTGCCGATCTGGCGACCCTGAGCGCCTTCGGACGGAAATTGTACGATCTCGTAGATGAACGACTGCATATTGGCGGCAACAGAAACATAGAAATTTTCGTGCTTGTCGATCTCAATGGTTTCTTCGATGTCCGCCATTTCCATGAATCCTTCTTGCCGGTTGATGCCAAGCGTAAGCCTTTTTGAGAAATCCACCGTGCTCATCCCCACACATTGCTTGTGATATTCCCCACAATTCGCCATGACGGACTGACCAGAGCGGGGGCTATGGAATGTCGCGTGTCGTTGATGATGCTGTGTTGGCGCAGGACATGGAGGCGGTGCTTCCGCGTGCCCTTCACGATGCCCTGTTGGCACGGGCGCGGATCATGCATGTGCGGCGCGGGCAGATCGTCATTGCCGATGACACCCGGTCCACCGACGTCTACTTCATCGTCAGCGGCAGTGTTCAGGTCTCGCTCCTTTCGCTGCACGGCCACGAGACGGTGCTGCGCGATATGGGAACCGGTAAGTTGTTCGGCGAACTCGCCGCGATCGACGGTCAACCACGGTCGGCAACGATTGTCGCCACGCAAGACAGTGTGCTGGCCCGGCTTTCCCGTCCGGAATTCGAAGATTTCTTGTCTAACGTCCCGAATGCCGGGCTCTGGATGGCCCAGCAACTGGCCGCCCGTGTCCGCAGCCTGACGCAAAAAGCGTTCGAGCTGGCAACAATGCCGGTCAGCCACCGATTGCAGAGCGAACTAATTCGTCTCGCAGAATCTTCCGGCATTGACGACGACAGGAGCGTCATCGTGCCAATGCCGACGCACGCGAATTTGGCAGCGCGTGTGGGGACGCATCGCGAGGCTGTCACGCGCGAGCTCGGCATGCTAGCCATTGAGGGTATTATTGACCAAAAAGGCCGCAAGCTGACGGTGAATTCGGTCAGCGAGCTCCGCACCCTTCGCCGCCGGACGATGCGATGACTGAAGCGAATGGCAAGGACCTCAGTGCGACGCAGCGACGAAATCTGACCATTTTCTTTTCCGACCTGTCCGATTCCACGCGCATTGCTGCTGCGATGGAGCCCGAGGACTATGCCGATCTGCTCCAGCACGTGCGGACGCTCGCGGAACAGATCATCCCGCGGCATGGCGGCGAGATCGTGCGGATCGATGGTGACGGCATGCTCTGTGTCTTCGGCTTGCCTGCTGACCATGATGATGCCGCACGGCGTGCGACAGAGGCGGCTATCGATCTTCATGCCGCAGCAAGTGCTCTCGACCAGTCATTTGCTTCGCCCGAACGCCGCATCAGGCTCCACACGGGCATTCATTCGGGTATCGTGCTACTACGCGTCGGAGATCTTGTCCGGGGGCGGTTCGAGCTTCTTGGCGACGCGACCAATATCGCGGCGCGGCTCTGCGATAATGCTAGACCCGACGAGATCGTTGTTAGCGAGGCGGCCCTTGGCGCGGATCGCCCGTTCTTCACCGTCGGTTCGCGCCAGCTTCTGCCGATCAGCGGTCGGCAAAATGATCTGCCAATCTATCCGGTTTTCGGCCGTGAGCCGACGGCAAACCGATTTGCTGCGCGCATTCGGCGCGGCGTTGCGACGTTTGAGGGACGTGCGGCGCAACTGGCACAGCTAAATGATAATCTGAGGGCATGCACGAACGAAGCAGGCCGCGTCGTCATTCTCTCTGGCCCCGCGGGTATTGGCAAAACACGGCTTGCTGGCGAATTTCTTGATCGGGCGGCGACGGTCGGTGCCTCTGTTCACCGCGGCGACTGCGAAGCCTATCTTGGCGCGCGACCATTGCAGCCCTTTTTACAGATCGCACGGACCTTCGTCGATCAGACGTTGAACGGGACAAGCAATTTGCTCGGATTACCCGACGCAGCACTAACAGAACAGTGCTTGCTGGAGGCGATCATTGCGTCACTGACAGCCAGTGGCGGACCAACAATTTTTGCAATCGATGACTGGCAATGGGCGGACGATGCCAGTCGGCTGCTTTTCGACAGGATCAAATCAACGTCGCCCAAAGGCGTGCTGTTTTTGCTCATCACCCGTTCTGACGATGTTTCGTCGAACGACTTGGAAGGCACCCAGACGATTGCTGTGCCGCCTTTGACCCACGGTGAATCAGGAGCCGCCATTGAAAGCCTTCTTGCCACGTCCGAACCATTTCTGGTGGACCGCATCCGTGATCATGCCGGTGGTAGCCCGCTCTGTATCGAAGAGCTGTGCCACGCGGTCGTTGACGACGGGAATACTGCAACAAAGGGCGAGCGCAGCAACTGGCTCGACATGCTGATTCAGGCGCGGTTTGCGCGCCTTCCGCCCCAACAGGCCATGATCGTCCGGCACGCTGCGATCGCTGGTCGAGTCATTCCGGGTTGGCTGTTCAACGCGCTTACCGGCGTCCCGATCGATGATCCCGCTGTCCGTCAACTCATGCTTGAAGACTTTATCTATGATGCGGAAACGCCCGGTTCACTTCGGTTCAAGCATGGCATCACCCGCGATGCTGTTTACCGGACGATCGGCCGTCAGCAACGGCTGACGCTCCACCGAAAGGCGGCAGAAGCACTGCACGCTCAATGCGCGATTGATGGCGAAGAGGCGCATATTGAAGCGCTTGCCTATCATCATGACGCCGCAGGAATTGCTGATCGCGCCGCACATTATGCCTTGCTGGCTGGTGACAAGGCGATGACGGCGTCGGCCCTTGACCGGGCACAGGCATATTACCGCTCGGCAATTAAAAATCTGGGCGATGATCATAAACGACAGAAGGATTTTAACCGCGCAATCCATCGCTTTGGCCTTGCCTGTGTTGCAGACCCATCGCCGGATCAATTGGCCGTGCTGACGGAATCGGCAGTGCAGGCGGGCGCGGCGGACAACATCGAAGGGGCGACCCTGTGCAATTATTGGCTGGGCACAATCTGTTATGGCTTAGGGCGCTCACAGTCATCGATCGACTATCTCAATCAGGCAATGACAACGATCAATGTTCTCAATAGCCCGCGTCTTTCGGCCCAGTTGCGCGCCAATCTGGGTCAATCCCATTTGGCAGCCGGCAATTATGCGCAGGCCGCGGTGTGCCTCGACGCGGCGATTCCCGCGATGAAGGCAGTTTCGTCCGGCATGGAAACGGGTCTTGCCTATGCATCGGCCTGTCGCGGTTTTCTTTTTGCCGACCAAGGCCATTTTGCCCAAGCCGATCCCTATTATGCGAGCGCCATCAAGCTACTGGTGGACACGACAACGCCGCTGCGCGGATCAGTGGTGACGCAACAAGCAGCGGTCAGTTTGTGGCGAGGGGATTATCGCGCGGCGCGGGGCCATGCCGAGGCGGGGATCGAAATCGGGCATAAGTCACGATCCCGCTATTATGTCATGATGTCGACGGCATTGCGGGCATTTGCGCAGTGGAAGCTGTCGCGCGATCCGGACGCCATCGACGAACTCGTCAAATGTGCGCAGTGGTTTAGCTCCGGGGCGAGCCGGCAACGCACGTCGCTCTGCTTTGGCTGGCTTGCCGAGATCATGGCCGACCAAGGCAGGGTCCCCGAGACCCGTCGTTACGTGGCTCTCACTTTGGCGCGGGCGCGACAAGGCGATCGATTAGGCGAGGCGATGGCCTGTCGCGCCATGGCGAGCGTTGCCGCGCAGGGCTATGGCCCTCGCAACGCTGACTATTATTTGGCAATGGCGGAAAGGTCGGCGACGATCAAACAGTCGCCTCGGGAATCGTCGCTCAACCGGCTGTGCGCAGCAGAGACTCAGCCGCAGCAGCTGGCAAACTAAGCCCAGTCGCTGATCCTGACGATCAGCGAAGCCGGAAGCGCCTGGATTGTGCCCGCGTCGAGCAGCGCCGCCATGATCCCCATGATCGCCCCCATCGCCATGTCCTGCGCGGGACAGGCGTGGACGGGGTGATTGTCGTTGGCGTTTGCATCCGGAACGGCATGACCGTCCTCCAGTATATAGCCATGCGCAGCGTCGGTTCGCCGTCCCCCAAACACGATTGATACGTCGCCCTCGCCGGTGTCAGGTGCCTTTAATTTGAGCAGCGAGCGCTGCGAGGCCGAGACGAGGCTGACGACCAACAAATCGCCTTCCTTTGTAGTGATCATTTCCGGCTCGCCCTCGGAGGCGGGGCTGACAGGAATTTCCGCCTCTCCCGTCGCTGTTCGATAGAGCAGGTCAGGTGCGGGGCGCTTGCACATGGCCTGCGTGATAGGCCGATAGAGCACGGCACGCGCTGCGTCGAAGTTGGTATCGGCGGGGTTCCCCTTCATTGCCGTGCGCAGCGCCGCCTGATGCCGCCACAACGACTTTTCACCGAGCCATTCGAGCAGGATCCCGCGCAAATTGCCGTCCATCGGCGGGATCGCGCCGACCATCGTGCCGATAAGGTTACGCGCGAGAATGGCAGGATCCGAAATCGCCCCGAACATTGCCTTCGCCACTGTTCCGTCGGGCTTGGTGCCGTTGCTGCGATGTTCGGCTACAAAGTCAGTCGCAGCCTTCAGGATAGCCGAACCCTGTTCCCGCGCAAAAGCTCCGACCGCTTGGCTCGGCCGCGGATAAAAGGCGTTGCGCGACGGCGACAGAAAATCGCCTGGGCAATGCGCCTTGCTGCGTGTTACCCTATACCCCTCGGCGTCTACAACTGCAGCATCCTCTTCGACAATCCGTTCCCACGTCCAGCCCTTGGCCAGCATGTGCTTGTCGTCGGGAAGGCCGTACCACTGCTTGCAAAGCCCGCCCAATGCCGGAAGCAGATACTGGCGGCGGAGTTCGAATTTGAATGAGGATCGGCCACTTGCAGTTGCGATCCCCTTAGCCACTTTGAGAACCTCGGCACCTGCTGCATAGCCAGCTTCGAACCCGGCGCTTTCGCCATATCCCAGCAGTATAGCATTGGTCGCCGCTGACTCTTCCGGGTAGTGAAGGCCCGCCGCGTCGAGCGTCGCATTGTGATAATCGCTGTCCGGTTGTTGAGTGACAAAGATTGGCCCGCTGTTCGGCTCAATCCGGCGCAGCTGCTCCTCGGTGGAGAAATTCTTCCAGTCGGCAAGGACACGTCTGATCTGCGTACGACCGGCAACAAGGATGACGTTTTGCTTTGCAAAATCAGGGCCATTTTGCCAGTCGTAGCCCGTCAGCGGCACGCCCTGTTGCAGGTTTACCGCTCCACCCAAATTCCATCTTATGGTCGACCACATATTGGGACTCAGGTCTCGCTGGGCGGGGTCTTTGGCATCGAAGTCCTCGAGCAGCCGCTTCCATTCTTTGGCAGCCTCCTGCTCGCCCATCGCCTTCAACCGGTCGATAATCTGCTTTCCGACAGCGAGTTCCAGGGGCTTCTCCAAAACGCGGTATTCTCCGGTCTCCGCAGCCAATGCCGCCAGCGCGCTGCGCGACGGCACGAACAGATAAAGCCCCCAATGCAGCGGCGCAAAGGGATGCCGACCGGGCTCACTTTCGCCCACGGGTGGCGCGCCCGGGCGCACGGCAGGCAGTTCGACACTGACCACCACCGGGCCGCCCGCGCCCTGCGCAACAAAGCGGAAGACGCCCTGTCCCTCCTTGGGCTGCACACCCGTCAGCGGATCGTTGTGCGCAGAGGCAATATCGGTGCTGTTGCCGCCGTTCAGCCAGCGTTGGATCGTTTCATATTGCTCCGATATGCTGGCATTATAGGCCATGAACATCAGGCCGCGCTGTGTCTGTCCGGTGCTGTTGGTCTGATTGAAACTCATCCCACGGCGCAGGATGCGCGGCGTTGGGCGACCGAACTCGATGCGGCTCGCGGCAGGCGCCGTTGGCGCGGCGTTGGTCTTGCGCGGATTGGCGCGGCGGACATGTGACGCCAAGGGGCAGCTATGCCCAGCAGGATCGCCACCATAGTCAAAATCATTCATCCCCCGCGCGCCGACCGGGATCGGCGACGTGCCGTCTGCATTGCGGCCCAGCACCATCGCCTTCAGCCGCGTCGCCGTCATCGCGGTGGCAAGGTCGGGATGCGCGGTATTGACCGCCGCGCTCACGCTTGTCGCCCAGAGGTCAAGAGCCTCCGCATCCTGACCGATTTTGCGCAGCACGAGGAAAGTACCGTTCTTCTGCAGGCCCCGCGCTTTCGTGCGATGGACTTCGCGCCACTTGTTGTCGCCTTTGTCTGCATCGGCGAATTTGCCCGGGCACGCGTCGCCATGATCGTTGCCATACCCCAGTATGATTTCGCCCAACGTAACCTTGTCCCGGTCTGCTGCAGCCGTCTGGTCGGGTCGCACTGGCTTTGGCTGACTGACTCCGTCAAGAAATCCGAATTGATCGCGCGTCAGACCGGATCCGGAATCATAGTTGCTTTCGAGCCATTCAATGGCTTCGAGCGACGCGCCCGGCGATGCAGCGCCGGCGACCTTGCTTACTTCCGCCTCCAATGCCGCACGGTCGGGATTGGTGCTCCGGATCTGGATGACAAAGTCGATCTCGCTCGTCTCGACGGGTGGCAAGCGCACACCCTGCATTTGAGGATCAAGCAACGCAGGCCCATTGCGTTCCGGCAATATCCAGTTCCGTGGATGATTTTCCCGCATGTCGCCGAACAGTCCGCTGCGCGCGGCCATGCCTTCGCGGAATTCGTTGGGGAAGCGTTCGACAACCTCGCGGTCGATACCCAGACGGCGCAGACCTTCGGGTGTAAATCCGATGTTTCGGTAAATGCCATCCGCAGCTGCGTCAGCCGCATAATGAAACGGGTCTGTTTCGAGAAATTTTCGTACCTTAGCAGCATCATGAATTGTGAAGAGCAGCAGTGCACCCTGCCGCACCGGTGCATCCGCGCTGCCTTGTTTTTCCAATATGCCGCCTTGCACCTCTCCTGACACAAAGGAGGGATCAGGGGCGCGGCTTGCGACTCGTTCGCCTTGCAGCCGCGCCAGTTCGGCCCGACCCGTTTCATACCAGTGCAAGGGTTCGGCATAAATCTTTCGCGCCAGTGCCCACCGCTGCCGTTGTTCGGAAAATTGCGGTAGATCGGGCAAGCCATCGAGTAATGCCGCCAGCTGGTCCCAACCCCGCAAAAGGTCACGCGCCACCTGTGCAAGCCGCTGCCCTTCATTTAGCCCTGCAAGGCCGCCCGCATTCCCGGTCAGCCATTGCGGCGGGTAAAAATCAGCCAGCTTGTAAAGCACCGTAAGCGCCTCCAGGCCGAGCTCGACCGTTTTCCGGTCATGTGCCAACCGCGTAAGGGCGGCCTTGTCCTCAGGATACGCCAAGACCGCCTCAGCAAGTGCCAGACCGGTCGCCCCGCTTCGCTGCATCTGCTCGAGCTTCGACAGATAGAGATGATCGCGAATGGTCAGCCCGGTCGTCGCGTAAAAAATCGCGCTGTCCATCTGATTGTCGCGCACCCACTGCGCATATTCAGCAAAACTATGATCTGTCGCCGTGACATAACCATCGCAATTACAGAACAGCAGGTCGAGAAACGGACCGAGCGGATCCCAGATCAGCCGCATATAAGGTTCCCATGCTCCGTCGAACGTTGCCGTCAGATAGAGATAGCGACGGCTTTCCATTTCCATCGTCGTCGGTTTCAGCGAAAACAAATCCTTGTCGATAATGCCGACACGGAAATCGAGCAAAGTTAGAATGCGTTCGGTTACATCGGAAAAGGGGGTGATCCGCTCATGCTCGCGCGCCGCGACACGGACTCGGTTAAGCGCTTCTGCAACCAGTTTCAGCCGGGTCGTAAAGGTAATGTTTTCATAGGCTTCAATAAAACCTTCCTTGATGGGCGCGACGACAACGAGATCGGTGATGCCATCAATATTCTTGCTCGTGATTTCTAACGACATCGTTGTTCCCTTCGCCTCGGAATCCTCTGATCCGCCTTGCAACGCAGGCTGGCACAATCATTTCTGAACGACAACGAGTCGCGCGCTCACTGTGGGAAAAGTCACCAAATTGGTCGTTGCTACCGTCGGGGTGATGCTTATCGTCCTATCTGTCCAAGTGGCTTGGTTGCGCAATTGCGCTTGGGGGATTCTGGTCGCGGCGGCCAAGGTCGCGTCGTTATCGGCACGGATTGCATTGACCTGAACGGGGAGAGCGAAGTTGGCAAATCTGGATATGCTGGATGTCGCAATTGGCATGGTGTTTCTCTTTTCAATGGTCGCGCTGAGCGCGAGCACATTGCGCGAACTGATCGAAACCCGCCTCAAGACCCGTGTCATCATGATCGAACGCGGCATCCGCGAAACGCTCGCCGACAAGGACGGCACAACGATCATGCAGGGGCTATTCAAGCACCCCTAAATTGCTTCGATCTTCGTTGGCCATTACCGCCCCGACACGTTGACCCGAGGCGATCGAGCAGCGCGGTTGTCATCTTGGCATCACTTCGACAAACTCGCCCTTTACCTGCCGCTTGACGCGTTTCAGTTCGTAAATGCGGCGCGCGAGTTGGCTTTTGCCCGTTCCAGTTGGACCCATCAGCAGAAGCGGCGCCTTCGAGCGACTGGCGACTTGCTCGATCTCGTCGATCATCGTGTTGAAGGCGGCGTTCCTGGGTTCGATGCCCGATATGAGGAACGACGTGCTTTCAGCGCTGACGGCCGCAAGGCGGGTTGCGATGCTGTCATAGCGTGACGGGTCGAGATCGATGATGGTTTATGTGTCGGGTGCGCCCGTCGGGACTCCCCGGTGCGGCTGCGTCTGTACAGGATAGAGCACCTGCCCAAGGGTAGGAGGTCGGCGGTTCAACTCCGCCTCAGGGCAACCGGATAGCTCAGGGAAATGTCTCGCCAAATCTCGTCGCCGGTACCGACAGAGCCAATCGTGGCGAATGCCGGTGGGACTAGCCCCACAGCAGAGCAGATATTTTCCACTCGAGATGATATCGAAGTCGCCTCGGCGGGCACGAACCACGACGCTAAAACGCCGCTTTCTGCCGAGCCCGTCCGATGGGCGGATTTGATCGTTGTTATGGAAAAGACGCACCGGGCAAAAGTACAACGCAGATATCGCGACGTGCTCAAGGACACGCGGATAGTCTGTCTTGACATTCCGGACAATTTTGCACTCATGGATCCTGAATTGGTCACCGTGCCGCAGGCGAAAATGTCGCGGCATCTGCTCCTCTGATAAGCTTAGACTTGGCTTTTCACAGGTGAAGTAACCGCCCTCCGGCGGCTGCTGAACGAACGGCGGGTTTTAGCAGACGCAGAACTCCGATCGAACGGCGGCTTTGTTGGCGTGAGCTGCCCGGCAGCAGTCGACTCAATTTTCCCAACTAGCCGTTCCGCCTGCGAACGACCGCTTCGGAGAATTCGGGGCGTTGGAATTCACGTACTCGATTTGAAATCCGGAGCTGACGCCTCCGACAAACTCGGCGCGGTTCAGTTCCAAAAGACGGTTTTCGAGGTAGCTGAGGCGCAAATTGATATTTAACAAGCTAAGTTGGAATGCTTAGGGGATCCATTCACCATGACAACACGGAGGGAGCGCTGCCGACGACTCAAAAGAGTCAATATTGATGTGACGCATTATCGGAACCACCCTCAGGCGATCGAAGCCCGTATGTGGCATAAGATTGTCACGATTACTCGCGCTGGCAAGGGGCACTTGTGGCTGTCGCCCCCTTGGCTGTTGCCGCCGAGTATTAGGGTCAGGACTCATTGATCACAACCAGAAGATGACGGTTGCGGCGATGCAGATTGCTGACATGAAGGCGTGGGCGCAGCGGTCATAGCGGGTGTGG
>JANMPU010000041.1:0-3674 GCA_031369985.1 Sphingomonas sp. | reverse complement strand
TCAATGCGGAACGGCATGACTTTCTGCCCGACGATGCTGTCGGCCATGTCCTCTTCGCTATCGGCAAAACCGGTCATGGTTTTGCCAGCAACAAATGCGCCGCCGTCGACATAAAGCAATGCGGCAGTACCATGGCACAAGGCAGCGGTAGGTTTGCCCGTGCGATAGAATTCGCCAATCAGGGCATGCAATCCCGTCGCGGTTGGAAACTGGAACATTGGTGCCTGGCCACCACAGACCATGATCGCGTCGAATGTGTCGAGCTTCAGATCACCAATTGCAGGCGTGTCTTCGAGCCTAGCCATGATATCGGGCCGGTTTTCGATATAGCCGAGGCTGACGGCGTCCCCTGCCGAATATTGGCTGGGGTCGCGCGGATCGGACATCGCATCGAACGCAATGGCCCCGCCGTCCGGGCTCGCAATCGTTATCACATAGCCCTGCTTTTCAAATGCAGCGAGAGGGTGGAATAGCTCGCTTGCCCACACGCCGACGGGGCCGCCTACCGTTGTGCTGACCTGCGGATTGGCGACGATCATTAAAACATGCTTGGGCATTGATTTGCTCCTCAATTGAACAGAGTGGCGGCAAAGGCATCAAAGCTGCGTGGCTGGCGGCCAAGAATTTTTGCCACATCGTCGGTCACATCGGCATAGATCCCACTGGCAAAAGCATCGAACAGCTCGCCGACGTCGCTCGCGGCCTGAGCGGGCGTCCCGTAACTGCGCAGCGTTGCTTCAAACTGATCGCGCGTGATCGGAACATAAGTCACGGGCGTGCCCCGAACGTGCGACAGACGCTCCGCCACATCGGCAAAGGTCAGCGATTCCGGACCGGTCAGGTCAAAAGACTTGTTGCGGAGTGTGTCCGTCGTCATCGCCAATATCGCAATGGCGGCGATGTCTGCGACATCGATGAGCGATTGATGGGCATCACCAAGCGGCAACGCAAAAGTTCCGTTCGCCTTGATGCTTGCCATTTGGCCGAGAATATTTTGATAAAAGGAATTGGCGCGCAGGATCGTATAGCCAAGCCCCGATGCGCGAACATGATCATCGGCTTCGCTGTGCATCCGAATGATGGCCGAGGGTGACGCCGCGGATGCAAGATATCCCGAAAGTTTGATAATGGCCGGCACACCCGCATTTTTGGCAGCGGCAATAACATTGTCGACCTGCGTCAGGGCGTCGGGTCCGGGGACGACGTTGAGATAGACTGCCTCTATGCCCTCCATTGCTGCAGAAAGGCTGGCTAGGTCGCTTAGATCACCCGTGACGAACTGTATCCCTCCAAAGCCGTCGGCATCGATTTTCGACGCATCGCGGACAAGGGCGCGGGCGGGTTGGCCGGCGGCCATCAATTGCCGCACCACCTCTCCGCCGGTTGTCCCGGTTGCGCCTGTCACGAGGATTTTGTGATTTTGCATTATTGAACTCCGTCAGTCGCCCTGTGAAGCTGATTTACAAGCGACTCCCATATTTACAAAATTGATTCATTGTCTAATCATTATTGATATGAAGAATATAGCAGGCGTTGATCTCAATTTGATGACAGCTTTTGAAGCAATGATGCTGGAGGGCAATGTCACGCGGGCTGCCGCGCGTATCGGTCTGGCGCAACCATCGATGAGCAATGCGCTTGGCCGTTTACGTGTTCTGTTCGATGATCAGCTGTTCGTGCGAACCCCGGTCGGCATGCACCCAACCGAAAAGGCACGCGCCATTGCACCGCTCGTCTCGACAGCGCTGGCAGCGCTGCGGAGCGCCATCAACGATGCGGGAGCATTTGATCCGGCGACCTCCACTCTGACGATACGCATCGCGACAACCGATTACGGCGAATTCATTGTCCTGCCCAAAGTCATGCAGATATTGCGAAGCGCAGCACCAAACATGACGCTGATCAGCGTGCCATTTTCGCGCGCTGCCGTCGCCGATCAGCTCGGTCGAGGCGACGTTGACCTTGCATTCAATGTGCTACCGCGCGCATCGGGCCGTATCCGCCGTGAAGCCATATTGACCGATAAGTTTGTCTGCATCGCACGTGCAGATCATCCGGAAATTTCCGGCACCCTTGATTTAACGACGTTCCTGAGACTTCATCATGCCCTCGTCGCGCCGCGAGGGACACCGATCGGAGCGGTTGACCGAGCACTAGCCACGATCGGCGAAAAGCGCCAAGTCGTCATGAGCGTCAGCAATTTCATCAGCCTGCCGTTCCTTATTGCGGAAAGCGATATGATCGCGGTGGTTGGCGAACGCGTGGCGCAACGCCTGACAGCACTGATCAGGCTCAAAGTCTACCCGGCGCCATTCGCATTGGACGGGTTTACAATGTCGATGGCATGGGATGTGGCTACCGACCGAGATAACGGTCATATTTGGTTCCGCGATGTAATGCGGATGGCGGCTGGTAGCGCAGATTGGTTATAATTACGGCTCATTCCGCTAACATTCCGGTCATTCCATGCTCAAAATGGACTCATTTATAGCTGTCGTTCATTCAGGCGTGCTGCCTCGCTGAATTCGTGGGCTTTCCGACCTCAGCCGGCCTTTGTTGAAACTCCCAAGGCTTCGGCAAACAGCTGGCGATCCGTCACCAGATCGGCAACGCTAAATTGATCAAGATGCGCCATAAATGCCGCAACGCTGCCTGCAAGAATGTGCTTCAGCCCGCAGGCTGGCGTTGCCGCGCATTGGTTGGTGACGGGATCGAAGCATTCGACAAAGGTGCCAACATCTTCAAATTTGCGCACGATAGTGCCAAGATTTAGCGCCTCTGGCGTACGGGCGAGCGCCAACCCACCGCCGCGGCCCCGCACGCTTTCAACGTAGCCCTCGGCCACAAGGCGCTGCGCCACCTTCATCAGATGGTTTTTGGAAATGCCATAATGGCGCGCGATTACCTCGATGGTTTGATGCCCCTCGGTTGCCCCAAGAAACATCAATGTGCGCAGGGCAAAATCGGTCTGGACGGTCAATCTCATATAAGATGTATATTATATATTGCTTATCAGTGCAACCTCTCTATAAGAGGCATGTCAAATACCTCTTATATGAGTCGAGCCAATGACCGCAACGTCCTATGCCGAGCAAGCAAGGCACCAAAAGGCTGCTGATGCGCAAGCTTTGGGCATCGATGACGCGTTGATCTCTGAACTGGTGGAGGCATTCTACACGCGTGTCCGTCGCCATGCGGTGCTTGGTCCCATTTTCGCTTCAAAGGTGGTGAACTGGGCTCCTCACCTTGGACGCATGAAGGACTTTTGGGCCTCCATTGCGATTGAATCGGGACGATTTCGGGGCAACCCAATGCTCAAGCATATTGCGATACCCGGTCTTTCGCCTGCGCATTTCCAGATGTGGCTGGGTCTTTGGGACGAGGCAGTTGCGGATGTGGTTTCCCATCCCGAAGCCGTCAGCCTCTTTCGTGATCGCGCTCAAAGGATCGCAACCAGCCTGCAAACCGGCATCGCGCTTCACAAGGGCGGCCTGGCGGCACTTACCAAGGAGACACGCCATGTTGATGGACGTTAGGGTCAGGACTCATTGATCACAACCAGAAGATGACGGTTGCGGCGATGCAGATTGCTGACATGAAGGCGTGGGCGCAGCGGTCATAGCGGGTGTGGATGCGCCGCCAGTCCTTGATTTTGGCGAATAGGTTCTCGACCA
>JANMPU010000035.1:0-4702 GCA_031369985.1 Sphingomonas sp. | reverse complement strand
AACCGGCCCCGGCGCTTCCCAATCGATCATGAACACGTCGTAACCGCGGGTCAGCAGGAACTCGACGAAGCTCTGTCCCGGCACCATGTCGAAAATATAGCCGCGATTGGTCGTCGCCATGACAAGCAACACGGGCACGCGATACACATCATCGACGACGGGGTGATAATGATAAAGCCGGAGCGTCCCGCGCGCGATCAGCGTCGATTTTGGACTCGCGCCGAGCACGGGGTCAGGCGAGCTGAAATAGCCAAGCCCCTTGATATTCCGCTGCATCGCGCGGTCAAACTCGGTTCGCGCTTGTTCGAGCGGATCAACGGTTTCGCTCATGCGCCCGGCGTGCGCGTCCGTTTGGGTTTGGGCGTGGAAGCGGTCGAGCTCGTCCCGCTCAAATGCGCTTCGATCCGCGCCAGCGTTGCTTCGACCGCTGCAATTCGCGTGCCCAAGGCTTCGACATCGGCTTTGCTGGGCATGTTCGCCGCCGAGAGCAGTTTTGCCATCGCCTCATGCGCGCCCTGTTGTGCCTTTAGCGCAAGGCCAGTTGCTTGATGCATGGCCTGCGCCGTTTCGGGCCGACCCATAAACTGGCCACCCCATTCATTCGCCATTTTCTCCCAGTTCGTGACTGCGTCACGGAACATGGCCATCGGATCACTTGGTGTGTTATTCATGGTTGCAGCGTCGGACGCGGGCCGCTTAAGGTCAAGCGTTATTCCACAGCTTCCGCCTGCGCCGTTGCACGCGCGAGTTCATCAAGCGCTCGCATCCGGGCAAAACCCACCACTTGCTGCGCCATAATGTCGAGCTGCTTGAGCAACATCACGTCGGTGACGGCGCCATTCTCGCCAAACACCGGCATCACCGAATTAACGGTAATCGCCATCGGCGTCGGCCATCCGCGCAGCGCATGCACAATGCTGCGCAAGGTCGCGAGCGTCGATCCGGTTGCTTGCCAGCCCGCCGCAACTGCAATCAAACCAACCGCGCGTCCCTCGAAATAAGGCCGCTCATCCTTCGCCATATCCTCGATATAATCGAGCGCGTTTTTGATCAGGCCCGACACGGTGCCATGATAACCTGGCGACGCAATCACCACCCCGTCGGCGCGGCGAAGCGCATCGATCATCGCCACCGCCTGCTCGGTGCGCGGCGTGCCATAGCCATACATGGGCAGGTCCAGCGCGGTGCCGTCAAACGCTACCGTTTCCGCGCCCGCCGCAGCACATTGCGCAAGGACGTGGCGCATCACCCGTTCGGACGAACTATTCGCGGCCATCGTGCCGCCAATGCCGACAATCAAGGGTTGGGCTTTGCTCATGCTGCGCGCTTTAGCCGCTCGGCATGCCAGCGCAAATGATCGGCCATGAAACTCGATATAAAATAATAGCTGTGGTCATAACCGGCGTGCATATGCAGCGTCAGGTCAATCCCCGCATCATCGCACGCACGCGACAGGAGGTGCGGTTTGAGCTGCTCCTCAAGGAAATTGTCGGCCCCGCCCTGATCGACCAGCAATTCGGCAACCCGTGCGCCATCCTCGATCAGAGCGCAGGCGTCATATTCGCGCCATTTCGCTTTGTCGGGACCGAGGTAGCCCGACAACGCTTTCTCCCCCCACGGGCAATGCAAAGGCGACACAATCGGCGCGAAGGCGGAAATGCTCTTGAAACGATTGGGGTTGCGAAGGCCAATGGTCAGCGCGCCATGGCCACCCATTGAGTGCCCCATAATCCCCAGTCGCGACATGTCGGACGGGAAATTTGCGGCAACCAGCGCGGGGAGCTCGGCTTCGATATAGGTTTGCATTTTATAGTGCGTTGACCACGGCGCTTCGGTCGCATCGACATAAAACCCTGCACCTTTCCCGAAATCATAGGCGTCATCATCAGGCACATCGTCGCCGCGCGGGCTTGTATCGGGCACCACGAAAATCAGGCCGAGGTCGGCGCACGCGGCGCGATATTCGCCCTTTTCGGTCACATTGGCGTGGTTGCAAGTCAGGCCCGACAAATACCAGACGACCGGCATTATGACGTCCGCCGCATGATCGGGGACGAAGACCGAAAAGGTCATCCCGGTCCCGGTGCTGGTCGAGGCGTGACGGTAAACGCCCTGCGTCCCGTGGTGGCTCCGGTTCGTCGAGACGGTCTCGAGTGTCACGCCGTTTGTGGGGTGCCGAACCAGCGGGGGAGGCTGACACCCAACGCAAGACGCAGCACCGCGAGGCCCGCAAACCACATGGCATCATTGCGCGCGACATCGGCGACTATCGCGGGGGTCGAGCTTTCGAAACCATTCATCGCAAAAGCACCAACGAACATGACCACCTGATACGCCACAATCGACGCCGCCAATGCCGCCAGCGTCCGCCACGACGACAACCGCGTCTCACCACCAAATGCGCGCTTTGCCGCCAAAAACCCAAACGCCGCGCCCGCGCCAATAAACGCGCCCCACGCCAGCGCTTGTCCGTCATGCGGATAGCTGAGCAGCGTAAAGCCGACGATCTGGTTCACCACCCAAACCGCCGCCAACAACCCTGCCGCCTGCCGCGTCGGCAAAGTCACTGCCGCGAGTGCAGCAATCGCGGCAAAGGGGAAGACGCAGGCGAGCCCATAGCTGCCTACCGCCGCCGTCACGCCCAGCACTGCCGACCAGAGCAAAGTCGTTTTCGCCGGGCTTGTCGTTGCATTGGTCATCATCGCTTCCCCTTCATCGCGTCAAAGCCTAGCCGCGTTTTCCGCGCGGCTCAATTGGTTAGAACTTCGCTCGTACGCCAACATGTGCATTGCGCCGTGCCGCGCCATAGCCCGACACCGTTTCATACGTCGCATTGGTCACATTTTCGACGCGGCCATAGATTTCAAAACGCTCACCAATCGGCATCGCGGCCCGGATTGTGGCAAGCGTATAGCCGTCGAGACTCGTCGGGCTGAACGTCACAAAATCAAGATCGCGGCTGTCACTGATTGTCTGCACGCTCGCGCCGAGTTTCAGCCATGTTGCCGCCGTCCAGTCCACACTCGCGTTGATGCTGTGCTTCGGGCGGCGGAGCAGCGCGGTGTTCGTCGTCCGGTCTTTGGCATCAGTGAGCGTGTAGCTCGCCGTCATCGTCAGATTGTCCGATGGCCGCGCCGTGATTGTCGCTTCCAAACCCTGTGCCCGCGTCCGTGCGATATTGTCATAGAATCCGAACGGCCGGTTGGGATTGGGTGCGAAGCTGAAATCAATCTGGTTAGTCGTATCGCGATGAAATGCGGTTAGGCCAACTTTCAACGCGCTGTCCACCAACGTCTGTTCGACCCCAACTTCATAGCTTTTCGCGCTTTCGGGTTTCAGCGCCGTGTTGCCGTAAAAGCTGAACAGCTGAAAAAGGGTCGGTGCCTTGAATCCCTCACCATAGGCCGCACGGATCACCGTGTTGTCGCCCACTCGCCACGCCGCGTTCGCGCTGAACGTCGCTTTGGTGCCATAAGTGCGATGGTCATCGACGCGCACCCCGCCGGTCAGGGTCAGCGCGTCCACCGGGGTTGCGATTACCTGTATATAACCGCTGGTTACGCCGGTCGAAGCGCGGCTGGTCGCATCGCGAAAGCGGGAATTTTCATGCTCGATGCCGAACACGCTGCGGATATTGTCAGTAATTGCCGCGTCGCCCTGATATTCAAACCGCTCGACGCGACCGCGTGCGATGAAGTTTGGCGCAACGCCGGCGCGTGGAAAGCTGTCCCGCGCCGTATCGCCCAGCGTGAAAGCCAGCCGGTTTTTGATCCCCAGCACATTCGCGTTGATCCCCGCATAGCCAAACAGCTGCTGCGTCTTCGAATAATTCGCTGTGTCGGCAAAGGCGAACAGGGGCGGCGGGAAGCCGTCAAATTGTACCCGGCTGTCGGCAAAGAACCCCCGCAAATCGATGCTGACATCGCTGCCCAGTTCAACGCCCACCCGCGCATTGGCCGCATATTGGCGGAAACCGTCGCGCTCGGTGCCATTCTTATACGCCGAAATGCCATCATCGTCGAAATAACCGCCGCCGAGCGATGCCGTGACCGGACCAAAGCGGCCACCGGCTTGCCCGACGAACTGCTTGGCATTGCGGCTGCCATATTCGGCGCGCAGGTTTGCGCCATTGACGGGCGCAGTGACGATGTTGACGACACCGCCAATCGCTTGGCTGCCCCACGGCACCGAGTTTGGCCCGCGCAACACTTCGATTCGGTCGATGTTGCCGGTCAGCAGATTGCCGAAATCGAACGCGCCACCGGGCGAAGCGGGATCGTTGACACGGACGCCGTCGATCAGGACGAGCGTCTGGCTGTCTTCCGCGCCGCGGATGCGCACTGCGGCGGTTTGTCCGGGGCCGCCGTTACGGCTGACGGTGATCCCGGGGACGGTGGCGAGGAGATCTGCGATGGACGTGGTTTGGCGGATTTCAAGCAAGGCACGATCAATAAGGGTTATCGCCCGACCTGTTTTTTCGGGCGCCTGCCGAGAGCCCGACGCCGTAACGATAATATCATTGCGGCGAATGCAAGGCGTCAAGCAAATCTCACCTTCACATTTGATTGGCGCACATTCATCTGGACCGACGTTTTGAACCTGTCCGAACGTCATCGTCGGGAAAGCCAAAGCAAGTCCAAAAGCCACCGTCGCCCCGCACTTGATGCGGGGCCTGGCTTTTCCTTCGCCACACCACATTCAA
>JANMPU010000081.1:0-22580 GCA_031369985.1 Sphingomonas sp. | reverse complement strand
AGTGCCGTCAGCGTCGAGCCAGTTGTCAATGCCCAGCCGCCCGAGAAATTGCCTGCTGCCCAATCCGCCGTGCCGGTCAGCGATGCGCTGGTGCCGGTGAATATACCGCCGGTAAAATTGAGGTTGGTCGAACTGATCGCGCCATTGAATGCAGCATTGCTGGCAATGTTGACATCGCCCGCGCCGGTGAAGCTCGTGCCCGTATTAAAAGTCGCGTTGCCGCCGGTGAAATTCAGCGTTCCGTCCGCGGCGAGCGTGCCACCATTGTTGACGAAGGTGTTTCCGACAGAAACCGCTGCTCCGCTTCCGACATGCACGGTGCCGGTCGCGGTGTTGGTCACGGTAGACAGTGCGCCACCATTGTTATTGATGCTCGACGATGCCGAATAATCGATCGTGCCGTTGTTGGTCAGCTGCGATCCATTTTGCAGGAAAAGTGCACCGTCCTGCCAGTTGATCGTGCCGTTGTTGATAAAGTCTGCTGCATTCAGAAACTTGTTGTTTCCGGTCAGGGCCGTCATCGTTGACCCCGCGGTGACCGTCCAGCCACCCGAAAAGGTGCCTGCGATCCAATCCGCCGTCCCGCTCAGTGCTGCGCTGGTGCCTGTGAACGTGCCGCCGTTGAAGTTGACGTTGGCCGAACTGATCGCGCCGTTGAATGCCGCACTGTTGTCGATGTTGACATCGCCGGCGCCGGTAAAGCTGGTTCCGGTGTTGAACGTCGCATTGCCGCCGTTGAAGACCAGCGTGCCGTTGGCGGCAAGCGTGCCACCATTGTTGACGAAAGTATTACCAACGGTGAGCGTCGATCCCGCCCCGACACGCACCGTGCCGGCGGCATTATTGGTGACAGTCGAAACCGCACCGCCGTTATTGTTGATGCTCGACGATCCCGAATAATCGATCAGGCCGTTGTTGGTAAGCTGTGATCCATTTTGCAGGAACAGCGCACCGTTCTGCCAGTTGATCGTGCCGTTGTTCGTGATGGTCGCGGCGTCGATGAACTTATTGCTCCCGGTCAGTGCCGTCAGCGTCGAGCCAGTTGTCAATGCCCAGCCGCCCGAGAAATTGCCTGCTGTCCAATCCGCCGTGCCGGTCAGCGATGCGCTGGTGCCGGTGAATATACCGCCGGTAAAATTGAGGTTGGCAGAGTTGATCGCGCCGTTAAATGCGGCATTGCTATTGATATTGACGGCACCCGCGCCCGTGAAGCTGCTCCCTGCATTGAAAGTTGCATTCCCGCCGTTGAAATCAATCGACCCGGTTTGCGCATTGATGACCCCGCTATTGACGAACGCAATGCTGCCGATCGTTGTGGTCCCAGTCCCGGCACTTTTGCGGAAGGTTCCGCTGTTGGTGAAGATCGAAAGTGCGCCGCCATTATTGTTGAGCGAGTCATCGCCCGTCGCATTCCACAACGACTGATTGTTCACCGCAGCGGCGTCCGACAGGAAGATTGCGCCGACTTGCCAGTTTACAGTTCCTGACTGGTTGGTAAATGCAACTGCGTTGAAGAATTTGTTCGAGCCCGTTGTGATGTTCAGAATGTCAGGCGATAGCAGCGGCGACGGTGACGTCGTGCCGGGCACATAACTGCCACTCGAAAAAACGAACGTCGCGGCACTTGCAGGCATCGCAGCGAGAATACACGCTGCGCTGATCATAAATTTGGTGGTCTTACGCATATTGAAAATCCCCAATTTGAGTGAATATCGTCGCGCCCGTCGGGCCGGGGTTTTCCGGCTCTCACACACTCAAGCGCGGGATCGGGGGGAAACGGGTCAACGAATTCTTAACTTTCTGAATCCCGTATCGGGACAGGCGAAAAACCTTGCACGGTCAATTACGTGTCCATAGCGTTGCGACGCGACCTGGGGGCTTTCCATGGATTCGGAACGATCAAGCGACAGCCTGCTGGCGGCATGGCACGATGGCGACCGCGTGGCCCGCGATGCACTTGTCGCGCGCATGCATCCGGAATTGGCGCAGATTGCGGCGGCACGGTTACGAGCGGAACCCAATTCGTCGCTTTCGACCGGCGACCTTATCAACGACGCGATCATCCGCCTGATCGGGCTCGACCGGATAGAGTTCGCCAACCGCGCGCACTTCATTGCGCTCGCCTCGACGCTGATGCGGCAGATATTGGTCGATTATGCCCGCGCCAAATCAACCGACAAACGCGGGCACCACAAGGTCGAACTCAACACCCGTGTTGAGGGCGAACAGAAATTTGACCTGAATTCGCTCGATTCCGCGCTTATACGCTTGGGAGCGATTGACATGGATTTGGCCGAACTTGTCGAGATGCGTTATTTTGGCGGCATGACGCTGGCCGATATTGCTGAAGTCACCAGCGTTTCCGAAGCAACCGTCAAGCGGCGCTGGCAAACCGCACGCGCTTGGCTCACCGACGCGTTGGCCAATCCCATTGACGGGCTCTGATCCCCAACTCGAACGTCGTGTCCTCGACCTCTTTCAGGTCTTGCTAGGCCTACCGGAAAATGAACGCGTGCCATGGGTCGAAGCGAATAGCGACATCGGCAGCCCGTTGAGAACAAGATTGATTGCCATGCTGGCGGGCGACAGATTGGCAAACATGCGCACGGGTGGCGTCGGAGACCTCATCGACAACGAACGCGTGCCCGAACGGATTGGTGCTTACCGGATCACCGGGCTAATCGGCCAAGGTGGCATGGGCGCCGTCTATCGCGGCGAACGTATGACGGGTGATTTCGACCATGTCGCGGCAATCAAGGTTATCCGCCCCGGTGCCTTGTCCGATGCGCTGGTCGAACGATTTCAGCGTGAACGACAGACGCTGGCGAGCCTGTCGCATCCGGGCATTGCGCGCTTGTTCGACGGCGGCGCGACCGACAAGGGCGATCCCTATATCGTTATGGAATATGTCGATGGTGTGCCGCTGGGGACATGGATCGAAACAGGGGCCGCGTCGAAAGCAGAGCGCACGGCGCTGTTCCTCGACATTTGCGCCGCAGTTGGTTTCGCGCACCAGAACCTTATCGTTCACCGTGACATTACGCCTTCGAATATATTGGTGGCGAAGGATGGAAGGGCAAAACTGATCGACTTCGGCATTGCCCGCCCGCCGGTTGCCAATGTTGACGCCGCGCCGTCGGCAAAGAATTCGCTTGCCAGTTTGAGCCTTACGCCCGGCTATGCCGCCCCTGAACGCTTGGCAGGCGAAGCTGCCACCACATTATCCGATGTCTATTCTTTGGGCGTCCTGCTGGACCGCCTGTTAGACAAAGATGCGGACCTAACGGCGATCACCGCACAAGCCAGCGCCACGGACCCTGCCGCGCGCTATCCCTCGGTTGATACGCTGGCCGACGATGTAAAGGCGTGGCGCGACGGTGAGGTTGTTACCGCGCGAAAGGGTGGCAAGCGTTATGCCGCCGGTAAGTTCATAAGACGCCATCGCATCGGCGTCACGGCAAGCGCGCTTGCCATCTTGCTGCTGATTGGCGCGCTTATCACGACGCTGGTTGCCAATAACCGTGCGGAAACTGCTCGCGCCGAGGCAGAGGCGCGTTTTACGCAGACTCGCGCGATTGCAAAAACCCTGCTCTTCGAAACCTTCGATGAGATCAGCAAGGTGCCGGGATCAACGAAAGCGCGAGAAATACTCGCGCGCACTGGGCTGAGCTATCTGAATACGCTGGCCGCAGTGAAGAATGCGCCGATCGACTTGCGGGTCGAAACCAGTCGCGGCTATGCGCGGCTGGCCGAAGTGACGGGAAGCGGTCAGGAAAGCCAGCTCGGCAAGTTCGACAATGCCAACACATTACTGATCAAGGCGGAAACGATTTTGAAGCCCGCTTATGCAGCCGCGCCAAACAATTCTGCTGTAAGACGCGCATGGGCAATGTTGCTCCTTGGGATGGCAGAGACCAACCTGATGAACAATAACCGACCGCTCGTTGCCCGCAAACAGGCGCGCGAAGTTCAGACATTGCTCGCAGGTGCAGAAGATGTGGAAGCGATTCAGGCGATCATACGCGCTATCGAAACCGAAGGGCATAGCCACATCTGGATGGACGAATATGCAAAAGGGCGGGACGTGCATGCCAAGGCGGAGCGCTTTGTTGCGACGCTTGAACCGGCCCTGCAAAACAATGCACGCGTGCTGGCAGCGCGCGCGACCAATCTTCGCCAGATGGGTGAGGCGATGCACAAGCTGAAGCAAAAAGATCTTGCACGTGCGACGCTTGACCGTTCGGTGGTGTTGAGCCGTGCAGCGCTTAAAGCCGATCCGGAAAATCCCGATCTAGCGCGGCGTTTGATTGCGATCCTTCGATATGCGGCTGTGGTTCATCGAACGAATTACCGTGACCCCGAAGCGTTGGCGGCAATTGTCGAAGCCGTCAGCTTGGCACGAAAACAACGCGATCGCGATCCGGCCGATGTTGGTGCCATGAAGATTTTCGCACTGGTAGCCGAGGTTCAGGCACAGATATTTGGCGACCAGAAAAAATTTGCAGAGAGTTATGCCTTGGGCGATGAAGTTATCGCCACGCACCGACAAATGGTTGCGCTGGCGGGCAACGCTCCGGGAGCGCTCCGCAGCATGACAGCGGCACTATCGACGCACGGAGGCAATCATTACACTGGCGGCGATTTTGTTGGTGCGTGCCGGGTATGGCGCCTGACGCTGGATAACTGGGAAGCGCTTGACCGACGCGGCGTCATGACCGCAACTGATCGCCAAAATGGGTGGCCCGAGGTTTTGAACTACTACACAAAGAGCTGCCTAGGCGGGCCACCGCGTGCCGGTGTTGGGCGGGAACTATAGGGCTTCAGCAACAGCCATATGATCGCTCATTGCACGCGTTCAAAGCGAGCTTGACGGCAACAGCGGCACAATCGCACGCTGGTCAGCGGCGCTGCGTTTGTGAGGGTAAGCACCTTAGATTCTCGTCGGGTTGGGTCTCGTCACACCTCGCCACGCCGATGATCCACCGCTTCTCATCATCCCCACGAGTGAACCAGACCGTAATAAGCGAGCGAAGCGGGATGTTTTCAATGGAATGTTGGCGAGCGTTCGTTATTCGATCACGCGGAGAGAATACATCTTCGGTGATCCCGCAACCGCTAAATCATCGTGGTCAATTCGGTCAGCCATTCGGGCGATGCGGTCACTAGGACGCCTTCGATGACGCGGTCGATGCCCGTGAAGATCAACATGCCGATGATCACCAGCAAGCCACCGAGGACGTATTTCCCGGACTTGCCGGTTGCCATCATGCGGCCCCGCCAGCGACCCAGTGCCGAGCGAGTCAGCGTTGCGAGCACAAGGAGCACGGTGGCAATGCCCATACCGAACGCCAGCATGACCAACGCAACTTCGCCAAGGTTCTCGCCTTGAGCAGCAAGCACAGTCGCCGCACCAAGCGTTGGACCGACGCAGGGGCTCCACACAATCCCGAGCAAAACGCCGATTCCGGCTTGCCCGCTCAGGCCAAATCGCTCGAGACTATCCTGCCGTGCGTTGCCCCAATTGGCCAGCGGTGTTGCCAATTGCGTCGCAAACGCCTGCACTCGTGAAGACAACAAGAAGATTCCGGCAATCACCAGCATCATGGCACCAAAGAGGCGGATATTCTCGCCATCAAAACCCGATGATGCGCCCAGCGTTGCAACGAGAAACCCGACAATCGTGAAAGACGCCACCAATCCCGCTGCCAACGCAAGTGGTCCGAGGCGATGGCGCTGTGCCGCGCTGCTGAGCACGATCGGCACCAGCGGCAGGACGCAAGGCGACAGGATGGTGAGTGCCCCAGCCCCAAAGGCAAGGACGGGGGAAAGGCCAGATGACATCGCTTAACGCGTCGTCAGCGCGAGGAGAGTTTGGATCTTCGCTTTGTCAGTTATGTAGGAAAGGCGACCAACCTCGCGGCCGCCCTTGAACGCAATCAGTGTAGATTGTTTTTGCACGGCGAACGCCTGCCAATCGCTCTTCTGCTTGTCGTAATTGATCCGCAGCACAAGCAGTTTGGCATAAGCGGGCGCAACGACCGTCGCTTTGATCGTCTTTGATTGCGATGCGCACACCGGGCACCACCAAGCGTTCACTTCCACAAGGATGGGACGACCAGCCTTTTGCGCAGCTTCGAACGTCGCGCGGTCAAAGGGTTTGAATTCGGCAGCGGCAGCGGGCTGCGAAATGGCGACCAATGCCGCGACTGTTAACGCGACCGAGCGAAGAGCAGACATAAAGTGTTCCTGTCGTTGTTAATGTTGCTGACTATTCGCGCGGACTGTGCGCTTGGTTACAGCCCTGAGGTCTGATTGCGACACACCCGCTGCGCGATGAGCATTGCGGCAAATGTGAACGCCAGCATCGGTAAACCATGCCCAAGCACCGTCAGAAAATCGCGCTCTCGTAAAACCGCGTCGTGCGCAGCGCGAATGAAATGCGAGAGAGGGAAGATATTGCCGATTACCTGCGCCCAGCGGGGCAATGTCTCAAACGGATAGAGAAAACCAGACAGCAGCATCGCCGGAAGATAGAACGCCACAGCGCCCTGAAGCGCTGCGAGTTGCGTTGCCGCGCGGGCCGAAATGACAAATCCGATCAGGTAATGGGCAGTCGCAAAAAGCGGTAGTAAAAAAATCAGCGCTGTTGTCGCTACCGGAATCGGCAAGTCGAACAGCAGGTGCCCGGTGAGCAGGACGAGCAACCCCTGCGCCGTTCCGATCAAAATGTGCGGCGCGAGCTTTCCGGCGATCAAGTGCATCGGCGCAATTGGCAAGGACCGGAATGTTTCCCAAGACCCGCCTTCGCGTTCGCGGGCAATGCCGATGCTGCCCAGCATGACCATCGCGATCATGACGGTGACACCTGCGAGAGCAGGCGCATAAGTCCAGTCGCTGCGCGCATCAGGATTGAACAAACGTTCGATGCGAAGCCCGGGTCCTGCATCGGCCATGTCGCTGCGCGCGACCCGTTCGGCCTGATAGGCACCTTCGATCCGAGCGACAGCGGCGATGGTCAGCGACGGATCGGTTGCATCGACGATGATCCGGATTGGCCCGCCCGACGCAATCGGATCAGCAAAGCTGCGGATTCGCGGCACTTCGATGCCGATACTAGCTCTGCCGCTGCGAACGGCAGCTTCGGCAGCGCCCGTTGCGCCAACGCGGTCTATGACCATGACGGAGGGTATTCTGCGCAGCGCCTCGACGACTTCATGCGCACCTTGCCGGGTCGGCGCGGCCACACTTATACGCAACGTCGCGTTGCCAGGTTTGATTGCGTAGCCAAAGAGAATGATCTGGAACACAGGGACGATCAGCAACAGCATAAGCGCCATGCGGGCGCGGATCAGACGCTTCGTTTCAACAATCGCGATGGCTTTGATCGTCGCGATGGTCATTGCGCGGTCATCGCAAACATGGCGTCTTTTAGCGTTGCAACTCCATGTCGTGCGAGGACATCAGCCGGAGTCAACGGACCGCGCACTGCACCGTCGCGATACAAAAGGATGTTGGTGCACTGCTCGGCTTCGACCAGGTCATGCGTGCTGACAATGATCGCGCAGCCATCGTCGATGAGGGCAGCCATCCATCGCCACATGTCGCGACGGGTGAATACGTCCAGACCAGCGGCTGGTTCGTCAAGCAAAAGCAATTTCGGTTTGTGAAGAACTGTCGCGACAAATTCCACACGCCGCGCCCAGCCCCCTGACAGTGCTGAAACGCGCTGCCCCAGAACATCGCCAATGCCATAGACCTCGGAGGCTTCGGCAATCCATATGCGGTCAACGCCTTGCACGTTAGCGCGAAACGCCAAATTTTCGGCAACAGTCAGGTCGGGATAGAGCGCGCTACGCTGCGTCATATAGCCGAGGTGGCGACGGTTTGACGGGTCGGACAGCGGCCTACCGAGGAACGATCCGCTACCTGAGTCGGGTTGCAGCAGCCCTGCCAGCAAGCGCAAAGTGGTCGTCTTGCCACCGCCATTCGCCCCGACTAGTCCCAATATCTCGCCCGCGGCCACGTCGAAGGACAGGTCGTTAACGATAGGCCGTCCAGCAAACGACTTACCCAACCCTGCCGCCGAAATGACAGGATTAGCGATGCTCATACAAGAACCCGCCATGCATATATTTGGTGGCTTCGGCACCGAGCGCGAGGACGCGCGAGCCGCTCGCTAACCCGCCCGCGCGAAGTTCGGCAAGCGCCAACCAGATTGCAGCCGATCCAGTATTGCCAACGCGGTCGGCATTCCCGAACACTTTCTCGCGGTTGATCCTGAGGTGGTCAGCGATTTGCGCGCGAATGCTGCCGCTGACCTGATGCGGGATGACATAATCCATATCTTCGGGACTGATGCCCTGCGACGCCGCCGCTGCAATTCCGGCGGCAAACAGCGCAGGCCCCGATTCAGCGATCCGTGCATAGTCATGGTCGAATTCTTGTCGATCATTTTGCATCTGCAAACCGGGCGGGCGGCCAAGGCCAGTTGCGCCGAACCATGCGCCGGAAATTGTGCTGCGTCCCGGCGCCGTCGGCGCGACGATGATGGCGGCGGCGGCGTCGCCCATCTGGATCAGGTTGACGCATTGCCCGCGATCCTCGGCCGCGCGGTCGGGGTCAAAGAACAGCGATCCCGTTTCCGATCCAACGATGACAAGCGGCTCGTCTAGACCACCGGCGATCAAGCCAAAGGCGATCATCAGCCCGTTGGCAAAGCCAGTGCACGCCTGGCGCAGTTCGACGTGCGGGCCAGCAAACCCGAGCAAGTCGGCAACGAACGCGATATTGCTGGGTAACGGCTGCACTGGTGTCGTCGTATGCCCAATCAGATAACCGATTTCGCTGATGTCGAGACCAGCATCATCCAGCGCATAACGAACGGCCGCAGCCGACAACTCGGCATTAGAGCAATCCGGTAACGCCGGTTCATGGCGTGCGGCAAACGGGCGTGAGATATGCCGAGTGTTTATCCCCATGCGCCGCGCAATGGCTCTTGCTTCGCGTCCTGCGGGAAAGTTGAAACGATCTTCAAGCATACAGACGAGGTCGTCAGTCGATATCGCATCGCCGGGCAATGCCAGTCCGGTTCCCAGCACGGCGAGTTGTCCCCGCGAGGTCCATGGCGCGGCACTCATGCCAGCAATCCAGCCGGAAGCCGCCGCACGTCACGCACTAACAGTTCAGGATCGACTTCAAGATTTTCGAAGGCTGATCCGGCCAGCGTCAAAACATCCGCGAGAGCCTCACGCGCTTGATGTGCGAGCGGGCGCAGGACGTTTGCCTCGGCCCTAGCCAACGCCAAACGGCGTGACACCGCAACATGGTGCGCCTCATCGCGCCGTATTGTCGACAACGCCTTGTGGACGCGGGGTGCGCAAACAAGCGCTGCGTGCCGATGCAACAACCGCCCCAGCACCGTGCAAACGGCGGAATCAAGCGCTGCAATCTTTGCCAAGCGAAACACAGTGCTATCGCGCCCGAGGTTGAGGTGAAAACGCCGCGCGCGGCGCAGCGTTTCGCGTTGATCGGGCGGCGGCGGCAGGGCAGCACGCAAGCTCAGGATCAACCGGTCATGCCGCTCTTCGTCCTTGGCAATGTTTGCCAACGCTGCCTGCCCGACGGGGTCGTCATCGACAGAACCGGCCAGCGCGTCAAACGCGAGTGTCGCTGCTTCCTCGCCGCAGCCGAGGATGGGCAGCAGTGCGGCCAAACCCTCTCGATGACGAACCTTCAGCGTTACATCGACTTGAAATTGCGGGACTACCCGTGCGCGCGATGCCCGATGAAAGCATGCCGGTCCGGGCGTTGCGACGAATATAATCGGGTCTGAGGACGGTTGGATCACGTCCTTTTACGGTTTGACTGGCGCTTTGGTTACACCCCTACCAGCGCAGGAAACGTGGGCCGATCAATGCACCGATACCGGCAATGATCGCGATCCCCGCGCCGTACCACAACAGCAGGAAGGTCATTGCAGTCTCCGGACAATGCAGTGAATAAAGCATCGCCGTTATCGCGCCCGCCGCCAATCCGATGACTGCGCCGGTGAGCCGCGGACGCCGTGGCGCAAAACCAGCAAACAAGCGGAACATGATTGCCAGCAACGGTAACGACAGGGCGGAAATCAAAACCGGACATTCGCGCCAGCTTGATCCAAAAATCAACGCTTCGCGCTGGGCGGGAGCAGACAGGTTCAACTCGAATATCGCCAGCAACGCCAGAACACCAACCGGCACGACCAACCCTATCGCATTAACGCCTGAAACTTCGGGCCGCGCCAAGCGACGTGCGCCAGCCAGCGCGATCGTCGCAATGCAGCCCGTATAAACCAGCTTCACCCAGAAGTCTGCATTGCCGGTCGCAACCCGCAAATCAGGCCGCAAACCGATGACGCCGGTGACAAGCAGCAAGACAACGACCGATCCGCCTGCGACTGCCTGCGCAATCCTGCGCTCAAGCTGCTTTGCCGGCATCGGAACAAGTCGGTCCGCAAGGCCGTCAATCAGATTTTCGGTCGGTGTTGTCACGATCTGCCAATCTTTTTCATTAGCGATTTCAGTCCGCGGTGGATTGAAACTTTGATGTCAGATTCGCCGATGCCTTGACGGTCGGCCGCTTCAGCAACGCTAAGGCCTTCCAGCTTGACTGCTCGGATGGCATCGGCTTGTTTGGTCGGCAGCATATTGAGCAGGTTGCCGACGTCGACTCCCGCCAAAATCGCGTCTTCTGATCCGTCGTCGCCGATCATATCCTCGGTCAGCATCGTCGTAATCCGACCGCGACGCACCAGATCGACGAACTTATGATGCGCAATGGCGAACACCCAAGGTGTAAAGAGCCGTGCCCGATCATAGGTAATCCGCCGGGTATCAATGGCCAGCAATGTTTCCTGCACGATGTCCTCAATGTCCTCCAGACCTGAAGCGACACGACGCCCCAGATATTGCCGCAAGATCGGAACAAGACGGCGCAAAAGTTGCCGATACGCATTGGTATCGCCGTCCAGCGCGGCGATCATCAACACTTTCAACTCTGCCTCGTCCGGCCTCACGTTCTTCCAATAGCATTCGATGCAAACACGCTATTCGTTACAGCCAGTCGATATCGGCAACAAACAGTTTCGTGCGAAAAGCGATTAACGAATGGCAGGTAGAGAACCCCTAAATCAAGACGGCTCGCGTCCAGAATGTTGGCGAAATCGCTCGCGTTCAAAATGCAGCGTTGCGCATCGCGTCACGGAACCAAATATGTCTTGCGTCCTGATCGGTTGCGACATCCCACGCCATCGACGTCGTGCTTATCGCCGATTGTCGATGTCGCAGCGTGAAAGCTGTGCAGACACATCAGGCATACGAGCAAAAGCGGTTGGCAAACTATAACTTACGCGAAAAGCAAAGCACATGAAGCAGCTAATCTGCGGTAATCATCGCCGTTCCCACTTGGCGTCTTGGTGCCGAACCAATCGTCCAACTATTCCGTGTAGGCAGAGCGGAGCAATTTCATCTGAGGTTTCCCGACCCCAATTTCCTTTTCAAGAAACGCATCAACCGAGCCCCAACGCTTTTCGATTTCATCGAACGCGCTCTCGAGGAAGGCGCGACCGTCCGGGTCGCGCAGTGGCTCGGGCTTCGCGGCTTTTCCATCTTTTTGGTAACTGGCAAACATCTTGGCGACTGGATTGCTCTCTGCCATCGCCGCCGTAATGGGGATCATCTCATTCTGTGGTTGGCGAACCTGCGTGGTCAGATGATAATCCTCGAGGATCGTTGCACGCGGAACACCCAATGAGTGGAGGATCAATGCCGTCGTGATGCCCGTACGGTCCTGACCCCCTGTGCAGTGATACATCACCGGGCCTTTGCGTCCGAGCAGGTCGTCGAACACGATCCGCAATTGCGGGATGAGGAATTCGGGCATGCCGCGATAAAGAGCGCCGCCGTTCCGCATGACCGCTGCGTTCTTCGGTATCATGCTCATCAGCGAGTAGTCGATCGCGGAGTAGCGGATACCGGTCAGTTTTGTTGGTCCCATCAGCCGCTCTTCGCTCGAGCGCAGATCGATCATGCTGACAAGGCCAAGCGATTGGATGCGTCCAACATCGGCGGCGTCAACTTTGTGCGTTGCCCCCGACCGGAAAATTTTGCCCCAGCGAACCCGCTTGCCGTTGGCCGCTGCATAGCCGCCGAGGTCACGGAAGTTCGAACCGGTCGCGAGGGGGAGGAGGCGTTCAGCAACCCGGATGTCGGTTTTGCCACTTTCGCGCAAAAGGAAATAACGGCGGGTCTTGCCATCATTTTCTAGGTCGAAGCGGCCATCGGTGTCGGCACGCGCCAGCACAATGGCCGAACGCAATGCTGAATCGGCACCGTCCGACACATAAACATCAACAGGGCGTGACGCTTTCCATGTAACCGACAGCTTGTTGCCCTGACGCTCGACTTGCGCTTCGGTCACGGCGAGCGCCGGCGTCGTTGCAAGCGTTGCAGCAACTAAAACGATCATACGCATCATAACAATCCTCATAGCTTGATATTGGCTTCGATTCCGAATGTGCGCGGTTCGTTGAAGAATCCCGTCTCGCCGCCCGTCGCTGAGACGTTCCGGTGACGAATTAACTGCGCATTCAAGGCAGTTTAGCGACAGCGCCAATGGGCCACGTCTAACGAAGGGTGACGCTGCGTACTTCGGCCAGCGGCAGTTCAACACCCAAAATGCCCGCCAACGTCGGCGCAATGGCTCGCATGTCGATTTCGCCCAGACTTCGCCCCTTATGAACGCTTGGCCCCATGATGAGGAAAGTCGAGCGCATCGTAGGCGCGTCGGGCGCATAGCCGTGCATGCCCTTATATTTCGCAGGCCGGGCAAGCACCGTTTTTTCGCTCTCAAAGCCGCCCGACAGGAACCCCGGTTTGAGATCAACGTAAAAATGAGCCTGTGGATTTGCGCCAATTTTTGCGATTTCTGACCGATCCATCACTCGTGCGATGAAACCGTTGGGTTGCCCGGCAAGGCCGTTGAGCAGAGCGCGAACCTTTGATGCCAGTGCGGCATCTTCCGGTCGCACCAGAACGATGGCAATCGAGCCACCCGAATTCCAAGGCACGGCATCCCAGCTCGCAATCTTGCCGTCCTTGCCAAGCGTGATGAGGCCCGCATCGATGAACGGACGAAACAGATTGACCTCGGTGCTCGTCCTTTCGAACCCATGATCCGAAACAACGGCTATGGTCGTGTCAGGTCGTGTTGCGCGAACAGCGCTGATCAACCGTCCGATAATCGCATCAATCCGCTCGATCACAGCGTGCGCTTCGGGTGCATCGGGCCCAAAGCGATGCTGATAATGGTCATACGCCGTCAAGTAGACGGTCGTGAAATCAGGTCGTTTACTGCGGAGCATTTCAACAGCAAATCGCCCGCGATTTTCATCAGCCTCGATGTCCTCATCAATGCCGCGCGCATAGCGACCGAGCTTGGTTTCCATCGGACCAACGAGCCCCGGTGTCGCGAACCCGCGCACCATCTTTTCGTCATCGGCATGCCCGGTGCGCCAGATTTGCGGCAGGTTCCAATTGATGCTTGCCGCACCGACGCTGACCGGCCAATGGACATTGCCGACGATCAGTCCTTTTGCGCGCGCCGCGTCCCACAATGTCGGGACTTTGATGTCCTCGGCAAACCAATACCAACCGCCTTGATTGATGTTCGTGGGGTCGAATGTTGTGTTGCCAACAATGCCATGTTTGGCGGGGCTCACCCCTGTCAACAACGTGGCATGGCTGGGATAGGTTACGGTGGGCAACACCCCCACAACGCCGGTTGCATGCGCCCCTTCGCGCAGAAACGAGCGCAAGTTCGGAATCTTCAAACCACGCTTTTCGGCTTCAAGAACGTCGTCGGGCCGCAGCCCATCAATCGAAATAAGGAGCACTGGCCCCGCCGCTGCCGGAACTGCCGCGAAAAGAGCAAACAAGACCGCCAGTGTGCGGAGCCAGTGTGTCATCATCTTACAGACCCACCTTCAACGTCGCGAAAATTTGTCGCGGTGCACCGTTCAGCAAAGTCTGATTGTCGCCGATATTACCGAAACCATTGGTGCCGATGGTCGAAACATAATCCTTGTCGAACAGATTGGTGACGTTCAACTGGATTTCCGCCTTCCGCACCGGGCCAAAGGCGAAGCGATAGCCAAGCGACGCATCGACCAGCGCACGACCCCCCACAGAACCATTGTTGTCGAGTGGCGCAATCGCAGTGCCAGTCAATGCATTGGTATACGTGAAGAAGCGTTCGCTCATGTAATTCACCCCAACGCGACCGAAGAAGCTGTCACTGTCATAACTTGCGTCAAATTTGAACAAATGCTTGGGCGCGTCAACGATGGTCTTGCCTTTGATCGCAGCCAGCAAGGTGCCCGCCGCATTGACGACATCGTTGCGATAGGTCGCATCATTGTAGCTATACGAGCCAAATACCGAAAAGCCATTACCGAGCCGGTAGTTGCCCGCAAGTTCCACACCTACTGAACGAACGCCGCCGACATTCTGGAGCACTGGCGGGTTGCCAACAATCCCGGCACCCGTGGTGATCGCGAGCAAGCGATTGCGGAAGTTGACGAGATAAGCACCCAGCGAGCCGTTGAAGCCGCCGCTCTTGAACCGCGCACCGATTTCATACGTGTCCGACTCTTCGGGTTTCAACGTATTGCGGATGGCATTGAACCCCGCTTGCGTCGTCGAGAACGGCCCGGCAGTAAATGCCGATACAAACGCCGATTTCGACTGCGAGAAGCTGGCGTAGAGCTCCGCTCCGCCACCGACCTTGTAGTTCATGCCAACGCTAGGCATGAACCAATCTTCCACTTTAATTGATCCGGCTGCACGTCCGCCCTGAATGATGGGGATCGCCTTGTTCTTGACGTTGAAACCCTTCCAGCCGAGGTTCAGCGTCAGATCGCCAAACTCGATCTTGTCCTGAACATAATATTGGAAAATATCAGTCGTGTAATTGAATTCCCATTGCGTCGCGAAGGGGCTTGTTTGGAATTGCAGCGCCGAACGCCCCGGCACAGTGCGGCTGGTTAGCGCGTAAAAACGACGGGCTTGTTTGAAATCATTGCGCTCGTACCAACCGCCAAAGGTAAGCTGGCCGAAACCGAAATCGTTTGAATAGCTGCCAAACACACCCTTGCGGCGGATTGTGTATTCGGTGGTGCGCACCGAAATCGGCACGCCGGTTGGGCCGGGGACGTAGGGCGTGAACCACGTTCCCTGACCGTCATTGTTATGGAAATAGCCCTTGAAAGCGACACTGCCTTTGTCGCCATCTCCCAACGGAACATCGACGCCTAGGTAGCCAATATAGTCTTTTCGCAGGCCCGATGCATCGAAGTAGACATCATCAACTGTGCCGTAAGGAGCAGGAAACACCGTGCCGGCCGCAGGGTTGAGACGCGTTGCTCCCGTGTCGCCGCGATTTGCAGCTACGTCGGCAATCTGCAACGCCAAAGCGTAATTGTTTGAAATATTATCGACATTTGCACCAAGCCGACGAATAATGTCGAGGCTCAAATCCTGATAATCCTGCTCGCGACGATCCGAAAAGCCAAGATAGCCCGTAACCTTCGCAGCACCGACGTCGATCACGCCCTTCGCATTGGCGACATGTTGATACTGGCGACCAAAACCTTTCCACTTGTCGGTGGTCAGATTGCCATAGGACAGAAACCCACGCGCGCGCTCGCCACCCGTGTCGACGCGCGCAAAACCGCGCATCGTGTCATCGCTGCCATAAGTGAAATTACCGTCGAAGCCAAAGTCGGATGAAGGATCACGCGAACCAAGCTCGATTGTGCCGCCAAGATTGTTGGTCGCTTGCGTGCCTACAGAACCAGCACCCTGCGTCAGCCGCGTTGTGCCGACATTTTCCGGGCTGATTGCGCGGTTGGTGTGCAGACCGTTGACGTTGCCATAGTTCTGATTGCCAAGCGGCACACCATCAAGCGTGAAGCCAAGCTGCGCCTGACTGAACCCACGCACCGTGATCCGTTGCGACCATTCATAAGCGCCGAAGGCATCCGCTGATTGGAAATTGACGCTAGGCAGTTTCTCCAACGCCTTCAGCGCCGTCGTGCCCGCAACAAGCGGCGCAATGTCGGCTTGATTAATTTCCTGAACCTGCCGCGTTTCGCCGCGACCGATAACAATGATTTCAGAGGCGGCCTCGTCAACGTCGGCAGTCGAATTCGCGGTTTGCGCCAACGCAGCGACTGGAATTGCAAATGATGATGTGGTGCAAACGAGCAGCACAAGAGCCCGACACATGTTCTTCCCCTTTTGGTCCGCGCAGAACGCCTGCGCACTGAGGCGAACTAGGGAGCATCAATGACTCAACCGCGACCATGGCGTTGCAGGTCAACGACAGATTAAGGACAAGTTTGTTTCAACGCGCAGCGGATTTCAAATACGCTCGTCATTTTATAAATGTTTAGCGCATCCTGAGCCGCCGTTTGATGGACGAAAAGTCGAATGCAACTTCGAGCGGCATGAACGAACGACCGCAATAAGATAGATGTATCTGCCCGTTGAACCGCCCGAGTTGTTCGCGAAATGGGGCGGTAAGCTAGAAATATGTGTTGTGTTGGACGCGCGGCGCTTGAACCCGTGCAAAAAATGCGAACTTCGACCGACAGCAAATTACGTCACGCAATCACTGATTTTATTGGTGACCTACGGGAATCATATTGGTGTTCCAAAATATTGTTTTAAATGAATATTCTGAAGAACAGAGTGAAGCGATACCCGCATCGATACCCCCAAAATAATTCCCTTACATTAGGGAATCGAACCCAGAATTTCTTGTGCAATTTCAACCAGATTCGGGGGAACGAAATTGAGGTGTATGTTCGTCATCTGCGCGTCGGCTTTTGTGCCTCCCAACTCTCAAAATAAGGCCTCAAATCAGCGGGCAATTCATCATAGAATCCATTGTCGAGTGGGTAGTGCCGCATCGTCAGCCATATTGCGTCAAGTAGGGCAAAGCCTTGCTTGCGATCTTTACCTTTTTTTTGCGGATCTCGCTCGGGCTTTTCGGCGAGCCAAAGCTTTTGCAATGCGAACCATCGCGGATCGGGCACCACAATGCGGGCCGCTTCGCCGTCGCGCACGCCAACCACGCGATCAACCCTTCGACCGTTTAACAGCCACTCTTGCTCAGGAAGCGCAACGGGCTTGGGCTTATCCTGTGCAGTCTGTCCGCCGATGCGACTTGGGGCCGAGAGTATCTCCACTTCATAAGCCTTGGCATTGCGCGCTTGGAATGGCCGCTCGGTGTTCACCGAATAGGTCATGTCGGCTTCTTTAAGCACCTTCCACAACGTTGGTCGGTCGTCTCCCGTACCGAGCGCGGTCAGCGCCATGTCAAAGTCAAGGGTGGCATCGGGTGCATCGCGAATGAACCCGTTCGCTTCCAGCGCATAAGCAACCAAAGCATTGGTGCCCACCACCATGGCCTGCTGTCCAAGAAATTGTAGGCGATCGGCTTCGCGCAGAATTTTGCCGGCTTCCGCCGGAAGCATTGGAAGTCGCAACGCACGATAGAGACTAGCTTGTTCCCTGAGCGTCTCCCGAGCCTGCGCAAGCCGGTCCTTAAGCTCTGCCTTGTCCGCCTTATAGGTGTCGAACGCGTCTTGTTTGGCAGGATCAAGCGCCCCTTTGCTCTTCATGTTTCCGCGACGATCGGTAACCTCATAGAGATATTCCCGCCCGGAAATCTCTTTGATGCGCATGTTGTAGGGCATATCGTTCAAGGCGCGCAGCGTGCCCATCCACACGTCATAAGCTTGCTCCAAGTTGACAACCACCCGGGCTTGCTCATCAGAAAACGGCTGGAACATGATTCTTACCCTACAAAATTCAATTTCCACGATTTGCAGGGTAAACGGAAAAATTGCAATCATTACCCTGCATTTTGCGGAGTTCCACTATTGCTGGGTAATGCATGCCGCATTTTAGGCAATCTCTGCTAACTTTCTGCTATTCAATAGCCCAGTAACCGCCTTCGGATCGGCAGGGCTGTGTCGCTGTGTAAGGTTATTGAATTGCGGCTTGTCGTAAAGGCCGCGATCAATGCGGCGAAGATTGCCCCATTTGACGAGGCGTTGGAGCGTCTTGTCGACGGCGTCGCGCCCGGCAATGTCGAGCAAATCACTTGGCGTCCAGACAGCACCCGCCGCTCCACGATCTACATGATCGAGGATTTGCGATTTGAGACCGGATGGCAGGCTATCCATGTCCGAAATATGTAGCAGGATTTCGGACGAAACTTAGCGATGAGCAAAAAGAGTGTCCCCGAAGCCGTTGTGCTAGATCCGGCCGTGTCCGCCAACTCTCCCTCCATTCGACAACATCGCAAAACGTCTTGGTAGCGACCAAACGCTCATGCGTTGGCTATCGGCTTCTGTGACTACATGCGTGGCCGCAGTTAGCGGGGTCGGCCCAAAAAGCCTGCAGCGGAACGAACGGCGTGCTTGACATCAGACTTCGTCGATGCGATTGATAATCACTCGCAATAACTAGCCTATCTGTGGCTGTTTGATCAAAAGGCCACATTCATGCGCAATCTAAAGGCAATACTCGCAAGCACCGTCGCAATCATTTCCAGTCCGGCTCTGGCCCAGCAAGAAGTGGAGAATGATAGCACGGACATTATCGTCACTGGCGAACGGATTGACCGGTCGTCGCTGGATACGGCTTCGACCGTCACTGTGCTCGATACGCACGCCGTCGAGAACCGGTCACAGCAATCGCTGTTTGAATCGCTTGCGGGAATTCCCAATGTCGCCATCACCGAAGGTGAAGGCTTGCCTGCAATCCGGGGGCAGCAAAGCAACTCGTTGGGCAATTCCGCCGCTGGTGCACTGCAAACAGGCAGCGAGCAACGCGCGTTATTGGTCATTGACGACTTCTCGCGCGTTTCGACTTTTACCAACACCGCATTCAACAGCCTGTTCGATGTCGATCAGATTGAGGTCTATCGGGGGCCGCAGTCGACACTGCGTGGACGCAATGCGATTGCCGGGGCTTTCGTCATTACCACACGCGAACCTGAGTTCACCTTTGGTGGCCGTGGCCTCGCTGAATATAATTATGACGCTGTTTCGGGCGATGGTTACCGCGTGGCGGGTGCGGTTTCGCTGCCGATCATCAACGATGTCCTTGCGGTGCGTGTTTCCGGCGAACGCAATGTTGACCGCGATCCGGTTAGCGCTCTGCTCCCCGGCGAGTATACGGGTACGGATTCGTTCGATGCGGCGCGGCAGGTGGAAGGCACACGCGCAAACTTGAAAGTCCGGTTCGAGCCGCAAAGCGGCACGCGAGTTGACCTGATCGGGAACTATGCGCGGGCCACGGTGCCGCTCACACGCAGCACTGCTGCTGGACCGGCACAGGGGGTCGCATTCAGGGACCGGGTCTTCGCTTTTGCAGGCGATTGGCGTGTGCTCGATACCGAGGCTTATTTCGTCGGCGGCAAAATCAATCAGCGGGTCGGTCCCGGCGATCTGCGCGTTCTCGTTGGATATGGCAATGAAGTCATCGTCACCAATACTGCGCGAAATTCTTCGTTCGTCGACTTCAACCCATCGGGCGACGACATCCTGACGGCTGAAGCGCTCTACAGCTTTCAGACCGGGCGTTTGGAGGGATTGGCAGGCGTCTCCTACGCGCGCCGCACGACCGACACCGATGCTGTCGCGTTCGGGACGGTGAATCTGCTCATCAATCAGGTGTCGAACACATATGCCGCTTATGCAGACCTCCGCTACAAGGTCAGCGATGCCGTCGAACTCAATCTCGGTGGCCGCGTCCTGACCACTTCGCAACTCCGGAACTTTACGTTCGGCGCACCGATTATCGTCAACGAGCGCGTGTCTGATACAGTCGTCCTGCCACAGATTGGCCTTCTGTATAGTGTGTCACCAGACCAACGAATATCCTTGTCGCTGCGCAAGGGGTATCAGGATGGTGGACGTGGCCCCAACCTGACGCTGGGCACGACATATCAATTTGATCCAGAAACAGTATGGGCCGCTGAGGCGTCGTATCGCTACCAGTCGGGCGGTGGCCGCTACAGCCTGACGGTAACCAGCTTTTACAACTGGTATCGTAACCAGCAGTTTTTCGTCGACCTCGATACGATGCCGGTGAGTGCCGAGGTCCGTAACCAGCCGCGTTCGCGTTCATTCGGGATGGAGGTAGAAGGGCGCGCAAAACTCGATGATCGCTTTACTGTCAGCGCAGGGATCGGTTTGCTCGATACGAAAATTACACAAGCCCAAGGCCTTGATGTTGCAGCGGGAAACAGGTTCGGTTTCGCGCCGCCTGTCACGATCAACCTCGGTGCTGAATGGCAACCGGTGGAACGGCTTACAATTGATGGCCGCGCGGCGTTCTCAGGCGGCTATTTCGGCGATGTGGTCAACGATGCGGGCTTTACCGGCGGCAACTATGCCATTGCGGATTTTGGCATTGCCTATGATTTCGGTCCGGCCACCGCGCGCGTCTTTGTGCAAAATGCTTTCGATGAACTGGCTTTCTTAAGCCGCACGGGTGATGAGAACGCCCGTTTGACCCGACCGCGCACGTTCGGGATCACGTTAAGTGGTGAATTCTGATGCGCAGCGTCGCGTCCTTGCGGCACGGCAGTCGATGGGAAGACCGGCCATGAAGCGCGCACTCATCAAAGCGCACCGCTGGCTTGGCCTGATCGCGGGGCTTTACATCATGCTGCTAGCAGCGTCCGGCATTGGCATGGTATTTTCGACCAGCTTTTATGCGTGGGAGCTGGGCGAACAGAATGTCGCAGTGCCGCTTCAAGACCAGCCTTACGCGCCGCCGCATATCTGGCTTGAAAAGGCCGAAGCGCGTTATGGGCAGTTGCCGGGGTTTGAAGGGTATTTCGGGCCGCGCGCGACGCCGATGCGGATTTCCGCGCCAACCCTGATTTACGAGCCTGCCGGATGTCATCATGTCCACGGCGTTATTACCGTCAATCCATACACTGGGGAACCGCTGACGAGATTTGTCGCCGAAGATACTTGGTCGATGCTGCCGCTCAAACTGCACATGAGCCTGTTTCTTCCCGAGACCATCTGGCCGTGGGTGCTTGTCGCGCTTTCGCTGATCCTTGTTACCTTTGGCTTGAGCGGTCTTTACATCTGGTGGCCGGGGAGCAAGCGCTGGCGGGCGGCAGCGCAACTCGTCAAGCCCAGCAGTCCCATGAACCTGCGCCGCCTGCATGGCGCAATCGGGTTTTGGACCTCACCGCTCATCATCCTCGCAGGAGTTACTGGGCTGATGCTGGCCCGCTTTGATGTGGCAGAGGCGATCACCGCGCCGCTGGGCGCCTCGGCGGAGTATGATCCGGCAGCCACTAGCCCCGGGCGCTGTACACCATCACGCACAGTCACCGCCGGTGACGCGCTCGCGCTGGCAAGGCAGCGCTATTCGGCACACGAACTGGCATCGCTGACCGTGCCAAGCGCTGAGGCACCGGTCTATACGATCTGGCTACGCCCTAGAGCTTCGACCGTTCCGGCACGCGGTGATACCGAAGTCGTGGTGGATGCGCGATGCGGGAATGTGCTGTTCGCGCGCGGCGATACCGAAATGCGCAGCGGCGATACCGTGCTTACGTATCTTATCGAACTGCACAATGGTCGGTTGCTGGGCCTTCCCGGTGAGGCGCTTATTGTCCTGCAGGGGTTGGCCCTTATGCTTTTACCGCTGGCGGGTATCACCTTGTGGCTTTGGCGGGCAAGGCGCAGACGCAAGCGCGCCGTCGGCGACGTGCTGCCTGCCACAGTTTAGGAACACTGACTTTTGGGATATGCGGCACTGGCTGTCGAGGACTTGAAACCAGTTGCTTTTTCGGCTGATAAGACCAGCTGCGGCGAACAGACCGTATTCAACCTGTCAGCCCACGACATAACGGGAACGATGTATTACATCATGCTTGAATCCCGACGCTCCACTGCTCTGTTAATCAATCAGCTTGGCATCAAGCGAAATGGCGGCTTTGAGTAGTTTGGAAACTGGGCAATTGGCCTTTGCTTCAACAGCAATTTCGGCAAATTTATCAGCGTCGATCCCAGAGACTTTAGCTGTCAGATCAAGATGCATCGCGGTAATCGTGAATCCCCCGTCCTGCTGCTCCATCGTGAGCGTCGCGAGCGTTGTCAGGCTGTCGGGCGTAAAGCCTGCACCCGACAAGGCGAACGACAACGCCATGTTGAAGCAACCGGCATGAGCCGCGGCGATCAATTCTTCGGGGTTTGTCCCTTTGCCGTCACCAAAGCGCGTGTTGAATGAATAAGGCGTCTCGCTCAGCGTAGCGCTCTGAGTCGTCAGATGACCGGTGCCTTCCTTGCCTGTGCCGTTCCAGACCGATGTTGCAAAACGTTTCATAGCAAACTCCTTACTTTTTAGATTGTAAAAGGCGGATCAGGCCTCAAGCGCCGCGATCACCAACTCGGCAGTTTTTGCGCCGGAGTTCTGCTGCTGTCCGGTGATCAGGTTGCCGTC
>JANMPU010000012.1:0-17774 GCA_031369985.1 Sphingomonas sp. | reverse complement strand
TTACGACGTGTTCATGATCGATTGGGAAGCGCCGGGGCCGGTTGAAAATGGCCTTGCGATGGAGGATTACATCCTCGATTTCCTCCCCGCTTGCGTGGAACGGGTGAAGGCCGAGACAAGCGAACCCGATCTGAGCGTCATCGGCTATTGCTTTGGCGGGGTGCTGTCGCTGCTCTGGGCCGCGCTGCACCGTGATGCCGGACTGAAGAACCTCGTCACCTTCACAACGCCGATCAATTTCAAGGCGATGGAAGCATTTCAGGCATGGTCCGATCAACGCTTTTTTGACGTCGATCAAGTGGTGGAAACGTTTGGCCAGTGCCCGGCAGAAATGCTTTACACGGCGTTTTCAATGCTGCGCCCCGGCGCGCAGGTCGCGGGCAATATCCGCCTATGGGACAATATGTGGAACGACGAATTCGTGAAGTCATACCGAATGTTCGACCGCTGGGCCGCCGATATGCTGCCGCTCGCGGGTGAATATTTCCGCCAGACGACACAGCAATTGATGTGGGACAATGATCTTTACGAAGGCCGCATGACCGTCGGCGGCCGCAAGGTTGATCTTTCGGCAATTACCGAGCCGTTCATGCACGTTACCGCCGAACATGACCACATCGTCCCCGCTGCCGCATCGGAACCGTTGATCGAGATGATTGGTTCAAAAGATAAGCAGGCGGTGGTTTTGAAAGGCGGGCATGTGAGCTTGGTCGCTGGCGCAAATGCCGTGCGGCGGTTGTGGCCGCAGATTGACCAGTGGCTGGGAGAAAAGAGCCTGTGAAGACACTGACAGTCGACGGCCGGGATATTCATATTCGTTCGTTCGAGCGCCGTGACGTTATCGGCGTGGCGGCGTTTGCGGCGGCGCTGCCCGCCCACGACCTGTTGTTCCTGAGCCGTGATATCCAGCATGCGCGCGTGATCGAAGCGTGGCAGCAGTCGATTGCCGATGGCGAAATCGAAAGTCTGGTCGCGATTGACGGCGATACAGTCGTCGGGACCAGTGCAATTGTCCGTGATCCGCTCAGCTGGTCGCCGCATGTTGCCGAAATCCGCTTGCTCGTCGCACCGTCGATGCGCGGGCATGGGCTGGGGCGCATCATGCTGGACGCCAGCATCCGCATGGCGAGCGAGCGCGGCACGATCAAACTCATCGCGCACATGACACCCGATCAGCGCGGCGCCATCGCATTGTTCGAAGAAACCGGGTTTCGCGGTGAAGCGATGTTGCGCGATCATGTCCGCGACCGCGACGGCAAGGTTTTCGACCTTGCGATCCTGTCGCTAGATATGCGCCGCGCCGAAAATTCGCGGGTGTCATGGGGATTTGACAAAAAGGACTGACAATTTCGCTGGACAACCGAAACCATTCCGGCAGGATATGGTTCTTGCCTGAACGACATCGTCGCAGGCCGGGGGAGCAGGAGTAGATTTTCGTGGGATTACAAAAAGATAACGCTATCAAGCCACCGTCGCCAATTTTGGCACTAACTGAATTACCCCGCGCAATGGTTGAGATGGCGACGTTGCCGTTCGCTTCACCATTGCTGTCATTGGCCCCCCGCGGCGACGGGCATGCTGTGCTCGTGCTGCCCGGATTTACGACAACTGACCGGTCAACGACGGTCCTGCGCAACTACCTGACGCGGATCGGCTATGATGCGCATGCTTGGGAACTGGGCCGCAACCTCGGCCCGCGCGCGGTCGGGCGGCAGCTGGAAAAGCTGATTGCGCGATTGGAGGAAATCCACACGAAGACTGGCAAGAAAGTGTCGCTGGTCGGGTGGAGCCTTGGCGGCATTCTCGCGCGGCAATTGTCGCGGCGCTGCCCCGATCTGGTGCGTGACATCGTGACTTTGGGGTCACCCTTCGCCGGTGATCCGCGCTCGACCAATGTCTGGCGGCTGTATGAAATGATGTCGGGACAGCGGATGAAGGACCCCGACACACAAGCGCAATTGCGCGAAAGTTTCGAAGCGCCACCAGTGCCATCGACCGCAATCTATTCGAAATATGACGGCATTGTTGCGTGGCGCAGCTGCATCGAGCCCGAATCGCCAACAACCGACAATATCGAAGTCCCGGGCAGCCATTGCGGCCTCGGCGTGAATCCGATCGTGCTCTATGCGGTTGCCGAACGGCTTGCCCAACCTGAAGACGATTGGAAACCGTTCGACCGCAAAGGATTGCGCGTTTTCCTCTACCCCTCATCGGGGCATGAGAAGGTTCATTAAAACAACGCTTTATACTCCGGGCTTGACCCGGAGCCATGCGAGTTAGGTCCGCGTTCTTCCCTCCAAAGCTCCGGATCAAGTCCGGAGCACAAACGGAAGCACTAATCCTTCTTCGGACGCCATGCGGACATTGTGTCGCGACCGAACTGCGCAATCATGTCGCCCAGTTCACGGACATGCGTCATGGACCGTGCACCCTGTTCCTTGACGAATTCGGTCTGGATTTTCGCAAGTTCCTGAACCGATTTCACGTTCGCCGCCGACCGCATTGCCGCAAACGCCGCGCGGGTGTTTTCCTCGGCGTGGTCGATGACTTTGCCGTTCAGCGCCGCAGCATTGGCCGCCGCTTTTTCGGTCGCTTCCTTGATCGACTTACCTGCTTTTTTCGCTGTGTCGGCGACTTTTGCCGTGGTCTTTTCGGTCTTCTCAGTCTTGGCCATCATGCTTTCTCCTTGATTTTCTTGGGTTTCGCTTTGGCAGGCTTTGCGGTTTTGGGCACAGCTTTCGCCTCACCCTGCGCCGCCGCCAGCAGTTCATCATACGCTTCGTTCAGCGCCGCCGAATAAGCATCCGGATCAGGCATCATATCGCGGTCGCTGGTGAAGCTGATCGCGATATCGTCGACATAGGAATAGATCGTGTTGATCAGGCCCATCGAGTCAAAGATCGGCCCAAGCCCGAACATCTTCACCATCCGTGCGCCACAAAAATAAAGCGGCACACGGCTGCCCGGCACATTGGTCGCAACAACATTAAACACAGGCGCAGTCGCATTGGCGACGCCGAGCCGCGTGTAAAGCCGCGCCCCTAGTCCCGCGAGGCCACTCGGGATCAGCTGCGAATAATCGGTCAACGTGCGCGCACCGACGGCATTGGTCAGCCCCTTTGAATTGATCGCATCCAGATGGATATGCGCCAGCCGTTCGCGCGGATCAGCGATGTGCGTGCCGAGGCTCACGACCATCGCCGAGACGAGATTGCCGAGTGCAGCTTTTTCTCCCTCTTGCCGCACCGAAATCGGCGCCATCGCGGTCATGCTGAGATCGGGCAACTCGCCCTTCCCCATCAAATATTTACGCAAACCACCGCCGATAATCGCCAGAATCGCATCATTGACGGTCGCGCCCGGCACAGCATCCTTGATTGCGCGCACGCCAGCCAGTGGAAAGGGTGCCGCGTCAAACACGCGGTGCGAGGAGATCTTTGCATTGAAGCGCGTCTTCGGCGGCGTCCGCGCGCCCGCAATCGACAGTTCGCCTTTACTGATTTCCGCCGCCAGCCGTGCGATCCCCGGCACCGAACGCACCACCGTTTCCAGATATTTTTGTGGCTGCCGCAGTGCGTTGAAATAGCCACTGATGATCAAATCGGCGATGCCTGGCTTCGCATCGGCTTTCCAGTCACCCTCGGGATAGCGGTTCGCTTTGTCGGCCGTCAGGTCATGCACCGCTGCCGACATTTCCACGCCCGACATGCCGTCAATCGCGGCGTGATGGACTTTCGAAACCAGCGCAAAACACCCCTTGGGAAGCCCTGCGATATTGTCCAACCCTTCGACAATCGTGAATTCCCAGAGTGGCTTGGTCAGGTCCATCGGCCGCGAATGCAGACGCGCGACTTGAATGCACAACTGTCGCCAATCGCCCGGCGCGGGAAGCGCGATGTGGCGAACATGATATTCGATGTCAAAATCGGGATCCTCGATCCAATATGGGTGATCGAGATCGAACGGCACCCGCACAAGCCGCTGGCGAAAAGGACGCGCGCCCCCCAACCGGCTTTCGACGAACTGCAAGATGTCTTTGAACCGAACAAAGCCACCCGGGGCGGTCGATGGATCATAAATACCGACCGACCCGATATGCATCGGTGTCGATGGTGTTTCCATATAAACGAAACTTGCGTCCTGTCCGCTCAGTTGCTGCATGCGTCACTCTCCCCGCGCGCCTTATGGCGCTGCAATCGTTGAAACATGCTGAACCCGTTTCGTGCGGGCGGCAAGGGGAGAAAACCGCGCTTTGCTTGACCCGAATGTCCCAAGCGCGCACAGAAGGGGTCCGTGACGATTTCGTGAATTTTTTGTGGAGCTTTGGTGAACGCGCCCTTTATCCCCCCCGAGCAACTGGTTCAGCCCAAGCTGCGCCCTGTTCAACGGATCCAGCAGAACTTGCTTGCGGTGGGGGAACGCCGCCTGCTGACATGGCTCGCGGGGAAAATGCCGCTTTGGGTCACGCCCGATAAGTTAACGGCGGTGGGCTTTATCGGCGCATGCCTGATCGCGGCGGGCTATGCGCTCAGTTCGTTTCGGATCGAATGGCTTTGGCTCTCGATTGGCGCATTTTTCATCAACTGGTTCGGCGATTCACTCGACGGCAGCATCGCGCGTTTTCGCAAGATCGAGCGGCCGAAATTCGGCTATTTCATTGATCACAGCACCGACTCGCTGGGCAATATGTTGTTGATGATCGGGCTGGGCGCAAGCCCGTTTTTGCGCATGGACATCGCGCTGTTCGGGCTTGCGGCTTATCTGCTGCTGTCGATCCACACTTTTGTTGCCGCGCGCGTCGTGGATGAATTCCGCTTGTCCTATGTCGCGGCGGGGCCGACCGAGCTTCGCCTGATCCTGATCGCGATGACGCTCAGCATGTTTTACATGGGCACCGGGCCCGTCGGCGACACGGTCTATTCGGTCTATGACTATTTCATTGGCGGGCTGGCGGTCGTTCTGATCCTGTTGTTCATTGGCCAGACGGCGAGCACGGCATCACAACTGCGGCGGCGCGCAGAGTAACACGCTACTTCCCGAAGCCGAAGACGTCCTGATGATAAATGCCGTCTTCGATCAAGCCTTCGAGCCACGTTGAACCCGCCAAATGATCGCCACCCGTCTTGTCGGCGTGAATCCGGATCAACGTGTCGCGCACCGCCGGGGCCATATACCGCCCGTCGCCGCACAAGAAAATCTGGCCACCCTGTGCGACCACATCCCACACGGCATCGCGCGCGGCCCAAACCGCGTCCTGCACATACCGATGCGGATGCCCGTCGACTTGGGAATAGGACATGTGGAGATTGATCACGCCGTCGCCAGCCCACTGCTCCATCTCGGCACGGCACAACCAGTCATGATCCGGGTGCCGCGCGCCAAAGAAAACATGGCATGGCGCAGTCGCCTGAAGCGCCGCCCGTTCCTGAATAAAGCCACGCAGAGGCGCGAACCCCGTTCCCGGACCGATCAGGACAAGCGGCACCGCGCCATCCTGCGGCGGCGCAAAGGGGGGATTGGGACGACGCAAATAGCCGAACACCGTCTCGCCCGACGCCAAGTCGCGCATATGTGTCGACGCAAACCCTTGATGCGTCCCAATCCCCGACCACGCCGGCGCATGAACCGTACCGACGATTAGGTCGACAATATCCGGGCTGACGAGGGGAGAGGACGCGATCGAATAGAATCGCGGCGCAATGGCCGACGACAATTCAACAAAGCTATCGAGGTTCAACTCGGCTGCCGGATATTTGACAAGTAGCCCCAAAAGCGTCAGCCGCTTGTCCGCAATTTCGGATTGCCAAACGGCATCATCGGCCAGCTTCGCCAGTTCGGCCTTGGTATGCGGGCAACGGGTCTGTTGCGCGACAACCTCTATGGCGCGGCGCGGCATCGGGTCCTGAATTTCAACAAAGTCAGTCAGCAATTGCCGCACCGTAACCATACGACCGATTGGCAAATGCCGGAATCGCCCGCTCGCGCCCGATGGCACAACTTGCATCGCGCCGGGCACACCCAAGCGTTCGATGGCTAGGTCGACATGTTCCTTGCGGTTGCGGGCATAGATCGCGACATGATCGCCCGCTGCGTAGGCTTCACCCTCTGGCAGTTTGACGGTTATAAAGCGCGTCGAACCCCGGGGCATTTCTTTGTCGAAATCCCACAATCCATCAGCAGGCTGAACCATCTCGTCATTGCGCAGGATTTCCATTTCGACCGCTTGGTCGGGCAAGACGGCCGCCCGCGCGTCGCGCCCGTCCACGACTTGCAACGAAAGCCCGCTTGCCTTGACCGCATCGCCCTTTGCGCCCAGCGCTGCCCATAAATCCTTTAGGAACGTGGCAACCCCGCCATCAAAGTCGCCATCACCATTGGCCTCGCCACGTGGGCACAGCCGTTGCGCGCCCGTTGCTTCGAACGCTGCATCGACTTTTTTCGGAAAGGCCTGATAATTCGGCCATTGGCTATTGCCGATGCCCAGCACCGCAAAGCGCGTATCGGGCCATTTCGCGCCTGCAAACTGCCCCGCATTAATCGCTGCTTCTGCCGCCAGTGCACTATCGGGCGCGCGGCCATTATACGTAGCCGTCACGACGATAACGACCCGGTCCTCGGGCAGCGTATTGAGCGCTTCATCCATCGACAGCGTGCGCGACTCAAAACCGTCAGCACTCGCGCGTTCAACAATTTCCTCGGCAATGTCGCGCGCCGTGCCCAGGCTGGTGCCGTAAATAACAGACAACCGCTGCCCGGCTCCCGCAGCATTACCGATATCAGCATTACCGTCCACAATCTTTACCGGCTCGGCGACCGTCAACCGCTCATGATCACCACGCAGCCGCAGCCGGACCTTGAAGTCATCGGGCTTGATCGACAGCGTTTCCTTGAGCGTCAGTCGGTATCCATGCCGGTCAGACACAGCGAATTTCTGGAGGATCATCGCAATGGCGAGCTTGGTTTCAACCAGCGCGAACTGCCGTCCGATGCACGCGCGCGCGCCATTGCCGAACGGCTTATACGCATGCGGATGGTGCGTTGCCTCCGCATCGGGCAACCAGCGATCAATGTCGAATTCTTCGGGATCGTCCCACGCATCGGGATGGCGCTGGAGCCCCGGCGCATAGATGTTGACCGGGCGATCCTTACGCAACTGCCATTTGCCGCCGATCACTTGGTCCTCATAAGGCCCGACCGAAAAGGCCGGCGCCGTCGGCCACAGTCGCTGCGTTTCCTTGACGATGCGCTCAATGACTTTGAAATGCGCGAGATGTTCATAGGCGGGCCGCGTGTTGCCCGGAAGGACACGATCTACTTCGGCGTAGGCCTGCGCCAAAACCGCGGGGCTCTTCAACATTTCCATAAATGCAAATGTCAGCAACCCCGACGTCGTTTCATGCCCCGCAATCAGGAATGTCAGCACCTGATAACGAATGTTGAGATCGTCGAGCGTTTCACCTGTTTCGGGGTCCGCCGCCGTCAGCATCAGGTTGAGAAGATCGCGCGCATCCGTGGGGTTCGCACGCCGATCCGCGATAATACCATCAACTAATGCATTCATGGCGACAATGTCGGCATTGAACTGCGCCGTCGATTTCTTTGCAAATTTCTGCTGGATCGGCAGGCGCGTGATGACGTTCAGCGACTCACCCAATGCACTGGCCAGGCTTTCGAGAAAGGGGTCAAGGTCATCGCTGGCAAAACTGCTGAACCGATGTCCAAAGCCAGCAATCGCAATACTGTCGAGCGTCAGTCGCGTCATATCGTCAGCGATGAGAACATCCTGCCCCACGAGCCCGGTCCATTTGGTGATCAGTTGATCACACACTTCGAGGATATTGTCATAATAGCCACGCATCGCACGCTGGCTGAACGCGGGGAGCAGAATGCGGTGCGCCTTGCCCCAATTATCCTCCTCGCTAAACGCCGTGAACAGGCCGTCGCCCGCAAACTTTCGCACGACGCGGAGGCCCGGCCCCGGAATTTTGCGAAACCGCGTTTCGTCGCACAGTTCAGCGACTAAATCCGGGTTGGTCACAAAAATCCCGACGCGACTCCCGAACCGCAATTTGAAAATACCCGGGTCCTCAAACTCACGCGACACATCGAGAAGATGCCCGATCAAGCCGGCCTTCGGGATCTGGTGGAGATTGCCCAGCAGCGGCACCGTTTTCGGCGCGGGGATGGTTAGCGTTGTGTTCATGCACTCTCTCTTTGTCGCAAAAGAGTGTGCGCTGAAGCGGGCACCCGCTTCAAGCGGAAACATGCACAAAAAAAGGGGCCAGTCTTTCGACCAGCCCCCTGTATTCCAAACCTTGCGGTTTGATTACATGCCCGAACCCGGACCGTAGGAAATTTCCACACGGCGGTTTTGGAGCTCGCGAACGCCGTCGGCGGTTTCGACGCGTGGTGCGCCTTCACCGAATGCCTTCGTCGTGATCGTTCCGCCCGGGATGCCCTTGCTGGTCAGGTAGCCCTGAACCGCGTCGTTACGACGCTGCGAGAGACCGAGATTATACTTCGGCGTGCCCGACTTGTCGGCGTGACCAGCAAGCATGACCTGCGCCTGACCGCAATCACCATAAGCAGTGACCGCATTGTCAAGGATCGAGGCCGCTTCCGGCGTAATGTCCGACTTATCCCATTCGAAGAACACGATATACGGCCCTGGCGAGCAAACCGCAGCAGCCGATGGTGGCGGCGGGGGTGGCGGTGCAGGATCAGCTGGCGGCGGCGCAGGCGGTGCGACAGGCACAGGTGCTGCCTTTTCACCGAAGTTGTAGATCAAGCTGCCGAGCAAGCTGTGCGTCCGGAAACGGCCTTTGTTGGCGCGACCGAGCGAATCAATTGTATCAACGCCATCAGCATTGAAGAAGCGATACTTCAAACCAACGTCGATGTTGTCAGTCAACGGTGCACGAATGCCTGCAAGTGCCTGATACGCAAAACCCGTATCCGAATCATTGAGGAACTTACCTGCCGATGTCAGCGCATAGGCCTGCTTGACGCGAGCGACGCCGACACCGCCGCCAACGAAGCCGCTGATGGCATCATCGTCACCGAAATCAAGCAATCCATTCAGCATAAAGCTCAGAGCTGATGTTTTTCCGCTAGCACCACGGAATGTACCGGGCGTTGCATTCGCGAGTGTTCCGCCACGCGCTGTCGAAGTCGTGCTTGTGTAAGCATCGACTTGAGCCTGTTTGTAGCCAACTTCAGCTTCCATACGGAATGAACCGAAGTCGTAACCAATGATACCATCGACATCATAGCCATATTTGTGATCGACCTGACCAGCGGCTTTCAAGGTGCCGATATCAAGCGCGATATCTTCGACGATCATCGCACCGCCTTCGACACCGATATACCATGCATCGTTCCGCGCGAGTGCGGGCGTTGCGATGGCGGTGGAGGCAAGCGCCGCTGCGATAGCCATTTTCCGCATAAATAACCCCTTCTTTGGTTTGTCACTGAGGACAGCATCGGTTCCCTACTCAAAGCAAACTGCCCGTGCAAGCATCCAATTGGAACAAACTGTTGCCAAAATGTCGCAAAGACGCGGGGTTCACTTCGAATATCGATGCCGTAACAAATCAAATCACGAAAGGTTGCGTGCGCGTCAAGTCGCTGAAAACAATCCGTGCGCTTCAAGACCCGATATAATTGAAGCGATGGCCGCACGCGCTTGCGAATCAACGGTCGCGCCACCCGACGGCGCAACGACACGGGGCTGCCGCCCGCCAACAACTTGCTGACCACCGATTGAAAGCGTCAATGCCGTCTGCACGCCAACGATCCACGCGCTGCCTGTGCGCCGCGCATTCTGCCCGTCTGCAATGCTCCAAGCCTGCATCCCCTCAAACGGCGCAACGAACCGCCATCCGCCCGCGGTCCACGCGGCGATATGCCCTGCACGGCCAGTCCACGCGCCTGTTGGCGAAGGACCGACAATCCAGCATTGCCCAACCACCGGCGACGCTGGAACAGCAACAGGCGCGACCGACTGAACAACTGCCTGAACCGCAATATCGGCCAGCGCCAGAGCCTCATTGTGCGTCACTTCCTTCTGCGCCTGCGCCGCTGCCAGCAGTGGCAGTTTCAAACGATCCGATTGCAATGCCATGATCTTCTCCTCAATTTGTGGGCACGGTAATCGCGGTTTGGCGCGAGACGCCAAGCGATCCAATCTGCGCAACCGATACAACCGCCGTCATCGCGCCTGCTGCAAAATCCGCCGCGCGTTCCGCCGATTCGTAAATCCATTCGGACATAGGCGTTTCGACAATTAGGTCGGGGCGCCCCGCTGCCACTTTCGTCGCTCGAAAGCGTTCAACTTCCTCGCCCAGCGGCACATCGACCGAGTCGCGCCAGCGCCAACCGTCGCGCGACCGCCTTGTCCATCGAACACGAACATCGCCACCGGTCACGGACCAACGAACATGCGTCGGCGATAACGGCCGCCCTGCCGCGCCGACATCGCCCGGCCCATTGGCAATAACACCCGCGCCGTCGCCGACGCCCACTGCCATCACTTTGACCCCACCAACCGCAGCAGCCGAAGCCAGCCGCGCCAACGCCAGCGGCTCGATCAAAACGAATTGTGTACCAACCGCGTGCATCCCAACGGCCCATTCGGTTCCCCGCCGCCCGCGCCACAATTCGGACAAGCGCCAGCGCCCGCTCCCCAGCGGTTCGGCGCGGCCATATTGCAGCAGCTCATTGCCGATCATCGCGAAGTTCGCGCCCGCCAGCAACGCATCGTCATTCGCATCGGCCAGCGTCAGCCCCGGATGCACAAGCTGCACCTCAACACGATTGATCCGGTCAATCAGGTCCGCAGTTCCCCCGCCGAGCACCGTAACCGTCTGCCCCATGACCGCCGGAAACGCCGTTGCGCCCGCATCTGCCCACGTCGCGCCACCATCAATGCTGGTCATCAACGCCGCCCGTCGCCATCCGCCCGTCACGCCGTTCGCCGCAACAACAACAACCGGCGCCGTCTCCGGCACATCCCCGATTTGCGGCAAATCAAGCACAACAAGCGTCGTCGGCCCATGCGGCAAATCGACTTGTGGCCGGTTGCGTCCCGGATCAGCAAGAACCGCCGATACACTCGCCGGAGCAAGAAGCACCAGATCAAGCCGGATCACCATCGCCTCAAACGTCGCGCGCGCCACGCGCCACAAACCGCTCAGGCCCGGTACGCTCACCCGATCCCCCGGCGCAATCGCCATCCCCCGCCACGGCAGGGTCACTGTTGCCCGCGATCGTTCCGCCCAGAACCGACCCAGCCGCGCTTCGGCAATCGCCTTAGCCGCGCCCGCATCCAGCGCCGCTGGTAACTCAACCCGCGCTTCCCGCCGCGACGTGCTGTCGCGCTTCGCCCGCTGCGCCCCGACCAGATAATCTCGCGCCACATCGTTATAAGCCAGCGTCACCACATCGGGGATCGCCGCCGCCGCGACCCGCTCGGTCGACAGCGCAACCGCTTTCTTTCCCGACGATGCCCCGCGATCATCACGGGCAATCACCACCAGCGGTCCCGCCCCAAACCGCGCCTTCAAGTTGCCGCCTTCAACCACACACGAAAACGGCACCGCCTGACCCAACGTCTCCGCCACCCCGCGCACGCTGTCCCCCGTCGCCGCCAGTCCGATCAGCGCAGGCCCGCCATCGCTGACAATTGCGCCCAGCCCTGACAGCACCGCGCCGGCGGACGTCCCGCCCATATCGGCAATCACTTCGAAACTGATTGACGGGATCCGGTTCCCGAAATCTGCTAACTGCATGTCCTCAAACACCGCATAGGCAATCCCGCGATAGGCCGGGGTCGTCCCGATCCCTTCACTCGCCGCAATCAGCGGATCAAGCGCCTGCCCCTCATCACCCACGTAAAACCGAAACCCCGTCTCCGTTTTAAAATCACCGGCAACGCCGCGCAGCAATTTCCCGTCGGCCCAAATCCGCCCGATGTTCGTAATACGCCGACCCGACAGCGCCACCGCAAACGACGCGCTATAGCTATAGACATCGGTCGATCCCCGCCCCTTGCCGTTCGACCGCGTGGTCCGGCTTTCCTTCAAATCAGTCGCCCAGATCACTGTCCCCGACACGCGCACCGTCCCGAACAGCTTCGGAATCATCGACCCGTAACTCGACGTCTGCACGGTCAGGTCGCCCAGCCGCGGCCCCTGCCGACGCGGCGGCGCAAAGATCGCCTTGTCGACCTGCTGGCCGATCACCGCACCCACCGCCGCACCAATCGGCCCGCCGACAATCGCACCCACTGCCGACAAAACCACCGTCGCCATGCTTCAAGCCTCCCAGATTGCAATCACCGGCCACGGCAACGGCCCCGGCGTTTCAACAACGCGGCCGATCCCCGCATCGGCATGCACAAACCCCGCCTCGGTCATCACCACAAGATGACACTGCGCCGGTCCCGATTTCGCGAGCACCAGATCGCCTGCCTTCGGTTCGCGCCGAACCCGCGTCACCCCCGCCGCGTCAATCAACGTGGCAACCCCCGCCCCATCCGCCGTCCGCACCGAATAGCCACGCGGCACGTCGCGCACGCCAAACACCAGCGCTGCCACACCAACGCAATCCAGCCCCGTCGCCGGATCACGCCCATGCAACCGGAACGGTGCGCCGACGAGAGAGCGCGCCATGTCACCCCGCCCGCTTGCGGGAGGGGCGACTCGGCTCCAGCCGAGCGGGGGAGGGCCAGCGCCGCCGTTGACCTCAATCCCCATAGCGCGTGAGCAAATCATTGCCCGGCAAATGCGGCTCACCGCGAAAATTCACCGCATTCCCAAACCGCGCCGCACAAGTCGCAAACCGCTTGTCGCACCCCTGCACCAATTCCACCCGCGTCCCTGCGACCACCGCAAACGCCGGCACATCGCGCAATGTCATCGTCGCCCCCGCATTGGCGACCACTCGGCTTTCCAGCCCCGCATTATCACCGGTCAGCCAGCGCAAAGACCCATAAGCAAAATCGCCATTCGCTTGGCTGCCCGCCAGCGTGACGACGCTATCCGTCACCGAAACCACGACCGCCGAAACCCGCCGCCCGCTCAAATCAACCCGGCACCGCCGGTCCCCCAGCTGCGCCCGACATTCGGGCGATGTCTCCTCAACCACCGCTGCATCAAGCACCGACGTCGGCCCGCGCAGCCCCACTGCAAAGCCACCATCCTTGATCTCGACCTCGCCAAACTCGCCCGTTAAAAGCGTCACGGGCGCACCATCCGGCGCCGTCCAGTCCACCGCAGACAACGTCAAAACCGCCCCATCCCACCGCCCCGCCATCAAATCAGCATCGGTAAAAGCGTCGCTTGTGAGGGCCGCCGACAACTGCACATCATCCGCCTCCAGCCCATCCGACCGCTCGATCGCCGACGGCAGCATCCCGGGCGCGGATCGATGCGTGAGGCCCCCGATGGTGAGATCGCAATCATGCGACGTGAACCCCAAAGTAATCCCATCCCGCCGCTCCACCGCCCACGCAAAGGCAAGCGTCGTCAACGGCCGGGCGAACCAGTCGGTCATGGAAGTCTCCGATTTTTGTAACAACTAGGGGCGTGTCCCGAATCGGGACTGGGCCATAGACGATTCAAATTTTGCGTCTAAAAGACGAAACCCCCGGAGGGCCTAGCGGCTGTCCGGGGGCTCTTTCTAGTCCGATCAGTCTTTCAACCTCGGCTCTCACGTGCGGAATTAAAACTCTATGCCAATTCGTCAAGGCCCTATTTCAACGACGCTTACGACCGAGTTAACGAATGCATTTAACAGGTCGATTTCGCCGGAGCGTTGGAAAACCTATGAAATGGCTGCTGGGTTCCGTGCCGATATGGCACACCGGTTGTATCTATGGAACGCAGCAATTGGACAAAGTTTCCATTTCCCTCTCCAAACCGTCGAAGTCTGTCTCAGAAATGTCATTCATCTTGCGCTATCGGACATATACGGCGCTAGCTGGGCATCCGATGCTACTTGCCGCAACATGTTACGACCCAACCAAGTGGACGATATCACAAAAGCTGAGCGCCGACACTATTCTATTTATTGAGACAACGCATCTACGGCGCAAATCGTCGCATCGCTCTCGCTCGGATGGTGGGTGCAAATGCTTAGAAGGGAATATAATCAGTCCGTATGGCAATCGCATATAGAACAGGCTTTCCCACATCTTTCAGGACACGAGACTATCATCGATGTAAGCCGGGCCGGTTCACAGATCCAAGATTTGCGCAATCGCATCTTTCACCACGAGCCCCTTGTGGGTCGCAATTTGACGCAAGATTACAGCGCAATTTTGCGAATGATCGGTTGGATTTGTTTGGACATGCGGGAATGGACGCGGGCTCATAGCTCGGTTCCGAGTGTGTTGAGGGAACGTCCTCGCTGATTGGCCTACTCCCGAACCTCAACCAACCCCACACTAACAACCTCGCCGGCACGCCAGGTCGCCACCGACACTTCCAGCACATCCGCCGCAAACCGAACCGGCACATCAAACAAAAACCCCGCGCGCACATCCGCCCCCGCAACCGGCGCCACAGCAAACACAACCCGCCCGCCGACCAGCGTCCATCCCGTGGCCACCGCCACCCCGCCGACCGACACCAGCACACTCGCCGCCACGGGCCGCATCACTGGCCGCACTTCGGCATCAACGCCAACGCCATAGACCTTAAAAAGATCAAACCCCGTCCGCACGCCATCACCGACGCCGAGCAACACATCCAGCACCCCCGGCGTACCCGTCATCCCATTGCTCGAAAAATCGGTCGGATCGCGAAAGCGAAACCCCTTCGCCGCCCCGCGCCGCGCCCGAAAGAACGCGATCAGCGTCGCCACATCGGCCTCGCTGCGCACCCCCGGCCCGACATCATAGCGCATCCTCGCCGATGCCCAGTCGGCATTGCGCTGCTCATGCCCCGATGCCGTCGTTACCACCGCGGTCGAAAACCCCGGCGACACGACCGCCTCGCGCCCCATGCTCAGCGGAAAAGCCACATCGTCAAACGCCTCCACAGGCTCGCCTCCTAAATCAAAATGCACAAATCCATCGCGCAGCACCTGCGGCAACGCCCAGATATAAGTCGCCACCACGCCACAATCCCGCGCGCGTTCAGCGGCCGCATCGATCAGCGCCCATTGCGCCCGATCCTCCGCCGCCAAGACGAACCCACTCAAATAATGCTGCGCAGCATTTACGTAGTCCAGCCGCGTCGTCGCCTCGGCGATCCCGCGTGCCGACGCGCCCTCATTGCCCGCCGTCACCCACTCATAATCCTCAAGCTGCAACACCTCGAACGCAGGCGAAGCCCACCCCACCGGCAAATTCGCCCGCCGCACTTCGGGCCGATCATCGGCGAGCGACCCCGGCAGATACGGCAACAACAACCGCTCGCACGACGGATGATCTGCTCGTACTGCCGCACACAGAGCCGCCGTTGACGCGCTGAGCAACGCCCCCGCCTGATCGAGCAACCCCCGCTGCGCCGCCGTCAACGACCCGCGCACGTCATTGATGACAACCGGATTGCCCCCAAACGCTGCCTTCGCCGCATCATCATACAAACAAATCCGGTGATCCAGCGTCACCCACCACCACGGCTCGCCCACCTGAAAGCGAGGGCTCTGGCCCGCCGCCACCGCAATCGAAACAAACGCCCGCGCCACGGCTTTCAGATAATCCATCGCGCCCGAAACCGCGGGCGACAGCAACGTCGACGGCGGCACATACCCCGTCAGCGCTGGCGAACCATCCGCCGCCCGCTGCTTCCACGCCGCCGGGCAGTTCGCATCGAACAACTCGTAGGACAGCGAAACAATCAGCCCGAACTCCGCTGCCTTCAGCCGCACCGCGAAATCCGCATGCCACGCCGCCGTCGGCGCATTCAGCGCACCCCCCGCAAGCGTCACTAACCCGTCTGCACCAAGCCGATAATAATGGCTCATCCCCACATAATGATTGACCGCCCCGACATACCCCAACCGCAAAATGTTGCGCAGCAATCGTGCCGGCGTCACATTATACGCATCGTCATAGCCCGTCGCGATGCTCAGCCCATGCGGCGGCACCTGCAAATCGCCGATCTGCAAAACCGACCCCGCGCCGTCACAGGCGATGTCACTCACTTCGACCCACGCCTCGACTGATGCAGCAAGCGGCGCATTCGTCGCGTCATACTCCTCAGGCACGAGAGAAATGAACATCCGGTCCACATCGCCCGCAAACACCGGCACCCCCGGCAACGTGAACCCGCTCGCCACTGCCGCAAAGTCAATCGTCACCACCGCATCAGTCGGCGTTCCCGCGGCATAGTTCCACAACCGCACATACCAGCTTGCGGGTGCGCCAAGCGCATCGCGCCCCTCGATCGTCAGCGTCGGGCCATTGATCGCATCCAGCGCCTTCACGCCCGAAGACCGCCACCGAAACGTGAGAACACAATCGCGATAATCCCGCGCGGTTTCATACGCGAGCAACGGATGATCAACTCTGTCCTCGCTCGCCCAAATCAGCCCCGCCAGATCATTCTTGCGGTAAAAAACCGCATCGACGCGCAACGAATGCGCGCCCGTCGTCACAACCGAAGCCATCATCGTCCGCGGAAAATCCACGGTCCAATAGACGGGATCAAACCGCTTCACCCACGTCGAAACCTTCGCCGAACCGCGCGTCGCCAGCCACCAGCCCATAATTCAAACCTTTAAGAAGCCACCCCCAACCCCTCCAGCAAGGGCTGAAGGGGAGCTCGAGTGCACTGTTTCTCCCCTCCACGCCTTCATGGAGGGGCCGGGGGTGGCCCCTTCCTACTCTTCCGAAAGCGCCGCTCGCACCGCCCGCGCAACCTGCCGCCCCGACCGCGCCAGCATGTCGGGCGCGGCTCCCGCCGGTGCATTGATCGCAATCGAAACCCGCACATCACGAACCCCGCCGCCCGCAGCCACCGCCCCGCTCGACGTCGGCACAAACAGCTCCGGTCCCCGCTCACCAACGACATAAGCCCGCCCCGGCGACACCGGACCGCCCGTCGCGCGTCCCGGCAACCCGGTCAGCGCCCCAATCACGGCGGACCCCAGCGACACGAGTCCACCCCCCGATCCGCCACCAATCAGAGCCGACAAGCCCGACCGCACAGTCGCCGCCGCAATCTCGTTGAGCGTCGACAGCGCGGTGCTGCGCAAATCATCAAACCCGAACTTGCCCGACCGTATGGCCCGCGCCAGCCCACTTTCGATCAACCGCCCGGCCCGGTCCGCCCCAGTGCCCAGCCCATTCTCCAGCGCCGCCCGCATCTCCGCCACATCGCGCGCAAAGCCCGACACATCGGGCCGCACGTCCACAAACTCATCCATCGGGAAAAACCTCCATCAGGCGTGCAATATCATCGGTCCCCGAAGGCACCGGACGATCCCCCGCCAAAACCTCAAAAATCGCTGCCAGCTCATCAGGCGTCGCGGCCCAGAACGCATCAGGCGTCCAGTGCAGCACCGCCCCCGCATAGCCCGCCAGCCGACGGGCATTGTTCCGGAAACGCCCCTCCCCTTCTGGGGAGGGGTTGGGGTGGGGAAGTGTCGCAAACGCCGCAGTCATAGCTCTAGTGACCCGGGGGGGGGGGGGGGGGGGGGGGGGGCCGCGGGGGGTGGGGGGGGGGGCGGGGGGTGGGGGGGGGGGGCTGCCGGGGGTGTGGGCGGGGGCGCGGGCTTGGGGGGGGGCGCCGCTGCGGGAGTGGGAGCTGGCGCGGGTGGCCTCG
>JANMPU010000090.1:0-3316 GCA_031369985.1 Sphingomonas sp. | reverse complement strand
GCCCGCGCAGGCCAGCAACTGGTCTCGGGTGCCGCCGGTGCCATCGCCGGTGCAGGTGCACGCAGCCTCATCACTGGCACTGACTTCGGCGACAATGTGCTGGCAACGCTGCCGGATGTGATCGGGTCTACGATTGGGAATTTGGTGGCAGGCGGGATATCGGGGAAGAGTGCGCCGAGGGTCGGTGATTTCAACAAAAGCGCCACGCGTGTTCAATTTGCCGCAAATGAAACGCGCGACGCATTCGGGCGGCCCATCCCAATTGCGAATGATGCAAGCGCTGCCGCCGCTGAAAGCGATCCTGATATTGTTGTGACGGCCCGACGCGGCCTTCTTGGCTGGTTTGACCGTAACATAATGAATCCGATCATCAAGCCGATCGGCAAGTTCTTCGGTGGCCTGTTCGATGCGCGATCATCGTCACAAGTCGACGTTGGGCGCATCACGATGAGCATCATGCGCGCGGGCTCGTTCAATGGACGCGCCGATAGCAATGGTGCTTCGTTTAATCTTGGCATTCGCGTGTCCGGGTTCTCCCTTGGATTAAGTGGTAACGTCAATGCGGGCAGCGATCAGTTCGGAGTTGCACTGGGTGGCGACGTGCGCATCTTGGATGCACGCGCACAGGGAGCGTTTTCTGTTGTTGCACCGGACAGTGGAACCTTAGCCGTGGCGGGCCAAGCGAGATTGTCAGGACCGATGGGCAGCGTTGAGCTTCGTGGCGTTGGTGCTGTGGGGCGAAATGGCGCTCTTATCAACGCGCAGGGCGCGGCAAATTTGGGGCAGCAATCAGCGCGCGCGAGTCTTGGGCTTCGGCTTAATGACCGACGTATTTCTATCGGTGGATCCGCCGCGCTTCGCAATGGTGACCGGATGTTAATGGCGCGCGGTTTGATCATGATTGATCAGGCAAATATAGCCGTCGGCGTCAGCCGCGTGTCCGCCGACAAAGCTGGGTCCGGCGGTTTTGCCGTGATTGCCAGAGCCAATGATAACGGATTGTCGCTGGGGCTGACCGAACGCAACATCGTAATCAACAATCAAGCCTACAGCGCCGCCGTCGCACTCAACCCCGACGGTAACTATGACCTCAATAACGATGCCGCAGAGAGGGGAGTGCCTAAGGCATGGAGCTTGGGAGATGACGTTTACGCGCTTACTGCAAAGGGCAGCGATCCAGCGTGGTCTACTGTAAGAGGTCGGTTCTGGAAGAACGAAGCTGCCAATCCGCAATACGGAACTTGGAACGCCCAGCAGGTTGAACGGATGCAGCAGGGCTTAGCGCCGCAGCGCTACAATTTTGACAAACGCGGCATTGAATCCATGGACTTGAGCCATGAGCCGATTCCGTTTCGGAATGGCGGGCGAGACGTAGTGCCACGTTGGCCGCAAGATCATGCCGCAGTAGACCCCTTTAGACGTCCGGGATATTGAGATGACAAAAGCGCTGGCCGACATGTTTGCTGACGCTCAGGCTCCCTGCCTCGATTGGGAGGGAGAGCCTGCATATGCGATCTACGAGATGACAGCACCCGATTCCTTGGAGGTCGAGTTCCTGTCGTCCATTGCGTCGCCGGTTCAAGGTCTGACATTGAAGACCTATGGTGGCGTCATGGAAATCGAAGATGTCGAAGCGCAAGAGATGTTACTATGGGCGGATACTGCCCCGCCTAAGGTTCCGGTGAAGATCAAACCGGGAGCTGATGGAAAGGTCATATTGAAAATCTGGAACGTCTGGCGCGGAAAGGTTGGCGGCCACAATGTCACGCAAGCATGGCTGGGCAATGCTGGAATGCGGATCGAGCGGTCTGGTACCCGAATATCTCTGCGCTGTAGTGACGGCCAGGGTCCGGTTGATTTTGGTAATCTGGAAACTCGGGTGACGCTGAAATAGGGATTACGGTGAGGATTACGGTAGGATTACGGTAGGATTACGGTGACAGGTGAGGATTACGGTGACAGGTGCGATATCCCCTAAATTGACATGGGAATTACGGTGACAGGTGCGAAAATCCCTAATTACAAATCTAACTATATGATGTATTTCGTTTCAGTCAGCATGTTGAACAAGCGCTATTTAGGGGTTATCGCACCTGTCACCGTAATACCGCATCGCCCCTGCCCAAACCACGACCTCGGCGCGCATGGCCCAAGCCCAAGCCACCAACGCCGTCCAGCAAATGGAGCGAGCTGTCGTCGAAGCCCCCGCACGGGTCGAAGCGGCAACCCCGTCAACAACCACCGCCGACTTTATCGGCCCCGTTATCGGCAAATCAGGCTTCAGAAGCCCCGCCGCCTTTGCCGACAAAGTCGGGGAGCTGGTGCAGCAGTTTACCGATCAGGCGTATCCGCTGGCGCTACGGGCGCAGCAAGCAGGTAAGTTGCGAGGATACAGAGATTTTCAGGTCGGGAATGCCGTTGATCGAATTGTTGCAGATGATCTCAGAGCATTTTTGAAATCCGAGCAAATTGCTGAGGGACCGGGGCAACTGATCCAGATTAACCGTAGACTGTACGATCCGGCGGGTTCAGGCCAGTTTGTGCGACCAGACGTGCGCATCCCGAACGCCAACCGTATCTTAGAGGTAACTGTGGGCAACAAACAGATCGGTGGCCGACAATTGCAGGCCTACCTTAATTACAGCAACGATTACACAACCGTCATCCGCCCCGAAAATCTTGCTTATGGCGGCAGCTTTAGTTTGGTGAGGTAACGATGCAATCTATTGAAAATATGGACGCGTTATATGACAAAATTGGTTATGTTGTGGTCTGCGCGCCCGACAAATTTCCATACCGGGATTTTCTCCCGCCTGAAGAGCAATCGACGCTTGAACTCGTATTCGAACAAATGCGAGGAGCAATTAGTATTATCGATCCAAGTATAGCGACGCCCGAGACTCTACCTCGCATCAAGTCGTTGCTTGAAGAATCCTATGAGGCTTATCACTCGGGCGACGACCTTCGTGGCGCACACCTACTCAACGACTGGAGCACTTTGATTTTTGGTCCGGAGCCATAAGCACTCTGACCAGGAACGCGTTCTTGCGAGGCGGGTGAGGTTACGTTGACAGGCGCGCCCCCCCAAAAACTTGTCGGAAATCCCGCTTTTGCGCCATTCTAGGTGTAACTTTCGACTAACCTTTCGACTTCGCTCAAGACAGGCCGTAGGCCGGCATCCTCACCCATACTGAATATGCCGCTGACGGCGCGAGCATCATCTATCAGCGCATAGCGGCGTATAACAATGCGTCGCAGGTCACATCGGACGCGACCAGCGGCACGGCGGGGACGTCCTATACCAGCTATGATTATG
>JANMPU010000069.1:0-2311 GCA_031369985.1 Sphingomonas sp. | reverse complement strand
GACCGGCTGAGCGGAGCGCAAAGCAAGTTGATCGTGCTGACCATTGCCTCGGCTGAGCGCGCAGATGCGTTGCTCGAGACATTGGGGCCGATCCTCGACAGCCACGGCTTGCTAGTGACGATGGATGACGTCTCGGTCATTCGGGGCGAGCGGTTCAGCTGAAATGGACAAGCTGATCGAAGGCTATCACCGCTTTCGTGAAAGCAGCTGGGCCGCCGAGCGCGACCGCTGGGAGTCGCTGCAGGGCGGGCAAAAGCCGCGCATCCTTGTGATTGCCTGTTCAGACAGCCGTGTTGATCCTGCGACGATCTTTGACACACCGCCGGGCGCGATGTTCGTGGTGCGCAACGTCGCCAATCTGGTGCCGCCATTTGAATCGGACGAGGGGCGACATGGCGTTTCAGCTGCGCTTGAGTTCGCCGTCACGCAGCTTGAAGTGCCGCAGATCATGGTGATGGGGCATGGCAGTTGCGGCGGCGTTGCGGCGGCATTATCGCGCCGATTCGAGGGCGCGCCGGTCGGCAAAGGTGGCTTTATCGCGCACTGGGTCGACATGCTCGACGAGGCGCGCGACCGAATCGTCGCCGAGTATGGTGACGGCGAGGCTGCGATTCACGCACTCGAACTCGAAAGCGTGAAGGTCAGCCTTGCCAATTTGCGCACTTTCGCCTGCGTCCGCGAGCGCGAGGCGGCGGGGTCGTTGCGCCTTGTCGGTAGTTATTTCGCCATCAGCGACGGCGTCTTGCACTTGCTCGACGAAGTGACGGGGCAGTTCGGCCCCGCCTGAACCCCCATCACATTTTGATGCGCGGACGGCCCATGAAGTCCATTTTGCCGATCTTCACACCCTTGGCGCGCATGATGGCGTAGGCCGTCGTTGCGTGAAAATAGAAGTTGGGCATTGTGAAAGAGAGAAGGAAATTCTCCGCCGCGAAAGGCATCCGCCGCTCGCCGAACACGAAGGCTGCTTCGCGCCCAACTAGGCTGTTGATCTCGTCAGGCGTCACCGCGTTAATGGCAGCGATGGTTTCGGCAAGTTGCACCTTGAGGCCAGCGAGATCGGTTGGCCAAGGGTTCATGTTCGGACTGAAGACACCTGCCTTTGCGCCTTCGATGCCTTCAATCGAATGCACCGTGACCGATTTAACCTGGTAGCCGAAGGGGAGCATGTCGTCGGCCAGCTTCGCATCGACGAGTTCGGTCGGGTCCAATCCCGTTTCAACGCAGAACACTTCGGCTTTGTCTAGCAATCCTGTAACCGCCCTGAGTGTTTGCTGAAAGGACGGAACGGTTGCTTCGTAAAGTGAGAATGTCATGCGGCTCTCCTTCTATAAACCTAATGCGTAGCGGATCACGTTGAGATCGCCAAAGCGGACGCACCCATCGGCAGCAGCTTGGGTCTTGGGCTTGGCATGATAGGCAATGCCGAGCCCCGCCGCTTCGATCATTGGAATGTCATTGGCGCCGTCACCAATAGCGATGCTGATCGACGGATCACGCCCGTCAAGCGCGGCAAGGAGCGTTTTGCGCTTGGTCTCTGCATCGACAATGGGTTGCTCGACTTCGCCGGTCAGGACGCCGTCTTGGACGGCCAGACGGTTCGCAATTGCGCGGTCGAAGCCGATCTCGTGCGCTACTGACCCCGTAAAATGAGTGAAGCCGCCCGACACGAGAATAGCTTGTCCGCCTGCCGCGCGGAAGGCCGTTATCAATTCCTTGGCCCCGCCCATCAACTTCACGCGCTCGTTGAGGCATTCGATGATCGTGCTTTCCTTCATGCCCGCGAGTAAGGCGACACGATCCCGAAGCGCACCCGCAAAGTCGATTTCCCCCCGCATCGCGCGTTCGGTGACTTCGGAGACTTCAGCTTTCAGACCGGCATAATCGGCGAGTTCGTCAATGCATTCGACCGTGATCATGGTTGAATCCATGTCAGCAACGAGGAGTTTACGGTGACGGTGAGCCCGAATTTGCACAATAATATCAATGTCGGGGAAAAGGTCGAGAAGTTGGCTCGCACCCTCTCCGACAAAGCTCACATCGCAAGCCGCTCCGTCACGCACATCACCCGCCGTTCCGCGCACGACGTCGCAGGCCGATGAAATATCCCCTGCACTCAGGCCATCTTTTGCTACGAGGGTTGCAATGAACAAATCCGGTCTCCCACCGCTCGCGCTCATTGCAGGGCCAACTGCCAGCGGCAAGTCTGCTTTGGCGATGGCGCTCGCCGATTTGACCCCGTCGGTGATTATCAACGCTGACTCGATGCAGGTTTATCGTGGCTTGCGGATTGTGACCGCGCGACCGAGCG
>JANMPU010000075.1:0-107499 GCA_031369985.1 Sphingomonas sp. | reverse complement strand
GGCCGAACCAGAAAAAGGCGTTGGGCCTTGTCGAAGCCGATACCGATACCAAGGCAAAGGCGGCAACCACCGCGATGATGTTCAGCCGCACTAACACCATCCTGTCGGTGCCGATGCTCTACACGATGGTCACGCAGGGCGTTCTCGGCGGCGCTTAATCAATGATCCGGATTGCAATAGCCGCTGTATTTGCTGCCTCATCGTCGGTAGCGGCGGCACAGTGTGATCTGGCGCTCACCAATGCCAATGTCTGGAACGGCACGGCGTATGAGAAGCGAACGCTCGCAATAAAAGGCGGGAAGTTTGCGAATGAAGCCTCGATGCCGGTGAGCGTTGATGCATCGTTTCTTTACTTGACGCCACCGTTCGCCGATGTCCACACGCACACAATCGACACGCCGCGCGGTCCTGATGACGAAACGCACAAGCGTCATGTCGGCCAAGGCGTCTTCTACGCGCTGAATCCCAACAACATCCGCCCGAAGGGCCAAACGCCGCCAGCGCAAGCCGGGCGACTGGTCGAACTGCAAGCAACCGGTGGCGGCGTCACGCGGACCGGCGGGCATCCGCAGCCACTTTACACGGGTCTTGCGCAGCGCGGCTTTCTGGGCCCGGTCAAGGTCGAAGACCTGCCTGGACGTGCGTTTCACTTGGCCGATACGCCTGAAGCGGCGCGCGCGGCTGTTCGCGCAGTGAAGGCCAATGGCGCATCAATCGTGAAGCTCTACCTTCTGAACCACGCAAGCAAAGACAGCAGCGGATTGTCGGGCGAAGCGTTCGATGCCGCCGTGGCCGAGGCGAAAGCGACGGGCCTGAGACAAATCGTCCATATCGAGGATGCTGCCGATTTCCGCCGCGCGGTTGCTGCCAAAGTGACAGCGCTTGGCCATATGCCTTATGCGGCCCCATCAGCAGCGCATCCGACGGAAAGCTATCGTATCACGGTCGCCGATGCGGCTGCAGCCGCAGCCGCCGGGATCACTGTGGTGCCAACGTCAACCGTCGGCGCCATGCAGTATGACGGCGCGAAATTGGCCGATGCACTCGCAATCCAGCGGCACAATCTGACCATGTTGCGCGATGCTAAGGTGAAAATGGCGGTTGGCGCAGACCAGTATTCGCTTGGCATGCATGACGAGATCACGACGTTGCGCAGCTTCGCGCTGTTCGAAACGCCCGGGATTATCAATATGGCCACCAAAAACGGCGCCGAACTGGCGTTTCCCGGGCGAAAGCTGGGCCGGATTGCCGATGGCTACGAGGCTTCGTTCGTCGCCTATTTTTACCCGTTAACGCAGGGCTGGGCTGGTCAACGCGAACCCGCCGTCGGTATGCGTCAAGGCGACGTAATGATCGATACCATCAACTATTTCACCAAGGCTTGCGCCAAAGCTACCGCCGCACCAACACGAGCGCCAGCCCGATAAGGGCTGCACCGAACAGATCGGGAGGTGCCAGCGTTTCGTTGAAGACCAGCCAGCCCGTCAGTGCGGCCGTGATCGGCTGCGTCAACAGCGTCAGACCGATAACAAGCGGCGACATCCGCCCCAGCGCATAGATCATCAGGCCCTGCCCAATCACTTGGCTGCACAGCGACAGCGCGATCAGCGGGGTCCAGTTGGTCGGCATCACCGTCTCGCCCATGATGTTCGCGAGGAGCAGCAGCGGGATGGCGCTGGCGAGGGTTGACCATCCGAGCAATGGGATCGGCGAGAGCGTTTCGCGTGCGCGAGCCATCGCAATAAAATAGGCTGCGTAGAAAACACCCGCGAGCAAGCTGAGCAAATCGCCGACCAGGTGTTCGGGAGACAATTCGGCGCTGCGCCCCATCAGCAGTCCTGCCCCTACCGCCCCCATCACCATCGCGAGCACTTGCCGCCGTGCGGGCCACGCGCGGGCGACGACGAAGCCATAGATCGGGAAAATGAAGCTCGCCGAATTGCCGAACAACGTCGCATTGGCAATTTTTGTTTGCATGATACCAAGGTGCCAGCTGGCCAGGTCTGCGGCAAACAGGACGCCCGATGCGGCAATGATGACGATCAACGCCGGGGTCATCGAACCACTCGATTTGGGTCCGAGCCGTGCCATCAATGCTAGAAACGGCAATGCGAGCGCCATTCGCCAAAACGCCGAGGAGATCGGTCCGACATCGGCCATCCGCACGAACATCGCCCCGAGCGCAAGCAACGTGCTGCCCAGCAAAAGCGCCGCGAGCCCAAATCGCGGGGCCCCAAGATTTTCTGTGCTGGCGATTGTCCCCATGCCCCGCCATAGGACGGGTCAAATCCGTTTCAAAGGGGACCCCGAAAATGCCGACGCTGTTTGACCCGATCCAGTTGGGGGCCATATCCGCGCCGAACCGCATTCTGATGGCCCCCCTGACGCGCGGGCGGAGCACGGTTGACCATGTCCCCGATACTGCGCTGAAATCGGATTATTATGCGCAACGCAGTGGCGCGGGCCTGATTATTGCCGAAGCAACCGGTATTTCGGTCGAAGGGCTCGGCTGGCCGTCTGCGCCGGGTATCTGGTCCACCGAACAAGTCGAGGCGTGGAAGCCCGTGACCGACGCGGTCCACAAAACGAGTGGGCGGATCATTCTCCAGCTGTGGCATATGGGACGGTTGGTGCATCCCGATTTTCTGGGTGGCGCGGCTCCCGTTTCCGCGTCGGTTGCGACTGCACCGGGCAAAGCGCATACTTATGCCGGCAAGCAGCCCTATGGCGAAGCGCGTGCGTTGCGGCTCGACGAAATACCGCGCCTTATCGGCGATTATGTGAACGCGGCGACGAACGCCATAGCGGCGGGCTTTGACGGCGTGCAAATCCACAGCGCCAATGGCTATTTGATCGACCAGTTTCTGCGCGACAATTCGAACTTCCGTGATGATGATTATGGTGGCCCGGTCGAAAACCGCATTCGTTTGCTGCGTGAAGTGGCGCAGGCCGTGGCCGATACAGTCGGCGCGGACCGGACCAGTGTTCGCTTGTCACCCAATGGCGCGACGCAAGGGGCGGATGATTCAAATCCGGTCGCACTGTTCACCGCAGCAGCCGCAGCGCTTCAGGCCATCGGCATTGGTTTCCTAGAACTGCGCGAACAGCGTCCCGACGGCAGTTTTGGTGCCAGCGATGTCCCGCGCGTTTCGCCCGACATCCGCAAGGTGTTTACCAACCCGCTCGTCCTCAATCAGGATTACACGACGGAGCGCGCGCAGGCGGACCTCAATAGCGGCCTTGCCGACGCGATCAGTTTCGGGCGGCCCTTTATCTCGAATCCCGATCTGGTGATGCGGTTGCGCAACGGGACCGACATCGCGCCAGACGACATGGGCACATGGTATTCCGCAGGACCGCATGGCTACACCGATTATCCAAAAGCGGCGTAAACTGTCCCATAATGGAACCTATTCCCGACAAAATGGTTCTATGCTAAGTTCAATTGCAGAGAATGGTTAATAAAACCAAACAGATAAAAGCTGCCGAGGGTCGCGCCTTATTCAGGGTGGAGCATAAAGATGGCGAATCGTGGTGTCGGCTTTTTCGACAGTAAAGGGCAGTATTTCAGGACGGCGCAAGAAGCGACGATGAGCGACATCGCCGCCTTGCTCGGCCGCATGGGCGACGGTGACAGTCTGGCGCCGGGTATTGCCAAAATCATTTTGGATAAACGCCGCGAGATCGAACATATCTTTCGCGACCATGACGATATGATTCAAGGCGGGGCGATTACCGCCACAGCGGCTGCGCGTGTGGAGCGGCGCGGTGGGGAGCCAGCGCCATCGAATGTATCGCCACTCATTCCGGCGAAATCTGCTTAACGTCTATTTCATCGAGGCGCTCCGGGCTTGACCCGAAGCCTTGCGATTTGAGTGTGGGCCTTGCTTGCGTAGCAGGGCTCCGGATCAAGTCAGAAGCATAGGTGGGCCGCCATTGGCTAGGCGCTCACACCTTGCACGGAAAGCGCTTTGCCATGTAATTGGCGAACGCCGCGCGTACGCTGGTCGTGGCGCGTTGTGGTGCTGGGATGGTCCGGAAATTCGCCATCAGCTCGTCCGAATCCATTTTGACCGAACCTTTTGGCGGGGGACAGCTTTTCGGGGGTTTTCCGGCTGCGACGTCAGCGCGATAGGCCGTTGCTGCGCTTGTAACCTCGGCTTTCAACAACGCGATATCCGATGAGAACATCGCTGCGATGCCTTTGGCTTTCAGGGCATCGGCTCTTCCAAGGAAATCGGCAACCGACATTGCGTTTGCCGTGACTGGCAACCCTGCCGAGGCGAGCGCTGCGATGGCAGCGACGGTCCGCAACCTCAAGCGCCAGCCGCCGCAGGACCGCCGATGCCACCCTTGGGCCGCTTCGATTTCGGAATTGAGGAGCCACCGACAATCGCCGCTGGCCCCTTGCTGCGGTCGCGGTCGCGTTCGATCGGTTCGCCTGCAATTGCGCGCTTTGATTCTTCGCCGGACAGCGTTTCATATTCGAGCAAGGCCTCGGCAAGTTTGTGAAGCTGGCCAAGGTTTTTGGTCAGCACCTTGCGCGCAGTCGTTTCGCCTTCCTCGACAAGGACACGGATTTCCTGATCGATCAGCCGCGACGTTTCTTCAGATACATTTTGCGAGCGCGCGACACTGTGGCCAAGAAACACCTCGTCCTGATTATCACGATAACGCAACCAGCCGAGTTTCGACGACATGCCATATTCCATGACCATCGAGCGGGCGAGGTCCGTCGCCTGCTGAATGTCATTCGAAGCACCGGTGTTGAGTTCGTCATTGCCATAAATCAGCTGTTCGGCAATGCGGCCACCAAAGGCCAGCGCAAGCCGCGCCTTCATCTGCTTCATGTTCATGCTGAAGCGGTCGCGTTCTGGCAGGTTCCACGTGACACCCAGCGCACGACCGCGGGGGATGATCGTGACTTTGTGCAGCGGATCGCAATGCGGAACGTGCAGCGAGACCAGCGCATGACCCGCTTCGTGATAGGCAGTCGCTTTCTTTTCGTCTTCAGTCATGACCATCGAGCGCCGCTCAGCGCCCATCATGACTTTGTCCTTGGCTTCCTCAAACTCAAGCATCGCAACCAAGCGCTTGCCTTTGCGTGCAGCCAGCAGCGCGGCTTCGTTCGCGAGGTTCGCCAAGTCCGCGCCCGAAAACCCCGGCGTGCCGCGCGCAATCGTTCGCAGGTCGACATCGGGGGCCAGCGGGATTTTCTTGACGTGGACTTCGAGGATCTTCTCGCGGCCTTCGATGTCGGGGCGCGACACCACAACCTGTCGGTCAAAGCGGCCCGGACGCAGCAGCGCAGGATCGAGCACGTCGGGGCGATTGGTCGCGGCAACAATGATGATGCCTTCGTTCGCTTCAAACCCGTCCATCTCGACAAGGAGCTGGTTCAGCGTCTGTTCGCGCTCGTCATTGCCATTGCCGAGGCCCGCGCCACGATGGCGACCGACGGCATCAATTTCATCGATGAAGACAATGCACGGTGCATTTTTCTTGGCTTCGGTAAACATGTCGCGGACACGGCTCGCGCCGACGCCGACGAACATTTCGACGAAGTCCGAGCCCGAGATGGTGAAGAACGGCACGCCAGCTTCCCCCGCAATTGCGCGGGCGAGCAAGGTCTTGCCGGTGCCAGGCGAACCGACAAGCAATGCGCCCTTGGGAATCTTGCCACCGAGGCGCGCAAATTTTGTGGGGTCTTTCAGGAAGTCCACGATTTCCTGAAGTTCTTCACGAGCCTCATCAATACCCGCGACGTCCTCGAATGTGACTTTGCCTTCCTTAGCCGTCAGCATTTTTGCGCGTGATTTGCCGAAACCCATCGCGCCACCGCCGGCATTCTTCTGCATCTGGCGCATGACGAAAACGGCAAGGCCGATCATCAGGACGAAGGGCAGAGCTTGATAGAGGAGCAGCATCCAGATCGAGGCACTTTCTTCAGGCTCGGCCGAGAATTTGACGTTCGCTTTGGTCAAGCGTTCGATCAGTTGCGGATCATTGGGGCGGAAAGTGCGGAAGGGTTCGCCATTCGACAGGCTGCCCGAAACAATGTCACCGGCAATCTTAACGTCCTTGACGGACCCTTCATCGACTTTCGCGATAAAGTCCGAATAAGCGAGACTGTTGCCTGTTGTCGGCTTGCCGCGCCCATCAGCGAACGACACAAACACAGCGAGCGCCGCCAAAATTCCCACCCAGATAAGCAGGCTTTTCATCCACGGATTGCCGTTCGGCGTCTTGTCGTCGTTCATCTCTGCCTCGATTCCTGCGCCATAGATAAGGGGAATTGGATGAATGACAATGTAACGGAATGCAGATTTTTGTCAGGTCGCGTTGCGGCGCGGTGGCGCGGGCGCGAAATGCCATGAATTGCCCCCCGTGGCGACGACATTGCCGATTGTTGAACGACCACCCGCTTGCAACGTCTTGATAAGCTGCATCAGCGGCGCACCGCGTGATTTAGCATCGGGATCAACAAGACGGATGCAGCGCAGGGTTAGACGGCGAAGGATGTCGATCGGGAGGTCGGCGTGGGCAGGGTCAAAAGCAACGCCTACATCATCTTGCCGAATGTGCGCGGCCTCAAGACGATCAACCCAAAACTCGAGTGCCGCATCGGCATCGGCCAGCGCATCGGCACTGATCGCGGCGGCTCTGGCATCAAACATGTCAATCTCGCGCATTTTCTTGCGCAACCGGGCGCGATCATAGGCGTCATCATGATTGGTCGGATCATCAACGGCTTCGACACCCATATCGTCCAGCAACGCCACCAGTTCATCATGCCGCCAGCGAAGCAAGGGCCGGACGATCCGCCCCTGCCGCGCGCGAATACCCGAAAGCCCCGCGACGCCCGATCCCCGGTTCAGTCGCATGATCATCGTTTCCAGCTGATCATCGGCATGATGCGCAGTCATCAACCAGTCGATGTTCCGGTCATCACACCATGATTCTAACGCAGCGTAACGCGCCTTGCGGGCTTCATTTGAGACATTGCCAGCGGGCAAACCATCAAGAGTTAAAATCGAATGCGGAATAGCGCGTTCGGTGCATAGGGCCGCAACATAATTGGCCTCGACGGTCGACGCGGGACGCAGCCGGTGATCGACAGTTGCAGCCTCCATGCGCGCGGGAAACGCCGCGCTGGCCAGCAAGAGCATTGCTACACTGTCCGGTCCGCCCGAAACAGCAATCCCGAACCGATCCTTTGCCCCGTCGCCGGTCAGCCGCGCGACATCATCCGCGAATCGCTGGGTGAGCGCCTCAGGCGGCGCATTTGGCGTCGGCACGACCCTTTTTCGCACGGGCGGAGAGGTCTGCGCCAAGTTTGCTGCCATAAACTTCGTTCAGTTCTGCATAGACTTTGCACGCGTCGGGTAGTTTTTTGAGCTTCGTCAGTGATTGACCCAGCCAATACAGACTATCGGGCGCGCGCTCGCCCTTGGGCATTTTCTGGTAGTTGTCGTAGAACGCAACGCTTGCCAGCGCGGGCTTGCCTTCGTCAAAATAGGACCGCCCGAGCAGATTTTGCGCATAGCTTGCCCGACGATGCGAAGGATATTTGGCGACAAATTCCTTCAGCTTCGTCTGCGCCTCGGGATAGAGTTTCGCGGTGTAGAGGCGGAACCCATAGCTATAGGCGTCCTCCGCCGCGTCGCCGGTTGCTGGAATTTCAATCGCGGCAATTGCTGCCTTGCGCGCGGCATCGGGCTTGGTTGCGGCCACGACGGGCTTGGTGGTCGCGACCGCCGGTTTGAGCAAAGGCGTCGCAGGTTTTGGTGTCGCGACTGCCGCTGTCGGTGTCACAGACGTCGGCGTTACCGTCGCCGGTTCAGCGGGACCTTCGAGCGTGGCCAATCGCGTCTCGAGCTTTTTGATCAGGTCATCCTGCTGTTTGTTGCGGAACCCCGCCTGTTCGACTTGGCCCGTCAACGACGAAAGCGATTTCTCCAGCGCATCAACCCGCGTGGTCAGGTCGGCAATCGGCGTCGATGCGGCGTTGCCCGCTGCCGTTGTTGGTGCGCCAGTCGCACCCGTTTCGGGCTGCACCGGAACCCCTTGCGGGAACACCGTTCGCTGGACGGCTTTCATTTCCTTTTCGAGCTTGCCGACACGCAAGTCGATACCGTTAGACTGCGCGAAAGCCGCCGTCGAAAGCGAAGCTCCTACGAGCAAGATCAGTATTTTACGCTGCATCATGCGACCCCCGCCCCTATTTTCGTCATTGTGTTGCCGCCGGTGGTAGCGGCGTCGTTGCCGTTGGTGCAAGCGCCGCCGCGACGGGTGGTCGCGCCGCAAGGGCAACCGCACTCACGCCGACATCCTTGATCGATTTTTCCGCCGTGCCAAGGGGCGCGACGTCCACGCCGCCCACGGTCACTTTCAAGCCATCGGGCCGCCCGGTCAGGATCATCGGATTATTCGCATTGGCCGGAACGACATAGCGTTCCCCCGCCGCCATTTCCTTTTCAAATAGCTTCGTTTTGGATGCATCATAAATGCGCAGCCAAACCGGCGCGGTGGCGGTCAGCACAACTTCTCCGGTTACAGGGGCTTGCGGCGCAGCCGCTGGCATGGAGGTGCCGTTTGTGGTCGCAACGACAGGCGGCGGCGCGGCAGGCGTTTCGTTGGGCACCGGCGTCACCGCATCGGGACCCCAATAGTTTGACCGCCACGTCCAATAGCCAACCGCGACAACCAAAAATAACGCTGCTGCTGTCCACGCCAGCAACCGCGACGGCACCCGCGCGGGATCGGTCGGTTCATAGGGCATCGTCTGCGCCATCGGGTCTTCACGACCCAAATCTTCGCGCAGTTGCGAAATCAGTGGTGCTTCTTCTGCGCCAACCGCGCGCGCGTAAGACCGCGTAAAGCCCAGCGCGTATGTGGGCGACGGCAAGGCAGCATAATCGCCGCGCTCAATCGCTTCCAAGTGCCGCAGTGGAATGCGCGTTTTCGTGCCAATATCATTCAAATCGAGACCGGCGGCTTCACGCAAAATGCGCAAGCGCTCGCCGACGCTTTGCGGGAACAGGCCTGCTTCAGGCAGTTCACTCTCGACCATAAATTTTATTCTCCCCGCCCCAACGCGACCATGGGCGGCGTGCCTATGTCTCAAATCGTAGGGGGTGCTGTCAACTCAACGCGCATGTCGCTGATTTTGCTCCACCGATTATGCAATTTCGACGCTGCTGGCGTTCGCCCATTCGCTAAGATCGCTGCGCAGGTTACGACAGCGTTGACCAAGCAAACCGGGCATGGCGGTGCGCAAAGCACCGACATCGAGCGAGCGGATCATTGCCTTGACCGGGCCAACGGCAGCAGGGGTGATTGAAAGCCGGTCAATGCCGAGCCCGATCAGCGCCATCGCCTCAAGTGGCCGTCCGCCCATTTCGCCGCACACGCCGACGGGCACTTTATGCGCCGCGCCCTCTCGGACAATGCGCGACAGGAAACGCAGAATTGCCGGACTGAGCCAGTCATAACGCTCGGCCAGTTTCGGATTGGCGCGGTCGGCGGCGAACAGGAACTGCGTCAGGTCATTGGTGCCAATCGACAGGAAGTCGAGATTGGGCAGAAGCACGTCAAGCATTTCGGCGAGCGCCGGCACTTCGAGCATCGCGCCATAACGGACCGCATTGGGAAGCCGCTTGCCGCGTTCGCCCAGCCATTTGCGCTGCGCCTCGAACAAGGCCTTTGCTTCGTCAAATTCCCACGGTTCGCTGACCATCGGGAACATTACACTCAATGTCCGCCCGACACCCGCTTCAAGCAAGGCCCGCGCTTGCACCTTCATCAACGCGTCGCGGTCAAGCGCAACGCGGAGCGCACGCCATCCCATTGCCGGATTTTCCTCGCCATCCTCATCGTCGCTGGTGCGCAGATAGGGGAGCGCTTTGTCGCCGCCGATATCGACCGTGCGGAAGATGACCGGGCGGTCACCGGCAGCATCGAGGACATCGCGATACAGCCGCTGTTGCTGCGCGCGCTGCGGGAGCGTTGCGGAAACGAGGAACTGGAATTCGGTGCGGAACAGGCCAATGCCGTCAGCGCCCGTCACATCCAATGCGGCGACATCATCGCGGAGACCGGCGTTGACCATCAGCTGGATGCGCACGCCGTCCTTCGTCACTGGCGGCTGGTCGCGCAAGGCGGCAAAACTGGCGCGTTTCTTCTGGCCGACCAACAGCTTCGATTCGAATGCTTCGTCCATTGGCGCGCTGGGGCGGACAATGACCGTGCCCGCCGTGCCGTCGAGGAGTAAGGCATCGCCATCCGCGACCATCCGCCGCACATCCTTGACGCGGCCCAGCACCGGAACCCCCATCGCGCGGGCGACAATAGTGACATGCGCGGTCAGCGATCCTTCCTCAAGGATCACCCCCTTCAGCCGCCGCCGGTCATATTCAAGGAGTTCGGCCGGACCCAGATTGCGCGCGATCAGGATGGTGTCCTGCCGCAGGCCCGCTTGCGCCGCCGTGCCCAACTGCCCCGAGACGATGCGGAGCAGCCGATTCGCCAGATCCTCCAGATCGTGCATCCGGTCGGCGAGCAGCGGATCGTCAATCTGGCGCATCCGCATCCGCGTGCGTTGCTGGACGCGCTCGATGGCGGCTTCGGCGGTCAGGCCGCTGTCGATCGCTTCGTTGATGCGGCGACCCCAGCCTTCGTCATAAGCGAACATTTTGTAGGTATCGATGATCTCGCGCGTTTCACCGTCGACGCCGAATTCGGCTTGGCTCGCCATCCGGTCGATCTGCTCGCGCATCTTGTCGAACGCGGAATAGACGCGGTGGCGTTCGGCCTCGGTATCCTCCGCCACGGTATGTTCGATGACGATACGCGGTTGGTGATAAACCGCGTGGCCGCGCGCCATCCCCTCGACCAGTTTCAAGCCCGATAGATGAACGCCCTGCGCGGCATTAACGCGGTCATTGTCGCGGCGCTTTTCATCAACCAATCCGGCATTGGCGATGAGTTCGGACAAGACCATCGCGACCGTCTGGAGCGCTTCGATCTCGACTTCTTCGTAACGGCGCGGCTCGGCATGCTGGATACACAGGACGCCGACCGAAGCCTCGCGCCGGACAATGGGCACGCCCGCAAAACTGTGGAACAGCTCCTCGCCGGTCTCGGGCTTGTAAGCGAAATCGGGGTGGCTGGTCGCCTCATCAAGGTTCAGCGTTTCCACATTCGCGGCAATCGTGCCGACCAGCCCTTCGCCCAGCGCCAATTTGGTGACGTGGACCGCTTCCTGCTTCAACCCACGCGTGGCAAATAGTTCGAGGACGCCGTCGCGGAGCAGATAGATCGAACAGACTTCGCTCGCCAGCGCTTCGGCAATGATGCTCGTCACCTGATTGAGCTTCGCCTGTGCGCCGGTCCGCGCCGCCATAACCTCGTGCAGACGGGTCAGAATTTCGCGTGCGGAAGCGGCGGCTGAAATGGGCATACGCGGTGCGCTAGCAGATGCTTTGGAGGAGGGGTAGCGTCTCGGATGGTGAAGGTTGGAAAGGTTACGCTCTCTCGGAACTTCCACTATTGCATGCCGAAGCGCGACCACGTTGACGCGCTCAAAGCACTGCGGCAAGAGCGGCTATGTCCGCTAACTCTCCGCCTAGTACTTTTGCCCATACCCGTCGGGGCCTTCTTTTTGTGTTGTCATCGCCGTCGGGGGCGGGGAAATCGACGATCGCGCGCAAGTTGCTCGCTTCGGACGGTGGCCTGCAAATGTCGGTATCGGCGACAACGCGCCCGCCGCGCCCGGGCGAAGTTGACGGCAAAGACTATCATTTCGTCGATGTCGACCGATTCAAGGCGATGGTCGCGGAGGGTGCATTTCTTGAGTGGGCACATGTGTTCGGCCATCGTTACGGCACGCCGCATGCACCAGTGAACGCGATCCTCGCCCATGGTCGCGACGTTCTGTTCGACATCGATTGGCAGGGCGCGCAGCAATTGCATCAGCAAGCGGGGGGCGATGTCGTCCGCGTTTTCATCCTGCCGCCGTCGATGGACGAATTGCACCGCCGCCTTGCGGGTCGCGCGACTGACAGCGCCGACGTCGTGGAGGCTCGAATGAGCCGCGCCGCGTCCGAAATCGCGCATTGGGATGGCTATGACTATGTTTTGGTCAATGACGACGTTGACCGCTGTTTCGAGGAAGTGAAAACGATCCTTGCGTCGGAACGGCTGAAGCGCAGTCGCCAGACGAGTTTGATCGGGTTTATTCGCGGGCTGACGCGGCCTTCATAACAGCGACAGAAACCGCGCTGCATTGAGGAAATCAGCGCGGTGCGCATCTCGCTGGTCGGTGGCCATCCAGTCTTCGCCCCAGAGCTCGGCCTGCCACAGCTCATCGAGATGACAGGCATCGAACGCCGCATTGGGGGTGATGGCATGTTCCATCACCATCAATGCCGCGATCAAGGACCCGCCGATGGTGACCAGCGGCGACAATGCAGTGCGCTGAAAATCACCATAAGCCGCAACCGCTGTGGCCAGACGCCGCACGGTTTCGGATGGTTGGGCGACGTGGACGATCCCCGCCTTCACGGCAAAGGCGATATCATAACGGTGCCGCGCCCAATCGAGCATCGGGTCCCATACCTCGCCCTCGCGCGCGGCCAGTTCGGGCGGGTTTTCGGCGCGGTAACAAAGCAGGTCGGTCTCGCCATAAACCGCGAGCGACGCCGCGCTGGGCGGGCGTTCGACGGCGGCATTGGCGAGGCCCGTCATTGGCATTTCCTGTGGCTTGATGTCCTCGCTTACGGCGCGCCACTCGTCGGCAACGGCATCGGCCAATTGCGGCGTCGGCAATTGCAACGTGATGCGACCAGGTGTTTTGACGACGCGGTTGTCGAGGAGAATATTGCCATCCAAGACGGTGACCGTTTTCCAGAAGCGTTTCACTTCGGCGTTCGCCACCGTTTTGCCAAGACAACAGGCACGACCAGAACATCAATTGCGGCAATAAACAGCAACACCCCGCCGATGATCTCCGCTGGTTCGACAAGGCGTTTGACGATGATGGCAACGCCGAGAAACGCGATCGCGACGCCGCCCAATCGGATCAGACCAAGCGCGAAAAAGCGCGCGCGCGCGGGGTCTGGTTCGGTCATGTCATTTCCAATATTTCGCGCGGGTGATCGATGACAGCATGTGCACCCGCTCCACGCAAGTCTTCGGGCGGATGATAGCCCCACGACACACCTATCGCGCGGACGCCCGCATTGCGGGCCATGAGCATATCGAAGCTGGTGTCGCCGATCATAACCGTCGTTTCGGGGGACGCGCCTGCGTCGGCAATCGCAGTTCGGATCATCGACGGATGCGGTTTCGAGGGGTGGCGGTCGGCGGTTTGCAGGGTGATGAAATGGTGGGTTAGGCCGTGATGATCGAGGCAAAGCGCAAGGCCACGGTCCGATTTTCCGGTTGCCACACCAAGCAACCAGCCATCGGCCTTGAGCGCGTCGATGGCGTCGGCAATCCCGTCATAAAGCGGTTCTTCGACCAGCCCATTATCGCGCAGTCGCCAAAAGGCTTGTTTGTAATGTTCAGCCATTGTCGCGTGGAAAGCGGGCTTGGCGTCGGGCAGCAAGACTTGCATCGCTTCGACAAGGCTCAGGCCGACAACCTGCAGTGTCGCAATCCGCCTCGGGGGTTGAAGCCGTGCGCGGTTAAACGCGTCGTTCATGGCCATCAGTATGTTGTGCTGGCTGTCGACCAGCGTCCCGTCACAATCGAAAATGGCGAGGCGATTCATTAGTTGCTTAGGCCAGATCGCGGATCAACAGCGCCATGGCGCGCTGGCCACATTCTTCGAGCTTGTCGGCGACACGCGCGCGGACGTCGGCGGGCTTGTTTTGCCCTAGCTTCACCGTGCCGCGCCAGCCGGTCACACGCATTTCAAAGCCGAAAATGCCGCCGAGCATCTTGTTGAACAACCCGTCCGCCATCTTTTCGCGCGTCCAGACGGGCTTGGGCGAGAGCCGCGTTTCATGCTGCAACGACAAGGCATCCGCCTGCGCGATCAGGGTTTCGCGGTCCATTTTAGATACCACGCCCTGCATTTCGAGTGTCAGATAATTCCACGTCGGCACTTGATCGTCGATGCCATACCAGTCGGGGCTGATATAGGCATCAGGGCCGTTGACGACGAACAGCGCCTCGCCGCCCTCCAGCCCGCGCACGATCCCGTTGCCGCGCGCAACATGGAAACCGATGCGGTCCTCATCGAGGAAAACGAACGGAATATGCGCGACACGTGGACCGTCTGCTGTGGCAGCGAACAGCATCCCGAACCCGATTTCGGTCGCAAAAGAACGCATCGCATCGCGGTCTTCCCAGCGGAAAAGGGGGTTTGGGTGCATTACTTCTTCCTTGCTGGCGGCTTTTTCCTGACCGGAACCGCCGTCTGCCCCCGCGCCCGCCGCTCGCCCTTGCGTTCCTTGCGCGCCGATTTGGCCTTGTTGAGCGCGGCGCGTGCCTTGCCTTCGGGGGTGGCCGAAAACTTCACTTCGTCGAGGACAAGTACGTCGCCGGTTTCAATATCGAAGCCCAGATCGTCGAGCGTTTCGGTGAAATGCGGCGGCAGGTCGGCGGTCACGTCGATGATGTCGCCATCGGGATGCTCGACGCGGAGGCGCCGCGCGTGCAAGTGCATCTTGCGGCTGACAGTGCCGGTCAGAAAACTTGCCTTGCCACCATATTTGCCGTCGCCGACAATGGGGTGGCCAATGGCGGCCATGTGGACGCGCAGTTGATGCGTGCGCCCGGTAAAGGGCTGGAGTTCGACCCAAGCCGCGACATTGCCGGCGCGCTGGACCACCCTGTATCGGGTACGCGCGGGGCTGCCTTCCTTTTCGTCGACGTGCATTTTCTCGCCGCCGGTGCCGGGCTGCTTGGCGATGGGCAGTTCGATCATGCCGTCGTGAATGTCAGGCACGCCAACGATGATCGCCCAGTAAACTTTTCGCGCGGTCCGGCTGGAAAAAGCCGTGGCGAAGTGGGCAGCGGCGCGCGGGGTGCGGGCGACCAAAAGAGCACCAGATGTATCTTTATCAAGGCGGTGAACGAGTTTGGGCCGCCCCTTGCCTTCATAGGTCAGCGCATCGAGCAAGCGGTCGACATGATCGACCGTGCCGCTGCCGCCCTGCGTCGCCAGCCCCGGCGGTTTGTTGAGCACCAGCCCGGCATTATCCTTGTAGATGACAAGGCTCTGCGCAAACGCAGTCTCGTCTTCTGACAGGTTCGAGATGGCGCGCTTGGGCCGCTCGGACGCGACTTTGGCCATGCCGGGCTCGGCCGGTGGTACGCGGATGACTTGCCCCGCGACAATCCGGTCGCCAACGCCTGCCCGCGCGCCATCGACACGCAATTGCCCGGTGCGCGCCCAGCGGGAGACGATGTTGAAACTGGCGTCGGGCAAATGCCGCTTAAACCAACGATCAAGTCGGATGCCGTCGTCATCGGCGGCAACAGTGAATTGGCGGACGGCATCAGTCATGAGTGATGCCCTAGCGCGGGGAATGCGCCGTCGCCACCCTATGCCCCGCGATTGGTTACAAAATCGACGGTCGCGCCACTTTTGCTTTCGGTCGCGTCGATGCTGAAGGCCGCGCCGTCGCGGGCGCGAACGCCGCTGATGGCGCCGTCTTTTTCAACGAGCGTGAAGCCGCGTTTGCGCGCAAGATCGCGGTAAAACGTTGATACGGCTTCGACGGACTGCATCGTCACAAAGCGGACGAGGCGGAGTTTGCAGGTCTTCGCGTCGCTCCCCGCCGCTTCGGTCACTTTGGCTTCGGCGGGCAGGGGGAGATCGGCCGGCAAGCGTGCGCTCCACGCAAAAGCATAGTCGATTTTGGCATTGCACCCGGAAAAAGCGGGATCGACAATCCGCTCACTAGCAATCTGGCCGAGCGTCCTTGCGCCGACATTTTCCGCCACGCCGGTCGGCACGCCAATCGCGCCGCCGCGCTCTTGCAGCGACAGGCGCGGGTCGGCGAGGATCGGGTCGTTGACGGCATCGGTAATCGCTGGATCGGTTTCGTTCACAATCGCCTCGCGTTCGCCCGATCCGCAGCCGGCGAGCAACAACAACGCGAATACGGCGCCCCGCATCAAAGTGCTTTCAACGTCACGGGCAAACCATCACGTGGCTTGGGGATCGGCCATGCCTGCCATTTCTTGCCGCTCGAGTCGGGGAGCTTGATCGCGTGCCTGCGCAGGATATGCCACATCAGGATCTTGGTCTGCATATAGGCAAAGTGCAGCCCCAGACACATGTGCGCGCCGCCGCCGAATGGCACCCACGCATATTTGTGCCGCCCTTTCGACGCTTCAGGCGTAAAGCGCATCGGATCGAACTTTTCGGGATCGGGCCAATATTCGGCCATGTGATGGACATGCGAAATCTGGATGCCAACGAAGGTTCCAACCGGAAAATCAAACCCGCCAAACGAGAACGGCTTGAGCGCGCGGCGCGGCAGTGACGGCACTGGGGCCATCAAACGGAGCGATTCCTTGAATGCCATTTCGGTGAGCGTAAGATCGCCCAGCCGGTCATAAGGCAAGTCGTCGCCATTGACGCCAAGCCCGTCCATTTCGGCGCGCAGCTTGCCCTGCCATTCGGGGTTCTGGCCGAGCAGCATGACCATTGAGGTGGCCGACGATGTGATTGTGTCATGCGCGGCCATCATCAGGAAATTCATATGATCGACGATTGCGATATCGCTCAAATAGCTGCCGTCTTCGTTGGTCGTCCGGCACACTTGGCTGAACATGTCATTCGCGGTGCCCGCGCGCCGTTTTGGCACTTCGGAACTGAAATAATCGACCAGATATTTGCGGCCCGCGACACCGCGACCCATTGGTGTGCCGGGGATAGGCGCACGGATCGGCGTGACCGATGCTTGCACCATATCGACGAACGCTTTGTTGATTTTCGCGGCTTCGGGACCGAACGGAATGCCGAGGAACGACGTCGCCGCAAGGTCGAGTGTGAGTTCCTTGATCGAATCGTAAAAGTTGATTTTCTTGCCCGACCAACTGGCAATGCGCGCCTTGATCCCTGTGTTGAGGGCATCGGCATACATCCGCATCGGTTCAGGTTTGAACGCGACCGACAGGACGCGGCGGTCGGCGCGGTGCTTGTCGCCGTCGATCAGCATCAACCCGCCGGGGAAGAGCTGGTTGAGCATCGTCCCCCAACCCTGTTCGGACGAAAAAACCTTGTCCTTGTCAAACAGGACAAGCTCGTTGGCATCCGCCCCGATCAGGTGAACAAAGCGCCCGCCAAAGCTGTGTGCACGATAGACCGGTCCATAAGTCGCGATCATGCGTTTCTGAAAACCGGGCGGATCGGCCAGCTGTGTTAGCGTCGTGCCCACAATAGGCCATCCGTCCGTCCCTGGAATATGATCAATGTCCTGCCCCCGTTCGGGCGGCAGCCAGTGGGGGTTCGCGGGGAAAGTGTCAGCGCGCGGCATCGGGCAAATCTCCTGATTGCCCGATACTTAAACGCCTTTAGGTTTCAGTTAAAGACCGAGCACGCGCGCGGTGATCAACTGCTGCCCCGCTTTCTTGATGGCGTCGAGCAGACCGTTCTTTTTCTTGGCTGTTTGGTTGCAGAAAGCTGGGGCGGCTGCTTGCGTTGTGGCTTGCGTCGTCGCGGCGGTATCAAGCGCCAAGAATTGCGCTTGCGGCAGCGCCTTTTCAGCAGCCGCCCGCGCAATCTGCATCGTCAGCGAGTCCGTTGACGTTAGCGCGAATTTGTTGGTCGGGCAGGTATCAGCTGCTTTTTGCACGGTCGCGCCATTGCCCAGCACCACTTTCGCCAGATCGCCCAGACCCAGTGCTTGCGCCGGTATACTTACCATCGCCGCCACCGCGACACTCGCAACCGTCAATTTCCTGATCATAATGACTCCCCTTACGCCTCACTTAACGAGAGCGAGTGTTGCAGGAGTCGCAGGAGAATCCAAGCGCCGATAATGTAAACATTATATGTCGTCTGGGCGTTGTCAGAAGACAGCTTGACGTGGAGCGGATTTCCAAGCCAAAAGACTGTATTACTTCATCAAGACAGAAGGCCCCCCAAATGCCCACGATGACCCGCACGCTTGCTTTTGTTTTATGTTTCGCGCTTCCGCTGACCGCCGCTCCCGCGATTGCTGCGTCGGCGAAGACCACCAAGGCGGTCACGCCGTCGGAACGATTGAAGAAGCTATTTGCCGATAGCGATGAGGCGTCGTTGAAGCGCAATCCGCTAAGTGCGCTGTTCCGCGGCGATATGCGTTATGCCGACCGGCTGGGTGAATTTATCACCGACGCCGCCTATAATGCCGAGCGCGCGGCGGGGCAGGCCGATCTGAAAGCGTTGCGGGCGATTCCACGCGCCAAGCTCAATGCGACCGAGCAGATCGCTTATGATGTGTTTCAGGCGCAGACGCTTGACGGGCTGAAAGGGCTATCACCTGAAATCCTGCCGCTGACCCGCGTGCGGCCGGTCAACCATTTCTTTGGTTTCCACACTTTCTATCCCTCGTTCGCGAGCGGCACCGGCGCAGCACCGTTCAAGACAGTCGCCGACTATGACAATAATCTGAAGCGCCACCGCGAGTTCGTGGTCCTGACGGACCGTGCGATTGGCAGGTTTCGCGAAGGGATGAAATCGGGTGTTTTCGAAACCAAAATGACGATCCGCAATGTGATCGAACAGCTCGATACCCAGTTGAAGCAGGCACCCGAAGAATCACCTTATTATGCGCCGGCCAAGGCAATCCCCGCGACATTTGGTGACGCTGAGAAAGCCCGTATTCCCGGCGAATATAAGGCCGCGATCGCCGATGGTATTTTCCCGGCCTATCGTCGCCTGCGTACGTTCCTGAATGACGAATATATGCCGGTGGCGCGCGAGCAGGTCGGCCTGAGTGCGATGAAGGGCGGGGATAAGCTCTATAGCTACATGATCGAAAGCACGACGACGCTGCCGCTCACGGCTGACTATATCCACAATCTCGGCCTGTCCGAAGTCGCGCGTATCCGCACTGGCATGGAAGGCGTGAAGAACGAAGTCGCGTTCAAAGGGACGCTCGCCGAATTCTTCGAGCATCTCCGCACCGATCCCAAGTTCAAGCCGAAGTCGCGCGAGGCGTTGACGAAGGGCTATTATGATATCGGCAAGCAAGTCGACGGGATGATCTCAACCTATTTCTCGACAATCCCGAAATCGAAGCTCGAAATCCGGCCCTATGAGGAATTCCGCGAGAAGTTCGAAGCGGGTGGCTCTTATCAATCAGGCACGCCTGACGGCACAACGCGGCCCGGCATTTTCTATTTCAATGCCTATGACCTGCCATCACGGACCACGCCGGGAATGGTGACGCTTTACTTGCACGAAGGCGCACCGGGGCATCATTTCCAGATTAGCCTGGCACAGGAAAATGCGGACCTGCCGCCGTTCATGCGTTTTGGCGGCAACACCGCTTATGTCGAAGGCTGGGCGCTCTATTCGGAGACGCTCGGTTACGAGATGGCGTTTTTCAAAGACCCCTATAACCGGATGGGGACGCTGTCCGACGAAATGCTGCGCGCGATGCGGCTGGTTGTTGATACCGGGCTGCACACGAAGGGCTGGACCCGCGAAAAGGCCATCGAATACATGATGGCGAACAGCGATATGGGCAAAACCGATGCCACTGCCGAAGTCGAACGTTATATCGCGATCCCGACACAAGCGCTTGCCTACAAAATCGGCTCACTCACGATCCAGCGTTTGCGCGCGGACGCGGAAAAGCGGCTGGGCGCGAAGTTCGATATCCGCAAATTCCATGCCCAAGTGTTGATGACCGGCGCCCTGCCGCTGAGCGTGCTTGAGAAGAAGATCGACGATTGGGTGAAGGGGGGCGGGGTTTAAATCGCGGCGACGACCAAGCCGCCTAGGATCGTCGGCGTCAGAAATGCCGCCATAGATGCGGGTGCCATAAGCCGATGAGTCTGGAGGTGCGTCACCGCGGCGGCCGCAGCCAGCGCGATACCCGGCCAAAGGACATTGTAATAGCGTGTTTGAGCAATCGTATCATCGCCAATTGTCTGGAATGACTGCCAACCAAATGCGATATGAAGAGCGAATGTCCCGGCAATGCCAGCCAGATAGGCCAAGCCGATATTTCGCACGGTCGCGACGCGCACCGTGCCCATGATCGCTAGTCCGAGTGGAAAGAGCAGGATGATGAGCGCAACCGCAAACGGCAGGCCACCTTCGGCTGCGGGCCATTTCACCACAATCTGCGTCAGAAAAAACTCGAGATAATCAAGGAAGGTTGCGTTGAGGCGCACTTCGGGCGGCCGCCCATAAATGACTGTGTTCGTGAAAAAGAGCTGCCCGTCCCGGATCAGATTAACAAGGAAGGGCGCCGCCCCAACCGCCGCGCCCGTCCCGGCGGCGACGCCTGCCTTACCAAAAATGGTGGCCCGACCGTCAAGAATGATCTTGACGCCGACCACCAATGACAAAGCGATCAACGCCGTCAATTTTGTCCATCCGGCCAATGCCAGCCCGACAGCGATGAGCACAGTGGCGTAACGCCCTCCCGACAAACCGGCAAAGACAAGCGCAGCCGCGAGCATGGCAAAATTGTCGTTGTTGATCATGCCGCCGATCAGTGCTGATTTTGGAAAGCTGACCAGAAAGACGGCAAACATGATCCGGCTGGGCGCGTCCGCCAAAAAATGTCGGGCCGCATAGATTGTCAACACCGTCGCAGCGACGATCAAGGCCACGTTAAAAAGCCGTAGAACAAGAAAACTATCGGTCGCACCGAAAATAAATGATGATATTATATAATATAATGATGGGTGATTTATGTAATTATTGACCTCACTCCAGACGTTGAAATTATCGATTTCGACCAATTTATACTGACGCGTATCCTGAAACAGGTTCAGATGCTCAAACTGATGTTTGATGACCGAAAAATGCGCTTGTTCATCAAAATGCGATGGAAAATGATATTGGAACGCGACCATTAGCGCGACCGCCGTGAAGCAGGCGACCACGAGCACTATCGGCATGAACGCCTTGTCTGGACTGCGCGACAACATGAATGCTGTGCTATGCATTCCGCTTTAATTTGACGTTAAATCGTGAGCGCCTCGGCGATTAGTTTGCGGGTGTTGGCAACCCCGTAAAGCGCGATGAAACTCCCCATGCGCGGGCCTTGTGATGATCCGAGCAGCGTTTCGTAAAGCGCCTGAAACCAGTCGCGCAGTTTTTCGAAACCGGCTTCGTTGCCGATGGCGTAAACAATGTCCTGAATGGCGACGCCGTCCGCGCTATCGGCCAAGTTGCCGAGTTCGCGGTCGAGGCGTTCGAGGGCTGGGATTTCGATGCCTTCGGGCTTGCGGCGCTTGAGTGTCGGGGCGACATAATCGCGGTTGTAGGCCAGCGCATGACCGATTAATGCGTCGAGCTCGGATGAAATACCGCCTTCAATGTAATTCGAAAGATAGGCACACACCTGATCCGCCGTTGCTTCACCACCGAGCACACCTGCCAGGTTCAGCAGTAGCCCGAACGTAACCGGCGGCACCTCGCCCGGCACCGCGCCCCCGTGGATATGATGAGCAGGATTGCCGAGCTTCTGCTCAACCGGTTGCGCCGCATAATTGCCGCGGAACTGAAAATACTCATCCACCGCGCGCGGGATCACGCCGATGTGCAGCGCTTTCGCCTTTTTTGGTTCGCGATAGGCAAAGAAGCTCAGGCTCTCCTGCGTGCCATAATCAAGCCACTGCTCGAGCGTCAGGCCATTGCCCTTTGACTTGGAAATCTTCTGGCCAAGCTCATCGAGGAACATCTCATAGACGAACCCCTCGGGTGGCCGCCCGCCAAGGATGCGCGCGATCTTGCTTGATTGCTGGCCGCTGTCGATCAAATCCTTGCCATACATTTCATAATCGACGCCAAGCGCAACCCAGCGCATCGCCCAGTCGACTTTCCACTGCAGCTTGGCCCCTCCGCCGAGCGCCGATTGCGTGACCATATCGCCACCGTCATCAAAGCGGATCAGACCCGCTTCGGCATCGACGACTTCGACCGGGACTTGCAGAACAATCCCCGTCTTCGCGCTGATCGGCAGGATGGGGGAATAGGTCGCCGCGCGTTCTTTGCGCAGCGTCGGGATCATCACACCCATGATCGCTCCATAATGACGGAGGATGCCTTTCAGCGCATCGTCGAACACGCCCGCTTCATATTGCGAGGCTGACGAAATGAATTCATAGTCAAACCCGAAGCGATCAAGGAAATCGCGCAGCATCGCATTGTTATGTGCCGCGAAACTTTCGAACTTTTCGAACGGGTCGGGAATGCGCGACAAGGGCTTGCCGAGATGCTCGGTCAGCATCGCGGCGTTGGGCACATTGTCGGGCACCTTGCGCAGGCCATCCATGTCGTCCGAAAACTCGATCAGCCGCGTCGGTGCGTCGGACATCGCCTGAAACGCATTGCGCACCATCGTCGTGCGCAACACTTCGTTGAAGGTGCCAATGTGCGGGAGCCCTGAGGGACCATAGCCGCATTCGAACACGACTGCTGCATCTGGCTTGCCCTCGGGATAGCGCTTGAGCAGCTTTCGCGCCTCCTCATAAGGCCAAGCCTTGGAGTCGAGCGCGGCGGTGCGGAGAGTTTCAGTCATTGGTGTCCCATTGCGGCAGATTCACTCGAGCGCAAGAGATACGGACTATTGATCGTTGCTCTTTCGTTCTCGAACCAGCTACAGAAAGATATGACTATCGTGGCCGATTTGGCATATGACCCGACATCACTCGCAACGGGTGAGCCGATTTGGCAGAAACGAAATGCGCTCACGCCAATACTTGCGGTCGCATTGCCCGGAATGATCTTTGCCACGTTGTTTATAGCGATCGTTTGGATTCTTGGGCCGAATGCGAAAAGCGGATATTGGAACATTGGCGGCATGCGGATTCCAATGACGTCCGACGAATTGAAAACCGCAGGTTGGTTTTTTGTAACGGTTGTTCCGATAATGCTCGTAACGGGCACAGTGTACCCAGTGTGGCGATTCCGCCGCGTACAGACCACAATCACGCGCAAAGCGATTGTCGCGAAAGATGGCCGGTTAACGGTTGTGTGGCCCGTCGCCGAACTGCGGAGACTTAGCTTTCGAGACAATTTTGGTTGGTACCTAGCGCGCTTTTCGGTTTCATCCGGCAAGCCGCCGAGTATTTTGGTCTCAGGCAATGACGCGATCTTGCTGGCGAGCATTGCGGCGCAATTGGGCCTCGAATGCGAATTGCCAGAACGGCTTGCGATAGCGTCCGGTTTGGCGAACGGTGAAGTCATTAGATGGTCGGGCAGACGTGGGCTTCGTGCGCTCAAGCCACAACACTGGGTTGCGACTGCCCTGATTGCAACGCCCGCCGTGCTTTACGGGTGGTGGATGTGGGCGATCTGGCATGATTTTGTGTGGGCTGGCTTTGTTAGCCTTGTCGTTCCCATAATGTGGTCATTGATCGCCCTGATGGTGATCGGTTTTTCGGCCTTCGGTCTCATTTTTCAGTTCCGGACGGTCCTCATGGATTGGATTCGCGATGCATTTGGCACAATCGCCGTCACTGATCGGCGCATTGTGTTTCGGTCGCCAATGAGCGGTCGTATCTATTTCGAAATCGCTGGCGATGATCTGGACTTCGTCGACCTTATCGAAACAGAGGGTGCCTATGGTTGGATTTCGGTGCGACGTCGCGTCGATAATCTCGACCATGAAATTTATGGAGTACCTGAACCGGACATAGCGCTTGCGACAATGCGTACGCTTATCCGGCCCCTATGACCACGCTTTCCTATCCAGCACTCTACGCAAGCCATGGCGGCATCTGGATTGCCGATGATGGCGGCACGCGCGGCATCGGGCGGGGGGAAGCGATTGCCAAAGCGGCGGAAACGCCCGTCATTTTGCTCAATGCGCCGCTGGTCGGGCAGCGGCTCGGTTATCCTGATTTGTCGGGTCTTGATCTGCTCGAGCTGTTTGCCTTCGTGCATCCCGCGCGGTTCGTGGTGCCGACTGTCAAGGGATTGGCCGAAGCACTCGGGATTGCGCCGCCCACCGATGAAAGCGGTGCCGCTTCGGTCCTTCGCGCGATTGCCGCGGCATTGCTCAAGCAAATGACAGCGATGGATTGGGCCGAACGCGAAGGGGCGTGGACATCGGCGCAGACCTTGGAACGGCTGCGCTGGCCATGGGGCGGGGTTGTGGGCGATTCGCTGGCGCGGCCCAAGGAGAATGAGCGCTGGCTGTTCGCCAAGCTACCCGAATGGGAAGAAAAGCCGCCACGCCCGCCGCCGCGCACGATCAGTGTCCCCCCTGAGAGCGCGCTCGAACGGCTCGACGACCTGACCGGAGCGGGGGCGGAACGGCGCGAGGGGCAGCGCGCTTATGCCGAAGCCGCCACCGCCGCGTTCGAACCGCGCGCGCGGCGGGATGAGCCCAATATGCTGCTTGCCGAAGCGGGGACGGGGATTGGCAAGACCTTAGCTTATCTGTCGCCCGCTTCGCTTTGGGCCGACAAGGCGGGCGGCACCGTGTGGATTTCGACCTACACCAAGGCGCTGCAACGCCAGCTTGATGGTGAAACGCGACGCCTGTTCCCCGATGCTGCGGAACGCAAGGCCAAGGTTGTCATTCGCAAGGGGCGCGAGAATTATCTGTGTTTGCTCAATCTTGAAGATGCTCTTCAAGGTGGCTTCTCGGGCCGCGCAGCCATCCTCGCGCACCTCGTCGCGCGCTGGGCTTCGTTCAGCCGCGACGGCGATATGGTCGGCGGCGACATGCCGGGATGGTTGCCGACGCTGTTCCGGCGGGCTGGGTCGACCGCGCTGACCGACCGACGCGGCGAGTGCATTTATGCGGGCTGCCCGCATTACCGGAAATGCTTTATCGAACGGGCGGCAAGGGCCAGTGCTGACGCCGATCTTGTCATCGCCAATCACGCACTCGTGATGGTCAACGCCGCGCGGGGGAGAGAGGCTGCGAACCGTCCAACAAGAATTGTGTTCGATGAAGGCCATCACTTGTTCGACGCCGCCGACAGCATGTTTTCAGCAGCACTCACGGGACAGGAAGCGATTGAGATCCGCCGCTGGATCATTGGTCCCGAAGGGACGGCACGCGGGCGACGGCGCGGGCTTGCGGCGCGGCTGGCGGATGTTGCTAGCTACGACACCGAAGGTTCCAACGCGATTGCCGCTGCGGGCAACGCGGCGCTGTCATTGCCCGGTGATGGCTGGCTACAACGCATTGCGGAGGGCGATCCGTTCGGTCCGGTGGAAAGCCTGCTAAGCGCGGTGCGCGGCACGGTCTACGCGCGAGCGACGGGCGAGGATGCGGGATACGGGTTGGAAACCGAAGCTGCCGAACTCGACGGAAAGCTGGTCGAAGCCGCGCAGGCGGCGGCTGTTGCGCTCGATGGCCTGTTGCGCCCCTTGGTTGCATTGGGGCGGCGGCTCGAAGCAGTGCTGGAGGACGGGCCCGACTGGCTCGATGGCCAGGCGCGCGCGCGGATTGATGGCGCGATTGCAAGCCTCGGCTGGCGGCGCGACACAGTGGCGGCATGGCTCTCGCTCCTTTCGCGTATCGGCGGCCCTGCGGACCCCGATTTCGTTGATTGGCTCGCGGTTGACCGGATCGAGGGCCGTGATTTCGACGTGGGCCTGCGGCGGCATTGGCTCGACCCGACCAAGCCCTTTGCCGAAACGGTGCTCAAGCCCGCCCACGGCGTCATCGTGACATCCGCGACTTTACGCGGCGGCGAGGACTGGGCCGCCGCCGAAGCGCGCACCGGTGCGACCCATATGTCTGCCCCCGCCATCCACTTCAGTGCGCCCAGCCCGTTCGACTATGCCAACAATGCGCAAGTCCTGATTGTCACGGATGTCAAACGCGGCGACACCGGCGCGCTCGCCAATGCCTATGCACGGTTGATCGCGGCGTCGGGCGGCGGAACACTGGGGCTGTTCACCGCGATCCGCCGACTCAAGACCGTCCATGCGCGCATTGCCGATCGCCTCGCCCGCGATGGCCTGCCGCTTTATGCGCAACATGTAGACCCGATCGACACAGGCACGCTGGTCGACATTTTCCGCGACGATCCGCGCGCGTCGCTGCTCGGCACTGATGCTCTGCGCGACGGCGTCGATGTGCCCGGTCATTCGCTGCGCACAGTCGTGATGGAAGGGGTGCCATGGCCCAAGCCCACTGTGCTTCACGCTGCTCGACGGGCAGCGGGGGGTGGCCCGGCCTATGATGATCGCCTGATCCGCGCACGACTGGCGCAGGGCTTTGGCCGCCTCATCCGCCGTGCCGATGATAAGGGGACATTTGTGATCCTGTCGGCAGCAATGCCGTCGCGTTTGCTGACTGCCTTTCCGCGAGGAACACCCGTTCGCCGCGTAAGTTTAGAAGAGGCCGTGACGGCAGTTGCGCAGATTTCCTCTTGCGCTGCGCCGTTAACCGCGATTCAAGGGGCGCTAAGCTAAGGATTTGCGATGACCGATGCTCCCGAAGATGATGACGCTCCCGCATCCGAAGCATTGCGCGAAGCGCGAACCCGAGCCGCTGCCAAGAAACGCACCAAGACTGTCGCCGCCGTTGGTGTCGCGGCGGGGATAGGTTCGGCGGCACTGGCTGCGGCGTTCCTCTATGCCAACAAGGCCAAGAAAAAGAACGATCAATGAGCGTCAAGAAACTGCGCAAGGCGGTCTTCCCGGTCGGCGGCCTCGGCACGCGCTTCCTGCCTGCGACCAAAGCGATGCCAAAGGAAATGCTCCCGGTCGTTGACAAGCCGCTTATCCAATATGCGGTCGATGAAGCGCGCGAGGCCGGCATCGAGCAAATGATCTTCGTCACCGGCCGCGGCAAATCCGCGCTCGAGGATCATTTCGATATCAGTTACGAACTCGAATCAACAATGAGCGGGCGCGGCAAATCGCTCGACGCCATCGCGGGCACGCGCTTCCGCCCCGGTGAAGTTATTTACGTCCGCCAACAGGAACCCATTGGTCTCGGCCACGCCATCTGGTGCGCGCGGCATATTATCGGCGATGATCCCTTCGCGATCTTCCTGCCCGACGAATTGATGGTCGGCGAACCCGGTTGCATGAAGCAAATGGTCGAAGCCTATGAGCAAGTTGGCGGCAATGTCGTTTGCGGTTACGAAGTTGCGCCCGATCAGACCGATAAATATGGCATTGTTACGCCGGGCAACGTCGATGGGCCGCTTGTCGAAGTCCTCGGACTCGTCGAAAAACCGCCGCTGGGCACTGCGAAGTCAAACCTCATGATTCCAGGCCGCTACATCCTTCAGCCCGAAGTGATGCGTGTTTTGGAAACGCAAGGGCGCGGCGCGGGCAATGAAATCCAGCTGACCGACGCAATGGCGCAAATGATCGGCACCCAGCCGTTCCATGCCTATAAATTCGGCGGCCGCCGCTATGACTGTGGAGACAAGGCCGGATTCATCATGGCGAACATCGCGCTGGCACTGGATCGCGAAGATTTGGCCCCGACAGTTCGGGCGTTTTTGGAGACGGTTTAGGCCCGCACATCCTTCGCGACCGCGTCCAACAAACCGTTCACAAACCCCTTTTCGCGCTTGGCGTAAAAAGCGTCGGCGACATCGACATATTCGTTGATGACCGATTTGGCGGGGACGTCGGCGCGGGCGAGCAACTCATAGGTGCCCGCGCGGAGGATCGCGCGCATTGGCTTGTCGAGGCGGTCGAGCGTCCAGCCACTCGAGAGTTTGCCGACAATGAGCGCGTCAATTTCGTCGGCGCGGGCAAGCGCTCCCTTCACGACGTCGTCAAAGAAATCGACTTCGGCTTCGGCATATTCATCGTCGCCGATCGTGGCGCCCAGCCGATGCTGGTGGAATTCGTGGAGCAGCTTGGCCTGTGGCGTTGCTTCCATATCGTGCTGATACAGCGCCTGCACGGCGGCCAGACGCGCGGCTGAACGGGATTTAGTGCGTGCTTTCATAATCTAATCGCAATCGAACGGGCATGCGCAGGGAGACCTTCAGCACCCGCCAGTGTAACGGCAGCGGGGCCGATCTCGGCAAGGGATGCGGGCGAACAGCCGATAAAGCTGGTGCGTTTCATGAAATCCGTGACTGATAATCCTGAGGCAAAGCGCGCGCGGCGACCGGTCGGCAATACATGGTTCGGCCCCGCAAGATAATCGCCAATCGCTTCGGGCGTGTGTCGACCAAGAAAGACCGAACCAGCATGGCGGACGCGTGCGAACATGGCTTCGGGGTCGGCAATGGCGAGTTCGAGATGTTCGGGCGCGAGGCGGTCGATCAGCGCAGAGGCTTGGTCGAAATTGTCGACGACGATGATTGCACCGTGGGTTTCCCAGCTTGCGCGGGCAACGGCTTCGGTGGCCAGAGTGGTCAGCGTTCGTTCGACCGCCGCCGCGACCGCATCAGCAAACGCCGCATCATCGGTGATCAGGATCGACTGGCTGGTCGGGTCATGTTCGGCTTGGCTGAGCAAATCGGCGGCGATCCAGTCGGGATTATTCTCGGCATCCGCCAACACAAGGATTTCCGACGGACCCGCAACCATATCAATCCCGACGCGGCCATAAAGCTGGCGTTTGGCTTCGGCGACCCATGCATTGCCGGGGCCAACGATAACATCGACCGGCGCGACGGTTTCGGTGCCATAAGCAAGCGCGCCCACCGCCTGCGCCCCGCCAATCCGCCAGATTTCGTCCACACCTGCAATGATTGCCGCTGCCAGAACGGTCGGGTTGGCCTCACCGTTCGGTGTTGGCGTGATCATGACAATCCGGTTCACGCCCGCAACTTTTGCCGGGATTGCATTCATGAGAACGGATGAGGGATAAGCTGCTCGGCCTCCGGGCACATAGACGCCCGCCGCATCGACAGCGTTCCACCGCGCGCCAAGGCGGACCCCGGCGTCGTCGGTGTAATCACGATCCCCGGGCAATTGTGCGAGATGATAAGACCGGATGCGCAGCGCCGCGAGTTCGAGCGCATCGCGCACAATGAAGTCGAGATCACGATAAGCCTGCATCGCTTCGTCGAGGCTGATCCGCCACGGCAAGCTGTGCCCGTCGAACTTCGCTGTCAGCTCGGCAACAGCCGTGTCGCCTTCCGTCCGCACCCGCGATAGGATAAAAGCGACATCGCGCGATATATCTTCGTCACTGTCCCGCCGCGCGTTGACGAGTACAGAAAACGCGGTTTCAAAACCGTTATCGGAAGTCAAAAGACGGATCATCTGACCGCCCCGCGAAACGCTTCGACCAGCGGCGATATGTCATCGCGCGTCTTGAAGGCGGCGCGGTTGACGATCAGCCGCGCCGAAACCTGCGCAATCACGTCGACCTCGACCAAGCCATTGTCTTTCAATGTCCGTCCCGACGAAACAAGATCGACAATCCGGCTGGAAAGCCCGAGCGTGGGTGCAAGCTCCATCGCACCGTTGAGCTTCACGCATTCCGCCTGAACACCCCGCGCTTCGAAATGCTTGCGCGTCAGATTGGGATATTTGGTCGCGACGCGAACATGGCTCCAGCGGGTTGGGTCATCCGACGCCGCCATGTCAGCAGGCTCGGCGACCGAAATCCGGCAGTGCCCTATGTCGAGATCAACCGGCGCATAAAGCTCCGAATAGTCGAACTCATCGATTACGTCGGAACCGACCACACCAAGCTGCGCCGCGCCATGCGCCACAAAGGTCGCCACATCAAAGGCGCGGACGCGGATGAGGCCGATGTCGGGCCGGTTGGTCGAAAAGCGTAACCGCCGGTCTTCTTCATCACCAAACCCGGCTTCAGGCACGATCCCGGCGCGCGCCATTAACGGCAGCACCTCGGACAGGATGCGGCCCTTTGGCACGGCAATGATGAGCGGTTGCGACATGAGGAGCGCGCCATATCGGCCACATGGACAAATGGCCAGTGCGCGCGCATTGGCCAGTGTCGATGACGCCGCTCGAAGCCTTCGCCAATCAAGTTGAGTATTGCGAGCGTAACGACGCGCCAATCACGGGCGCGATTGTCGCGGCCCTTGCCGCTGGCGTGACGACAGAGACCGCGACAGGCGCGAAGATCCTGAGCTGGACGAGCAATCCGATGTTCGATGCGCTCTCGCTGCGCATTACCGGCGGGGTGCATCATTTGTGGCGCAAAGGGTTGGTGCCCGAACTTGCGCCGCTGTTCGACGGATCCGGATCGGCGGCGGGCAATGCGGCGTCGATGCGCGGCGTCCTTGCCAAGCATGACGCCGCTCTGCTCCCGTGGCTTGATGGTCCACCGCAGACGAACGAGCCGGGGCGGTCGTCGCAGCTCATGGTCGGCCTGCTTGAAATCGTCGCGCGGCACGGGCCAAGGCTGGAGATTCTCGAAATCGGGTCGTCGGCCGGGTTGAACTTGCTGATCGACAGTTTCCGCATCGACTTGCCCGGCGTCAGCACCGGCCCCGCCGACGCCCCCGTCCGCCTGTCCCCCGAATGGCGCGGGACCCCACCGCCCACGACGCCGCCTGAAATCATTGGTATTCGCGGCGTCGACATCGCACCGGTTGATGCCACCACCGAAGCAGGTGCCGACCGCCTCCTCGCATATTGCTGGGCCGATCATATTCAGCGGATCGACCGTCTCGGGCATGCTCTCGCGCTCCTCCGCGCGAATCCGCCGATGCTTGAACAGGGCGACGCCGCCGACTGGGTCGAAGCGCGCCTTGCCGAATCGCAGCTCAAGGGCGTCACTCGAGTCATCATGCACTCCATCGTCTGGCAATATATCGCCCCCGAAGGACAGGAACGGATTACCGCCGCCATGCACGCCGCCGGTGCCCGCGCGACGCTGGAGCGCCCGCTCGGCTGGGTCCGCGTCGAGGCCGATCGGACGGTGCATCATCACGATATCCGCGTGCAATCATGGCCGGGCTTTGCTGAAACGGTGCTCATGGGGCACGCCCATGCCCACGGTTTTTGGGTTGAGCGGCTTTGAAGCGCACGCAACCCATTATTTACCAATAAGTTACCGCACAGCGTTATCGTGAAAATGATGCGCGGTTTGTGTTTCTGGCTGGTGGGGGTGTTGCTGTTCGGTGCCTTTGTCGCACCGACGACGGCGCAGGCGCAGGAATTGCTGCTCAACCGCAGCTTTGAAGCCGCGATGACGCCCACCCCGGTCAATGGCAATAATTTCTACGCGACGATGCCCAATTGGTCGGTGATCAACGTCACGCCAACTCAAGCGTTGCCCGTAAACATTATCCGGCCGTTCGCCGGGTATGGGGGGAACCCAACAGTAACGCCCAGTGGCGGTGGTGCACTCTATTTCGACGTGAACAGCGCGGCGGGCACCTTGCAACAGGTTGTGACAATCCCGTCAGCGGGCATGGTCGATTTCAGTGGCTGGTTCTCGGTCCGCGACAATCAACAGGCGTTGAGCGGGCTCATTATCAACATCCGTAATTCAGTCGGCACGATCGTAGGCACCGCGAATGTGACGTTTGCGGTATCCGACCCTATTGGGCTGTGGAAACAGGCATCGGGGGCGAACCTGCCCGTCAGCGCGGGCACTTACACGTTCGAAGTGGTCATGGCCGACCCGTCGAACTTCGACCTCGCCAGTCTCGTCTTCAAACCCGCGATCAGCGTGACCAAGACCAACGCCGCTTATTCCGATCCCATCAATGGCCTGATCAATGCAAAACAAATCCCCGGCGGTGTGACCGAATATACGATCACCGCGACGACGCCCGCGAGCTACACCGTCACATCAAATTCGATTTTGGTCGCCGACCCGACGCCCCCCAATCTTGACCTGATTGTTGCTGACATTGGCGGCGCGGGCAGCGGCCCGGCTGCGTTTGTCGCGGGCACGAGCGGGTTGACTTACAGCTTCACCAGCCTCGCCAGTGCCACCGACAATATCGAATTTTCAAACGATGGCGGCACAACATGGGCCTATACGCCGGTTGCCGATGCCAATGGCGCCGATGCCGCTGTCACCAATGTACGCATGCGACCGCAAGGCGTGATGACCGCCAGCTCAACCCTGACGTTTCGGTTGCGCTACCGCATCAAATAGGGAACCAGTTTTGACGCAGCGGGTTGCCTGCGCATGTCACTCTCTCAACTTGACCCACCAATTCCGATGACAGTCCTGAACAAAGGGGATGGTTATGCGATTGCCGTTATCGATTATGGGCAGGAATTTGATTTGCTTTGGGTGGTTGCGCTCAGCGACGGCGGCGAAATTTGGTCAGCGCCCAATCCACAGGTTCGGATGCAAAGCAATTGGTCAATGGGGCGCGCACAGACGAGGTGCCACAACAACGCGCCTTTGCCGGCCATTCGTTAGCGTGCGAGAAAAGTGCGCATCGCTGCGTTCACCGCCTCGGGCGCTTCCCACGTCACGAAATGGCCGCAGCCGTGCACTGGCACGAAAGTGTAGTCATCGACGTAGTCGCTCAGACCGTCAATTAGGCTCGGCCGCAGCGCGAGGTCGTCCATCGCCCACACGACCAAGGTCGGCATCGTTACTTTTGGGAACGGCGCATCAAGGAACGCGGGCCGTTCGGGCGTTTCGTCCATCGCCGGCACCTGAATGCCCGCTGCGCGATACCAATCGATCATCTTTGCCGCCGCGCCGGGGATTTTCCAGTCGGTCATCATCGCGTTGCGATAATCATCGTCCATCGCCGGGCTGCGGCCCCATCCGACGTTTTGCATAATAAGCGCCGCCAGCCCTTGGTCACGGATCACCACATCATTTGCCGGATCGCGAAACGCGCGGATATATTGTGATGCCGCGCGCTGGTCGGGATCATCAATCACCGCCTTTTGAAACAAATAGGGGTGCGGCGCATTCAGGATGATGCAGCGGTCCACGCGCCCCGCGCCATGCAACGCGACACCCCATGCAACGGCGCCGCCCCAGTCATGCCCGACCACGGTGAAATTCCCGACACCCAGCGCATCGGCGAGCGCGAACACGTCGGCGGCTATCTTGTCGAAACTATAATCCTCGACGCCTTCGGGCTTCGACGAGTGCCGGTATCCGCGCTGGTCCGGCGCAATGCAGCGGAAATCCTTCGAGAATTCAGCCAACTGATAGCGCCACGTCCGGTGCGATTCGGGAAAGCCGTGCAGGAAGATCAAAACCGGCGCGTCACGCGGGCCAATATCAACCGTTTCCAGTTCGACGCCGGTTTTCAGGGCAATGCGCGTCATCGGGAAATCAGTCATATGTTACTCCGTGTCAAAGGCACTTCGGGGATCGGGATGAATTCCTTGTCGTCGCCGGGGACCAGCGGGAAGCGGCCTTCTTTCCAGTCATGCTTCGCCTGATTGATACGGTCGCGCGAGGAACTCACGAAATTCCACCACGCATGGCGCGGCGTCGTGAATGCGCCACCGCCGAGCAGCATTGCCCGTGTTGCGGTCTCGGCGCGCAACGTCATCGCTTGCCCGGGCGCGAGGACATAAAGCGTGAATGGCTCGAGCGCTTGCCCGTCGAGCGTCGCGGTCCCTTCAGTGACCATCACGGCGCGCTCATCGGCCTCTGCATCAATCGGCACGGACCCACCGCTCGCGATCATGATATCGGCATAAATCGTTGGCGCATGGCACGTTGTCGCCGCCGTCTTGCCCCACAATGTCCCCATCAGCACGCGGATCGACGTGCCGCCATCTTCGATCAGCGGCAGCGCGTCGGGACCGACATGTTCAAACGCCGGATCGATTTCTTCCATGCCGTCGGGCAGCGCGAGCCACGTCTGCATCCCGTAAAACGCCGGTCCCGCGGCGCGGGTGTTGGCGGGCGAACGCTCCGAATGGACGATGCCTTTGCCCGCCGTCATCAGGTTGATCGCGCCGGGCTCGATCACCGCGTGCGAGCCAATCGAGTCGCGATGCTCGATCGCCCCTTCGAACAAATAAGTGACCGTCGCCAGATTGATGTGCGGATGCGGCCGCACGTCCATGCCCCCGCCTGCGGGCAGCCGCGACGGCCCGAATTGATCCACAAAAATGAACGGCCCCACCATCGTCCGCGTCTTGGCGGGCAGCGTCCGTCGCACCTTGAAATCGCCAAGGTCGTGGGTAACCGGGATGATGATTTCCATAGCCTAAATCTCCGCTTCGTCCTCACGGGCGTTTGTCACGGCGTCCTGCGCGCGGGGCCAGAATTCCATCATCAGCGTCATGACAAGCCACACAGCAAATGTCGGTTGCAGTTTTTCGGGGATTTTCGAGGGATCCGATCCGAGCTGTTCACCCAGTATGATTGGCAACCCTGCCACGAAGGCGATACTCACCAACGCATAGATTAATCGGTGCTTCGAATGGCTGATGTAAAGAATGAGAATGGCGAGTGTCGCCGAATAAAAGAGCGTAACACTATAATCGCGCACGTTCATCGTTTCCGTAGACGCGAGCACAAAGCCAAGGACGGCGCCAAACACGATATTAAGCCCGGATATGTTTGCGCCCGCTTCCCGTGCCGTAATGCGAAACGGTTTGAGCAGCGTGTTGGCCAGCTTTGCCAAAGTTTGTGCCAATGCTACTCCCCCGGTGCTTTTGCTTTGATCGCCAGCGCATGAACCTTTTGCCCCGGCAAATCACCCAGCGCGCGGTTGACCATGCGTTGCCGTTCGAGCCGCGCGACGCCCGTGAATGCCGCGCATTCGATCTCCACAGTGAAGTGTGATTCGCCGGTCCCGTCGTCGCCGCTATGCCCTTCGTGACTTGCGCTGTCGTTGATGACGTTCATGCGAATGGGGGACAGGGCCGCCATCAACCGCATTTCGATTTCGGTGGCCATTGGCCCTTTGAGGTCGCTTTGCATTGCTCCTATATATACGATCTATGTCGTCCGAACAGTTCCGCCGTCACACCCGATTTCATGGCCGCGTTGATCGCGACGAACCCTGTGCAGAGCCGGGGTGCCCGGAGCATGGCCAGTTTCGCGCGCCGCTGGAGCCGGGCGGATTCGACGGGCCGGGGTCATGGCGCTGGCTGTGCCTCGAACACGTCCGCGAATTCAACGCGCGCTATAATTTCTTCAACGGGATGAGCACTGACGAAATCCTCGAGCAGCAACGTCCCTTTGCTGGATGGGAACGCGAAACCCGCGCGTTCAACACCGTCGGCGCAGACCGCCCGCCGCGCTGGGCCAATTTCACCGATCCTTTGGACGCCATCTCGGCGCGCTTTCGCGACAATATGCCCAAACAGCGCGCCGACGGCCGCGAGCTATCGGGCGAAGACCGCCGCGCGCTGAAAGAACTTGGGTTGGAAGTGGACGCCGACAGGAAGGCCCTGCGCACCCGCTACGCCGAACGGTTGCGGCGATTTCACCCCGACCGGAATGGCGGGGATCGGAGCCATGAAGCCGAATTGGGGCGGACGATCAAGGCATATAATCAGCTGAAAACATCAGCGGCGTTTGCCTAACTGCCACAGCCGCCACAACCGCCTCCCCCACAGCCGCTGCTGTCGCTGTCCGAGGAGGCGCTGCTTCCGCTGTCGCCGCTGCTAGAGCGCATTCGGTGAAATTCGGCATAGGCCGACCCCGCAAGCACGGTTGTGCCGAACAAGGCGACCGCCATCCCGATTTCGTCCCGCGTCGGCGCGATCTTCAACCGCTCGCTTTTCAATCGCGCATCCGCCAGCGCATGGATCGCCGCCTGCGTTCGTCGGTCGATACTAAACCACCGGCAAACAGCAATAACCAGCGTGATGAACAATAGGATGGTCAGGAACCCGACCGGCCGTTCGCGCGCATCGCCGATGATCCATTTGGTCGCGCCAAACCCGATGAGCATGATGTAAGGCAATGTCTGCCAAAAGCGAATGTCGGATATCTGCTTGGCGTCCATCAACAAGCCGTTGGCGCTTAACGTCCGCTCGACCGGTTCGGCAAAAGACTTCACTTGTTTCAGGATCGTGGTCCATGCGATCGGTGACGACAGTGCCAATATGCGCTGCTCCGCCACCGTGTCACCCTTTGCCCGCTTATCAATTGAAAAGCCCGCCGATCCCGCAAGTGCCATCTTGCCATTCGCCAGAAGGCGGCTGACCAATGCGTCGACAAAGCGCACGCTGCCTCCTGCTAGGAAGGCGATCTGGTCGGGATCGCCGATGCTTTGCCCCCGACCCTCGGGCCGCATCCGCCATGGGATCACAAACCCCGCAATGATCGCTGCCGCCAGAAGCACCAGATACAGGATCAGAAACGATTCGCCGGTGAAATCAAAGGGTCCGAGCGACATAGTCATCCTCCTTGCCACAGAAACAGAGTTAGTCCCGCCAACATCGCCGTTGCCGCGATCATAGCCACGAACGCCCGGCGCTTGATGATGATGCCATCACGCGGGTGCACCCGTCGTGCGCGGGGATCGTCAAGCAAACGCTTTGATGCTTTAGGCCAAATGTCAGTCGGGGCGTTCTCGCCGAACGCCGCTTCGTAGCTTTTGAGGGTATCGGCATATTGATCGAAATAGCGCACTTGTTCGGCGGTCCCGCCTGCTGTTGGTCCATGGTGCAACGGCCGGCCCAGCACGTTGGGGCAAAAATGCTCCCAATAATCGCGCGTGTAGGTCAGGTGAAGGTGCCATGCCTGATCGACGGCATCCGATGGCGTAACAGGGTACACGACGGTCGCAGCGAGGAACGCAAATCGCTTATACTCGGCGATCACCCGCTCGCTATGATCAGCCGACCAGCCATTTTCGCGTGCCAATCTTTGGCTGAACGAAAGTGCCGCATCATCCGGGCCAATTTTGTAACGCGAAAGCGCATTCCAGACCGGATGGTCCGGCAGTGAAGTGGGCGTGAGAGCCGGATCACTCATCTAAATTCCTACTAATATAGTAGGTCTTATTTGTCAATAATGCCTCCTCCCATCATCCCAACCATCCGCCTTACCGAACTCATATTCCGCCCCGTCTGGTCTGCCTTAGCTCCTTCACTTTCCATTCGGCGCGGCCATTGGTTTTGCAGGCCATGCGTAAACGTCGTGTTTCAACGAGGTCATCTGCAACCACCACCAGAACGAGCGCCGTAAACGCTACCACAGCAGCTAGATTGTAACGAATAGTGTCAGGCCCGGCCCCGGTGTTTCGGGCGCGGCGCCGAGCACGCGCGTGGCATCGGCACGGGCGCGGTCGAGGATGGCGGCGGGGACATCGGCGCTATGGTAGATTGTTGTCGCCGAGGCGAGTTGGCGGGCTTGGCGTAGAGTCAGGTCGTCGGGGTCGGTTGAGGTCAGCGTCAAAGTCTCGACGCGGTCGGGCAGTGCGGTTTGATCGGATGCGAGCCATGCCGAGACGTCGCTCCTGTCGCTGAACGGATCAAGGACGCCCCCTTCGCTCAGCGCCGCATCGATCGCTTGTCGCCGCGCGGTTGGGTCGGGGAATTTGGTACGCAAGGTCGGGCGTGCCGCAAACAGCCCTTCGGCAAGCGGTCCGAGCGATTGTGGGAGCAGAGCTTCCAGTCGCTGGCGCAGCGCTTTTGCCAGCCCGGCCGACGCACCGCCGCTGCCGATGGCGATCAAAACGGGATCACGATCAACAATCGCGGGCAAGGTGAAATCGCATAGCGCGACACGGTCAACGGCGTTGACGAGGATGCCTCGCGCTTTCAGTCGAGCGACGGCCTCGGTGGCTTTGGCGTCATCCTCGATTGCAACAATCGCGAACGCCGCATCGCCACTTTCATCAACAATTTCGGCCCCCGCACGTTCAAGCAACCGCCGCTTCGCATCCGCCGCATCACCCGTCCCGACCAAAATCACTGGTCGCCCCGCCAACCGGACAAATATCGGCAGGCTGTGCATGCGGGTTATGGACCGACGGGCGCGTGCAGGCTGGTTGCGGTGCGGTCGCCGCGCAGGCCCCAATTGCCGTCGAAGGAGAACGTAATGAACTCCGCACGGCCGCCAATATTTTCATAGGGGATTGGCCCGCCCAGCCCGCGATTGGCGAGCGGCACGCGGCTGTCGGCGGACCGGTCGCGGTTATCGCCCATCAGGAAAACGTTGTTCGCCGGGATCGTGATCGCGGCGAAGTCATCCACGCGCCAGTCATAGCCCAGATCGATCGTGTCATAACTCCGCCCATTGGGCAGCGTCTCGCGCACGACCGGCAGCTGGCACCACATTTTCCCCGCGCTGTCACGCGTCAGCGCGCCGGGATAGTCGCTGTCGCTGCACGGCTGGTTGGCATCGACGGGAATTCGGATGAAGCCCTTGTCGACGCGTTTCACCGGCACGCCGTTGATGATAACTAACCCGCCTTTCACTTCCAGTCGGTCACCGGGCATGCCAATGACGCGTTTGATGTAATCTTCTGATTTCCCCGGCGGCGTCGCGATGACGATGTCGCCGCGTTCGGGCAGGCTGCCGAAGAGGCGTCCTTTGCTGGGTGCGAACTGGACGCTCCAACTGGGCACCGGTTCGCGCAGGACCAGGCTTTTGAAGATTGCCGATGGATTGGGCACGGTCGGCGAGACGAACGACCAGCCGTAAGCAAATTTGCTGACCACCAGCCGGTCGCCGACGCGCAGGCCCGGGACCATCGATTCGCTGGGGATATAGAATGGCTTGGCAATGAAGCTGTGGAAGCCGAGCACGGCCATGATCAGCCAGAAAATGCTCCACATTTCATGCAGCCAGCCGGTCTTGGCTTTGGGTTTGGCATCGGATTTCAGGGTCGCGGTGTCGGCAGTCACGCATTTGCTTTCGGAATGGCTTCAAGGATGACGAACGCCTGCGCCCATGGATGATCGTCGGTAAGCGTCAGGTGAATGCGCACGTCATACCCATCGGGCGTGATCGCGTCGAGCCGCGCCTTTGCCCCGCCGGTCAGCGCGAGCGTCGGCGCGCCGGAGGGGGCGTTGACGACGCCGATGTCGCGCATGAAGACGCCGTGCTTGAAGCCCGTGCCGACCGCTTTGGAGAAGGCCTCCTTGGCGGCGAAGCGCTTAGCATAGGTGCCCGCGCGAGTGAACGGACGTTTGGTCGCCTTGGCGCGCTCGATGTCGGTGAACACGCGGTGTTCAAAGCGTTCGCCGAAACGGTCGAGCGAATTCTGGATACGCTCGATATTGCACAGGTCGGAGCCGAGGCCGATGATCATCCGCCCATCTACCCTCTGGCCGCATCCATCCGGGCGCGCATTTCGCGGATGCTCGCGTCGAGGCCGATGAAGATCGCTTCACCCACCAAGAAATGCCCGATATTGAGTTCGGCGAGTTGCGGGATTGCAGCAACGGCTGCGACATTGTCGAACGTAAGGCCGTGGCCTGCATGCGGCTCGACGCCGTTTTTCACGCACAGCGCCGCCGCATCCGCGAGACGCCGTAACTCAACCCCGTCGGGATCCCCATGCGCATATTTGCCGGTGTGCAGCTCCACGACGGGCGAGCGGAGGCGAATCGCGGCATCGATCTGGCGCGCGTCGGGTTCGATGAACAGGCTGACGCGGATACCGGCATCGTTCAGCCGCGCGATCAGCGGCGCGAGCGTGTTGTGCTGACCCGCTGCGTCAAGACCACCTTCGGTTGTCCGCTCCTCTCGCCGTTCGGGGACGATACACGCGGCATGCGGCTTATGGCGCAGTGCAATCTCGACCATTTCCTGCGTTCCGGCCATTTCGAGATTGATGGGCAAGTCGGTGCCCGCCATCAGCGCGCTCAGATCCTCGTCGCGGATATGCCGCCGGTCCTCGCGCAGGTGAACGGTAATACCGTCGCCGCCCGCTGCCTCAACAATGCGCACCGCACGCAACGGATCGGGATGCCACCCCCCGCGTGCGTTGCGGATGGTCGCGACATGATCGATGTTGACGACGAGCCGTAATGTCATGACGCGCACGCCGCCGCGCTCAGCAGGTCAAAGGAAAACCCCTTCCCCTGCCAGATTTCGCCGAAATCAAAATCGTTGCGGTTGGTGAAGGCGACGACAACGACACGGTTGTCAGGTAGCATGAAATTGCGGACCTGCACGCCGCCAATCGCGCCGCGCCGCTCAATAATGCGCACAGGAAACGGACAGCCTTTCAATTCCGCGCCAAAGGCCCATTGGCCAAGCGCAATAAAGCCCAAATTGGGCTGGCCATCCCACATTTCGGCGCGCTGTGCCTCGGGCAGGAGTTCGCCGCCCATAAGCGCGCGGTCGAATTCAAGAAGGTCTTGCGCAGTGCCATAAAGCCCCGCCGATGCGCCGAAGGTCTCGAACTTATAGCGACCCTCTGCCTTGCTCTTCACGGTCGGGGCGGTTGTGGGAAAGGCAGCGAGTGACTTCAGGCCGAGCGGTTTGGCGATCCGGTCGCTGACGAGCTTTTGCCATGGTGTCTTGGTGACTGCCTCGAGCAACGCGCCCGCCACGATATAATCACAATTATTATAGGACCAATTGCCGCCGGTTTCGCCTTTTGCGGATCCTGCACAGTAGCCGGTTAACGGGTTCTGCAGCGCCTTGTCGACTTTGGCATAATAAGCAGGAACGCCGCCCTTGCCCTTTGCCGTGTCGTCGGGATTGGGCAACCCCGATTGGTGGCGGAGCAATTGGCGGACGGTGACGGTGCTCGCATTCGGGCTTTTGAAATCGGGCAGATAGGCGCTCACCGGTTTGTCGAGATCAATACTGCCCTTTGCCACTTCCTGCATAATCAGCGTCGCAACGACCTGCTTCGTGACGGATGCCCAGCGCCAGCGCGCCGGGGCACCGAGCGTCATGCGATGATTAAAGCCAAGCCCATTGGACAAACGGGCGACGATTTCGCCCTCAAAGCCAGCTTTGTTGATCACGGTTGCCAGCGGATCGGCGGCGTGCGCAGGCGACGCCGCCAAAATTGAGATGGCAATCAGCCCCTTCACGCTGCCCGGCTCCCCGGTTTGATCGCGGGGATCGCTGCAAGTTCGGGCGGCAGTTTGTCGGCGTCGTAGCTGGGCACCGACAGGCGGATCAGCGGCGTGAAGGGAACGCCCAGATCGGCGACACCGTCCGAACGATCAACCAACGCTGCCGCCGCAACGACAACCCCGCCTGCCGCCATGATTGCCTTGATGGCCTCGCGTGAAGACAGGCCAGTGGTGACCACATCCTCAACCATTAACACCCGCTGGCCCGGCTCCAATCGAAATCCGCGCCGCAGTTCGAACACGCCCTCAGGCCGTTCAAGGAACAAGGCTTCGACGCCAAGCGCTCGGCCCATTTCATGACCAATGATGACGCCGCCCATCGCAGGCGACACGACAATATCAATCTCCGCGTCGATCTTTGCCGCCAGCGCTTCGGCAAGGCGGCTGGCGCGTCGTGGGTCCATCAAAACGCGGGCACATTGCAGGTAGCGCGAGGATCGCAGTCCCGATGACAGGATGAAATGCCCTTCGAGCAACGCTTCCGCTGCGCGGAATTCGGCCAGCACGTCGTCGTCGGTCATTCGTTGCTCCGCCATTATCGCTTCGTCTGATAGGGTCGGTGCCGCATCAACACAATATAGTCTCCGTTGCACTGCATCAAAGGCTTGAGAGCGCGGAAAAGCGGGCGTATAGGCGGCTCGGACAGGGCAGTCGCATCCCGACTTCGCCATGATCCAGATCATTGAGGGCGCATCGAAGTGAAGATGGTTTTGAAGAGTTTTCTGGTGGGGCTGGCACTGGTCGCCGCACCCGCGACATTGGCGCAGCCAGTGACGCCTGCCGTTACGGAAAATGCAGCTACCGCTGCCGAAGCAGCACCAAAAGCCGACGCCGCTGCACCCACCGTTGCCGCCCCTACGCCGCTCGCACCTGTCGCAACGATTGGCCAACCGGTGGCCAAAGGACTCGGTATCCAGACGCAAGTAACGCCTATCGGTCGCGACGCGCTGTGGATGCACAATGCCCTTTTGATGCCCATCATCACGTTCATTTCGCTGTTCGTCCTTGGCCTGCTGTTTTGGGCATCGGCGCGTTATCGCCGCAAAGCCAATCCGGTCGCGTCGAAAACGTCGCACAATACCGCCATCGAAGTCGCGTGGACGCTGATTCCCGTGCTGATCCTGCTGGTGATCTCCGTGCCGTCGATCAAGCTGCTTGCCGCCCAGTATAAACCGGTTGGCAAGGACGCGATCACGATCAAGGCGATCGGTAATCAATGGTATTGGTCGTACGAATATGCAGACAATGGCGGGTTTGAGATTACCGCCAACATGTTACCCGATGCCGAAGCGAAAAAGCGTGGCGAGCCGCGTTTGCTCGCGACGGATAACCGGATGGTTATTCCGGTGAACACGCCGATCCGCTTGCTTGTCACTGCCAACGACGTAATTCATGCGTGGATGGTCCCCGCCTTCTGGACGCAGATGGATGCGGTGCCAGGCCGCATCAACGAAACCAGTTTTAAGGTTGAAAAAACCGGCGTTTATTATGGTCAGTGCAACCAGATTTGCGGCGCGCGCCATGGTTATATGCCGATCACCGTCGAGGTGGTTTCAAAGGAAGCCTATGAACAATGGGTGCTGTCAAAAGGCGGCACTGTCGGCGGGCCAAAAGCGCCCGTAATCCCTGCTGCGAACAAGAGCTGAGACGATGACCGATATCACCGCAAACACGCACGCTTTTCAGGCTGATGCGAAAGACCATCATCATGATGCCGATCATCAGATGGGTTTCTTTACTCGTTGGTTCATGTCGACCAATCATAAGGACATCGGTACGCTTTATCTGATCTTCGCGATTGTCGCGGGGATTATCGGCGGTGCGATTTCGGGCCTGATGCGTCTCGAACTAGCCGAGCCGGGCATTCAATATCTGCAAGGCTGGGTCGGTGCTGGCGCAAGCCTGGATGAGGCTTATCACCTCTGGAACGTACTGATCACGGCGCACGGCCTGATCATGGTGTTCTTCATGGTCATGCCCGCGATGATCGGCGGCTTCGGCAATTGGTTTGTCCCGATCATGATCGGCGCGCCCGACATGGCGTTTCCGCGCATGAACAATATCTCGTTCTGGTTGCTGGTGCCGTCGTTCATCCTGCTGCTCGGCTCGAGCTTTGTTTCGGGCGGCACGGGCAATGGCGCAGGCGTCGGCTGGACGGTCTATGCACCGCTTTCGACCAGCGGTTCCGCAGGACCAGCCGTTGATATGGCGATCCTATCGCTTCATTTGGCGGGCGCATCATCGATCTTGGGCGCCATCAATTTCATCACGACGATTTTTAACATGCGCGCGCCGGGCATGACGCTGCACAAGATGCCGCTGTTTGTCTGGTCGATCCTCGTCACCGCATTCCTGTTGTTGTTGTCGCTGCCTGTGCTGGCCGCGGCTATCACGATGCTTCTCACCGACCGCAATTTCGGGACGACCTTCTTCGATCCGGCGGGCGGCGGCGATCCGCTGCTCTATCAGCATCTCTTCTGGTTCTTCGGTCATCCCGAAGTCTACATCATGATCCTGCCGGGCTTCGGCATGGTCAGCCAAATCATCGCCACCTTCTCGAAAAAGCCGGTCTTCGGCTATCTCGGAATGGCCTACGCGATGGTCGCGATTGGTGTCGTCGGCTTCATTGTGTGGGCGCACCATATGTTTACCAGCGGCCTTGGCGTGAACGTGAAAATGTATTTCACCGCAGCGACGATGGTGATCGCGGTGCCGACCGGCATCAAGATCTTTAGCTGGATCGCAACGATGTGGGGCGGTTCGATCAGCTTCAAGACACCGATGATGTGGGCTTTGGGCTTCATCTTCATGTTCACCGTTGGTGGCGTTACGGGCGTCGTTCTCGCAAACGGTGGCATCGATACTTATATGCACAACAGCTATTATGTCGTGGCGCATTTCCATTACGTGTTGTCGCTGGGCGCGGTCTTCTCGCTCTTCGCCGGCTTCTATTACTGGTTCCCGAAAATGTCGGGCCGCATGTACAATGAAGCGCTGGGGCAGATCCATTTCTGGACCTTCTTCGCGGGCGTGAACGTGCTGTTCTTTCCAATGCACTTCCTCGGGCTTCAGGGGATGCAGCGCCGCATCCCGGACTACACCGACGCGTTGCAGAGCTGGAACTACCTTGCGTCGATTGGCTATGTGATCATGGCCGCGTCGATGGCGATCTTCTTCGTCAATCTGGCTTGGGCGTTCATCGCGGGTCGCAAAGCTGCGGATAGCCCATGGGGTGAAGGCGCAAACACCCTCGAATGGACGCTGTCGAGCCCGCCGCCCTATCACCAGTTCGAGACGCTGCCGAAGATTGATTGAGGCATTTGGCCCCTCCCCTTCAGGGGAGGGGTTGGGGTGGGGACAGGCAGCAAGAAATTCGGACCGAGTTTCTGGTGAACACTCCCCACCCCCGTCCCCTCCCCGGGAGGGGGGGGGGGGAGGACAGAAATGACGACGACCACATTGCAATCTCCGGCGCTGCCCGCCGACTGGCGCGACTTGTTCGCGCTAACAAAGCCGCGTGTCATGCGGTCGGTGGTGTTTACCGCGTTATGCGGGATGCTCGCGGCGCCGGTTGCCTTGCCGCCGGTGCTGGGCTTTGCGTCGATCCTTGCCATAGCACTCGCAGCGGGATCGGCGGGCGCGCTCAACCAATGGTATGAGGCGGATATTGACGCGCTGATGAAGCGCACCGCGAACCGCCCCCTCCCCGCGGGTAAAGTTGATCCCCAAGTCGCGCTGCAATTCGGCGTTGGTCTCGGCGTGTTTTCGGTGATGCTGATGTATCTGGCGGCCAATGCTTTTGCCGCTGTGATGCTGGTTGTCTCGATCCTGTTCTACGTGCTTGTCTACACCATCGGTCTGAAGCGCCGGACGCCACAGAATATCGTGATCGGCGGGGCTGCCGGTGCTTTTCCGCCGCTGATCGGCTGGATTGCCGCGACAGGCGACGTTTCGCTGCTCCCGATGCTCATGTTCGGCATCATTTTCCTGTGGACACCGCCGCACAGCTGGGCGCTCGCGCTGCTGATCCGTGACGATTATGCCAAGGGCGGCGTCCCAATGTTGCCGGTGGTTGCGGGCGGACGAACAACGCGCGTGCAGATGCTGTGCTATGCCATGCTGATGGCGGGCGCTGCTGTTGCGCCATGGGCATTGGGGTTGGCAGGGACGCTGTATGGCGTAATTGCCGCGGTCAGCTCGGCCATTTTTGTGGCGCTTACCGCGTGGTGCCTGATTGTTGACGCGCCGACGCCAGCGACAATGAAGCCCGAACGCACATTGTTCGTCTATTCGATTGGCTATGTCCTGCTGATTTTTGCCGCACTTGCCCTTGACCGGAACCTCGTCGCATGATCCCCGATGATGAATTCACCCGCCGCCGCAAATCACGCGCAATTGTCACGGCGGTGATCCTCGGTGGATTTGTGATATTGTTTTACTTCATCACGATCGCAAAGATCACGAACCAATGACGACGCTGACGCTCGACCGCAATCGCCGCACCGCGCTGATCGCGATTGTCGCGGCGTGCGCGATGCTCGGCCTCGGCTATGCAAGCGTCCCGCTCTACCGCCTCTTTTGCCAAGTCACGGGCTATGGCGGCACGACAATGACAGCGAGCGAAGCCGCTGTGCCGGGTGCGGTCGCGGGCAAGACGATCGTGGTCCGCTTTGACGCCAATCACAATTCGGGGCTGCCCTGGTCATTCAAGGCCGAAGTGCCGCAACAGACGGTGACCATTGGTGCGCGCAATATCGCGTTTTTTACGGCGACCAACTTGTCGGACAAGCCCGTCACGGGCACCGCGACTTATAATGTCACGCCGACGCAATCGGGCGCGCATTTCGCGAAAATCCAGTGCTTCTGCTTCAACCAGCAAACGCTCGCGCCGGGGCAGACGGTCCGTATGCCCGTCATCTTCTTTGTCCAGCCCGCGATCCTTGACGATGAAAATGCCAAGGACGTCCGCGTCATCACGCTGTCCTACACTTTCTATCCCGTAGACGAGTCCAAAAAGACAAGTTAATCGCCAACCTATAATCTGACCCAAGGAAGTTCCCATGGCCGGTGCCAAGAACCATGATTACCATATTTTGCCGCCTGATCCTTGGCCGCTGATCGGTGCGTTTTCGGCGCTGGCAATGGCAGCGGGCGGCCTCATGTGGATGCACAAGGCGGCTTTTGGCGGCTGGGTGTTCTTGGCTGGTCTCGCGGCTGTATTGTTCACGATGTACAGCTGGTGGGCGAATGTCGTGCGCGAAGCCAACGCAGGCGACCACACGCCGGTTGTCGGTCTCCACCTGCGCTACGGCATGATCTTGTTCATTGCATCCGAAGTCATGTTCTTCGTGGGATGGTTCTGGGCATGGTTCAACTACTCGTTGTTCCCCGCCGCCGTGTCGGTGGCGTCGGATGGCGCGGTGGCCATCGGCGAAGTCGCGGCGATCTGGCCGCCCAAGGGCATCGAAGTTATTGATCCGTTTCACCTGCCTCTGCTCAATACGCTGATCCTGCTCTGCTCGGGCACGACCGTGACATGGGCGCATCATGAACTCATTCACGGCAACCGGGATGGATTCAAAAAGGGGCTGTGGGCGACGATTGCGCTCGGTGTCCTGTTCACCAGCATTCAGGCTTATGAATATGCGCATGCGCCATTCGGCTTTAAGGGCACGAACTATGGTGCGGCGTTCTTCATGGCGACTGGTTTCCACGGCTTCCATGTGCTTGTCGGCACAATCTTCCTCGCGGTCTGCCTAAAGCGCGCCTATAATGGCGACTTCACCCCACGTCAGCATTTCGGATTTGAAGCGGCAGCCTGGTATTGGCATTTCGTCGATGTGGTGTGGTTGTTCCTGTTCGTTGCCGTCTATGTCTGGGGCGGCTGGGGCGCTCCCCTCCACGGAGGGTAAGTGACCGACTGGCATCTCGCGCAGGTTAATGTCGGGCGGCTGATCGCTGCTATGCCCGACCCGCGCGTGGTGCCGTTCTTTGAAGCGCTCGACCGTTTGAACTCGATTGCCGACGCGTCGCCGGGGTTTATCTGGCGGTTGCAAGACGAAAGCGGCAACGCAACGGGCATCAGCTATTCACCTGACCCGCTGCTCGCGATCAACATGTCGGTGTGGGTCGATGCAGAATCGCTGTTCGACTATGTTTACCGCAGTGCCCACACCCCTGAAATGGCGCGCCGACGCGAATATTTTGACCGCTATGAAGGCGCGTATCAGGCGCTGTGGTGGATCGCGGCGGGGACCATTCCCACCGTGAATGATGCTCTGTCGCGGCTGTGGATGCTCGACCGTTTCGGGCCGAGCGAGCATGCCTTCACGTTCAAGGCGCGCTTCCCGCGTCCTGATCTGGGTGGCCCGCCTGTCGACTTACAGCCCGATCCATGGTGCGTCGGGCGCGCCTGATGGCGGCTTTCATGAAGCGCCTCCCCGCCATCCCGACGATCCTTGTCCTGCTTGCGGTGGGCGCCATGATCGCGCTTGGTGTTTGGCAATTGGATCGGCGCGGCGAAAAGGAAGCGATGATTGCGCAGCTTTCCGCCAATCGCGATTTGCCGCCAATGGCTTATCCCGAAACCGCCCCGGTCGCGCCCGAAGCGATGTTCCGCAAAAGCCGCGTGACCTGCATCCGCGTCGCCGGCTGGCGCGTGACCGGGGGCAGCACGCCGTCGGGCAAGGGCGGATATCGCCACATCGCCGAATGCGTGACAGGGGCCGAAGGACCGGGCGCGCTGATCGACATGGGTGTCGCCGCCGATCCCGCGTTCAAGCCCGACTGGCGGGGTGGTGCGGTCGACGGCCTGATCACCACCGAACCCAATCAGACGAGCATCCTAGGCAAGGCCTTTGGTTCAGCACCGCCGCTCCGCCCGATGCTTGTGGCTGATGTGCCTGCCAAGGGTCTCGCCGCGAGTGCCCCGCCGAGCGTCAGCGGCATTTCCAACAACCACCTCGCTTATGCGGTGCAATGGTTCCTGTTCGCCGCAATTGCGCTGATCATTTACGGCATTGCGCTTTGGCGGCGCGGAAAAGCCTAAGCCGCGCGGCTCTGCATCCGTGCCAGATAGCGCGCCAGAATGTCAATTTCGAGATTGACCGAACGCCCTGCCGAGAGCCCACCGAGCGTCGTCACCGCGGCCGTATGCGGGATGATATTCAGCGTGAACTGCGCGCTGCCGTCGGGCTGGTCAGTGACGTTGTTCACCGTCAGCGAAACGCCATCGACCGTGATAGATCCCTTCGCTGCGATATAGGGGGCCAGCGCGGCAGGGACGGCAATCACCGTCCGCCAGCTATCGCCAACGGGGTCGAACGCAACGACGTGCCCAATGCCATCGATATGGCCGGTGACGATATGCCCGCCCAGTTCATCACCGATTTTCATCGCGCGTTCGAGGTTGAGCTTGCCGCCCGCGACCCACAGGCCGGGTGCAGTGCACGCCACACTTTCGCCCGACATATCAATGGCGAACCAGTCCCCGCCTTTATCGACGACAGTCATGCATGCGCCCGAACAAGCGATTGACGCGCCCATTGCGATGGTGCTCGTGTCGTGAGCCGTTTCGATAGCAATGCGCAGGTCACCGCGTTGCTCTACTTGGCGGATCGTGCCGATGTCAGTAATAATGCCGGTAAACATGCGCCCCTATTCCCTCACGCGTTCGTAAATGTCGAGCCGGTCGCTACCGAGCATTCGCGTATCGACCGCACGCCATCGGCCATGGGCATTGGATAGGCTGGTGAGGCCGATGTCGGTGAGGGCCGGTTTGCCCCCGCCAATCAGGATTGGCGCGCGGTAGATAAGGAGGCGGTCGACGAGGTCTTCGGTTAGGAATGCCGCTGCGGTTTGCGCACCCCCTTCGATCAGGAGGTGGTCAGTGGGTAGCCTGTGGATGGCTTGGGGCGCGTTGATCACCTGCCAACCCGACGGAGTCGCGCCTTTCGAAAGCACATATCGAACCGGACTCAGCCCCTCCAGCTCCGGCAACCGCACGTCCAACTTCGGCGCATCGGCGTCATACGTCCTGCGTCCAACCAATATCGCCCCGACACGCGACCTCTCCAGATGCCCATGCGCCCGTGCTTCCGGCCCTGTAATCCATTGGCTTTCACTGCTGCCCATCGCGATGCAGCCGTCGAGCGACAGCGCGAGTTTGAGCGTCACATGCGGGCGACCAAGGCGCTGGCGCGTCAGGAAACCGGCCATTGCCCGCTTTGCTGCCAAGACCTCAACGCCCTCGACGACCTCAATACCCGCCGCACGCAACCGCTCAGTACCTTTGCCGTCCGTCCGCGAATCGGGATCGCCGACCGCTATGACCACGCGCGAAACGGCGCTGTCGGCGATCAGGTCGCTACACGTCGGTCCGCGTTCGCTTGCGTGCGCGCACGGCTCCAGCGTTGTACAAAGCGTCGCCCCGCGCGCACTCTCACCCGCCTGTTCAAGCGCAACCGCCTCGGCATGCGGACGCCCGCCCGGTTGCGTCCACCCCCGCCCAACGACGCGACCGTCCGCGACGATGACGCAACCAACATTGGGATTGGGCCATGTCCGCCCATAACCACGTTCCGAGTAGGCGATGGCCGCGGCCATCCAGCGCGCATCGTCGGTCAACGAGGCTTCTCGTCAACATCGATGTTCAGCGCATCGGCAATCTTGCGATAGGCTTGCTTGGTCCGCTCCGCCGCAGCCTCACGCTCTTTCTTGCGCGCTAGCTCGGCGGGCAAGTCTTTCGCTTGTTGTGCGCGGACTTGCACAACCGTTCGGTCCGCAGGCCATTGTTGGAAGTACACAATCTTGGGCGGGACGTAATCCGCATCAACCTTTGCTTGCTGCAACAGCGCAGCGAACAGCCCCAACGGAAAAAGCAGTGAAACGAAAAAGAACAGCAATTTATGTTTGCGCGGCGCACGCACGAAATCGATAAAGTCGCGGATTGCGCCAACCGGCGAAGAGGGACGGGGCAGGATAGCCATCCGCATCAGATAGGACGCTTTCCGTGACAATCAAAGATGCGTCTTGACCCTGTCACGCGAGTGCGCTTTGACATGAGGATGACCCAGAAAATTGACGACGCGCTGAAAGCGCTCAATCTCGCCCTGCCCGTCGCGGCTGCGCCCGTTGCGGATTATGTGCCGACGGTCGAAGCAAACGGGATGTTGTTTGTTTCGGGACAGCTGCCGTTTCGCGGTGGTGAAGTCATGACCGGGCGTTTGGGCGAGGATCGCGACGTTGCGGCGGGGCAGGAAGCGGCGCAGGCCTGTGCGCTGATGATTGTCGCGCAATTGAAAGCGGCCCTTGGCGACCTGAGCCGCGTTGAACGCATTGTCCGCTTGGGTGTGTTTGTCGCGAGTGATCCGCGCTTTACTGAGCAGCCGAAGGTTGCCGACGGCGCATCTTCGTTGATGGTCGCGCTGTTCGGCGACGCCGGCAAGCACGCACGCGCTGCTGTCGGTGTGCCCGTGTTACCCCGCGGGGCGATGGTGGAGGTTGATGCGGTTGTCGCTGTTCGCCCCGCTTGATGATCTGATTGCGCCCGCGCCGCCGCCGGAGCGCGTTGCGTCTCTGAAAGCTCAGCCATTTGCCCATCGGGGTTTGCATGGCGGCCGCGTGGTGGAAAACAGTCAGGCAGCATTCCGTGCGGCCATCGCTTTGGGGCACGGGATCGAACTTGATGTGCAGGCTGCCCGCGATGGCGAAGCAATGGTGTTCCATGATGCAACGCTCGACCGGCTGACCGATGCGACCGGCGACGTATCGGCGCGGACGCCCGCCGAATTGGCGCGGATCAAGCTCAAAGGCACGACCGAAACGCTGGTCCAGCTTGCCGATGTCCTGAAAATCGTCGGTGGACGCGTGCCGGTGCTGGTCGAAGTCAAAACCCGTGACGGGCGCATTGCGCCGCTCTGCCTGTCGGTGCGCCGTGCGATGGAGGGGTATCGCGGCGATGTCGCGGTTATGTCGTTCAATCCGCTGGTGGCGGCGTGGTTCCGCGAAAACGCCCCGCGCGTCGTGCGTGGGCTGGTCGTTACTGAAGAAAACAAGCAGAACCTCAAGGGTGGGTTTGAGCGTTGGGCTTCGATGGCCAAAGCAAAACCCGATTTCCTTGCCTATGACGTCCGCGATCTGCCGTCGAAATTTGCTGCGGCGGCGCGCGCGCGGGGCCTGCCGGTGCTGACGTGGACGGTGCGCGATGCCGAGGCCGAACGGCGTGCTTTTGCGCATGCCGACGAAGCGATTTACGAAAAGCCCGTATGACGGACTTGGTCGCGCGCGTCGGCGACGGGGTGGCCAGCTTCGACGCAAGCGCATGGGATGCCTGCGCGGGGGACGCGAACCCTTTCGTAAGCCATGCTTTCCTGTCGGCGCTGGAAAACTCGGGCAGCGCAACGACGCGAACGGGGTGGCAACCAGCGCCGATTGCCATTGATGGCGCGGACGGCGCGCTTGCGGGCGTCCTCCCGACCTATGTGAAAAGCCACAGCCAAGGCGAATATATTTTCGATCACAGCTGGGCCGATGCCTATGAAAATGCGGGCGGACGCTATTATCCAAAACTGTTGGTTGCGGTGCCGTTCAGCCCGGTGCCAGGGCCGCGCCTTCTGACGCAAAGCGCCGACACCGCCAAAGGCCTGATTGCTGCTGCCGAAGTGCTGACGCAGCAAAATGGCCTATCTTCTGCACACGCCAATTTCATCACGCCCGATCAGGTGCCGATTTTTGAAGCCGGCGACTGGTTGATCCGCGAAGGGACGCAATTTCACTGGGCCAATGATGGCTACACCTGCTTCGACGATTTTCTCGATGCACTGGCGTCGCGCAAACGAAAAGCCATCCGCAAGGAACGCAGCAGCGCAGTCGAAGGGCTCGACATCGTTCACATCTCGGGCGGCGACATCACCGAAGCGCATTGGAGCGTCTTCTGGCGCTTTTATCAGGATACCGGGCGACGCAAATGGGGGCAGCCCTATCTGACCCGCGATTTTTTCTCTGAAATCGGACGGACAATGTCCGATAAAATCCTGCTGATTCTGGCGATACGTGACGGTGTGCCGATTGCTGGCGCGCTCAACTTCATCGGGGCGGACACGCTGTACGGTCGTTATTGGGGTTGCACCGAAGACGTGCCATTCCTGCATTTCGAAATTTGTTATTATCAAGCCATCGACGCCGCCATCGCGCGCAGCCTCAAAACCGTAGAGGCGGGCGCGCAAGGCGAACATAAGCTCGCGCGCGGCTATGTGCCCGTGCCGACATGGTCAGCGCATTATATCCCCGACCCGAATTTTCGCCGGGCCATCGCCGATTTTCTCGTGCGCGAACGGCGCGCAGTCGAGCGGCAGGTTGCGTTTCTCGGGACGATGGCCCCGTTCAAAAAAGGGAATTTAGACCTCAGTTGAATTCTGTACTCCTGCGAAAACAGGAGAGTTGGAGATCGGGCATTGCGCTGGCTCCCAAGGCTTCTGCCTTCGCAGGAGCACAAGAGCAGATCAGGTTAGGCTGAAAGCGTTCTAAGCCGCCCGCCGCATCTGGGTCGCACCCAGCCATGCTCGGGCCTCACGCTGGGCTTCGGCGATTTCGCGCGCCGTCATTTCGTCGGCAACTTCGGCGCGACATTCTTGTGCGCGTTCGTTGCCTGAGACGGCCGCAAGGTTAAACCATTTATGCGCCTGAACTAGATCGACATCGATGCCGCCCGAACCGCTCGAATACGCAATCCCCAATTCATAACATGCATTGGCATCGCCCGATGCTGCGTCGCTCATCCGGCTTTCGATCAGAAACGCCGCGCTTTTGAAACTTGAAGCCATAATCCGATAACCCCCATTGAACACTGTCAATCAGAACTGTCGCCGAAATGGTTTCAACAAATGGTTAACGCGTCGAAAGCATATTTCGGTTTGTGGTCAGAACGGCGGATTTTCGGGAAAGTTTAGCGGAACGTGATAGGAAAATTGTCAATGAGCCGAGTCGAACCAATCCACGCTGCGGCCAAAATGCGGTCGTCGCGGCGCTCAATATAGTCGATTACGAACCCTGCAGCGATGATTTCGACGCGCGCCTTCGCCAATATGGTGCTTTCTTCGCCGTCCTTGGCCAGCGCGTCCGCCGCCGCAATCAGGGCATGGGGCAGGGCAACCGCTGCTTTGCGGTCGGCAGGCGACAGATACGCATTGCGCGATGACATCGCCAAACCATCGGCTTCGCGCTCAGTCGGCACGCCAATGATGTCAATGCAGAGGTCAAGGTCGGTCACCATCCGGCGGATGACCTGAAGCTGCTGCCAATCCTTCTCCCCGAACAACGCCATGTCGGGCCGCGTCTGCCCGAACAATTTGGCCACGACCGTCGCGACGCCATCAAAATGCCCCGGCCGCGATTCGCCGCACAACCCCACGCTCGCCCCCGCCACTGACACCGTCGTCGCAAACCCATCCGGATACATCGTCGCCACATCGGGCATCCACAGGATCGCGACGCCTGCCTCCGCTAGCATTGCCGCATCGGCTTCCTCATTCTGAGGATATCGCGAGAGGTCTTCGCCGACCGCAAACTGCATCGGATTGATGAAAATCGACGCAATCATATGGTCCGCTCGGGCCTTTGCCGCCTCGACCAGCTTCATATGCCCCGCATGGAGCGCCCCCATCGTCGGCACTATCGCAACTGTCCCGTCGAGGGACGCGCGGGCAATGCGCAAGCGCGTAAGGTCACGGATGATTTGCACGGACTATGGGCCTCGCTTATGGCAGTCGGGCGTTGTCCAATCGGCGAACGCGTGTTGCGAATCAAGCGGCGGGGCCTAAATCAATCGTGTTGAATCCCATGCGTACTCACAAAATTGTCTTTGCCAATGAAAAGGGCGGCACGGGCAAATCGACGACTGCCGTCCACGCGGCGGTGGCTTTATGCGCGGCGGGGTTTCGCGTGGCGGCACTTGATATGGACGTGCGCCAGAAGACGACCGTGCGCTATCTCGACAATCGTGCGGCGACAATGCGGCGGCGCGGGTTGGACTTGCCGATGCCGGTTTATGGGGTGCTCTCGCTATTGACGCCCGCCGGCGTGGAACAGGAAGTAGCGCGGCTGGGCCATGGCTGTGATTATGTGATTGTCGATACGCCAGGCCGCGATGACCCGCTGGCGCGCGCGGCAATTGCGCTGGCCGATACGCTGGTCACGCCGATCAATGACAGCTTCGTTGACTTGGACCTGATCGGCCAAGTCGATGCCGAGACCTTCAAGGTGAAGAAACCCAGCTTCTACGCCGAACTGATCTGGGATTTGCGCAAAGTTCGCGCGAAAACCGATAGCGGCACGGTCGACTGGGTCGTCTTGCGCAACCGGCTCCAGCATCTTGAGGCGCATAATATGCGGCGCGTTGGCGCGGCGCTCAATGAGCTTTCGAAGCGAGTCGGTTTTCGCGTGATCCCCGGCCTTGGTGAGCGGGTGATTTACCGCGAACTCTTTCCAAAGGGGCTGACGTTGCTCGATGTCGGTGCCATCGAATCAGTCGGACTCAGCCACATTGCCGCGCGCCAGGAATTGCGCGAAATGATCTCCGGTCTCTCGCTCCCCGCGCGCGAAGAAGCGCTCCCGCAACTGGCGTTTTCATGATCAAAATCCTGCTCTTTATCGGCTTGCTTGCGGTGCTCTATGTCGTTGCCAAGCGCACCTTGTCGACATCCAAGTCGATGGACCGGAACGAAGCCGCCAAACTCTTGGGCGTGGCCAGCGATGCCGATAGTGAAACCGTCCTTGACGCGCACCGCCGCCTCATAACCAAAGTCCACCCTGATGCCGGCGGCAATGCGGAACTGGCTGCACGGATCAATCAAGCACGGGACCGGCTGCTGAAACCATAGGATTACGCTGCGGTGTAAAGCTAAGATTCAATTAAGTATTTTCTGGCACTGATTTGACTGGGGGCATTTGGGGCCTTCGCCAGTTAAGGACTAACTATGAATCGTGTTGTTTTTGCCGCAGCGCTTCTTGCGTCGGTAGGCGTCGCCAATGTGGCACAGGCCGAAACGTTTAACGGCGGCTATGCAGGGGCCGTGGTCGGTTACGACAAATTGTCGCTGAAGGTAACGACCGGCGGTTCAAGCGCCACGCTTTCGGGTGATAGCGTCACGGGCGGCCTGATGGTCGGTTACAATGCCAAGGTTTCGGACAGCTTCGTCCTTGGCGGCGAAATCGAAGGCGTCATTGGCGGCGGCAAGCTGACCGATGGCTTTGATACCGTCAAAACCGATTACAGCCTGAATGCTGGCGTCCGCGCCGGTTTCCTCGCTACCCAGAAACTCATGGTCTACGGCAAAGTCGCTTATGCCCGTACACAGCTGTCGGACGGCACCGAGAACGACAGCGGTGACGGCGTCGCCTTTGGCGGCGGCGTCGAATTGGCGTTCTCCGGAAAAATGAGCGGTCGCGTTGCTTACACGCGCACCAGCTATTCGGTGAGCAATGATCTGAAGGCCGCTTTTGGTGCCGACATTAATCTTCATCGTGATCAAGTGACGGCTGGCGTCAGCTTTCACTTCTAATTTCGATTGAATTTTTGAGGGTGGGGCGTCGACATGTCGGCGCCCCACTTTTCTTTATGACGTTTCGAAACTACGGCGCACGCAACTTAATTCACTGATCAAGGTTGTGCACTCCATGTCTCACCGTTTCCACCCCAGTTCGCTCCGCGAATATGATATCCGCGGCATTGTCGGCGAAACGCTGGGAGAGGCCGATGCCTATGCAATCGGGCGCGGGTTCGGGACGCGGGTTCGGCGTAATGGCGGCACGCGGGTGGCGGTCGGCTACGACGGTCGTGTCAGTTCAGTCAGCCTAGAGGGTGAGCTTGTCCGGGGCTTGCGCGAAACCGGCATAGACGTCGTGCGCGTAGGCTTGGGCCCGACGCCCATGCTCTATTATGCCGAGGCGGTGCTCGAAGTCGACGGCGGCGTTCAGGTGACCGGCAGCCACAATCCCGGCGAGTATAATGGCTTCAAGATGGTGCTTGCCCATGCGCCCTTTTACGGGGCGGACATCCGCGACCTCGACCGCTTGGGTGAAGCGGCTGATTGGGAGTCGGGTTCGGGGGCGGTCAGCGATTATGTGATCATCGACGATTATGTCGCGCGGCTGGTGCGCGATTATGATGCCAAAAAACCTGACGGCTCCCCGTTCCGCGTCGGCTGGGACGCGGGGAATGGGGCGGCGGGAGAGGTCATCGAAAAGCTGGTCAAGCTGCTCCCGGGCGAGCATTTCACAATCTTTACCGATATCGACGGCACTTTCCCCAATCATCACCCCGATCCCACCGAAGAAAAGAATCTAGGCGACCTCAAAAAGCTCGTCGCCGACAACAAGCTCGATTTCGGACTGGCTTTCGATGGCGACGGCGACCGCATTGGCGCGGTCGACGGCATGGGCCGAGTCGTCTGGGGCGATCAAATTTTGAGCATACTCGCCGAGCCCGTTTTGAAGGCACTCCCCGGCGCGACGATCATTGCCGACGTGAAAGCATCACAGGCGCTTTATGATCGCGTGACCGAACTCGGCGGCGAACCGCTGATGTGGAAAACCGGGCACAGCCTGATCAAGACCAAGATGAAGGAAACCGGCGCGCCGCTCGCGGGCGAAATGTCGGGCCATGTGTTCTTTGCGAAAGATTATTATGATTTTTATGGGTTCGACGATGCGCAATTTGCCGCGATCCAGCTGATCCGCGCAGTCGCGTCGCAGGGCGGATCGCTGACCGCGCTGAAGGACGCAATGCCGCCGATGGTCAACACGCCCGAAATGCGCTTTCAGGTTTCCGAGGAACGCAAGTTCGCCGTCATCGACGAAGTCCTCGACCGGCTCGAAGCTGAGGGCGCCGACGTGAACCGGACGGACGGGGCACGGGTCAACACGCCCGACGGCTGGTGGCTGCTCCGCGCGTCGAACACGCTGGATGTGCTGGTCGCGCGCGCCGAAGCGCAGGACGAAGCGGGCCTTGAGCGCCTGATGGCCATGATCGACGCGCAACTCGCGGCATCAGGGCTTGAGCGCGGACCGCAAGCGGGGCATTGATGCGCCGGTTGGGCGCCATGCAACATTCATGGCCCCCATGCGTTTGATCGTTGGCTGCTCCATGGAGGCATCAATGACCATTTTTCGCAAAGGCGGCTGTGTCGCTGCTATCACGTTTGCCCTGATGTTAAGTGCATGCGGTGGTTCAAATAGCGGCGGTCCGGTTGAAGCGCCCCCACCTCTTCCCAAGCCGATGTTTTAGCGAGCGATCCCGTCAAACGCCGTCAACGCTTTCCGCACGCTATCGGGAATCGGGCGCGGGCGGTGGTCGGACAGGTCGACATGGACGGCGACGATTTCGATGGTTGCGCGAAGATCGTCTACGTCTCCTGCGCCGTGGATTTCGATCAGGCTGATCATGCTTGTTGTGCCGAATCGCGCTGTCCGCATCAATAGGTCGAGTTCCTCGTCGGCTTTAATCGGCGTTTTGAATACCACTTCGGCCTTAGCAACATGGCATTCGAGTGGCTCGTCGCTCCACAAGCCTGCCGCCCGCACCGCCCGCCAATATTCGGTGACGGCAATGTCGGCATAGTCGAGATAGCGGGCGTTAAAGACGACAGCTTGCGGATCAACTTCGGACCAACGCACGCGGATCCGGGTCGAGAAATTGAAATCGGCGCGCGGCATTGATGCCCCGTCGCCGATTTCGTTCATCGCTTCAAGAGCGGCTTTTAGGCGAGCGCCGCAACCCGCTTCGACCGGCGAACTGCAAAGCCGGCCAGACCGAAGCCTGCGATCATCATCGACCATGTCGCGGGTTCGGGAACCGCGCCAGCAACGCCGAGAAAGGCAAGCCCGGGCATTCCCGCCGGAGCTCCGCCGCCGTGCTGCCCGACGAACGTCGTGCTGGTTCGCGGCGCGTCGAGTAAATCGAGGCCGGCATAAAGCAAGGCTCCGTTCGCGTCGAAGAAGTTGCTGGAAATGAATCCTTGATTTGTCAGCGGATCAAAGGCGATATCGCAACCGCACTGATTGGCCAGCGTGATCGACGACAAGACCGAGGCATCGACCTTGCTCAGCGTCCGAAGCGTCGTGATGATCGCATTTTGTGCGTCGGCAACCTGTGTGATCGAATAAAGATTGCCTGTGCTATTTTCGATGCCGAGCCCGATGATGCTGCCCGTCGTGATATTGCCGACAAAGGTCGCCGCGCCACTTGCCGGGTCGATCTTGTAAATCCGTCGCGCCGTGTTGCCATAAAGCGTGTTGGTCGCGAGATCATAAGCAACAGACTAAAGCCCTCTATTTGTGCCGGTTTCGAGGAGGCCGGTGAGCGCAGCCGAACTTGTTACAGCACCCGTGGCGGTATTGATGGTTGCGACGGCACCCGTGATACCGTTCGCATCGACGTTCCACTGCGCGCCGTAAAGCGTGGATGAGGACGCCGTCAGGTCACGCAGGATCGACCCATAACCATCAGCGTCAAAACCGCCGAGCCCGGTTGCGCCGACAAGCGTCGCGCCACCCGTTGATGTGCTAATCGTGTAAACCGACACATTATCGGCACCGTAAAGAATGCTCGCGGCCAGCGATGGCGTCGCCACAAGCGACAAGGCCGAGCCAAGAATAATACGCTTCAACATTAGTTTCGCCCAAAATGGAAAATGATTGCGCAACCTTCTTTTTTGAATCGGTAACGCGACCGCGAATCGCTGTCAAAGCGTTAACCAGCGACCTGTCGCAAATCGGGACTCAGGCGGTTTTCGCCCCCGCATTCACGCCCATGCTCAGCAGATATTTCTTCACGTTGCGGGCGGCTTGGCGGATGCGTTGTTCGTTTTCGACCATTGCGATGCGGACGAAGCCTTCGCCATCTTCGCCATAACCAACGCCGGGGGCCACCGCGACGCCCGCATGCGTGAGCAATTGCTTCGTAAATTCCAATGACCCCAAATGTGCAAGCGCCGGGGGCAGGGGAGCCCAGACGAACATTGATGCCGGTGGTGCTGGCATATCCCATCCGGCGCGGCCAAAACTTTCGACCAGCACATCACGGCGATGATGATAAAGCGCACGGTTTTTCTCGACAATGTCCTGCGGGCCGTTGAGCGCCGCACAGGCCGCGGCCTGAATCGGCGTGAACGCGCCATAATCAAGGTAGGATTTGACGCGCGTCATGGCCGCGATCAGTTGTTTGTTGCCAACCGCAAAACCAATCCGCCACCCCGCCATCGAATAGGTTTTGCTGAGCGACGTAAACTCGACCGCGACATCAGTTGCGCCCTTGACTTGAAGGATCGAGGCGGTCGGGTTGCCGTCATAATAAAGTTCGGAATAGGCAAGATCGGATACAACCCAGACTTTGTTGTCCCGCGCCCACGCAACGAGCCGCTCGTAAAAGCGCAGGTCAACCGTTTCGGACGTCGGGTTTGACGGATAGTTGACGACCAGCACTGATGGCCGTGGCACCGTAAACTTCATCGCGCGGTCGAGCGCTTCCCAATAATGTTCGTCGGGCGTCGTCGGCACGCTGCGAATCGTCGCGCCTGCAATAATGAAACCAAAGGTGTGGATCGGATAGCTCGGGTTCGGCGCGAGTACGACGTCGCCCGGCGCCGTGATCGCGGTGGCGAGGCTCGCCAATCCTTCTTTCGATCCCATCGTCACGACGACTTCGCTTTCGGGATCGACATCGACGCCAAAGCGCCGCGCGTAATAATTGGCTTGCGCCTTGCGCAGACCCGGTATGCCGCGCGATGCCGAATAGCCATGCGCGTCAGGCTTCATGGCGACTTCGCAGAGCTTGTCGATCACATGTTGCGGCGGCGGCAGGTCGGGGTTGCCCATGCCAAGATCGATAATGTCCTCACCACCGGCACGCGCAGCGGCCCGCATCGCATTCACTTCGGCGATGACATAGGGCGGCAAGCGCTTCATGCGGTAGAATTCGTCGGACATTTCGATCCTCTTGCGTAACTTCATGTCTCATAACCGTTCGGGCAGCGCTTGTCGAAGCCCTGTATTTCTTTCGGTGGATCGCTAAAGAAGGGCAGCCCTTCGACATGCTCAGGGTGAACGGAGTTGGTTATTACCGAAACACCATCAACTTCCGATCCCGCCGCAGGCATTCGCGCGATCCTCGACGGGTGGGGCGAAATCCTCAAACCCATTGCCGAAGCAAATCGCGACAAGGTTGATCCGCGTGATAAGCGCTTTGCGGGTCCCGAGTGGGAACATCCGGTGTTCGACCTTATGCGCCAAGGCTATGCGATCATGGCCGAAACCATGATGGCGGCGGTCGACAATATGCCCGTCGAAGCGCAGCAGAAAACGCAGATGGCGTTTGCGATGCGCACGCTGGTCGAGGCGATGTCGCCCGCCAATTCGCCGCTGACCAATCCGGTCGCGTTGAACAAAGCAATCGAGACCAACGGTGCGAGCTTGGCCGAGGGGTTCAAGCATCTGATGGCGGACATCAAACGCGGGCAGCTAACGCACACCGCATCGGATGCGTTCGAAGTTGGCCGCAACATCGCGACGACACCGGGTAAGGTCATCCATGAAACGCCGCTCTACCAGTTGATCCATTATGCACCGACAACGCCGAGCGTGGGCAAAACGCCGCTGGTCATTTTCCCGCCGTGGATCAACCGGTTTTACATTCTCGATCTCAGCCCCGAAAAGTCCTTCATCCGTTGGGCGGTCGATGAGGGGCTGAGCGTCTTCATGGTCAGCTGGAAATCGGCCGATGCGTTGATGGCTGACATCATCTGGGACGATTATATTGCGGCACAGATCGACGCCATCGATACGATCCGTGGGTTGCTCGATGTGAAGTCGGTGCACACCATTGGCTATTGCGTGGCGGGGACGACGCTGGCGGCGACGCTTTCAGTGCTGGCGGCGAAGGGGAAGGCGAAGAAGGTCAAATCGGCGACCTTCTTTACCGCGCAAGTCGATTTCAGCGAAGCGGGCGAGCTTCTCAATTTCATCGACGATGCCAATCTAGCGATGATCGACCAGCTGTCGAGCGAGGGGTTTCTCGACGGGCGTTACCTTGCGCTGACCTTCAACCTGCTGCGCGGCAAGGACTTGATCTGGAACACAGTGGTTAGCAATTATCTGCTCGGCAAGGAGTATCCGGCGTTCGACTTGCTCCACTGGAATGGCGACACGACCAACCTGCCTGCGAAATGGCACAAGAGCTATTTATGCGACCTCTACCGTGACAATAAGCTGGCAGCGCCTGGCGCGTTGCACGCGCTGGGCGAGCCCATTGATCTGAGCAAGATCGAGACTCCGGCTTATGTCCAAGCCGGCCGCGAGGATCACATCGCGCCGCTCGCCAGCGTCTGGAAACTGACCGATCACTTGAAAGGACCGATCCGTTTCGTGCTGGCAGGATCGGGGCATATTGCGGGCGTGGTCAATCCGCCCGCCGCCATGAAGTATCAGCATTGGATCGACGGATCGATGGACAGCCTCGATGCCTTTCAAGCAAGCGCAACCGAAATTAAAGGCAGCTGGTGGCCCGACTGGATAAGCTGGGTTCGCGGCTTCGGCGGTGATGATGTCGTCGCGGGCGGCGCACGAATTCCGGGTGAAGGCACATTGAAAGCCATTGAAGATGCCCCAGGGCGTTACGTAAAAGCTCGCTAAACCTTGGCTTTCCTGCCATTTATGTAACTTATGTTGCACTGCAACAAAAATGCTTGCAATTCGCGGCCGACCATTTATATTGCACTGCAACATAGATGTTATGGAGGCCGCTCATGGTCGCAAAGTCCGTCAAGAATAAGACTGCTGCCAAGATCGTTGCTGCAAAGCCAGTCGTGAAAGCCGAACCGGTCGCCAAGTCTGCGCCAGTCGCAAAGCCTGTTGTTGCAAAGGCCGCCGTGCCTGCGCCCGTGATTACCCAGCCCGTTGCAGTTGCAACGATCAAACAGCCTGAGCCCGTCAAGGCTCCCCACATTGCAGAAGGAAAAAAAGTCATGAACGATACCGTAAACAAGGTTCAGGAAACCGCCCAGAAGTTCACTGCCGACGCAACTGCCCGCGCCACCGAAGTTTTTGGTGACGTCTCGGCCCGCGCCAAGACGGCAATGGAAAAGGGCTCGAAAGGCCTCGAAGAGATGGTTGAATTTTCAAAGGGCAATCTCGAAGCGGTCGTGGCTTCGGGCCGCGTCGCTGCGAAGGGCGCTCAGGACATTGCGAAATATTCGGCTGAATATGGCCGCAAGTCGATCGAAGACGCCAATGCAACGGCCAAGAAGTTCGCGGCTGTGAAATCACCAACCGAGTTCTTCGCGCTCCAGTCGGAAGTTGCCAAGACCAATCTTGACGCAATGGTGGGCGAAGCATCGAAGTTCGCTGAAGGCTATATGAAGCTGATGGGCGAAATCATGCAGCCGATGCAGAACCGTTATGCGGTTGCAGTTGAAAAGGTGAAGTCGGTTACCGCCGCCTAAGCCATTCGCGCTTGAAATCCGGAAGGGCCGCTTCGGGAAACCGGAGCGGCCTTTTTTTATGCGCAAACTCTTGCCCCGCGCCCCCGCAATGCCATATCGTGTTACTATGCAGATTCTGGGCGCGAACGAACGTAAAAATGACGAGGGCGGCGGCACGGGTGTTGGGGTCGCGACGCGGACCCGAACGCGGACCAAACAGCCTGCGCCTTATAAAGTGCTAATGCTCAACGACGACTATACGCCGATGGAATTCGTCGTCCTGTGCCTGCAACGTTTTTTCCGGATGAGTATGGAGGATGCGACGCGCGTGATGCTCCATGTCCACCAGAAAGGCGTCGGTGTGTGCGGCATCTTCAGCTATGAAGTGGCCGAAACGAAAGTCACGCAAGTGATGGATTTCGCGCAGTCGCAACAGCATCCTTTGCAATGCACACTTGAAAAGGCCTAGCCGTTAGCGCCGCACGCGGGGGCACGTACCTAGCGCCTGAATCACAAACGCATAATCATTCCGTGCCGCGTCGGCATCACTTGGTGGCAATTCTGCAACGGCACTTGTCGGCAATATCGCAGGTAGGAAGCAGGCAAGCCGATACCAAGTCAGCGTTTCGCGGGCGGGTGGCCCAGCTGATTCGTCGACAATCTCGCCCAGCGCCACTGCCCAGCGCCTTGCTTGGCCAGGGCGGGTCAGGATGCTGATCGAAACGGGAGCGCTGGTCGCGGTTGACAGGAAAATCTGTGTCTCGCCTTCGCCTGTGATTGTCCCTGCGGTGTGGAAAGCACTTGAAATGCCAGTCACGGGCGGCGGCGCATCGGGCGCGTTTGCGGCCGTTATGAGGGCACGAACGCGCGCTTCGACACTGGGGCTCCAGAAAACTTGGGCATCACGTGCCGCAAGTCCGATTTCGCCCGGGCGCCCCGCAACCGGGCGCGCCGCAAGCAACACCTGAACTTTTTTCAGCTTCGCAATTTTGCCGCGCGAATCGGGGCGCATATCGACCAGCCAAACGAGCTTTGGCGGGACTGATTGGCCGCCGCGAATCAGCGCGACGACATCACCTTCGACATAAAAGCGCACTGCGCCATCGGGCCGTGGCGGCATTTTGATGACTGTTGCCGCGGTGATTCTGGCGTGGATGACAAGCGGTGCACCACTGAACAAATCGGCCATATCGGCATACCGCCACGCATCGGCAGGAACCATCGGCGGGAGCACAGAATTTGCCGCAAATGCGCCATTTATATTCGTTGACGATACCAGTATCGCCAACGAGACAGCAAATTTTCCGAATTGAAAACGGGGATGGATCATGGCGATAATTTCCGGCCTTCGTGTCATTTTGTAACGGTCCTGCCACGTTCAAGTTGCACGCACAAAGATGAACAGGGATTAACGATTGCGCGGGCGTCGCCGTGACGATAGGGTTTAGCTTCTGTCGTAGAAACATGAATTGTTCGGGCAGAGTGGGATCGCATAACGTGTCGGATGAAAACCGGCGCTATATTCGGTTTCCATTCAGGGTCTGGTTGGAGGGAGTAAAAACGCCGGATGTCCTATACTGAAACAAAAGAGATGACACCTGCACGGATGTGGTCGATCGCGATCGTTGTCCTCTTGCACGTCATCATTGGCTATGCGCTGGTCAAAAGCGGCTATGAAGTCGTGAAGAAAGTTGCGGCCGATTTGAACACCTTCGACGTGAAGGATGAACCGCCGCCCCCTGTGGAGCCGCCGCCGCCGCCGCCGCCGGACCAGAATGTCCCGCCGCCGCCGGTCGTGTCGCCGCCGCCCATCGTCAATACGAATCAAGCGCCGCCTCCGGTTGTGACACAACCGACGCCGCCGCCCGTGTTCGTGCCGACGCCCGAGCCGCCACGCCCTGCGCCGCCGCCACCGCCACCGCCGAAACCAATGGTTGCGACCAAAGCAGTTCAGCGTGGTGGGTCGATATCGGATGAAGATTATCCACCAGCGGCTGTTCGTAACGAAGAGTCAGGCACTTCAGTTGCGACCTACACGATCGGTGTCGATGGGAAAGTTGGCAGCTGTAACGCAAGTGGGGCAAGTGCGTCTCTGGATGCAGAAACCTGCAAACTCATCATTCGGCGCTATCGCTTCAAAACGGCACTCGATGCGAGCGGACAACCGATAGCCGAGACCCGGACTCAACGCATTCGGTGGGTTTTGCCGAAGTAATCCACTCAAACCAACGCATTCAGAATCAAGAGGGAAGAAATATATGTTGATCACACTTGCAGCTGCTGCAGCCGCCGGCGCCCCGAAAAAGGCGCAATATGGCTTGATGGCGTCACTCGAAGAAGGCGGCGTCGTGACGTGGTTCACGCTCGGCATTCTTGTCATCATGTCTATCGGCACACTCTACATCCTCCTGTCAAAATGGTGGGATCAGAACAAGATCCTCGGCCAAGGCCGCAAAGTCCGTGCGAGCTTCTGGAACCACTCGACGCTGAAAGAAGCGGCGGCAAAGCTCGAAAAAGACACGCCCTACAAGCAGATCATCGATGACGGCCTCCGCGCGCAGGAACAGCACACGCTGTTCACCGATGCCGGCGACCAGCATGACTGGGCGCTTGTTACGATGAGCCGCACGCGCTCGGCAATTGAGTCGAAGCTGAAGGGCGGCTTGTCCTTCCTTGCAACGGTCGGCTCGACTGCGCCGTTCGTCGGTTTGTTCGGGACGGTTATGGGCATTTTGACCGCACTGGTGAAAATCGGTGCGGCGGGTCAGGCATCGATTGATACGGTCGCCGGACCAGTCGGTGAAGCGCTTTATATGACGGCCATTGGTCTCGCCGTCGCTGTGCCTGCCGTTCTTGCCTACAACTGGCTCCAGAGCCGCAACAAGATGATCTTCGAAGAAATGGGCACGTTCTCGAACGACGTTCATGGCTGGATGTCGTCGAACGGTCAGGTTCGCCCGGCCCGTGCGGCTGCGAAAGCAGCGGCTGCTGCTGCCAAGCCCGTCGCGGCGCCTGCAAAAGCATAAGGGATATAGCGGCGCACATTCTTTGATTGTGCGCCGCCCCCTTTCAACAACGACAGGATAAGTTTCTATGTCAATGAGTGTAGGCGGAGACGGCGAAGCCGATGATGCGCCGATGTCGGAAATCAACACGACGCCGCTCGTCGACGTTATGTTGGTGTTGCTTATCATCTTTTTGATCACGATTCCGGTCGTGGTTCAAAACGTTGCGGTGAAGCTGCCCAAAGTCCGGTTCGAAGCGACAACCACAAAACCCGAAAATGTCTCGCTCTCAATCCGGGCGAACCAACAGACGGGCGCGTGCGAAGTTTACTGGAATTTGACGCGAGTCGATTCAAATGAACTTCTCAACAAAGCAGTGGATAAGTTGAAGCTGGAAATCGAAAAGCAGGGCGGTATCAATGCCCCCGGCCTTGAGCTGCCCGAAGCGCATATTCGTGGTGACGTGAATACACCTTACCGGTGCATTGGCGGCCCGATTTATCAAATGCAGCGGGCAGGCTTTTCGAAAGTTGGCTTTATTTCGGAACCACCCCCGGGCGGTAATCCACGCGCATAATGATAACGGCCTGAAACGGTCACAGATTTAAGGATTCTGACTGATGTCAATGAGTATGGGCGGTGGCGGCGACGATGCACCCCTTGGCGAAATGAACACGACGCCGTTGATCGACGTCATGCTTGTTTTGCTGGTTATGTTCATCATCACCATTCCAATTCAAACGCATGCTGTGAAGATTGACCTTCCTTCCAATGCAATCCCGACGACACCACCGCCCGTAAAACCCGACATCAACAAGCTGTCGATTGATCCCGCGGGCACAATCCTGTGGAATGGATCGGGCATCGATCTGGTGACATTGCGTCAATATCTGGACTCGACCAAGGTCATGGTGCCGGAACCCGAGCTGCATGTGCAGCCCGACGCGAATGCGCGGTATGACACCGTTGATCAGGTGCTGGCCGTCATCAAGAAATCGGAAATCACGAAACTCGGCTTTGTCGGCAACGAACAATATTCGGCGTTCGGGAAGTAGGTCTACGCTAACCGATTAAAGAGGGCGCGTCCTTGGGGATGCGCCTTTTTTGTTGGGGTGGCGCGCGCTCATAACGACCGCTAAGGGGTTGGCGTAAAGCGGCTTTTCGGGGGTTTGAGCAACGCATGACCGACATTCCGACGATGATGACGGCGATTGATCCGGTGACGCCCGGCGGCCCTGAAGTGTTGGTTCCCGTCGAGCGCCCCGTGCCTAGCCCCGGCGAAGGCGAAGTCCTCATCCGTGTCGCCGCTGCGGGCGTGAACCGCCCCGATGTGCTGCAACGCAAAGGCGGTTATCCCCCGCCGCCGGGTGCGCCAACGATCATGGGTCTCGAAGTCGCCGGCCAGGTTGTGGCGCTCGGCGCAGGCGTCGACGATGCTCTGTTCGGTCAGCCAATGTGCGCGCTTGTTCCCGGCGGCGGCTATGCCGAATATGCGGTAGCGTCGGCCAGCATCTGCTTGCCGGTTCCGTCCGCACTGTCGATGGTCGAAGCAGCGGCAATGCCGGAAACATTGTTCACCGTGTGGACCAACGTCTTCGAACGCGCTTATGCAGTCGAGGGGGACGTCCTGCTTGTCCACGGCGGGACGAGTGGCATCGGCAGTATGGCGATTTCGCTCGGAAAATTGTTCGGCCTGACCATCATCGTCACTTGTGGTTCCGACGATAAATGTGCGCGTGCACTGGAAATCGGTGCGGACCACGCCATCAACTACAAGACAGCTGATTTCGTTTCGGAGGTGATGCGCATCACCGGCGGCGCGGGTGTCAACGCCGTGCTTGATATGGTCGGCGGTGATTATGTGCCGCGCAATCTGCAATGTCTTGCAGAGGAAGGGCGACATGTCTCGATTGCCGTGCTTAATGGCCCGAAGACCGACCTGTTCATCCCGCTCATCATGATGAAACGCCTGACGCTTACGGGTTCGACGCTGCGCCCGCGCTCGGTAACGTTCAAAAGCCTCGTCGCCGAAGAGCTTGCCCGCACTGTCTGGCCGCATGTTGAGGCGGGGCGGCTGAAGCCGGTGATCGATAGCGTCTTCCCGCTTGCCAACGCAGCAGGCGCACATGCGTTGATGGATTCAGGGAACCATGTTGGGAAAATCGTGCTTACCATGTCTTGAACCAAAGAGACGCGCGCCCTGTCACAATAACGGCATGAAATTGCAGAGTCGGTGTCACAGTTGACCCGCATAGGCTGCTCGCAACGACGATACGTCCTTGCAGGGAGCAACCATGGACGCGATCACGCAAGTTCTGTTTTCGGCGGATTTCGAGGATTTCTCGGATCACAATCTATCGGTTCCCGAACCTGCGGAACGGCATCGGCGACGTTATCGCACCATCTGGATAAGTGACGTTCACTTGGGCACGCGCGGCTGCAATGCCGGCATGCTGATCGATTTCCTCGATTCAACCGACAGCGAGACAATGTATCTGGTCGGTGACATCATCGATGGCTGGCGGATGAAGCGAAAATTCTACTGGCCAGCCGCCCACAATGACATTGTCTGGCGGATCATGAAGCGGGCACGTCGTGGCACGCGGGTGGTCTATATTCCTGGCAACCACGACGAAATGTTCCGGCAGTTTACAGGCATGAACTTTGGTGGTGTCGAAATCCGTCGAAAAGCGATCCACGAAACTGCCGATGGCCGAAAGTTGTTGGTCCTGCATGGCGACGAGTTTGATGCAATCATGCTGGCGCACCGGTGGCTCGCCGTTGTTGGCGACCTTGCCTATGAATGGCTGATGCGCGGCAACCATTTGGTGAACAAGGTGCGCGCCCTGATCGGAAAGCCATATTGGTCGCTGTCGAAAACGGCGAAGCACAAAGTCAAAAACGCGGTTGAGTTTATCTCGCGGTTTGAAACGGTGGTCGCGCATGAAGCGGGGATGCGCGGCGTCGATGGCGTCGTCTGCGGCCACATTCACAATGCCGAAGCGCGCGAGATCGGCGGCATTGCTTATTATAATGATGGTGACTGGGTGGAAGGCTGCACGGCCTTGGTCGAACATTTCGATGGGCGGATGGAGATTCTCCACTGGGCCGAGGAAATGAAAGCGCGCAGCCTGCATCAGCAGGGTGTAAAGTTGGCAGCGTGAGGATCGCCGTGGTCACCGACGCTTGGACGCCGCAAGTGAACGGGGTTGTCCGCACGTTGAAGGCTACTTGCGCCGAGCTGACAGCACGCGGGCATGAAGTCTTGGTGCTGTCACCCGATCTTTATCGTTCGGTCGCTTGCCCCACCTATCCCGAAATCCGCTTGGCGATGACATTGCCAGCGCCTGTGGGGCGGCGCATATCGGCGTTCGCGCCCGACGCCGTGCATTTGTCAACGGAAGGGCCGCTATGTCTCGCCGCGCGACATTGGTGCGTCCAGCGCGGTATCCGCTTTACAACCGCGTATCATACCCAGTTCCCCGACTATGTCGCATCGCGCACGGGCGTGCCACCTGATTGGATCTGGCGCTACATCCGTTGGTTTCACGGTGCCTCGGCGGCTGTTTTGGTCTCAACGCCGTCAATCCGGTACGAGCTCGCCAATCACGGCATCGCGCATAGCGCTCATTGGAGCCGCGGCGTCGATCTCGCCAACTTCACACTTGACGCACCGGTGCCGAAATTATTTGCGACTTTGCCCCGCCCGATCCAGCTTTATGTCGGTCGCGTTGCCATTGAAAAGAACATTGAGGCCTTTCTCGGTTCCACTCACCCGGGGAGCAAGGTGGTGGTCGGAGACGGACCTGCGCGGGCCGGTCTTGAGGCCCACTTTCCCGATGTGCATTTTCTGGGCGTCTTGGAGGGGCGGGCGCTTGCGGGAGCCTATGCCGGCGCTGATGTCTTCGTCTTTCCCAGTCGCACCGATACATTTGGTCTTGTTATGATCGAAGCGCTGGCGTGCGGCACGCCAGTCGCCGCCTATCCGGTCAGTGGACCAATCGACATAGTAACGCCGCTAACGGGCGTGCTTGATGACGATCTGGAATCGGCGATTGCGCAGGCGTTGACGCGTGACCGCACCGATTGCGCCGTCTATGGATCAAGCTACACATGGGCGGCCAGTACGGCACAGTTTCTTTCGGCGCTGGTGCCGACAAGTTTGCGACAAGCCGCTTGATGCGTAGCGCTTGCCCTTAGCGGCGGGCGGGACTAGACGTTCACATCATTCGGCCGCTCCTCGACGGGGCGGCCCTTATTTTATGTGAAGGATTTCGCCGATGACTCAGCCACTCATGCCCCATGCGACTGCGTCATGGCTGGTTGATAATACCTCGCTCAGCTTCAACCAGATTGCGACCTTTTGCGGTCTCCATATTCTCGAAGTGCAAGCAATTGCCGACGACACGGCGGCAACCAAGTTGACGGGTCGCGATCCGATCCGCGCGCATGAATTGACAATGGCCGAAATTGAAAAGGGCCAGAATGATCCGAACCACGTCCTCCGCATGGACCGTGCGCCCGAAGCGGTAACGCGCACGAAGGGGCCGCGCTACACGCCAGTGTCAAAGCGTGCCGACAAGCCCGACGGCATTGCATGGATTATTCGCAACCATCCCGAAGTGTCGGATGGTCAAATCGGCAAGTTGATTGGCACGACGCGTACGACGATTGGCGCAATCCGCGACCGTTCGCACTGGAACATGGCCAACATTGTGCCGAAGGATCCGGTCACGCTCGGCCTCACGTCGCAGCGCGAACTTGATGCGGCGGTCGCGAAAGCTGCCAAGGCTGCGGGTATCGAAGCGCCTGTTGATGACCGGATTGATGGTGATCGTGCCGCACTGATCGAACAACTCCGCAACGAACGTGACGAAGCTGTTCGTAACGCCGATGCCATTGCCGCTGCCGAAGCGGGCGAAGGGCCGGGCATGATCGGGAACTTCATCGACCCGTTCAAGAAATAGGCGATGCACCGCATCCCCGAGCGAAGCCGAGGGGCACTGCCGAGCGAAGTCGAGGCTTCCGCGTTCAACAATTCTCGGCTGCGCTCGAATAAGCCCCTCGGCTACGCGCGGGAAAGCGGACAGGTAGACTTGTGACAAATGAAGCCGAACCACCCGCCCATGACGCCAGCCTTGCCGACCACGGCTTCGAACCGTTGGTCGCCAAGGGGCTGACTTATCCGCTTGGTGAATTTGCACCGGGTTATGGCGATGTCTTTGCGCTCGCCGATGGTGTGGGCTGGACGCGGTTACCGGTGCCGGGACTGCTCAAGCATATCAATGTCTGGGTGCTCGACGATGGCGATGATGGCGTTGCCGTTGTCGATACCGGGCTGAATATTCCGGCGAGCAAGGAAGCCTGGGAACGAGCGCTGAACGCGCGGCGGGTGACGCGGGTGTTCGTAACGCATTTCCACCCTGACCATATCGGCTGTGCGGGCTGGCTCTGCGATACCCATAAAGCGCCTTTGTGGATGAACCGCACCGAATATCTGCTGACGCGGATGTTGCTCGCCGATGTGCGCCCCGAGCCGCCTGCTGCGGCCCTCGACCAGATGGTCGCGGCGGGCTGGAACGCGGCGCAGGTCGAAGCGATGCGCGCAAACGGATGGGGCAACTTCGCCAAGATTGCCGCGCCGCTGCCGGTTGGCCACACACGTATCCGCGAAGGCGACGTCATCCGCATCGGTAAGCGCGACTGGACCATTTGGGTTGGCAGCGGCCACACGCCCGAGCATATCTGTTTCGTCGATCTCGACGGCGGGTTGATGATTGCGGGTGATCAGGTGTTGCCGCGCATCACGTCGAACGTGTCGGTGTCGATCACCGAGCCGAATGGCGATCCGCTTGGCGAGTGGCTGGCATCAATCGAAAAGTTCCGCGCGCTGCCCGACGACCTGCTAGTCATGCCTGCACATGGCGAGCCGTTTCGCGGACTGCATGCGCGGCTGGACCGACTGGAGGAAGGGCATCGTTTGAATCTTGACCGTCTGCAGTCGCGCTTGGTCGAGGAGCCACGCCGCGCGGTGGATTGCTTCGGCGTCCTGTTCGCGCGCACGGTTGATGACAGCATTTTGGGCCTCGCGACGGGCGAAGCGCTTGCGCATTTGCGACATCTCGAAACCACGGGGCGCGCAACCCGCGAAAACCGTAGCGGCGTGGATTATTATTCAGCGACTTAGTTGCCGCCGCCGTCTGACCTGATAGTCTTTCGTTGATGGACGATCCGGCGAGCCTTTGGCGAGAGCATTATGTGCACCCGTCGGCATGGGACCGGACGTTTCCGCCACTGACGCTTCCCGCGATGTTTGCTGCGAGCGCCGCGAAGAACCCGACGGCAATCCTTTCCGACTTCATGGGCGCGCGGTTGAGCTATGCCGATGTAGCCACGCGCGCGGCATCCTTCGCGGGCGGACTTCAGGCGCTGGGCATGGCAAAGGGCGACCGCGTCGGCCTGTTCCTGCCTAACGTCCCCGATTATTTGGTCGCTTATTTTGGTGCGCTGAGCGTAGGCGGGATCATCGTCAATATGTCACCGCTATACTCGGTGGCAGAACTGGCGCATCAGGCTTCCGACAGCGGTGCGCGGGTCATCGTCACCTGTGATGTGCCGCAATTGATCGCGGCCGCAATGGCCTTGCTCGACCAAGGGCTACTCGACCGGATCATCGTGACGTCGATTGCCGACGCGCTGCCGCCATTAAAACGGACGCTGTATCGCTTGTTCAAACGCGCCGACATTGCGGTGTTGCCTGATGACGCGCGGATCGTTCGCATGGCGTCAGTAGCGGGGCCGTTTCGCGCGGTGACCGTCGAACCCGGCGAAGTCGCGCTGATCCAATATACCGGCGGCACCACCGGCGTACCCAAGGGCGCGATGCTTTCGCATCAAAACCTCACGGCGAACGCGCGGCAAGTTCATTCGCTCGATCCGCGGGCAGGGCAACCCGACCGGATCGTTGGCGTACTCCCCTTCTTCCATGTGTTCGCCAACACCTGTGTTCTCAATCGGACAATCCTTGCGGGCGGAATGATCGCGATGCTGCCGCGTTTCGACGCGAAAGCGACACTCGCGACCATCCAACGCGTCAAGGCAACCGCCCTGCCCGGCGTGCCGACGATGTATCAGGCATTGCTCGATCATCCGAAAATGGGCTCCACATCTTTCGCCAGCCTGCGCGTCTGCATTTCGGGCGGCGCGCCACTCGCCCCCGCGCTCAAAACCAAGTTCGAACGGGCAACCGGTGCGCGCGTGGTGGAGGGCTACGGCCTCACCGAAAGCGCGGGTGTCGTCGCCTGCAATCCCTATGACGGCATCAACAAGACGGGCACGATTGGCCAGCCGATACCCGGGACGACCGTCCGCTTGGTCCAGCGCGAAGACCCGACGAAGCTCGCGCCCGACGGCGAGCCCGGCGAGTTGGTCTTTTTAGGGCCGCAAATGATGCTCGGCTATTGGGGCCGTCCCGATGCCGACATTGATACGTTTGTCGATGGCGCGCTTCGTACCGGCGACGTCGCCGAAATCGACGCCGACGGCTATATCCGCATTGTTGACCGCCTGAAGGACATGATCGCAGTCGGCGGATTCAAGGTTTTCCCCAGCCAGATTGAATCGGTACTCTACAAACATGCGGACGTAAAAGAAGCGCTCGTGATCGGCATTTACGATGATTATCATGGCGAAGTGCCCAAAGCGTTCGTGACGCTGAACGAGGGTGCGGGAATCGATGGCTTGCGGCTGAGGGAATGGCTCAATCCCCAACTCGGCAAACATGAGCGAGTCACCGCCGTCGAAGTCCGCGATGTGCTGCCCAAAACACTGGTTGGCAAGCTCAGCCGCAAAGAGTTGGTCGCCGAGGAGCGGAGCAAAGCGGCAGGTTGCCCCCCACCTTGACCCCCGCGCCGCTGCAAGTCACTAAGGCTGGATGGCTGAAGACTTCACTGCCCTGTCGTTTGAAGATGCGTTGAGGCGGCTGGAAACTATTGTCCAGCGCCTCGAAAGCGGCGACGAAAGCCTCGACTCTTCGATCACGCTCTATAGCGAAGGCGACACACTGCGCGGCATTTGCGAAAAACGGTTGAAGGACGCGCAAGCCCGCATCGAAAAGATCAGCCTGAACAGCGACGGCACGTCCGTTGGCACGCAACCTTTCGATCCGGCGGGCTGAGCGGGCATGGGGGCCATGGAACCGATTCTGAGCACAGCGCTTGCTGATATTGCCCGCGACGTCGACCGCATGTTCGATGTCCTGCTGCCCGTGCCGAATGATCAGCGCGCGCCGTTGTTTCACGCGATGCGCCATGCCAGCATTGGCGGCGGGAAACGGCTGCGGCCGCTCTTGGTCGTTGCCGCGAGCCAGCTGTTCAATGTCGATCATGCCGCGGCACTCCGCGTCGGATGTGCGGTCGAGGCGATCCATGTTTACTCGCTGATCCATGACGACCTGCCGTGCATGGACGATGACGACATGCGGCGCGGCAAACCGACGGTGCATAAGGCGTTTGACGAGGCCATCGCGGTTCTTGCCGGAGATTCGCTCCACGCGTTGGCATTCGAGCTGGTGGTAGACGACGCTGTCAGCACCGATCCATTCGTTCGCATCGAACTTGCCGAAGGATTGGCGCGCGCAAGCGGCCCCGTTGGCATGGCAGGCGGACAGATGATGGACATCGCAGCTGAAACGCAGACATTCGACTTGCATGGCGTGACGCGCTTGCAGCAGATGAAGACCGGCGCGCTGATTGCCTTCAGTGTCGAAGCGGGTGCCATCATGGGGCGCATGCCGAACGAAGCACGCGGCAGCTTGCGTGGCTATGCGCGTGATGTCGGCCTCGCGTTCCAGATTGCCGACGATCTGCTCGACGAAGAAGGAGACGAGGAACTCGCGGGCAAAGCGCTGCACAAGGACGCGGCAGCGGGCAAGGCGACATTCCTTTCGCTGCTCGGCGTCGAACGCGCGCGGGCGCAAGCGCGGATGCTCGTCGATCAAGCGATTTCGCATTTGGGTAGCTTCGGCCCCGAAGCCGACCTACTCCGCGCCATCGCACGCTATTCGATCGAAAGGGACCGTTGATGGCCCGCATCGGCATCTATCCCGGCACCTTCGACCCGATTACGCGCGGGCATATGGATGTCATCGAACGCGGCGCGAAGCTGGTGGATGAGCTTGTGATCGGCGTCACGACCAATGCCGCCAAATCGCCGATGTTTTCGGACGATGAGCGCATCGCCATGGTCAAACGCGAAGTCGCCGGCATATCCGACGCCAACATCCGCGTCGTTGGCTTCAACTCGTTGCTTGTGAACTTCGCGCAGTCAATTGGCGCAACGATGGTCATCCGCGGCGTGCGCGGTGTCACCGATTTCGAATATGAGTATCAGCTGACGGGCATGAACCGGCAATTGAATGCCGACGTCGAAACCGTCTTTTTGATGGCTGATGTCGCGTTGCAACCGATTGCCAGCCGCCTTGTCAAGGAAATCGCGCTTTATGGCGGGGACATCCGTAAGTTTGTGTCAGCGGCGGTTGCCGATGATGTTGAAGCCCGCGTGGCTCAAATTGGCCGCAAAGGCGTTTGACATTCACGATGCGGTCAGCCTCGGACGCATACCGCGCAACATACTGTCTGGAGTTTATCAATTGAAGAGTTTGTTTGCTGCATTCATGGCCGTTCTCGCTGTCGCATCCCCTGCGCTGGCCAAGAAAAAGCCCAAGGCCCTGCCACCGAAGCCGGTTTATGTGACGACTGTCGCGCCCGATCCTGCGCCGACGCCGCAGACATTGTGGCATATCCAGCTGTCGACCGGCGGCACTGTCGTCGTCCAGTTGCGTCCCGACAAAGCGCCCGCCCATATCGAACGGGTGACGATGCTGTCCCGCGCTGGCTTTTATGATGGCTTACTGTTCCACCGCGTTATTGATGGCTTCATGGCACAGACTGGCGATCCAAAAGGAACGGGTGAAGGCGGATCAGCGCTGCCCGATATGAAGGCGGAGTTCAACGATATGCCGCATCTGCGCGGGACGGTGTCGATGGCGCGGTCGAATGATGTGAACAGTGCGAACAGCCAATTCTTCATTGTGTTTCAACCCGTCCTGCGGCTTGATGGCAAATATACGCCGTTCGGGCGCGTTGTGTCAGGCATGCAGTTTGTCGATGCTATCGAGCGCGGTGAACCGCCCGCCAATCCTGCGAAAATCGTGAAGACTTGGATTGAGTCCGACGGCCCCGATGCCGCGCGCGTGCCTTTGCCCGCGGTTGCCGCCATCGCTCCGGCAAAGGCTTTGCCTTCGGATGCAACGCCGAAATAGTGCGCGTCGACCTTTTCGATTTCGATCTTCCGCCCGAACGGATTGCGCTGCGACCCGTTATCCCACGTGACGTCGCGCGGATGCTGGTAGTTGCTAAGGATGGTCTGAGCGACCGAAGCGTTCGCGACCTGCCGTCGATCTTGCGCGCTGGTGATTGCCTCGTCTTCAACGACACCCGTGTAATTCCGGCTCAGCTGGAAGGCGTGCGCGGCAACGCGAAAATCGGCGCAACACTGCACAAACGTGAAGGGCTGCGAACGTGGCGCGCGTTCATCCGCAATGCCAGGCGCTTGCATGATGGTAATGTCATCCACTTTGGCGAGGGCGTAACGGCGACAGCGGGCGACCGCGGCACGGACGGCAGTTGGCTACTCGATTTTGCAGGCAACGAGCCGGTCGAGGTTCTGTTGGAACGCGCGGGCACAATGCCGCTACCTCCCTATATTGCCAGCAAGCGCGCCATCGATGCGCGTGACGCCGACGACTACCAAACGATGTTCGCGCTCGAAAAGGGCGCGGTTGCTGCCCCGACGGCGTCGCTTCATTTCACGCCTGCGCTTATGAAATCGCTGTCGGGTGCGGGCATCGCGCATGAAACGCTGACGCTCCATGTTGGCGCCGGCACCTTCCTGCCGGTCAAGGCCGACGATACCGAAGATCATGCCATGCACGCCGAATGGGGCCGGATCGATGCCGCGACTGCCGCGCGCCTGAACGCCATCCGCGCGCGGGGCGGACGGCTGATTGCGGTGGGGACAACAGTGCTCCGCCTGCTGGAAAGCGCCGCCGACGAAACCGGAACGATCCAGCCCTTCGATGGCGATACGTCGATCTTCATCACACCCGGCTATCGCTTCAAGACGATTGACGGTTTGATGACCAATTTCCACTTGCCCAAGTCGACATTGTTCATGCTTGTCAGCGCGCTGATGGGGTTGGACAAGATGCAGGCGGCCTATGCCCACGCCATCGCGAACGACTATCGCTTTTACAGCTATGGCGATTCGAGTTTGTTGATTCCGTGACGCGCTTCGATTTTCAGATCGCCGCAACCGATGGCCGCGCGCGCACTGGCACCATCCAGATGGCGCGTGGCGAAATCCGCACGCCTGCGTTCATGCCCGTCGGCACGGCCGCCACTGTGAAAGGCATGAAACCCGGCGATGTGCGCGCATCGGGCGCCGACATCATCCTTGGCAACACCTATCATCTGATGCTGCGCCCCGGCGCGGAGCGGATGGCGAGATTGGGCGGGCTGCACGCGTTTATGCGCTGGGATCGCCCGATCCTGACCGACAGCGGTGGCTATCAGGTCATGAGCCTCGGCGATCTGCGCAAGATCACTGAAGAGGGCGTGGCGTTTAAATCGCACCTTGATGGATCGCGGCACATGCTCAGCCCTGAACGGTCGATGGAAATTCAAGCGCTGTTGGGGGCGGACATCGTCATGGCGTTTGACGAATGCACGCCCTATCCTGCCACCCACGATGTCGCACGCAAATCAATGGAACTCTCGATGCGCTGGGCACAGCGGTCGCGCGACGCTTTCCAGTCGGCGGGTGCACTGTTTGGCATCCAGCAGGGATCAATGTTTGAAGACCTGCGCGCGATTAGCAGCAAGGCGCTGACCAACATCGGCTTTGATGGCTACGCGGTTGGCGGTCTTGCGGTTGGCGAGGGGCAGCCCGAAATGTTCCGCGTCCTCGACTTCGCCGTCCCGATGCTGCCTAGTGACAGGCCCCGCTATTTAATGGGCGTTGGCAAGCCCGATGATATTGTCGGCGCGGTCGAACGTGGCATTGATATGTTCGATTGCGTCATGCCAACGCGCAGCGGGCGCAACGGTCAGGCATTTACGTGGGACGGCCCGCTCAACATCCGCAACGCAAAATTTGCTGAAGACCTGTCCCCGCTCGACCCCGAATCGCCGGTCGCGGCGTGGAGCAAAGCCTATCTCCACCACCTCGTCCGCTCGGGTGAAATGTTGGGCGCAATGCTGATGACCGAACATAATCTGTGGTTCTATCAACAAGTGATGGCGGCGCTGCGGGGTGCAATTTCGGCGGGGAATCTCACCCAATGGGCCGATGCTTTTCGGGTACGTTACCAGGCCGGTCGCAAAAGCGTCGCATAACCGCAACCACGCTGACATCGTTTCGACGCCGTCGCTTCACAATCTCCTGTCACCCCACTCGTGGGGCGTATGGTCGCCCATGCCATTATGCAGGGGCGATCAATGCTCGATCTTGAAGATTTCAGCTATACCGACGGCGATGTCGATACCAACCAGACCAGCAACCAAAGCATTCATGAACTGATCGAATCCCGCTACTCGCGCCGCGCCGCCTTGTTCGGTGGTATTGCTGCGGCGGCGCTCCCCGGTTTTGTGTTGAGCGGGTGCGGCGAAGGGTCGGCTTCGGCTGCGGCGGACGCGCTTCAAGTTTCAGCCGGCGATATCGCGGCAAAAGCGGGTCGGGTTGTGACACTCAATGGCACGGTCAGCGGCGCGGCCACGACAGCGCTCAACTGGACTCAGATTTCAGGGCCGCCCGTTGCGCTGACTGGGGCAGACACAGCGACCGCGAGCTTCGTTGCGCCGGGCGTGACATCATCAACGCCGCTGCAATTCCAGTTTAGCGCGGGCACAGTCGGCGGCGGCAAATCGGCTGCCACGGTCGTGACGCTAACCCCGGCTGAATTGGGCTTCACGCCCGTTGCCAAGAATTTGAACGACATCGTTACGGTGCCAGCGGGTTATACCGTGTCCGTGCTTTATCGACTGGGTGATCCGATTACCGCGGCCACGTCGGCCTATGCCAACAATGGCACTGATGGCGATTTTTCGAGCCGCTCCGGCGACCATCATGACGGCATGTATTATTTCGGCTTGGCCGCGTCGGGCAATGCGCCCGATCCGAACAGCAACACGCGCGGCATCCTGTGCATCAATCATGAGAACATCACGTCGCGATATCTGCACCCCAATGGCGCGACCACGACGGGCGGCGTCCGCCCGGTTGGTGAAGCAACCAAAGAAATCGAATGCCACGGCGTCAGCGTGATCGAAGTCATACGTGCGGGCAATTCGGGCGCGTGGAGCTATGTCCAGACGTCAGCGCTTAACCGCCGGATCACGCCCTTCACACCTGTGCAGATCAGTGGCCCTGCGCGTGGCCATCCGTTGATGCGAACGCTTTACTCGCCTGCTGGAACCGAAGGGCGCGGTACGATCAACAACTGTGCCAACGGTTTCACGCCATGGGGAACATATCTGACATGTGAGGAAAACTGGACGGGTTATTTCCGTCGCGACCCGAGCGACGTTACGGCGCGGGCAGGCACGAAATCGGCGGTATCCCTTGCCCGTTACGGGCGCGGCGCAGCTTCGGTCGGTAACAATGGCTGGACCAATGCAACGCCGGTCGCAGCAGGCGACACGCGGTTCGCCAAATTCAACATAACAATCAATCCGGCTGCACCCGCCGATGGGACCGGCGATTTCCGCAACGAGCATAACCAATATGGCTGGAACGTCGAAATTGATCCTTATGATCCAACAGCTGTTCCGCGCAAGCGCACGGCAATGGGACGAATGAATCACGAAGGCGCATGGCCCGGTCGTTTCATCGCTGGCGTCAAACCAGCATGGTATCAGGGTTGCGACGCACAGAACGAATATCTGTATAAATATGTGGCACCGGTCACTTGGGCACCCGCCGACGCCACCGCAACGAACCGTATGGCCATAGGTGACAAATATCTCGACACTGGCACGCTCTATGTCGCACGTTTCGACGCGAATGGTACCGGTGTTTGGTTGCCGCTGGTGTTCGGCACGGGACCAGTGACGGCGGCCAATGCGACTTATTCGTTCAGCGATGCTGGCGATGTGGCCATCAATTCGCGTCTTGCTGCCGATGCCGTCGGTGCGACGCGGATGGACCGTCCCGAATGGACCGCCGTCAATCCGAAGACCGGCGAAATGTACCTGACGCTGACCAACAATGCCTCGCGAACCGGTACAACGACCGACGCGGCCAATCCGCGGGCCTATGTCGATCCGCCATCAACCACGCGCGCCAACCGCAACGGCCATATCATCCGATTGCGCGAATCGGGCGACACCACCGAAGCCTTGTCCTTTGTCTGGGACATTTATGCCTTTGGTGCAGGGTCGGACCTTGAAGCCGCGAATATCAATGTGTCGGGTCTGACGGCCGACAATGATTTCTCTTCGCCCGACGGTTTGTGGTTCTCACGCACGCAAAATGCTGGCGGGATCGGCAATCCATTGTTGTGGGTGCAAACCGATGACGGTGCCTTCACGGATGTCACCAACTGCATGATGCTCGTCGGCCAGCCTGGTCAGGTCGGCGATGGTGGTGCGAAAATGATTGCGAACACGCTGGCCGACGGGACAACACGCGGGCAGGCGACGTTGGTCGGCGCGCTGCCCGGCACCAATTTGCGGCGCTTCCTTGTCGGTCCGAAAGAATGTGAAATCACCGGGATTGACTCAACGCCCGACGGTCGCACAGTTTTCGTCAACATCCAGCATCCGGGCGAAGACACGACAACAGGCTTTCCAAACACATTCCCGTCGAACTGGCCCGCAAGCCAGACAAACCCGACGGCGGTGTCGCGGCCCCGCTCCGCAACAATCGTGATTACCAAAAATGATGGCGGTGTCGTCGGCGTCTGAAAATACTGGTAACAACTTTCCCGGAATGGTAATTTCACTCCCTATCATTCCGGGAAATCTGCATGACCGCATTTGTTATTGATCGGCGTCGTGTGCTGGGCGGCCTTGGCGCGAGCGTGTTGCTACCCCGCTTTGCTTTTGCGCAAAATGCCCCGATCGTCGCGAAGGTCATCGTCGAGGACGGGCGGCTGTGGGTTAGCGCCGTCATTGGCAAAAGCGAGCCGTTGCTTTTCGTCATCGATACGGGTGCGGGCGGTAACTTTTTACGCCCCGAAATCGCCAAACGGCTCGGTTTGACAGTGCTTGGCGGCGGGACCGTCGGCGGTGTTGGCGGCAAAACAGCAAATACCGGGCGCGTCGAAGCCAATGATGTCCTTATCGCGGGCGTCGTTCGACAGAAGACAATGCAGTTTTCAACCTATGATTTTGGGCGAGGGCTTGCCGATGATGCCGCCGGTCTGTTCGCTTCTGGATTGGTAACCGCGTACGACTCAGACCTGAGCTTTGAGGCTGGTCGCTGGCAGATTTGGCCCAAAGGAAGAGCCGGTGAGCCAACGGGTCAGCGTCTTGAAGGCGCGAGCATTAGCGCCACGGACGGGCGCGGGGCCGAGCGCATCTATGTGACGGCGATGATCGACGGAAAGCCCTATAAGCTGATGGTCGATACTGGTGCGTCACGCGGGCTTTTGCTTTTCCCCCGCGCCAGTGCGCGAAGCGGGCTGGCCGAGAATAGGCGTTTTGCACCCGCTGCCGTCAGCGGGTTCGGCGGTCGTGCCAACAAACTTGCACGCCTTGTCCGCAGCGATAATTTTTCGTTGGGGCCGCTCCAGTTTGACCGGCCTTTTGTCACCTTGATGGACCCAAGTCAGGCGATTGGACGCGACTATGATGGCTTGCTCGGCCTTCCTCTGATCGCGCTTTACGATTGGTCAACCGATGTCGGACGTGGCAAAGTCTGGCTGACGCGCAACAGCTTGGCCCTGACGGCCGAACGCTATTCGAAATCGGGCCTATGGGTTGATCGCACCCCAGCGGGCGGCGCATTGGTCGCGGGGGTCGGCGCGGGCAGTCCGGCGGCTGCGGCGGGAATCGCACCCGGTGATACGGTTACCGATCCACCCAAATTCGCCGATGTGTTGCGACGGATCAACGGTCCGGCGGGGCAGGCCTATGCCCTGACCACGCAGCGCGGCGCGGCAACGACCACCCACACGCTGACGCCCGCCAGCTATCTTTAGGGAAGCAGGCCCAGTCGCGCACGCTGCATCCACCGGGCAAGCATCAGGACAGCGACAAAGGCAAGGCCGCTGGCGAGCCCCAGCCACACCCCGAACCCGCGCATGTGGAACGGGAACGCCAGAAGCACCGCAATCCCCATCCCGACGATCCAATAACCGATGGCCGCAAAAATCATCGGCCAGCGCGTATCCTGCAAACCACGCAGCACGCCAGCGCCCACAACTTGCGCACCATCGACAATCTGGAACAATGAAGCGACGCCCAGAAAACTCACAGCCAGTGCGACGACCTCGGCATTTTTGGGATCAACAACATCAATGAAAATGCCAACGAGCGGGCGCGGGATGAGGATCAGCGTCAACGCCATGCACGCCATGAACCCAACGCCCATCGCAAAAGCGAGCCAGCCCGCACGGTGGATCGCTTCGCGGTCACGCGCGCCATAAGCAAGGCCGACGCGCACCGTTGCGGCCTGTGCAATGCCCATCGGCACCATGAACGAAAAGGCGGCAATCTGGAGCGCAATCGCATGCGCCGCGATCGACGCGCGGTCGATCAGGCCCATCAGGAACACGGCTGCGGCAAACACCGTAACCTCAAATGTCAGCGTAATCGCAATGGGTAAGCCGAGCCCTGCGAGCGCACGAAACCGCTCCCAATCCGTCCTCCAGAACCGCCCGAAGATGGCATAACGACGGAACGGGTGAATCGTCAGAACCACGGCTGCCATTGCGACAAATAGGAACAGGTTGGCCAGCGCACTTGCCAATGCCGCGCCTGTCAGCCCCATTTTGGGCATGCCGAAATGGCCAAAGATCAACGCCCATCCCAAAGCAGCGTTGATCAAGACCGCACCAAACAAAACCGCCGTTGCCCAGCCCGGGCGCTCGATTGCTGCCACGAAATTGCGGAGCGCTAGTTGCAGGAACGTGGGAAGCAATCCCCACATCAGCACGCGGACAAAGGACGCCGCATCGCGCGAAAGCTCCGCGTCTTGGCCCATCACGCGGAGAATGGATTCGGTCTGCCACAGGATCAGCCAGCACGGAACGCACAGCAACACCGCGAGCCACATCCCCTGTCGCACTGTCCGGCGCACATCGCGGACCGAATGCAGCTTTCGCCCCCGCTCGGCTGCGACCATCGGCGATACGGCGGCAATCAAGCCAAGACCGAACAGGATGAAAGGCATCAACAGGTTGATCGCCAGCGATGCGGCAGCCAGTTCATCGGGGCCAAGCCGTCCGAGGAAAATTAGGTCCGTCGCATGGATCACCGACTGCGCTAAATTAGCAAGAATCAGTGGCATCGCCAGCGCCAGCGTTGCCCGCGCTTCAGTTGTCCAAGGGGCAGGGGCGCGCACGGTCATCGCCGCGTCCTATCACTGCATCATTGCGCTGGCGATGGGTGGTTAATTGAGCTTCACACCCAAGAATCCGGGCAGTGGCCCGTTCCAGCCGTCGTCTGCTTCATCGTCATCGGCGGGACGAGGTGCTGGACGCGACAATGGGCGCGGCGCGGGCGAGGGTGCCGCTGCTTTTGGTGCAGCCGCTTTACGTTTTGGTGCCGCTTTCGCGGGCGCGGGGTCAACGGCAGTTTCGGCGGCAGGCTTCGCTCTTGCGGCAGATTTCCCGACCCGCTCGATCTTTGTGCTGGTCAGCTTTTCGATCTGCGCCACGGCTTCGGCATCGTCAGGCGTCGCAAGTGTAAATGCCTTGCCCGTCGCGCCTGCGCGACCCGTGCGACCGATGCGGTGGACATAATCATCGGGATGCCACGGCACGTCATAGTTCACGACATGGCTGACGCCCTTTACGTCCAGCCCACGCGCCGCAACGTCCGACGCGACGAGAATCGTGATGTCGCCCGCCTTAAACCGGTCAAGTTCCTTGATCCGGTCCGACTGGTCCATATCGCCCTGAATCTGGCCGGCTTTGAACCCGGCGCGCGACAGGCTCTGCGAGAGCTCGCGCACGGTGGTCTTGCGGTTTGAAAAGACGATGGCGGTCGTGACATCTTCGGCGCGGAGGATGTCGATCAGCGCATCTTTTTTGCCGCGCGACGTGACTTCGACAATGCGCTGTTCGATCTGGAGATTGGCGGAGGCAGGGCGCGAGACTTCGATTTGCTTGGGATTGCTCAGGAATTTGTCGGCGAGCTTTTTGATCGGCCCGGGCATGGTTGCCGAAAACAGCAATGTCTGGCGCGTCGCGGGCAACTTCGTGCAGATTTCTTCAATGTCGGGGATGAAGCCCATGTCGAGCATGCGATCAGCTTCGTCGATCACCAGCAACGTGCAATCGTTTAGCATGATCTTGCCGCGGCTGAACAAATCCATCAGGCGGCCTGGCGTGGCGATGAGGACGTCGACGCCCTTTTCCAGCGCCTTGACCTGATCACCCATCTGAACGCCGCCGATCAGCAGCGCCATCGAGAGCTTGTGGTATTTGCCGTATTTCTCGAAATTCTCTGCAACTTGCGCGGCGAGTTCGCGGGTCGGTTCAAGGATGAGCGAGCGCGGCATGCGCGCGCGGCTGCGCCCCTCTGCCAATATATCGATCATCGGCAGGACGAAACTTGCCGTCTTTCCCGTTCCTGTCTGCGCAATGCCGATCAGGTCGCGCATCATCAGGACGCTCGGGATTGCCTGCGCCTGAATCGGCGTGGCTTCGTTATAGCCCGAATCGTCGATCGCGCGCAGCAATTGGTCGGAAAGGCCGAGGTCGGCGAAGTTCATGCAAATGTCCGTGAGAAAAGCCCGTAAGCGGTGCGCAGACGCGCCCGTAAAGTCAAGTCAGCGTTCGGGGACGAGGCTGCTGAAATTATCGACTTCGCATTGCCCGCCGGTACGCGCGTGAATAACATCGCGGTCGCGGCATATGCGTCCGTCGGCATGGGGCTTCACATAAAAACCGTACCCCAGGTCAAGACTACGGCATTCCTTTTCGAGGCGGGTGCGCACCCGCTGGCCATTGCGGAGGAGCAGATCGACGACTTGCGGTCCGCGCACGGCAAAGCCAGCAACAGTGCCAAGGCTTACGCATTTCGGACCCTTTTTCTCAACCCAGCGGATTTGAACCGGCGGCGCAGCGGGCATCGGGGCCAACGGCACCCGCACGACGATGCGCTGTTGAATCGTCATTTGTGCAACCTGAACGTCTTCGACCGGCGCGGACGCAAACCCAGCCCCCGCCGACATCAGCGCAAGAAACAGCAAAGTCACAGCAACGAATCCATCTCGATAAAGCGATGCGTTTCCACGGTTGAACTGGCGATTAACTCTGAGGGTCAGTCGTTAATGGTAAAAGATGTTGATCCGATGAATGGTGAAATGCTTGCACCGCGCGCAGTGGGGTCATAGGGCGACGCGCGATATCCACCTTTTGAAATTCCCGGAGAGTGCTTATGGCCAGCGCGGCCCCCCAGAACCCTAGCCTGCCCCTGCTTTACAAGGAACTGGTGCCCATTTCGCAGCAGGAACATGGCAGCTGGCGTTATGCATCGGCCGATGGCGCACCTTGGCTGCACACCGAACATGCCATTCCAGTGACTGTTGAGGAATTCGCGCTGGTCCAGCGCTACTACCCGATCATCTTTACCGTTGGTGACCAGCCGGTGCCGCTCGCGCTGATGGGCCTTAACGAAGGCGTCAACACCTTCATCGACGTCGAGGGCAAGATGATTCAGGAAGCCTATGTCCCGGCCTATGTCCGTCGCTATCCGTTCCTGCTTGCCAAGCTGCGCCCTGATACCGACGAGCTTTCATTGTGTGTCGATCCCACGCATGGCGCGATTTCGCCCGATGGTGATGGCGAACCGATATTTGACGGGGAAACACCATCCGAGGCGACAAAGACCGTCCTGACATTTTGCGAACAGTTCGAACAAGCGGGTCAGCGGACCGGCGCATTCATGGAAGAATTGAAAGCGCTCGACATTCTGATGGACGGCGAAGTGTCGATCCAGACGCAGGAAGACACGCCGCCGTTCATTTATCGCGGATTCCAGATGGTTGATGAAACCAAGTTGCGCGACCTGCGCGGTGACCAGCTGCGTAAAATGTCGCAGTCAGGCATGTTGCCGTTGATCCATGCGCACCTGTTTTCATTGTCGATCATGCGCGAAATCTTTGCGCGGCAAGCGGACCAAGGAAAGATTCCAGAGATTCAGCCCGCCTGAATCCAGAATCACCTAGTTGCCGCTTGAAACTGGCACGCGGTTTACATACATTCTTTGTGTTCGGTGGTGCGTCCCCCCTTTCGCGCCCTGAACGGCACGCCCTTGGGCGTGTTCCTCCCTGAACCTGGCCACTCCGTGCGAAAGCGCGGGGTGGCTCTTTATTATTCGGCCGCTGCTGCGACTCGAGGGAGCAATTCTTCGCGCAGCGTCTCGGCCAGCAAGCGCACCAGTTTTTGGACGCGCGCGAGACCGTCTGATGGCAGATCAAGCGCCGCATCGAGATAAAGCCGCCGGTCCACTTCAACTTGCAGCGCATGGACGCCCGCATGCGGCCGGGCATGACGCGACACGACATAACCGCCCGCGTAAGGGGCATTGATCGCAACGCGTAGACCCGCCGCTTTGAAAACCGATTCGGCAACTGCGGCGAGTTGCGAACTTGCGCTGGTCCCGAACCGGTCGCCAATGACAATATCGGGAGCATTGTCGTCGTTGATCGGCGGCATCGAATGCAGGTCGATCAGAATGGCACTGCCCCAATGTCGCCGTGCCGCCGCCAGTGCGTCGGCAATCGCCGCATGATAAGGCGCATGGATTGTGCGCAACCGCGCGTCGATGTCGGCCCGCTCGAACGGTGCCCGCCATAACGCACCAACGCCCCACAGTCGCGTCGGGATCAGCCCAAGCCCCGCCCGCGCTTTGGCCGATGTCGGCATGCCCTGCGCAAAGCCGCCGCGAATTGAAACGGGGTCAAGATCATCGGGCGCACGGTTGAGGTCGATGACAAGGCGCGGGGTCTGTGCGACGATCGTCGGGAAACCCGACATCGCGGCCGCCGCGGTCAATCGATCAGCATAACGATCCTCAAGCGGTAAGGTCGCGTTCAACGGCACGCGAAGATGGTCAACCAGCGCCAAATCATAAACACGCCCAGCGTGCGGCACCGACAGGATCACAGGCCCTGCGCCGCGGGCAAAATTGACTGTCTTGAACATTGCCACTCGCCTTATCGCAGGCGGCCCTTCGCACCAGCATTTTTCTGATGCAGTGCTGGAAAATATTAAGGGTGTCGCGCATACAGGCTTTGAAGAGTCGCGCTGAATAGGGACAAGCGCACCGGGGACAAGGCTGATGACGCGAATACTGCTGGCCGAAGACGATGACGCGATGCGCACTTATCTGGTGCGTGCGCTTGAACGTTCGGGCTATGCCGTTGTCGCGGTGGACCGGGGGACGGCGGCGCTGCCACTCATTGAAAATGGCGGCGGTTTTGATTTGCTGCTGACCGATATTGTCATGCCCGAAATGGACGGGATCGAACTGGCGCAAAAGGCGGCAGTGATCGCGCCCGAAATGCGCGTTATGTTCATCACCGGGTTTTCCGCCGTGTCATTGCGCGCGGGGCAAGCGTTGCCCCAAGCCAAAGTTTTATCGAAGCCCTTTCATCTCCGTGATCTGGTCTTGGAAGTCGACCGGATGTTTCAGGCGCCCCATGTCAGCGAATTGTAAGCGGGTTGCCAGCGGCCAGACCCGCCGCTAGGGAACCGCAATGTGGGCGTGTAGCTCAGTGGTAGAGCACTGTGTTGACATCGCAGGGGTCGCAAGTTCAATCCTTGCCACGCCCACCATTTTCCCCGCCGTCGTCATTCCGCTCCGAAATTCAAGCGGCGGGCGACGTTGTAATCCATCACCGCGACCAAGAAATAACTGACTGCGCGGCGCAGCTTCGCCGCCCAAGTCTGCCAGCCGGTATAGTCGGGCAGAAACTGTTCGGCAGACGCGTCAATTTCGCCGTCGATGTAAGTGCGAACATGCGCGGCAAAGACGGGATCATCGACGCGCAGCATGACTTCCAGATTGAGATAAAGGCTGCGCATGTCGAAATTGGCGCTGCCGATATACACGATATCGTCGATCAGGATCAATTTGGTGTGCAGCCGCGACGGTTCGTATTCGAAGATGCGTACGCCCTTTCGGAGTAGCCCCGGATAGGTGAAACGCGCGGCGCTGACGGTTGCGACATTGTCGGTCTTCGACGCCGTGACGACCCGCGCGCTGCCCGTTTGACCGATATGGTCGAGGCGGCGGAGCATCGCCGGATTGGGCGCAAAATAAGCGGCAATCATCGACAGGCTCTTGCCGCGTTTCATGTCGTCGCGCACGCTCCGCGCCCAAGGCGAAAGTTGCCGCAATGGCCCCCCGAGCAGCCAGCGGACTTGGCCCTTGGGATTACTCCAACGCCGCAGCGCCGTGCGAAGATCACGCATCCGTGGCTTGGGCCGCTGCGTCCATGCTTGCAACGTGTCGAAATAGCCCGACAGGCGTGTGGCCGCTTCGCCATCAATATGGAGGCCCAAATCGCGCCACGCTGCTTCGCGCGAATCGGCAAAATAATCCGCCGAGACATTAAACCCGCCGATAATCGCGCGGACATCGTCGGCCAGCGCCATTTTCTGGTGATTGCGCAACAAATAGCGCCGCCCCCAGCGCGGGTGAAACGCGCAAACATCAATCCCCGCAGCGGTCAGCGGCGCAAAGAATTCATGCTTTGCTTCCGCATCGCTCCCGAATCCATCGACAATCAACGCGACCGTTACGCCCCGCCCCGCCGCCGCCAGCAAAGCGCCGTGGACGCGCTGCCCCGCCGCATCGTCGCTGTAAATGTAATAGAGTAGCTTCAGCGTCGTCCGAGCACCGTCGATTAGCGCGACAAGCGCGTCCAAGCGCTCAGGCCCCTGCGTTAAAAGTGAAAGGCGATTGCCGTCGACGTCAAACGCTTGGGCCATGACCTGCCCATGCGCAGGCCAATGTTGCTTTTGCAAGTCGCGCTCGTTAAGGGCCGCGCTTCCCCATCGTGGCAAGATTTTGAAGGAAGCGTTTCATGGCGCGCGTGACAGTCGAAGATTGTGTCGACAAGATTCCCAACCGGTTTGACCTCGTCCTGTTGTCGGCGCAGCGCGCGCGGCAGATTTCGGGCGGTGCCGAACTGACGATTGACCGCGACCGTGACAAAAATCCGGTCGTTGCCCTGCGCGAAATCGCCGAGGAAACAGTCCTTCCTGAAGACATGCGCGAAGCGGTGATTTCGAACATGCAGAAGGTTCAGATCGATGACGATGATGTCGTTGATGAAATGGGCTCGCTCAGCCAGTCGGCCGAAGCGCTGCGCCTCACTGCCGCAGCACCACCGCGCAACCAGAATTTGGGCGGCGATTACGACGGGTAAAGCGTCGCACGTCAAAAGTGAATCTGTGCTCCGGGCTTGACCCGGAGCCTTGTTCATAAATGCGCATTCAATTCTCGCAGGGCTCTGGACCAAGTCCGGGTCACACACAGCGCGTGCAAATATTCGGTTCGATCTGTTACTTTGCGAACAATTGCGAATCATCGGCAAAGGCTTTGAACTCGAGCGCATTGCCGCTCGGGTCATAGAAAAACATCGTTGCCTGTTCGCCGGCCTGTCCTTTGAACCGGACCGTTGGGGCCATCGCAAAATGCGTGCCCGCTGCGGTCAGTCGGTCCGAAAGCGCTTGCCAGTCGGGCATTGTCAGCACGACACCGAAATGCGGCACCGGCACATCGTGGCCGTCAACCGGATTGCTGGTCACGTGGTGCAGGGCGTCGCTCAAGTGTGTGACGATCTGATGCCCGTACAGATTGAAATCAATCCATGCGTCCGAACTGCGTCCCTCCGGACAGCCAAGCACGCGCCCATAAAAATCGCGCGCAGCGTTCAGGTCATGGACGGGAAAGGCGAGGTGGAAGGGCCTCATGGGATCGCCTTTTCAATGGCGATGCGCGCGCGCATCTGTTGAACGCACGAATCGCGTTGCGGCCCCGATGGCAGGGCGGCCTTGGCATTCAGGGTCCTTGCTTCACGAAGGATCATATCGCGAACCATTTCGCGGCTCTGCCCCGTGGCATCCATGATGTCGGCACCGACAATGGCCGTGTAATAGGCGCCGTCTTTCGCCAGCGCGGGATCACGCGCAATGCCGATTACTGCGACGCAGCGAAGATCAAGCCATAGCGCAGGCGACAGGAGCGGCGGCGTTGCGGCGGCGGCAAGAGCGATCAGGATCATGTGAGAGCGCTTAGCGGAAGCAGTTGCGCCTGTCACACGGGCAGGCAATAGCGCCACGCGTGAAGCATATTCCTAACTTATTGGCGCTTGCAGCGGGCGCGGTGTCAGCCACTGGCTTCGCGCCACTCGACCTGTGGCCGGTCACGCTTGTCGCCTTCGCGCTGTGGATGTGGCTGGTGGCGGAGGCTCCCAATGTGCGCAGTGCCTTGGCGCGTGGCTGGTGGTTCGGCGTTGGCCATTTCACCGTCGGGCTGAACTGGATTGCGGGGTCGTTCCGCTATCAGGAAACCATGCCGGTCTGGCTAGGCTGGGTCGCCGTCGTGGCACTATCGTTCTATCTGGCGGTTTACACGGCAATGGCGGCGGGACTGGCGTGGCGATGGGGCCGGCCACGGGGCGCGGTTTACGCGCTCATCTTTGCCGCCGCATGGACAGTCACCGAATATCTCCGCGCAATGCTGTTCACGGGATTTGCGTGGAATCCGCTCAGCGTGATCTGGGTCGGCACGCCGGTCGCGGGTCTGTCGCGATGGGTCGGCACTTATGCGCTGTCGGGGTTGACTGCCTTGCTTTGCGGCCTCCTCGTCATTTTAGCACAGCATCTATGGCATGAAATCCGCAGCAAACCACTGACCCCCATTCGCATTGCCGCGCTCGTCGCTTTCTTCATCCTGCCCGAACTGCTTGCAATTGCATTGCTGCCGTTTTTGTTTGCGTCCGATACCGGCACGCCCGCTGACCCCTCCCGCCCCCTCGTCCGCGTCATCCAGCCCAACATCGGACAACAAACCAAGCATGACGAGAGTTTTGATGAGCTCAATTGGGAGAAGCTCAGCACGCTCACTGGTCCGCCCGGCGACAAACCCCGCCTGATCCTGTGGCCTGAAGCCGCCGTTCCCTATTTCTTGGAGGAAGAACGCTGGGCGGTGGATCGCATCGCGCGGTTGATGGGACCAAAGGATATGCTGCTGACCGGCGGCGACGCGTTCATCTGGGACAAGGCGGGGAAAGACATCGTCGCCGCGCGCAATTCGGTGTTTGCGGTAACGCCACACGGCAAGCTAACGGCGCGGTACGACAAGGCGCATCTGGTCCCCTATGGCGAATATCTGCCGATGCGGCCTCTGCTGTCCGCCATCGGCCTTTCGCGGCTTGTGCCCGGCGATCTCGATTTCTGGCCGGGGCCGGGGCCGCGCACATTCAACGTCACGGGCTTCGGCAAGGTCGGTATCCAGATCTGCTATGAAATCATCTTTTCGGGCGAAGTGGTGGACGCAAAGAACCGCCCCGACTTCATCTTCAACCCCTCCAACGACGCCTGGTTCGGTACATGGGGGTCGCCGCAATTCGTCGCCCAATCCCGCCTGCGTGCCATCGAAGAAGGGCTGCCCGTCGTCCGCGCCACACCCACCGGCATTTCGGCGGTGATCGATTCGAACGGCGTGGTCCTCGTTGCACTGCCCACCGGCAAAGCGGGCGTGATCCAGACGACGCTCCCTGCACCTGCGCCGCCCACCGTCTTCGCGCGCCTCGGCCATATCATGACCGCACTCACGGCATTAACCCTGATTGGCTTTGCCGTTGCCCTTCGCCGCTGGCAACGCTAAGGGCGCAGCCACACATAAAGCATTCTTTATATCTAACGACAGGATTCGCCCATGCGTGCCAATTATCTCTTCACGTCCGAAAGCGTTTCGGAAGGTCACCCGGACAAGGTTTCGGACCAGATTTCGGACGCCATTGTCGACCTGTTCCTGTCGAAAGATCCCGAAGCGCGAATCGCCTGCGAAACGCTGACGACCACGCAGCTTGTTGTCCTCGCCGGTGAAATCCGCTGCAAGGGCGTATATGAAAACGGTGCATGGGCACCGGGCGCGAAGGAAGAAATCGAAGCGACCGTCCGCCGCACTGTCAAGGAAATTGGCTATGAACAGGATGGTTTCCACCATGAAACGCTCACGTTCATGAACAATCTCCACGGCCAATCGGCGCACATCGCGCAGGGCGTGGACGCCAGCGGCAACAAGGACGAAGGCGCAGGCGACCAGGGGATCATGTTCGGCTACGCGACCGACGAGACCCCCGACCTGATGCCCGCCACGCTTTATTATAGCCACATGATCCTGAAACAGATGGCCGAAGACCGCCATTCGGGCGCGGCGCCATTCCTTGAGCCTGACGCCAAGAGCCAAGTGACGTTGCGTTACGAAGGCAGCTTGCCGGTCGCTTGCACGGCAATCGTCGTCTCGACGCAGCATGCCAAGGGCTATGACGAAGGCGCGAAGGAAGCCGAACTCCACGATTATGTGAAGCGCGTTGTCGCTGACATCATGCCGCCCGTCCTGCTGCGCGAAACTGAATATCACATCAATCCGACCGGTAGCTTCGAAATAGGTGGCCCGGATGGCGACGCAGGGCTCACCGGGCGCAAGATCATTGTAGATACCTATGGCGGTGCAGCCCCACACGGCGGCGGCGCGTTTTCGGGGAAAGACCCGACAAAGGTTGACCGCTCGGCCGCGTATATCACGCGCTATCTGGCGAAGAACATCGTCGCGGCGGGCCTTGCCACGCGCTGCACGATCCAGCTGGCCTATGCCATCGGCGTGTCGAAGCCGCTGTCGTTATATGTCGATACGCATGACACGGGTAGCGTGGGTGACGACAAGATTGAAGCCGCGATCATGGGCATCGAAAAGCTCGGCGGCCTGACCCCGCGCGGCATCCGCACGCATCTGGGTCTCAACAAGCCGATTTACCGCAAGACAGCCGCCTATGGCCATTTCGGGCAAAAGGCCGAAGGCGATTTCTTCCCGTGGGAAAAGACCGACCTTGTTGCCGATTTGAAGGCGGCGCTGGCTTAAGGCGAAGCGCAATTCCGTGCTCCGGACTTGCTCCGGAGCCTTGCGAGAACAGGTGCAAACTGGTCGCGTGGCTCCGGGTCAAGCCCGGAGCACAGCTGGGATTGTGTAACCACGCTGTCCTACATCAGCGCCATATGATAGCGTCGAAGCATGCCGAATTTAACGTCCGAATTGTCCGCCCCGCCCCCCCAAGATACCGCCTTAACTTCCCACTGGGCACACGAACCCTATGAAGTTTGTAAAGATACCAGCGTATTTTTGGCAGTTTTGCGTAAAGGCGGAATAACGCAATGACGCTCGTCCTGCTCCTCGCCGCGACTATGATGGCCGCGCCCACCACAGCCGAGACCGACGCGATGTTTGCCGCCGCCGGGGGTCTGCGACGCGGCAAGAATTGGGCGCTCTGCCGCGAAGACCCGAATGCGAAGCTGCGCATTGACCTGCACCGCGACGTCAACGGCGACGGGATCAAGGACGTGATTGTCGTCGAGGATAGCGCGCGATGCTATGGTGCAGTGGGCACGTCGTTCGTCCTGCTCGCCGGACAAACCAAGGGCAAATGGCGCAAAATGCTGGCCAGCCCCGGCATCGCCGAAGTCCTCGACCAACGCCGGGGTGCGAATAATTGGCCCGACATTTCAGTAGGCGGCCCCGGCTTCTGTTTCTCCGTCCTGCGCTGGAACGGCCGCACCTACACCAACCACCGCCGCGAATATGTCGGCAAACCCTGTCGGTAGGCGCACATGAGCGATCCCGTCACAATCGGCCGCCTTTACGGGCGACGCGCGGGGCATAAGCTGCGCGAGGGTCAGGCGGCGCTGGTCGAAGATTTGTTGCCGCAACTTTCAGTGCCCGACGGGCCTCTTGATGCGACCGCCCTGTTCGGAAAGCCTTGTCCGCTTGAACTCGAAATCGGATTTGGCGGGGGCGAACATCTCGCGGGACAGGCAGCGATGCGGCCGGACACGGGCTTCATTGGCTGCGAGCCGTTTTTGAACGGCGTCGTGAGTGCGCTTCAGCACATACAAGCCGACGGCCTCGACAACATCCGGCTTCACATGGGCGACGCGATTGATGTCCTCACGCTCCTACCCGATGCGTCGCTGAGCCGTGTCTATCTGCTCCATCCCGATCCGTGGCCAAAGGCGCGGCACGCCAAACGGCGCTTCATGAACAAAGGCCCGGTTGACCTGATCGCGGCAAAACTAAAACCCGGCGGCGAGTTCCGCTTCGGCACCGATCACTCAATTTATGTTCGGCACGCCATGAAGGTGATGAACGGCCATGCGGATTTCGACTGGCAGATTTCATCTGCCGCCGATTTCCAGACCCGGCCTGCTGACTGGCCCGAAACACGCTATGAACGAAAGGCGCGTAATGTTTACAGGCATGAGGTCTGGTATTTTCGCTACCTCAGGGTTTAGGCGTTAGTTTCAACATCCGCCCGCCATCTTCGAGCAGCCAGATCCCGCCATCGGGCCCCTGTTCAACTTCGCGGATGCGTTCGCCCATGTCGAAGCGCTCGGCTTCCCTCGCCGTATCGCCGTCGATGGCGACCCGGACGAGCGATTGTGACGACAACCCTCCAATGAAAATATTGCCCTTCCATGCGGCGAATTTGTCGCCTGAATAGACGATAAGCCCTCCCGGAGAGATCACCGGGTTCCACGTTACTTTGGGCGCTTCAAATTCGGGGCGGGTTTCATGATCGGGAATGTCGCGGCCGTCATAATGATTGCCGTTCGACACAATCGGGTAGCCGTAATTGCGACCTTTTATGATCAAATTGAGCTCGTCACCGCCCGCCGGACCCATTTCCTGCGCCCACAAGCGGCCCTGCCCATCAAACGCAAAGCCGAGCGGATTGCGCTGGCCCGATGTCCAGATTTGCGCCTTCACCCCGCCCTCTTTCGCGAAAGGGTTGTCAGTAGGGATGCCGCCGGTTTCGGTCAGGCGGAGAATTTTGCCGAGATTGCTGTTCATGTCCTGTGCGGGCGTGAACTTCTGGCGTTCGCCACTGGCGATATAGAGCATCTTGTCGGGACCGAAGGCGAGGCGATGGCCGAAATGGCCGCGGCCCGTTACTTTGGGCACTTGCCGCCAGATGACTTTAAGCTCTTCGATGCGTGCCGATGTGCCGTCGATCACCAGCTTACCCCGCCCGACTGCGGCCCCGCGCGTATTGGCGTTGCCCGCTTCGGCCCAGCTCAAATAGATGATGCCGTTGCCCGCGAAATCGGGGTGGACAATCACATCGCCCAAACCGCCTTGCCCACCAACATCGACTTTAGGCACGCCTTTCACTTCAGTGCGCGCGCCCTTTGCCGTATCAACCAACCACAGCTTGCCGCCTTTTTCCGTGACCAGCGCCGCATTGGTCATCGGCACGCCGCGCCCTGGCAGGAAGGTCATGGCCCAAGGCGAATCGAACGTCGCAACGGGCGTGGCAACAAACGGCATCGCTGTTTGCGCAGGCGCGGGGCCAGCCGAACACGCTGAAAGCATCAGGGCTGCAGCAAAGGTCAGGCGTTTCATCGGGAGCGCTCCATTCAACTCTTGCTGACGAAGGTGGATCGCCCTATAGCGATGTTCAATACCTTACATCGGTAACTTTGTTTGGGTTCGCGGCCAACCGGCTTCGGGCGCGGCGGGTTCCCCTTTGGAGTAAAATTTGGCTGATATCGCCGCCCTGACTGTCCTGATCAAACCTGAAGCGGAAGCGCTTGGGTTGCGACTCGTGCGCGTTGGCATGTTTGGCGGCACGTCCGACCCGACGTTGCAGGTGATGGCTGAGCGGCCTGAAACGCGACAATTGACGCTGGACGATTGCGCGACGCTGTCACGGCGGCTGTCCGAAATTTTCGACGAACTCGATCCTATTGAAGAAGCCTATCGCCTCGAAGTGTCCTCGCCGGGCATTGACCGACCGCTAACCCGCATTGCCGATTATGATGATTGGGCTGGCCACGAAGCGCGGATCAAACTGGTTGAACCCATCGAAGGCCGCAAGATGTTCGATGCACGGCTCGAAGGGGTTGAAGGCGACGATACGATTGTTGTCATCGCCAAACATGGCGCAATGCGTATCCCTTATGACGGCATTGCCAGCGCCAAACTGGTGCTGACGGACAAGCTCATCAACGCAACCGCACCGCTTTCAACCGACGGTGCCGATAAAATACTGCAAGAAGGATAAAACGAATGGCGACTTCGATTTCCGCCAACAAGGCCGAACTGCTGGCGATTGCCGATGCGGTGGCAAAGGAAAAACTGATCGACCGCGAAATCGTGATCGACGCAATGGAAGACGCGATCCAGCGGGCGGCAAAGGCACGTTATGGCGCGGAAAACGACATCCGCGCCAAGATCGACACGACCAGCGGCGATTTGCGTTTGTGGCGCGTTGTCGAAGTTGTCGAAGCGGTCGATGATTATTTCAAGCAAGTGACCCTCGCCGAAGGGCAGAAGCTCCAACCCGGCGCGGCCCTTGGCGACTACATTGTCGATCCGCTGCCCAATATCGAATTTGGCCGCATTGCCGCGCAAGCATCGAAGCAAGTGATCTTTCAAAAAGTCCGCGATGCCGAGCGCGACCGCCAATATGAAGAGTTTAAGGACCGCGCGAACGAAATCATTGTCGGCACTGTAAAGCGCGTCGAGTTTGGCCATGTCGTCGTTGATCTGGGTCGTGCTGAAGGCGTCATCCGCCGTGATCAGCAAATCCCGCGCGAAGTTGTCCGTGTCGGCGACCGCGTCCGTTCGCTGATCCTGAAAGTCGTCCGCGAAACGCGTGGGCCCCAAATCTTTCTATCCCGCGCGCATCCCGACTTCATGAAAAAGCTGTTTGCGCAGGAAGTGCCCGAAATTTACGACGGCATCATCACGATCATGGCCGCGGCGCGCGACCCAGGGTCGCGCGCTAAAATCGGCGTGATCAGCCGCGACGGCAGCATCGATCCCGTCGGTGCCTGCGTCGGCATGAAGGGCAGCCGCGTTCAAGCGGTGGTTCAGGAAATGCAGGGCGAAAAGATCGACATCATTCCGTGGTCCGAAGATACAGCGACGTTCGTCGTCAACGCGCTGCAACCCGCCAACGTCAGCCGCGTTGTCATCGACGAGGAAGAAGACCGCATCGAAGTCGTCGTGCCTGATGACCAGCTGAGCCTTGCCATCGGGCGTCGCGGACAGAATGTTCGTTTGGCCTCGCAACTGACCGGCAAAGCCATCGACATTCTGACCGAAGCTGATGCGAGCGAAAAGCGTCAGCGCGAATTCCTCGAACGCTCTGACTTGTTCCAAAAAGAACTGGATGTCGACGAAACGCTGTCGCAGCTGCTCGTTGCCGAAGGGTTCACCAGCCTTGAAGAAGTTGCCTATGTCGATGTCAGCGAAATCGCCGAAATCGAAGGGTTTGACGGAGAATTGGCCGCAGAACTGCAAAGCCGTGCGACCGAAGCACTCGACCGTCGCGAAGAAGCCAACCGCAAACTGCGCCGTTCGCTGGGTGTCGAGGATGCGCTGGCCGCAATGCCGCATCTTAACGAAGCCATGCTCGTTACGCTTGGCAAGGGCGGGATTAAAACGCTTGATGATCTTGCCGATCTTGCGACCGACGAGCTGATCCAGAAGCGGCGTATCGAACCGCGCCGCAAAGTCACCAATGCGAATGAAGCAAAGGGCGGTGTGCTGGCCGAATATTCGTTGACCGAAGAACAGGGTAACGAAATCATCATGGCGGCGCGCGCGCACTGGTTTGAGGAGGAGGACGCACTTGCGGACTCCCCAGAATGACACGGTAGGTTCGCCAGCAGTGCAATCTGACTCCCCTTCACGCCTTCGTGGAGGGGCTGGGGGTGGTTCTTTGCCGTCGCCGACAGCGCCAGATAACGACGAAGGGGCCACCCCCGGCCCCTCCAGCAAGGGCTGGAGGGGAGAAGAAATTGTATCTGAGCGCCGCTGTGTGCTTTCGGGTGAACGAGCGGCGCGTGACGGGTTAATCCGGCTCGCGCTGGCTCCCGATGGCCGCGTGTTGCCCGATGTTCGTGCCAAAGCGCCGGGCCGTGGCGCGTGGATTGGCGTGACGCAGCCAGTGCTTCAAACGGCGTTGGCAAAGGGCAAGTTGAAGGGGGCGCTGGCGCGCGCTTACAAGACGAGCGAAATGGTTATCGCCGACGACCTGCCCGATCAGATTGCGGCGGCGCTATCACGCAATGCTCTCGACCGCCTCGGTCTGGAAGCGCGCGCGGGCATGCTCCTCACTGGCTCCGAACGGATTGACGAGGCGGCGCGCAAGGGCAATCTCCACGCGCTTTATCACGCGGCAGATGCGGGTGAAGACGGCAACCGCAAGCTCGATCAAGCGTGGCGCGTCGGCGCGGACCAAGAGGGGTCAGGCCGCCGGGGCTTGATATTGAGCGTTGACCGCACGATTTTATCGGCGGCGTTGGGTCGCGAAAACGTCGTCCATATCGGAGTCGTTGATGCGCGCGCCGCGATACGCGTGTCGGCCGCGATCGATCAATGGCACGGATACATCAATTTTCAGCCGAACGGTTTGCCTTGCGAAACATCGTCGCAGGGTTCAGGGCCGTCCGGCGCAGCAGTGACGGTTTGAAGGACTAAATTTAGATTATGAGTGAAACGGAAAAACCGAAACTGGGCATGCGCGCCCCGCTTGGTATCAAGCGCACCGTTGAGACGGGCAAGGTAAAGCAGAGCTTTAGCCATGGCCGGTCGAACACGGTCGTTGTCGAAGTGAAGAAGCGGCGCATATTGGGTCGTCCGGGCGACGTTGAAGCCGCACCCGAACCTGTTGTCGAAGCCGCAGCACCCGTCGCGGCCCCACCGCCACCGCCGCCCGCACCGCCGACACCGTCGGCCCCCAGCTTGATGTCGCGGCAAGAGCTTCAGACCAAGCTGCTGCGTGAAGCCGAAGAAGCGCGGATGAATGCGCTTGAGGAATCGCGTCGCCGCGATGACCGCGCCAAAACCGATTCAAGCGAAGATGAAAAGCGTCGCGCCGAAGAAAACCGAAAGGCCGAGGAAGCGGCGCGCCTTGCCGCCGAAGATGCAGCACGTCTTGAAGCGCTTAACCCCAAGCCCGTCGCGGAACCCGAAGTTCAGGCGGCACAAGCGGACGCAAAGCACTTTACCCGTCCCGCGCCTGTCCCCGAACGTCGCCCCGAACCCGTGCGTCCTGCGCGCGGCAAGCTGGGCGGCGATGATCGTCGCCAGTCGGGCAAACTGACGGTTACCCGCGCGCTCGACGGCAATGAGGAAGGCGCGCGAGCCCGCTCGCTCGCCGCGCTGAAGCGGGCTCGCGAAAAAGAACGCCGCGCCCATGGCAGTGGACAGGTGCAAGCCAAGCAAATCCGCGACGTCGTGATCCCCGAAAGCATCACGGTCGGTGAGCTCGCCAACCGCATGGCCGAACACGGCAGCGACTTGATCAAAGCCTTGTTCAAAATGGGCGTGCCGTCTGCGATGGGCGACAGCATTGATCAGGACACCGCCGAATTGCTGGTCACTGATTTTGGCCATAACGTGACGCGCGTGTCCGACAGCGATGTTGAAATCGACGTCGCGACTGACGTCGATGCTGACGAAACGCTGAAAACGCGTCCGCCAGTCGTGACCATCATGGGCCATGTCGACCACGGCAAGACGTCGTTGCTCGATGCCCTGCGCGGTACCGATGTCGTGCGCGGCGAAGCGGGCGGCATTACGCAACATATCGGCGCGTATCAGGTCGCGATGAAGGACGGCGCAAAGATTACGTTCCTCGATACGCCGGGCCACGAAGCCTTTATCGAAATGCGCAAGCGCGGCGCGAATGTCACCGACATCGTCGTGCTCGTCGTTGCCGCTGATGACAGCATCAAACCTCAGACGATCGAAGCGATCAATCACACCAAAGCGGCGGGCGTGCCGATGATCGTTGCGATCACCAAAAGCGACAAGCCCGAAGCCAATGCGCAGAAAGTCCGCGAAGGCCTGCTCCAATATGAAGTCATCGTCGAAGAAATGTCGGGTGACGTGCAGGACATCGAAGTGTCGGCACTCAAGAAGACTGGCCTTGATGAACTGATCGAAAAGATTTCGTTGCAAGCCGAATTGCTTGAACTGAAAGCCAATCCAGATCGCGGTGCCGAAGGGACCGTAATCGAAGCCAAGCTCGACAAGGGCCGCGGTTCGCTGGCGACGATTCTTGTCCGGCGTGGCACATTGAAGGTTGGCGATATTGTTGTTGTTGGCCAGCAATCGGGTAAAATCCGCGCGATGATCAATGACAAGGGTCAGCAGATCAAGGAAGCCGGGCCATCAATGCCCGTCGAAATCCTGGGGCTCTCCGGGGTTCCGTCGGCAGGCGATCCGATGTCGGTCGTCGAAAACGAAGCACGCGCACGCGAAGTGGCGCTGTATCGCGCCAAGACTGCGACCGAAAAGCGGACGGTTTCGGCTCCTGTCGATATGGAAAATCTGTTCGCTAATCTGAGCGCGGTCAAGGCAATGGAATACCCCATTGTGGTCAAAGCCGATGTGCAGGGATCAACCGAAGCCATCGTCAATGCTGTGAACAAGATTTCGACTGACCTGATCAAGGTTCGCGTGCTGAGCGCGGGTGTTGGCGGGATTACCGAGAGCGACGTGCAACTGGCCGCCGCATCAGGCGCGCCGGTCATCGGCTTTAACGTCCGACCGAACACCAAGGCAGCGGCATTGGCCAAACGCGATCGTGTCGAATTCCAGTATTTCGACGTCATTTATCACCTGACCGATCAGGTGCGGAATGCGATGGCCGGGCAACTCGGCCCCGAAATGATCGAACATGTCGTAGGCCGCGCCGAAATCAAGGATGTGTTTGCGGCCGGCAAGCATGGTAAGGCAGCAGGGCTTCTCGTCACCGAAGGGGCCATCCGCAAAAACCTCAAGGCACGCATCACCCGCGCCGATGTCATCATATACAACGGCCAGATCAACTCGCTGCGCCGCTTCAAGGATGATGTTGCCGAAGTCCGTTCGGGCCTCGAATGCGGCGTGACCTTCGACGCAACGAACGACATCAAGGCCGGTGACTTCCTCGAAACCTTCGAGGTGGAGGAACGTGCGCGGACGCTTTAGGCAACTGGATTCTTAGTTCAGAAATTTTCATTTGCGTAGGAGTTTGCAATATGCAAACTTAAGCAGTGGAAATTAGGTTTTCGAGATCGGCGATGCGCGCGCTGTTGCGATCAAGCAAACGTGTGCTAATTCGTCAGAAGATTGATGAGCTTGCCGCTGATCCGCTGTCTCTGAGTGCGAATGTGATACGTCTTCAGGGCCGTCCAGAATATCGGATGAGAATTCAAGATTGGCGGATCATCTTCAGGATTGAGCAGTCGATTTTATGGGTAGATGACATCGCTCCACGTGGCTCGGCTTATGAGGTGATAGGATGACCGTTCAGTTTGTTGATATTGCAGGCACCAAGATGGTTATGCTTCCAGTCGCTGATTATGAACGATTGATCGACATAGTTGAGGACAAGACCGATGCTCTTGCAGCTGCGCGTGCCGAACAACGTCGAGTCAAGGGTGAGGAGTATTTGCCATCGGATATGGTTGACAGTATTTTGGAAGGCGAAAGTCCGTTGCGCGCTTGGCGAAAGCATCGGGGTATGACGCTTGAAGCGCTATCTAACGCCGCAGGAACGCGAAAAGCCCACCTGTCTCAAATTGAAAACGGAAAAGCGCAAGGCAGACCGTGGTTATGGCGCAATCTTGCTGAGGTATTGCGCGTATCGTCCGACGACATCCTCCCGCTTGCCTGACATGAAGCCCGCAACCCCCGAAACCCGCTCGGTCCGCTTGCTTCGCGTCGGCGAGTCCGTGCGACATGCGCTGGCCGACATTCTTGCGCGCGGGGATGTACATGATGATGTGCTCGACAAGCATGTCGTCAGTGTCACCGAAGTCCGCATGTCGCCCGACCTGCGCCACGCGACCGTGTTCGTAAAACCGCTGCTCGGCCAGAACGAGGATGCTGTTATCAAAGCGCTGCGCACCAACACGGCCTATCTGCAAAGCGAAGTCGCGCGGCGGGTGAACAACAAATACGCCGCGAAATTGAAGTTTCTGTCCGACGAGAGCTTTGACGAAGGCAGCCATATCGACACATTGCTCCGCGCGCCGAAGGTTGCACAGGATTTGGGCGACAGTTGACAAGGCAAGAGTAAGTCGTATCTTACTTGGATGAATGCGATCACGAAATTGTCATCGAAAGGGCAGATCGTCATCCCGAAGGATGTTCGTGACGCGCTAGGCTGGCCAGAAGGTCAGACGCTGGTCGTCCGGCAAGCAGGCGGTCGAGCGATTTTGGAGCCGCCACAGCCAGTCAGAGCAAAGATTTCCTGGGAGGAATTTCGCAGGCGGGTGCCGAAATATGACGGACCAGTGGTGCCGATCAAGGACATGTGCGTGAAAGACAGCGACAACTACGGCGACGAGTCGAACTAACCGCGTGATTGCCGTCGATACGAATATCCTTCTGCGTGTTGTTGTCGGCGACGATCCGAAACAGCAAGCAATTGCACAAGACCTGATCGACGCGCACGAAATCTATGTCTCGCTGACCGTGGTCATGGAGACGGAATGGGTGCTGCGTTCGCGTTATGGTTTCAAGCGCCAGCAAGTTTCAGAGGCGCTTAGAAGCCTTTTTACTGCCGGAGCATTTGTCGTCGAACGGCGGGACCGGGTCGAATGGGCGCTAGAGCGATACGAATTATCGGGGGACTTCGCTGATCTGATCCATCTGTCTGCTGCGGTTGAGGCCGTGGCGGCATTCGCGTCGTTCGATGCTGGCGTCGCGGCAGCAGCTGGTCGAAATACACCGGTGACGATCATGCAGCTTGGTAAGGGATTATGGCCAAGCTCTATTTCTATTATGCGTCGATGAATGCGGGGAAATCGACGACGCTGCTTCAGGCCGATTTCAACTATCGCGAACGCGGCATGCGCACGATGTTGTGGACCGGGGCGATTGATGACCGGTTTCGCGCCGGGCATATCGGATCGCGTATCGGGCTGGAGGCTCCAGCGCGGACGTTTGACCGCGCGACGGATATTTACGCGGGCATAGCGAGCGAAGCGACGCTCGATTGTGTGCTGGTCGATGAAGCGCAATGGCTGACTCGTGATCAGGTGAGGCAACTGGCGCGGGTCGCGGACGAGCTGGGCGTTCCCGTGCTGGCTTATGGGCTGCGCACCGATTTTCAGGGTGAATTGTTCGAAGGATCAGCGGCGTTGCTGGCACTTGCGGACAGCTTGATTGAACTCAAATCGGTCTGCGAATGTGGACGCAAAGCGACGATGAACTTGCGCGTGGACGCCGACGGCAATCCAGTCCGCGAAGGCGCGCAAGTCGAAGTCGGCGGCAATGATCGCTATGTCGCGCTGTGCCGCAAGCACTTCATGGCGAAAACAGGCGGCCCGGCCTGAGGGAGATCAGCCGGGCCGCCCTTACCGCTACCAAAAGCGGTTGCGGTGAACGCGGATCACATAGCCGTTGCGGACATCGATCAGCAGCGCATCGCGACCGTTGCGGACCCAACGCTGCGTGCCATAAGGTCGCGCATAGCCATGACGATCCCAATCGCGGATGTGGTGGCGTGGCTGATAATAGCTGCGGTGCGCCGTCCAGCCTCCGCCCCAATCACGGCCTCGGTAATCACGGCGGGCATCACGATAGTCTTCGCGATATTCGCGACGGGCATCGCGATAATCCTCGCGCTCGTCGCGGATGTCGCGGCGGTCGCCATAGCGATAGGCATGGTTGAGATCGCGACGCTCATCGCGGATGTCGATACGGTCACGATGCAGCTCGCGTGCTTCGCCACGGTCAATCCACTGCGCCTGTGCTGCCGCCGGGAGCAGCGATGTCGCCATAAGTCCGGCCATGATCAAGGTACGCATGTCTTACTCCTTCGCGTGTCCATCAAGGACAACAAGGTGATTACGCGAGTCGGACTGAATGCCTTCGAAACAGCGTTGTCAGCTTCCAGAAAGGACACGGTCGGCGACATAGGGGTTGGTCGCGCGTTCATGGGCGAAGGTTGACATGGGGCCGTGGCCGGGAACGAAATTGGTCTCGCCGCCCAGCGGCCACAGGCGCGTGACGATGGCATCGAGCAAGTCCTGATGATTGCCCATGGGAAAATCGGTGCGGCCGATGGACCCCTGAAACAGGACATCACCAACCATCGCGACGTGCGATGGCGCGTGGTGGAAAATGATGTGGCCGGGGGTGTGGCCGGGGCAGTGATAGACGTCGAGCGTCAAGTTGCCGACCGTCACTTGTTCGCCATTGGTCAGCCAGCGGTCGGGCTCGAAAATCTTGCCATTGACGCCATAGCTCCGGCCATCATCCTCAAGGCGGCTGATCCAGAAGCGGTCGGCTTCATGCGGCCCTTCGATGGGCACGCCGAGTTCCTTGGCCAATGTCCCCGCTTCGCCGCAATGATCGATATGGCCGTGGGTGATCAGGATTTTCTCGATGGTGACGCCGTTCTGCAAAGCAGCGGCCTTGAGCTTGGGCAAGTCACCGCCCGGATCGACGAACGCGCCTTTCATGGTCGCGGTGCACCAGAACAGGGTGCAATTCTGCTGGAGCGGCGTCACGGGAATGATCGTGGCGCGTAACGGGGCGGTATCGGTCATTTGCCGTCAACGGTCGCCATCGACGGCGAGACGTCTTTCATCGCCGCCGCTGTCGCTTCGGCACCGCGCATGACGCGCAGGATGTTGCCCCCCGCCAGCTTGGCGAGGTTCGCGTCGCTCCAGCCGCGGCGGATGAGTTCGGCAAACAGATTGGGATAGCCCGCGACATCTTCCATGCCGACCGTTGTGAAGGGAACGCCATCAAGGTCGGCACCGATTCCGACATGGTCATGACCTGCGACGCGTGCGACATGGTCGATATGGTTGGCCATGACCGTGATCGGCGATGCGGGGCGCGGGTTGGCTTTGTCCCATTCGGCAAGCGCGGCTTTGCGGCGCTCGGCCTGCCCCGGATAGACGCGGGCGAGGCGGGTTTCCTCGGCAGCGCGGCGCGCCATCTGGCCGATGACGTCGGGATCATTGTGCCCGGGATAGGCATTGACCATCACGACGCCGCCATTCGCGGGCAGGCGCTTCAGAACCGCATCGGGCACATTGCGGGGATGGTCGCTCAAGGCGCGGACATTCGAGTGCGAGAACATGACCGGCGCTTTGGTCGTGTCGAGCGCTGCGTTCATCGTGGCTTCGGATACATGGCTGAGATCGACGATCATGCCGATGCGGTTCATTTCAGTCACCACCGCTTTGCCGAATGCTGTCAGCCCGCCATGTTTCGGATCGTCGGTGCCGCTGTCGGCCCAGTCATTATTGTTGTTCCATGTCAGCGTCATGTAGGTGACACCGGCATCGCGATAGGCGCGCAAGGCCGCCATCGAATTGCCGATCTGGTGCCCCCCTTCGGCCCCCATCAGCGATGCGATCTTTCCCGACTTGTGGATTCGGAGCACGTCGGCGGCGGTTTCGGCGCGTTCGAGATCATTGGGGTAAGCGCGGTTCAGGCGATTGACGATGTCGATCTGTTCGAGCGTCGCCTGAATGGCGCGTTCGCCGGTAAAGCCCGACGAGAGATAGACCGACCAGAACTGCCCGCCAACGCGCCCCTGCCGCAGCCGCGCCATATCGGTCATCATCGGGGAAGGGCGTTTGTCACTGTTCGCGGTGAGCCCCTCGACCGATGACTTGTGGTTCTCGCGCACTTCCCATGGCACGTCATTATGGCCGTCGATCAGGGGGGTGCTTTTAAGGATACGGTCGATCCGAGCCTTGGTTGCGGGGTCGATCTGAGCATGTGCAGGTGCGGCAAAACTCACAAACATCGCGCACACGAGCATCGGGAGAATGCGGGCGAAGTTCACGAAGTTCTCACTAGTTTCCAACAGCGCGTTTCTGCAGCGTTGGAGGTCGTGGGCGCGTGGCGCAGCGGCGGGGGAGCGGTGGATCGTCATCCATCGAGCTAAGCACAAGACGCAAATGTAGGACAGCGGTTTTTGAAAGGTGCGCGTCATTGGCAAGCGCGAGTCTATCGGACAAAATACCACAAATGCTGGTTGTCAATAAACGATCCGTTGATTGTTCAGTTTCATTGAACGCCTAAATATCAAGTAATTCGAGGAGGAATACATGACGCAATTGGGACCTGTTGGCGCAACAGTTTCAGCACCGCCGCCACCGACTATACAGTCACCGACCCAGATTACCGATGCGCATGTTGTCGCCGCTTGGAACAGCCGACAGCTGAGTGACGGCACCCCGCTTAATCTTGGTCGAACCAACGCCGAGCAGGGATTTATTGTAACGCCCGAGGGCACAGCAGCGATCTCGGTGACACGCGCTGGCCGCCAGGTCTGTTCCGATGGTAGTGAACGTCTGGCAACATCGCTCAACCTCTCCGCCATTCGTCCGCATGCTGGCGGACACACGCATCCTCAAGGCAGATCAGGTGATGTCTCTGGCTTACCCGGACCCGAAGATGGAAGAATGGCAGCCGCAACGGGACGTCCCGCCTACGTCATCAGCCAGCGGGGTGCGTTCGCAATCGAAGCCCAAAGCGGGGGATATTCAGTCCGCCAGCTTGCCGGTGCGCCACTTTCTGTTACCGAACGTGGTGAGGTCGCCCGACTGATTTCATCATGGAATCAGAATGGCGGCGGGAGTGGTGTTCGGTGCACGTTTATTCCAAATCGATAACTTGGTTTATCGCAGCGCTTGTTTCATGCGCGAATGCTCCAGCTGCAACAGTAATGTTGAATGTGCCCAAAGCGGCAACTGGCACCTGTTCGACCTATGCGCTTTGCACACAGGAGGGCATTCTTTCGACGGGGCGTTCGCCAGCAGGCATTTTTGGATCAGTCGCATTGCCAAACGGGAAGTGCGTGGCGCTTTTACTCGACGCGAAATTGTTTGCGCGAGCAAAACCAATGAACGGCGCGACCCTACAGATTGAAGGCATCGCACTGCCCCTGTTGGCCGTCGCAGATGGCGTAATATCATCAGCATATTTTGACCGAACACTGGTTGAGGGTACTTGCGGTGATCAATCACACGTCATTTATGTAACGGGGATCAAGCGCCGCCCTTAATCCCCTCACCCCGCTCGCGCTGCGGCGCGAGTCGCCCTGTCCCCTAAGGGAGAGGGGTTATTGGCCGAGCAGCGTTTTTTCCCAGAACATCAGCCCCGTCCAGAATTCATAATCCTGGTTTTCTTTCTTCGCAAAGCCATGCCCTTCGTTCTGGCCGAGGAGGTGCCAGACCGTGCCGCCTTTGGCGCGGATCGCTTTGACGATCTGATCGGCTTCGGACGCGGGAACGCGGGGGTCGTTGCCGCCGGTGACGATCATCAGCGGGATTTTGAGTTCGCTGACGCGCGTCATTGGCGAGATTTCCATCAACTTGGCGCGCTGTTTGGGATCGCGTTCGTCGCCATATTCGACGCGGCGGAGATCGCGGCGATAGCTTTGGGTGTTTTCGAGAAATGTCACGAAGTTCGAAATCGCGACGACGCAATAGGCTCCCTTCAACCGCGGCCCGTAAGCAATTGCG
>JANMPU010000033.1:0-44827 GCA_031369985.1 Sphingomonas sp. | reverse complement strand
GCCGTTCACCGGCCTGCGGCGTCGCATCGACCAGCTGGCCGAACACCATCGCGAGCGGCTGGCCGAAGTGATGACGGCCTGCGCCGAACGGCCGCGGACGGCCGGCCATCCTCCCACCGATCCCAGCGGCTATGTCTGTGCGCAGGATCGGCTCGACCATAGTGACCTCGACACCCCCGAACGGCTGCAAATCATCATCAATGCGCCTGCCAACGGCGACATCCACCATTATTCCGATCAGGAGATCGACACATGCCGAACCGCGATGCTGGCGACATTGGCGCAATCGGGGCTGACCTTATTGGGCGATCTGCAGGCGACGACGCCAACCGATTTCGCGACCCGATTTCCGGCGACGGGTGGAGCCCTTTATGGACGGGCCTCGCACGGGTGGGCGGCGTCCTTCCGCCGGCCGGGCGCACGAACGACGATCCCTGGGCTCTACTTGGCGGGAGGCAGCACACACCCGGGCGCGGGCGTTCCGATGGTCGCGCTATCGGGACAATTGGCCGCCGCATCGATCATGTCGGACCAAGGTTCGACGCGATCGTCCCGCCGCAAGGCTATGGCTGGTGGTATGTCGACGCGATCAGCGCAGACGGTCGCTTCGGGCTGACCATTATCGGTTTCGTGGGCAGCGTTTTCTCGCCCTATTATAAAGCCAGCGGGCGCGGCGATCCGGCCAATCATTGTTCAATCAACGTTGCCCTTTACGGCCCGCGCGGCAACCGCTGGACGATGACCGAACGGGGGTCAGCCAAGCTCCAGCGCAGCGCCGACACGTTGCAGGTTGGGCCGAGTTCGATGCACTGGGACGGCAATGCGCTGGTCATCGACATTCATGAAACCGCGTGCCCCATTCCCTTTCCGGTCAGGGGCAACGTGCGGCTTTATCCCGAACAAATTTCCGAAACCGCCTTTGGCCTGCATGAGGATGGCCAGCACCTGTGGCACCCCATCGCGCCGCGGGCGCGCGTCGAAGTCAGCATGGATACGCCTGGCATCAACTGGTCGGGCAGCGGCTATTTCGATTCAAACTTCGGCCGCGAGCCATTGGAAGCGGGCTTTTCCGAATGGCAATGGTCGCGCGCGCACCTGAAAGACGGGGTGGCCGTCATGTACGAAGGCGAACGCCGCGACGGCAGTGATTTCGCGATGGCATTACGTTATGACCGGCAAGGCGTCTGGCACGATGCCGAACTGCCACCGTCCGCCCGTTTGCCCGGAACGACATTCGGCATGCCACGCCGAACGCGCGGGACCGATGCGAAAATCATCAAAACCTGGGAGAACGCACCCTTTTACTCCCGGTCTGCGCTCTCGACCGAGATTTATGGCGAACGTGTCGATGCGGTCCACGAAAGCCTCTCAATGGACCGTTTCGTCTCGCCGATTGTCCAGCTCATGCTCCCCTTCCGCATGCCCCGCATCACTCGCTGAAGCGCGCTTGTCGGCTTCAATCGAACGGCTCGTTGCCCAATATTGATAGGCGCAAAAGCCGAGGACAACGACAGCAGTAATCGCAGCTTCGATCAGGCCGCCATATTTTTCGATCATTGGCCCGCCTCCTTGGCAAAAGCGAAAATCATGTCCGCGACTTGGCCCGGCACTTCTTCATGCGCCAGATGGCCGAGGCCGTCGAGCACTTCGACCTTTGCTTCAGGAATCAACGCCGCTGCGTCACGCGCTTTTGCCAGCGGGATGGCTGTGTCGCCCGATCCGTGGATGACCATCGTCGGAACCTTCAGCATGGGCAGCGCCCGCTTGAGCGGCTCCAAATCCCACGATGCCATCATGCCCATTGTGCCCGCAACATGCGCCGGTTTGACGAACAAGCGCCGGTAAAACTCGACTCCCGCCGCATCAATTTTGGACCCTGTGCTGCGTGCCATGAAACGGTCGACCTCGCCCCGCCCCTGCGCGATCCCAGCGATGATCGACGGCATGAACGGATTGACGAACAACAGCTTCGCCATTGTCGGGAAAAGTTTGGCGGCAAGGCCGGGGAATGGCAGTAGGGCGGGATTAAGTGCAATAAGCACCTGCGGTTTGGCTGACTTGGCAAGGATCATCTGGATTGCCACGGCCGCTCCTGCCGAATGGCCAACAATGAGCGCGGGATCGACCTTTAATGCGACCAGCAATTTTGCCACCGCCGCCGCCATGGCTGGCAGTGTCTTCGGCCCTGCACCGGTAAATCCATGTCCGGGCAAATCAGGCGCGACGACGGTGAACTTTGCGGCGAGCAACGGCAGCAATTCACGCCAGCTGTGCGTCGCAGCACCCGTGCCGTGGAGGAGCAGCAGCACCGGCCCCTTCCCCATAACCTGCACATGCCAGTGCACACCGCCGGCCTCGACAAAGCTGCTATGCGCGCGATTGGGCCAGTCGCGTCCATCGACGGCCCAGTCGGGGCGGTTGCTCATGACGCGCGGACGGTCTGCGTCAAAGACGCCGCATCACCGCGCGGCAGGGCTACAAAACGCCCACCCATCAAAGCCGCAATCGTCCGCCCCTCGTCACGCGGTCGGGCGGATATGTCGATCAAGACCGACGGCGCATTGATCCGCTTGGCCGCCGCTTCGGCATCAGTGCGGGCGGTCACGGGGTCAGTGCCACCATCGAGCGCAACATTGCCGCGCCCGTCGGTTAGGACCACGACATAGGGCGTGCGGTCCTTGGAACGCACTGCCGCAGCAACTTCACCTGCCATCGCGAGACCGGCGGCCAAGGGTGTGCCACCACCGCCGGGGAGCTCGGCCAAGGCACGACGCGCACGGGTGAGCGATCGGGTGGGCGGGAGGAGGAGATCAGCGCCACTCCCGCGAAACGCGATCAACGCGACCTGCGCCCGTTTGACATAAGCATCGGCGAGCAGCAGTTCGACTGCGCCTTTTGCTTCGGCAAGCCGCGCTGCCGCGGATGATCCCGAGGCATCGACCACGAATATTGTCGTTGTCTCAGCTCGCGATTGAAAGCGTTTAATCCGCAAATCATCGCGGCGGATGCGGACGCGCGCATCGCCGGGCACACGCCGCAATTTTTGCCAGGGCGCGGCGGCGCGCAGCGTTTCAATGAGGCTCAACCGATTGCCGCCACGCGGAAGGCCGCTGCGCACGCCAACCGGTCGGCCGCGCAATTGGGCGCGCAGTTTCGCGCCAGTCCCGCGCCCGTTGCTCATCGCGGCACGGCGGCCGTTTTCGGCAATGGCAGCAATCATATTGGGCGGCAGCGTGGCGCGAACAGCTTCAAGAACCACGTCCTCCATCGCGTGGGTCTGGTCGGTGGGGGACTGCGACGCGGCTTCGGGTTCGGGTGCTTCCTCAGGTGGGGCCGGCATTTGCGTGGCGCGGGGCACGAGGACGAGACGGATTGCAGTGATTAGGTCATCTTCGTTCAGTACATCGCGGTTGGCGATAGTCGCGAGCGCCTTGGCCGCGCGGAGGGTGAAGAGGGCACCTCGGGCCGAGTGGATGCCAAAGGCGGTTGCGGCGTTGGCGATAGTTGAGAGGGCTTCGTTGGATACATTTATTGTGCCCCGGCGAAGGCCGGAGCCTTGCGCAACGGGAGCACCTGTTTGTCCAAGGCTCCGGCTTTCGCTGGAGCGCAGCGCGCGCAAATCCATCCAAAACGCAACCCGCTCAGTCAGAGCATCAGGCGCGCGCTCTTCGTCAACGCCATCGTCAAACAACGCCAGCGTGAACAGCGCCGGATCCCGCCGTGTCAGCCCATCACGTTCAGCCACGACTTCGCCCGTGTCCATGACCGCCGCAATCCGGCTCGCAATGCCTGTGTCGATGCGTTCCGCCATTGGTAGCTCGACCACGCCACTATCGGCCTCCGCCAGCAACCCCATCCGCGCCACTGGTCGGTCCGCCGCGAGTGTCGCCGCAAGGTCAAGGCCGCCCAGCAACCGCTCATCATCAATATGCATGGGCACTTTGCGCGCCACGCGGCCCGCCGCCATTATCGCAATCAACGCGTCACGCACCTCACGCTCGCCGCCGCGGATCCACATGCCACCCAATCCCGGATCAATCGCGCACAGCTGCGCCGCGAGTCCGGCGTCGTCGATCACCCGAACAGCTCGTCCATTGCGCGTTCGATGCGGGCAGTGGACCCTGTTTCATCAAGCACATTGCGCCGCAAACGGTGACGCAACGCAAGCGGAGCAACGGCAACAAGATGCTTTTCAGTCACCAGATTTTTGCCATCAAGCGCTGCCTGCGCCCGCGACGCACGCATCAGGGTGAGTTCGCCGCGTAAACCATCCGCGCCCACCGCCATGCACAATTCGGACGCGCTTGTAAGGACTGCATCAGGCATCTCAACCTCGGGGAGCAATGCCTTGGCCTTCGCGATTTGTTTCAGCGTTTTCTTTTCGGCTTTTGCCCAATCGGCAACAAAGGCACTCGAATCGCGCTCAAAGGCATCGCACCGCCGCAATACTTCAACGCGCGCCTGCAAGTCTTGTGGCGTCTTCACGTCAACCGACAGGCCAAAACGGTCAAGGAGTTGCGGGCGGAGTTCGCCTTCCTCTGGATTGCCGCTGCCCACCAGAACAAAGCGCGCGGGATGGCGAACGCTCAACCCTTCGCGTTCGACAACATTCTCGCCTGACGCTGCAACATCGAGAAGCAAGTCAACGATATGATCCTCGAGCAGGTTGATCTCATCAATGTAGAGAAACCCGCGATCCGCCTTTGCCAGCAAGCCGGGCTCAAACGCTTTCTCGCCTGCGCCCAAGGCCCGTTCAAGGTCCAGCGCGCCCACCACGCGGTCCTCGGTCGCGCCGAGTGGCAAATCAACAAACGGGACAGGCACACCTTTTTCAAGCGGCGGCAACAGCGCCGCGAGCGCACGGACAGCGGTTGACTTGCCAGTGCCGCGATCCCCGAACACCATGACACCGCCTATCCGCGCATCAACGGCAGCAAGCAGCAGCGCGCGCTTCATTTCATCTTGGCCAACAATGGCGGAGAACGGGAACTGGACGCGCATCACCTGCTATGTGTCACACCGATGCGACAGCCCGCAAGTCCATAAATCTGGACAATTTAACACCCTTCGCGGCATTTTGGGTCATCACTCGTAAAGACAATGCGCATCACCATATCGCCCGGGTCCCGTAGCGGATCGGTCGCGATGGTGTTGATCCGACCGCTTTCGGGCGCGCGGATGGTTTCGACGATGCGACCGAAGGGGTCGGCGATGGTTGCGACGATGTCGCCTTTCTTGACGTCGCCGCCCAGTTCGGCGCGCAGGGTCGAAAAGCCGCCCCGACTGACGCGGACGGGGACGATCTTGTTCCCGATATAGGGTTTGGTCATGAGTAACGGCACGCCGTCGGAAGTAGTCATTTTCATGTCGGCCATGACGCGGGTAATGCCATCGAGCGCACGACCGATCATGACGGGATCGAACATCTCGGGCCGCCCCAACTCAAGCGTAATGGCTGGGACGCCATCGTTGACGAGTTCGGTCTCCACGCTTCCCTTCACGCCGGGATCGAGTTTGATGATGTCGGGGCCGATCAAGTTCGCCATCGCCCGCGTCCGCGCCGTGGAGGCGAACGCATACATGACATAAGCGGTGCCGCGGGATTGGGTATGCAGGTCAATCGCGAAATCGGCATTGGGGCGCAGAAGGCGGGTCCATAGCGCATGCGCATAGCGTTCGCCGATGTCGGCACCGGCATCATTTTTGCCAGGCATCAGGCGATTGAGGTTCCAGCCATCCTTGCCATCGCCCGGTGTGAAGCCGCGGCTGCGGTGGAGAAGGCCGATGCTGTTGAGGCCGGGTACGGCAACGATAGTACCCGACAGTGTCGCAGGATCGAGTTTCGCGGCAAGGCGGTGGATGACATCAACGCCGCTTAACTCATCGCCGTGGATGGCCGCAGTCAGAAGGAAGCGCGGCCCGGGCTTCGCACCGCGCACAACAATCACGGGGATATACCAAGCCTGCCCGACGGCGTTATCGGCAACGCGAAGCCAGAAACGGTGAAGCTGCCCCGCCGCCAAATCACGCGCGTCGAGCCGTTCGATGACCGGCGTGCCGTCAATGACATCGCCCGTTCGCTCGGTCGCGGCGAAGGTGGGGCCAGCCAACAGGGCAAGCAAGAAGATCCAGATACGCCGCACAACTGCCCCCCGATAAGTTCGCGGACAGCCTTAGACGAAACCGAGATTTCGCGTCGAGTAATTCCCGATATAGGGCAGCACGGTCGACATCTGCGAATCCGAGATCCCGAACCAACTGGCCAATGTCGCCGCATATTGATCGACCGAGGTTGTCGGAATCCAACGCCCCTGCCCGACATCATCCGCGCCATTATTGGCGTAGACCGGCGAAGTGCCATAGAATTTATTGCCCTTTACCGCACCACCCAGCACGAAATGGTGTCCGCCCCAGCCATGATCAGAGCCGTCGTCGTTGTTGACAAGCGAGCGACCAAAATCGGAAGCTGTGAAGGTCGTGACTTTGTCGGAAATGCCGAGTTCGACCATTGTGTCGTAGAAAGACTTTACCGCGGCGGCCAACCCACCGAGCAGAATTGGCTGGCGCGTGTTGACTCCATCGTGGACATCGAACCCGCCCATCGACACGAAGAACACCTGTCGTTTGGCACCAAGCTGCTGGCTTGTCGCAATCATCTGCGCAATCACCTTCAACTGCGTCGAAAGATTATTGTGCCCATCCCACGGCGTTGCGAAGGCTGGCGCTCCGGCGAGTGCCGTGGCGACCTGATCATAAGCATCCGCCGCACGTTTCGTGACACGCGTATATTCATTTTCGAGGATGTGCGTGCGTGGCGCTGTAATCAGCGAACGCATCACCGAATTCGCAGTCGCCGAATTAAACAAAGTCGGCTTATTGCCCCACAAAGACGTCGGCCCGTAGGGACCAATCGAATATTGTGTCGCGGTCTTGCCAGTCATGAAGACGGCGTTGCCCGATGCGTTGACGCAGGTCAGTGTCGCCGTGCCGTTGCCCGATTGCAGCACGTCACCCATGCGCCCGCCCCAGCCTGATGCAGCGCCTTCGGGTGATGATGCCTGAAAAAAGCTCTGCTGGTCATTGTGCGAAAAGAGTTTTGGCGGAAGCGGCACGCTTGCCGCCTGATATTGCGCTTTGGTGGTCGGCTGAATCAGTGTGCCCATGTTGAGGACCGCCGTCATTTTCCCCGAATTGAAGTAGGGAAGCCATGACGCAAGCGCCGGGGCCAGCGCGTATTCGACACCACCCGGCAGCGCGGTCGTCGGCTTCAGCAAGGTCGGCGTCAGCGAGGTACGGGGCAGCGCAATATTTGGCCGCAGCCCCTGATACTGCGCGTAAGTGGCTGAGTCATACGGCACGAGCGTGTTCGGGCTGTCGTTGCCGCCATAAAGAAAGATGCAAACGAGCGCCTTGTAATCGGTCGCGACTGATGCCGCCGCCTCGCCGATGGTGGCGAGGTTCATGACAAAAGGCGTCGCCGAACCGGCCACTCCGAGTGCGGCGGAACGCTTCAAAAATGCGCGGCGTGATTGTTCGAAGGACATGAAGCGGGTCCTATTTCTGAATGAGGAATTCGGGCGAGGCCATGATGCCAAGCGCCGCGATGTAGATGCGATTGAGCTTATCGTCCTGCGTGACCGAAGGCAGGCTATCGACCGCCGTCTTGATCTGGGAAATTGTTGCCGCACTCACCTGATTGGCAGCGAGGCGCAGGTTGATCAGGTCAAGCAACGCCTGAGAATCAGTCGCCTTGACAAGATATTCTGTGTTGTCAGCCTTGAAGTCGCCGGCGCCGTTCAACATCATCAGCGCCATGAAGTTGATGTAATTGACGTTCGTCTGTTCATTGGCGATTTGATATTCGGGCGCGACCATCGCTTGGGTTGCGATCATCGTATTGGGCGGCGAATAGCCGGGCCGGAAGAAATTGAAGACGCTGGGGCTACGGCCAATCGACTGGGACAACCATGTGCTGGTGTCGCCAATCGCCCATGCACTGGACGGTGACGTCGCACCGAACGCCCGTGCCCAGCTCGTCACGCGCATCACGGGTTCGCGCAGTTTGCCGAACGTCGTGCTGCTCATAGCGGCGGCATCGTCACGCGCTTCAATGTCGAGCAGAATGGCACGCACCACCGCACGCAAATCGCCGCGGACGCCAGAGCCATTGTTTTCGAACACCGCACCGACACGCTGGACATAGGCCGGTGATGGGTTCGAGGTGACGAGCCGCTGGATGAGCTGCTTCGAAATGAAGGGCGCGACATTGGGATGCGCAAACAGTGTGTCGAGCGTGGCCTTCAAACTGGCAACACCATCAGTGCCCGCTGGGATTGTCGTGCCGAGGAATGTTTTTGCGCCAAGTTCATGGTCGCCCGCGACCTGAAGCATCGGCAGCGCGAGATTTTCGTAACCTGCGCTTTGCTTGCTCTTGTCGTCGATCCAGCCCGTAAACACGCGAGCGAGTCCGGTAACGTCGGCGAGTGTATAGGTTTCGATTGGCTTGCCGTTCGACAGTTTCTGCGTGCCGTCCGCGTTCAACTGATACAGCCCGATGGTAAACAGCTGCATGACTTCGCGGGCATAATTTTCATCAGGCACCGCACCCTGCGCATCTGCCTTCTTGTTATTGATGAAGGTTAGGTAGAACGCCATGACCGGGCTCAACGTCACTTTTTCAAGCAATGTGCGGAAATTGCCGAAAGCGTTGTCCCACAATATGTCCATATAGGCCGCCATCGAGAACTGCTTCCAGATATTGGGGGTTGATTCGATGCCGACGACGAAAATGCTGAGCAGTGCCGCGCCGACACGTTGGCGAAGCTGGTCTTCGCCGCCGATCAGCTGGCTCCAAACCATCGGGTCGAAACCGTCTTGACGGCTGTAATTGACCGGCGCGGAATAGCCGTTGGCGATCAACCAGTTCCAAAACGTGGTCGCGCGCGGCTTGTTAAACTGTTCGCTCAACCAGCCATCATATCCTTTTGATGTAACCGCGGTGATGTCGGTGGCACTGGAGCCCATCGCGGCCTGAGCAAGGAAACGACCCGACTGCGTGCCCGTCGGTGGTGGTGGCGGGGGGGGTGGTGGCGGAGGCGGGGGAGGTGCCGGCGGGGTCGGCGCTGGTGCAGGAGGCGGTGCGCCGGCTGTCACTGACCCGGCAGACCCGCCACCACCGCAGGCGGCCAGCGCAAGCGCGGGCACAACCGCGATCGGAACGGGAGGAAGTTTTGACGATATGCTTTTGTTATCTTGAACCAGATCGGGCGGCGAAACGCCCTCCACTTGCAGATCGTGCAGAACTTCCGAATCCATCGCGCAACTCCCCGGCATCTGGCATGCGATCTTTCGCATTACCGGTGCCGCTCTGGTTATGAGGTGACCCCCGACGTTGATTTTTGTTAACGCCGAATCACTTAAAAATGATGAAGGGAGCCATTGGTTCCGTCGGTTCCCCGCGGTGTGGACCAACACACCGGTCAATGCATCAATCGATTGCAGGGAAGATTTTGTAATCTCTTGCGTTTAGGGGCAGTGCCCGTGACGAAAATATTTATCACTTGCGACACCGAATTGTCGGCAGCCCTGTTTCAGGCAGGCGTGAGCGCCGACGAGAATTTCGCGCGCTCGATTGAATGTGATGGCTGGGGCGTCGGGTGGCAAATGGACCGGCTTGATGCGCATGGCCTGACGGGCGTGTTCTTTGTCGATCCAATGTCGGCGCTGGTTTACGGTGTCGATGTCATTGCGCGGATCGTCCAGCCTATTGTCGCGCGCGGGCATGAAGTTCAGTTGCATCTGCATCCCGAATGGCTGGCATGGGCGAAGGATCAACCGGTCGGCGACCAGCGCGGGAGGAGCATTGCGGATTTTGGGTATGGCAATCAGGTTACGTTGCTGGCCCTCGCGCGACAGATCTTGATCGAGGCCGGCGCGCCTTCACCGGTTGCGTTCCGCGCGGGCAATTATGGTGCGAATGACGATACGCTGCGGGCGTTGGCGGCACTGGGGATCGCGTGGGATGCGAGTTTCAATCCGATCTATGTTGGTGACACATGCCACATTGGCTTGGATGTTGATCAGGTTGATCCGGTCGCGCGGCTTGGCGTCGGCGAACTGCCCGTATCAGCCATCGAGGACCGCCCCGGCCATCTGCGTCACGCCCAGATCTGTGCGTTGTCGGCGGTGGAAATGCGCGCCGGGTTGGACCATGCGGCTGCAACCAAGCGGCCTGCGTTCAGTATTGTCACGCACAGCTTTGAAATGATGAGCCGCGACCGCAAGCGGCCGAATAAGCGGGTCATTGCGCGATATGAAGCGATGTGTGCGGCGATTGCGGGTAATCCGGGACTGCAGAGTTCTGGCTTTATCGGGCTCGACCTCGCACCCGCCACGACGACGCCGGCTCGCCTTGGGCCGAGCTATATCCGCACGGGTATGCGGATAGTCGAACAGGCCGGGTATACTGTATTGTACGAACGCGGATGACGTTGAAGCCCGCCATTATTTTGGGAGTTGATTCGCCCATCGGGCTGACCGTGATCCGCGAGTTGGGGAGCCACGGCGTGCCGATCCACGCTGTCGGCAACAACGAGCGCGCTATCGGGCGGGCATCGAAATGGACGACCAGCTTTTCGGTTCGACCCTCAGGTTCGATTGCAAAGTGGCTGCCTGCGATGATCCGCGAGACCGGTGCGGCGGCGTTGCTCGCGGTTTCGGAGAGCGATCTGATTGCGCTCGCCGACTTACCGCCCGATATCGAAGGCTGCAAAATCCTGACCCCGCGCTGCGCACCGTTGGACATTGTACTCGACAAAACGGTGACAGCGGACCGCGCCAGAGCGCTGGGCATCGATACGCCCGACAGCTGGCAACCAGTCACATCCGATGATTTTACGGCGAAAGCGACGACGCTCGCTTATCCGCTGGTCCTAAAATGGGCCGATCCGCCAGCAGTTTTGACCACACTGGAAACAAGCGGCATCGAATTCATCAAGGCCGAGCATATCAGCAATGTGGAGGCGCTGTTTACTGCGCTATCGCGTTACGATGCGCTGGGCGTATGGCCCCTCGTTCAAACCTATGTTGATGGTATCGGCCTTGGCCAGATGTTCCATATGAAGGACGGCACGGCCACTCTCACCTTCCAACATCGCCGCATCCATGAATGGCCACCCGAAGGCGGCGTTTCGACTGTCTGCGCCACGGTGCCGATGGACCAGCATATCGAACAGCGGGCGAAATCCGAAGCGCTGCTCGCCAGCATTGGTTGGGAAGGTCCGGCAATGGTTGAGTATCGATACGACAGGCGCGCGGAAAAATATTGGTTGATGGAAATCAATGGTCGTTTCTGGGGCAGCCTCCCGCTCGCGCGCCATGCCGGGGCGGAGTTTGCTTGGAAAAGCTACGCGCAGGCGATGGGTATCACAACGGTGCAACCCGAAATCCGTGAACGGCATGCACGCTATACGATCCCGGAGACGCGGCGCTTGGTCCGTGTCTTGTTTAACCGAAAAGCGATTGCCGACCGCCGTTTTCGCGCAACGCCATGGCGCGATCTACTCAGCTATTTCACAGACCTGATCGATCCCGGCATGCGCTATTATGTCTGGGACACGCGCGACCGGGGGCCGTTCTGGGCCGACATGCGCAACGTCGTCAGGAAAGCCGTGCGCAGGGAAACGCCACCGCTAGATTAGCGACCGCACTTTCGATCCGTTTCAAGCAAACAGGCATGTAATCGGGATCAAGCTCATAAGGGTCGTGCAAGTGTGGCACAGCTGGCTTCGCGTAGACGCCGAGAAGGCCACGCGGCAACTGGCCAAACATCGCGTCGCCCGCCAACCGCCGCAATTGCCGCGTTTCCATAGCGAGAAGGTAGTCACCGGGTTCGGTAACAAAGTCCCCCGCCCGCGTTGTCACGTGGTGGTTCAGATCGACGCCCAAAGCAGCAGCCGCCTTGATTGCTGGCGGATGCGCCCCCTTTCCCGCGTCGGTGGAAAGCCCGAACGACGCCACCCGCAAGCCCGCTGCCCGCGCGACAACATCGGCAAAAGCACTGCGGCAGATATTACCATGACAGACAAACACAAACCGACGGACCCAAGCTGGATCAGGGCGCGACACGCCAGCAGCGCCGAGCGCCACTTCGCCATAGGACAAGCCCAACCGGACCAACCCGCGCATCGTGCCAAAGTTGGATGTGATCAACCCCATCCACGCGCTCTAACACGCACTCGATGGTGAAATGCAACCCATGGTGCCGCCTAGGTGACTCGAACACCTGACCCCCGCATTACGAATGCGATGCTCTACCGGCTGAGCTAAGGCGGCCCGACCATGCGCTCAGGCCGATAACAGCGAACGCCGCGCTCGGCAAGCAGAACACTTCTTAACGGCTTGGTAACCAAAGCTAGGTCATAACGGGTGAGTTACATGATCTTTTAGGACTGGCCGAATGGACAGGATGCGCGATTTCGCAAGCGACACGGGGCACGAGCCGGCAGACTCGGACGACGATTATGCCGTTGATGCGCCTGCTGCGATTGGAACAGACGAACGCCGCATGCATGTGCGCGCTTACAATCATTGGGTCTCGCTACTCGGTGGTCGCGGCCTGCCGTCGATTGAGGATTTGAACCCAGAAGAACTGACGGACTTTGGCCCGAACAGCGTGTTGCTCGATTTCACGGGCGGTGCCGACAATCCGGCCATCGCTTATCTCGGCGCGAAGTTGCATCATGAATGTGGGTTTGAAGAAGAGCCTCTGACCGTGTCGGACGTGCCCGCGCGGTCGTTGCTTTCGCGGCTGACTGACCATTATCTGCAAATCATTGCCAATCGTGCGCCAATCGGCTTCGAAGCCGAATTCGTCAATACGCGCGGCCACAATACGATGTATCGCGGCATACTGATGCCTCTGTCGACCGACGACGACACAATTGATTTCGTTTATGGTGTGATCAACTGGAAAGAAGTTGTCAGCGGCGACGAAGCCGACACATTGAACCTCGAACTGACGAGTGCACTCGCAGCTCAATCGCCGCGTCCAACCATGCCGGTTTGGGCCGATGGGCCGAGTTCCGAAGCCGACGAAGGCCCAAGCGTTCCGCAGACCCGTCCCGAAATTCTGGGCCAAGATTTTGGCGCAGGGTTCAGCGACGATGCACCGGTTTTCGAGGACGAAGAAGAATTTCGCGAACAGCCTGCGCCGGTCGGCGTTGATCTCGCCGATTGGCTTGCGACCGCACGCGCTAGTGCCGAAGTGCTACGCAGTGTCGACAGCCGCGGCCGCACCGCGCTGTATCATGCGCTCGGCCATGCCTATGATTTCGCGTTACTCGCCGATGTCCGCCGAGACGATTATGTCGAACTGCTGAGCGACAGCGGGATTGTTGGCCAGGATCGCGCGCCGATGACCCCGGTGGTGAAGCTCGTGTTCGGTGTTGATTATGACAAGACGCGCCTGACCGAATTTGCCGCCGCTTTGTCCTATGGCAAGCGCCACGGCCTGCCCACCGGCGGGATGCGCGCGTTCCTCGAACAATATCCCGGTGGTTTGAAAGCCATCGTGGGTGCAGACCGACGCGAACGTCGCCCCGCTGACAAGCCGGTCAGGGAAGACAAGAGCCGCGACGTTGCCCGCGCGTTGGACACGCAAGCCGTGCTGACATTGCCGGGCGATGATGAGTTTGTCGTGTTGGTCGCGCGCCGCATCGACGGCGAACGCGTCGGCATTATCGGCGTAGTTCCCGACGACAAAGCAATGATGGACCGCGCGCTACGTTCGATCACTGGTTAAAGCCAAGGATCAAATTGCCGTTGAGCTTGTCACAATGGGCGCGCATAGCTGCGGTCAAAGAGGATCAACGGAAGAGCGCATGGCCACCGCGAACAAAGCATCTATTGCGACCAAAAACCTGCACAAAATCCTGACCGTCGGCGCGCTTCCGGGCGAAACTAATGGTTTTTCCAAGGCCGATCATGCGGCGGCGACGGCGTTGGTCCAGTCGGCCTTTGAAAATGCGAAGCGTCCCTCGATTGCGTCCGAAACCGCCAACGACAGCCACGGGCGGCGCATCATGCGCATTGCCATCGTCAATGACGATATGCCGTTTCTGGTCGATTCAGTCGCGGCAACAGTGGCCGCGCATGACATTGCGACCAACCGCATCCTGCATCCCGTCGCTGATGTCGGCGGCGCGACCTCGCTGATTTACCTCGAGACCGATCGGCCCGATGCAAAGGGTCGGCGCGCTTTGCTCGATGATATCGCGACCAATTTGGTGCATGTCCGTGCAGCCGTAAACGATTGGGGTGCGCTGCAAAAAGCGCTGAAGGCCGATGCTGATACGCTGAGCGGCAGTGAAGGCGGCGCATTGCTGGACTGGCTGCTCAATCGCAATATGACGCAATTGGGTTCGGCGCATTATGATGCCGATGGGCGGATGACCAAGCCGCTGGGCATCGCGCGGCATGTCGGCGCGCTCCTGTTGTCGGCGGAATCGCGGACCGCCGCAATTAAGTGGCTGAAGAACAATCCCGGACTGTTGATCGTGAAATCCAATGTGATTTCAACGGTGCACCGCCGTGCGCCACTCGATCTGTTCATCGTCAAGGCGGATGGTGGGATCAGCGCTCATGCCGGGTTGTGGACGAGTGCGGCGCTGGCCGCGTTGCCCGAGAAGATCCCCGTCCTGCGCACGCGATTGACGGCATTGCTCGAGAAATATGGCTTTGCGCCCGATGGTCATGCGGGGAAAGCGCTCGCCCACGCCCTCACCGCCCTGCCGCATGATTTGCTGGTCAGCATCGCGCCCGAAGCCTTGGAGCGCCTTGCGCTCACCGCCATGTCGCTCGCTGACCGACCGCGACCCGAACTGGTGCTCGCCGAGGACGCACTCGACCGGCATTTATTTGCTTTCGTCTGGTTACCGCGCGACGACCTCTCAACTGCGCGGCGCGTGGCCATTGGTGAAATGCTGGGCGCGGCGGCGGATGCCAATTTGCTCAGCTGGTCAGTCGATATGGGCGACAGCGGGGTTGCGCTCATCCGCTATACCTTTGACCGACGCCAGTCGGGGCGCGATCCCGATGCCGACGCATTGCGGACGCAAATTGAAGCGATGGTGCGCGGGTGGGAACCTTCTGTCGAGGCGAGCCTTGCCAAACTGGGCGACAGTGGACGCGCGGCGCGGCTGGCGATCCGTTATGCGGGCGCGTTCCCCCTGCCCTATCGCAATGGCGCTGGGGCAGACGAAGCAGCGCTTGATATCTTGCGTATCCATGGGCTGACCAACGCCGATGCGCGCAATGTGCGACTCTATCGCAATGCCGAAGATGGGCCGCAGCAGGTGCGGTTGAAGCTCTACAGCCTTGAGGCGGTCACGCTGTCTGACACGGTCCCTGCGCTTGAAAATTTCGGGTTTCGCGTCGTTGAAGAGATGTCGACTATCCTCGACGGCGGTCTGGGTCATATGCACCGTTTCGTGCTCGACTTGCCGCAGGGGGATGCGAAGTCGGTCCTGTCGCGCGCCGAGACCATTGAAGCCGCGATTGCCGCGACCGTCGCGGGCGTGGCGGAGGATGACCGGTTCAATGATCTGCTCATTGCCGCCGACCTTGGCCCGCGTGATATCATCCTGTTCCGCGCACTGTTTCGTTATTTGCGCCAGACGGGGATGGCGTATGGCCTTACCACGGTGGTTGATGCCTTACGGCGTCAGCCGGGCCTTGCGCGGTCCATCGTTGCCCTTTTCGCGGCAAAGCATGACGCGTCGTCGCGGACGAAGGCCGACGAAGCCGAGCGGCACATCGAGCGCGGGCTGACGGTCGTGTCCGCGATTGACGATGACCGCATATTGCGCCGTCTGCGTGGGGTGGTGCGCGCGACCTTGCGGACCAACTTCTATGCGCCTGCCGCGAAGGAGGCGCTCGCGTTCAAGTTCGATAGTTCGCTCGTCCCGGGCCTCCCCGCACCGGTGCCGTGGCGTGAAATCTGGGTTTACTCACCGCGGCTCGAAGGCATTCATTTGCGTGCCGGACCCGTTGCGCGCGGCGGCTTGCGCTGGTCCGACCGGCGGGACGATTTCCGCACCGAGATATTGGGCCTGATGAAAGCGCAGCGCGTCAAAAATGCTGTCATTGTCCCGACAGGCGCCAAGGGCGGCTTCTATCCCAAATTCCTTCCCGATCCCGCTGCCGACCGCGCGGCGTGGTTGGCCGAAGGAACCGAAAGCTACCGCATTTTTATCCGCACGCTGCTGTCGATCACTGACAATATCGTCGACGGCAAAGTCGTGCATCCGCCGCAAGTCGTCATCCATGACGGCGAAGACCCGTATTTTGTGGTCGCAGCGGACAAGGGCACCGCGACTTTCAGCGACGTCGCCAACGCCATCGCGCTCGAACGCGGGTTCTGGCTGGGCGACGCTTTCGCATCCGGAGGATCGGTTGGTTATGATCATAAGGCCATGGGCATCACCGCGAAAGGCGCATGGCTCTCCGTCCGCCGCCACTTCGCCGAAGCGGGCGTTGACGTGCAAAGAGAACCCGTCCGCGTCGTCGGCTGCGGCGATATGTCGGGCGACGTTTTTGGCAATGGCATGCTGCTGTCGAAATCGCTCAAGATCGTCGCGGCGTTCGACCATCGCCACATCTTCCTCGATCCCGATCCCGATCCGGCGAAAAGCTGGGACGAGCGCGCACGGATGTTTGCCCTGCCCCGGTCTTCGTGGGCTGATTATGATCCGAGCCTGATTTCGAAAGGGGGCGGCGTGTTTGCGCGGTCCGAAAAGTCGATCAAATTGTCGAAGGAAGCGCGCGCTGTCCTCGGCACGGACGCAGCCGAATTCGAACCGGGGGCGCTGATCACCGCAATCCTCAGAAGCCCCGCCGATCTTATGTGGTTCGGCGGCATCGGCACTTATGTGAAGGCTGCAAGCGAAGCACATGGCGCGGTCGGCGATCCAGCCAATGACGGATTGCGCGTCAATGCCGAGGAATTGCGCGCGAAGGTGATTGGCGAAGGCGCGAACCTCGGCGTCACCCAAGCCGCGCGCATCGCGTTCGGCCTGCGCGGCGGGCGAATCAACACTGATTTTATCGACAATTCGGCGGGCGTCGATTGTTCGGATAACGAGGTCAACATCAAGATTGCGCTCAACGCCGACGTCGCGGCAGGCGTGTTGACGATGCCGAACCGCAACAAGCTGCTTGCGAAAATGACTGATGCGGTTGCGGGCCTCGTACTTGAAGATAACCGCCTCCAAACGCTGGCGCTGTCGATCGCCCAGCGGGGCGGCGCGAATGCAATGCCGTCGCATATCCGTTTGATTGAGACATTCGAGGCGTCGAAGAAACTCGACCGCGCGGTGGAGGGGCTGGCCCCGAACGACATCCTCGTGCGGCGCGCACAGGACGGCCTTGGCCTCACGCGGCCTGAATTGTCGGTTCTCTTGTCGACGGCCAAACTCGCGCTGCAAGCCGCCATTGAGGACAGCGACGTGGCGCGCGATCCAGCGATGATCGACGATCTGCTTGCCGCATTCCCGCCCGCGATGGCGAAAAAACACCGTGCGGCCATCGAGAGCCACCAACTCCGCGGCGAAATCGTTGCGACCAAGACCGCCAACCGCCTGATCAATCGCCTCGGCCTGATCCATCCGTTCGAACTGGCGGAGGAGGAAGGCGCGGCGCTAGGCGACATTGCCGCCTCGTTCGTGATTGTCGAGCGGCTCTACAATCTGCGCCCGTTGTGGGATGCGATTGACGATGCCGACGTTACCGAAGGCGCGCGGCTGATGCTGTTCGAACAAGTCGCAATGGAAGCGCGCGCACAAATGGCGGACTTGTTGCGCAATGCGGTCGTAGGGCGTTCGGTGGGCGATACCATCGCTGCATTGATTCCCGGCGTGTCGCGGCTAGCGGCACAACTTGATGGCTTGTTACAGGAAGAATCCCGAGCGCAGGCGAGCGACTTTGCCCGTCGTCTGGGCGAAGCAGGTGCGCCGTCGAAGCTGGTCGACAAAGTTGTGCGGCTTGCCGAAATGGATGGGGCAATCGGTCTTTCCGCGTTGGGCAACAAGACCGGGACCGACGAACTCGAACTCACCCGCGCATTTGTAACGCTTGGCGCAGCACTGGGCCTCGACTGGGCACAAGGTGTGGCGATGCGTCAATCCCCGACTGACCCGTGGGAACGGCTGCTGATCTCTGGCCTCGCCCGCGATTTCGAAACGATCCGCCTCGAGTTTCTGGCGCGTGATGCAAAGGACCCTGAGACGCGGGTCGCCAAATGGCTCGAAGCCCAAGCCCCGCGCATCGCCCAGTTCCGCGCGCTCATTGATCGCGCTCGGATGGTCGCGGTGCCCTCGGGCGCTATGCTGGCGCAGATAGCTGGACAGGCGCGGGTGCTGCTGGCACGTTAGGCGGCGAAGAAGGGCCAAGTGGCGACGGCGGCCCAAGTGAGGCTGCCTGCCGCAATGCCGCCCGCGACCAGACGTGATCCGTGCAACCGTGTCCACAGCAGAAATCCGGTTAGGCTCATCGCGATCAACGCACCCGCAATCGTATCAATCAACAGCACCCATGCGACGCCGATACCCGTCCCTTTATGCAAATTCTTGATCGTCGCCAGCAGGCCCGAATCTTCGCGCTTCACGGTCACATTCGGTGCGCCGGGGACGTAATCGACGGTCACTTTCGTATCGGGCAGCATGAACGTCCGCGTCCATTTCTCGGCCCGCGGCAACACCTTGCCCATGAAGCGTTCGTCGGGCTTTTTCTTGCTCCGCTCGACGGGCGGTTCCCGGCCTTCGACGGGGAGTGCCAAGGTTGCTTGCGCCCATTTGCCCATCGCATCGGCATCAGCGAACTGGCCGGGGCGAACAGCAACATCTATGTTCGAAACCTCAACGGGCTTGGCAGTCTCAATTTTCAGGATGTTGCGGTGGTTGAGCAGGAAGCCACTCACGCCGAGCAACAAAAACAGTAATGCCCCCCAAAAGCCGGTCCACGCATGGATGCGTTTCAGCCATTGGAGGACGACCACACGCTGCCACCCCTTTGGTAGGAACAACAGACCGGATTGATTAAGTGCCATAGCGACGGCCGCCTAATCGTGGTGTGCGGGCGGCGCAACTGCGAACGTCGGCGCACCTTTCAGCTGGATCATCGTCAACGTCGCACGGTGACGGATCACATCATAGGATTTGCCCGCAAACACACCCGGCTGCTTTTCGGCGTGGATGACTTCGACAACATATTGACCGCGCCACGGCATGGCGATTGCCATTCGGCCTTCTGCGTTGGCCTTGTCCGATTTCGACCATCCATTGCGGGCATGAAGTGCAACCGTCGCACCCGCTAAAGCCTTGCCGCGCAACCAGACTTGCACCGATTTGCCATCCGCCGCCGGAATGATATCCAGATCAAGCGTCGGGGCTGAACCCGCACTGCCCGGCCCGAAACGGGCGTAATAGATCGGTTTGGCAATGCCAATGCCGCTCGCTGTCCAATCCTTCACGACATAATCGTCTTCGCGCGCCGTCAGGGTCGTTTTGCCCGTGGGCGCCGATAGCAGATACTGCGTCGCTTGCTTCGTAACAGTCAGCGGCTTGTCACCCGCAAACGCCTCTATTGACGGCATTTCATCCATGCGGCCCGGTGATTTTTCAATTACACCTTCGTTAAACTCGCCGAAGTGAATGATGGCGTTCCCCAGTGCGGGTTGTTCGATCCACAGATAATGCGCGCTTGCTGGCGACGCCCCAAGCATCGCCACAATACCAACCATCAACTTCATCATCACATCTTCGCCTTGAACGTCAGGAGGACGGTGCGCGGATCACCCGGCAAACCGCCCGCAAATGTCGGGTTTTCAAAATATCGTTCGTTGGTCACATTCTTCACATTAAGTGCGATTTCATATTTGGGTTGCCGCCAGTAAAGCGCGGCGTTGCCAATGGTGTAGCCCGGAATGCGGATCGCATTGGCGGTGTCGGCGAACGACGCGCCTTTCGCTGTGATTCCTGCGCCAATGCCCAGCCCAATTGGCAAGTCATACGTTGCCCAGACTGATCCCGAATGCTTGACTGCCGCCGCGGGAAACAAGCCAAAAATTGACTTGGTCACAGCAAAAGGCGTGCCGCCAAACGTCGTCGCGATTTCACGTGAGACGTTGGTCGCATCGAGAAAAGCGTAGTTCGCGATGAGCTTCAGCCCCGGCGTAATTTCACCATTCAAGTCGATCTCAAATCCGCGCGCATCCTGTGCACCCAACGGCACCGGCGCGGCCCCCGGCGTCAGCGTGATGTTATAATTGCGCCGCTTGATCTTGAACGCGGCGATGTTGAGGTTGAGTTTATTCGGGATGATATCCCACTTCGCGCCGACTTCGATTTGGTTCGACGATTCGGGTTCGCCCGTCAGCGCGGTCGATTCCGTCTGGATATTCACGAATTCTCCGGTCGAATAGCCGCCATAGAATGAAATCGTGGATGTCGGTTGAACGACGATACCGATCTGGCCCGAGCCCAGCGTTTCGTTGAATTGCCGGTTGATTGGCCCTGCTTGCCCCGCCACCGGCGTCGCGGTCGAGACGCCGACATCACTATACTTGGCGAAATCAAAACGGTAACCGCCACGTATTTTGACCATGTCGCCAATCGCTGCTTCATGCTGGATGTAGAGCGAGTTGGTATCGGCTTTCAGGTCGCGGTCAAAAATCAACCGCGCCGTCAGGCCCGCGGCATTGGGGCGCGGCGACGGCGCGAGGATATTCTGGATATTTGTAAAAGTGAATTCGCGGCGGATTGTCGAAAACCGGTCACGCTGATGCTCATAGCCGATCAGCGTCTTTCCTTTGATGCCACCAAAATCCGTGTCGAGCACGGCCTCAATCTGGCCGATCTGGAATGTGCTGTCATCGTCATGATTGCGCTGGGTGGTCGATGAAATTTGTCCCGTCGCATTCAGCGTAAACCCAGCATTGCGGCGAAAATCGAGATCGCGGTCATCAATGCGATAGGTGGCACGCAGTGCCAGATTGTCCGTGATGTCGCCCTTATACCCGAGCGTGAACCGCCGAATGTTCTGAGCAACAAAATTATCGGGATTATAATAGCGCGTGGCGAAATCGACTGCGACCGGTTTGCCAGTAAGGTCGGCGGGAATGCCAAAATTGTCGACCACGAAACGCTGTTCGTAAATCTCACCTTTCGCCGTCAATTGATGCCCCTCGACAACATTCCACGACAAGGCGACTGCGCCGGTGGCGATGTCCTTGCTAAGCCCGCGAATACCGTCGCTGATCGAATATTCGCCGGTGCCGCGCACGGCGAGCGTCGCACCCAAGGGGCCGCTAATGTCGCCCTGCACCGAATATGTGTTGCGCGATCCGGCGGTCAGCGAGACATTGGCGAGCGGCGTGAAGCTCGGTTGTTTCGTGATGAGATTGATTGTGCCGCCGGGTTCTGAGCGGCCATAGATTGCCGAGCCCGGCCCTTTCAGCACTTCAACGCGTTCAACATCCGAAAACGATCGCGCATAGCCGACAAATGTCGGGCCGTCGGCGACGCCATCGCGAAGGAATTTCATGCGCAGACCACGGATGACATAATTATCAGCATAGCCATAGCCACCGCCGTAAATCGGTTGGACGCCCGATACGTTGCGGACGACTTCGTTCAGAACGAGTGCGCCTTGATCCGCCACGATTTCCTTCGATACCGTTTGGACACTAGCCGGGATATCACGCGCCAAGGTTCCGGTTTTTGAGGCACTTGACCCGTGATCGCGCGTGCCGGTGACGACAATGGTGCGGTTATTTTCGGCGTCTGCATCTGCATCAGCTGCGACGGCTGGAGCGGCAAAGGCAACAGCGGAAAGCAGTGCAGCGCGAAATGAAAACGACATCGGATACCCCTTTGATGAGAGGTTCGCTAATGAGAGTCGTTCGCAACGTCAATCCTTTTGCGAAGGGTTCGCAAATAAAAACGGACCCGGACGCTGTTCGCATCCGGGTCCGGTGGTCGGCCGGGGTTGAGGGAGAGGGCCCTGGCGCGATGCGCTTTGGTAAGGCCTTAGCCTTTGGCTTTTGCGTTGCACTTGGCGAGTGCAGCTTCGTCGAACGGCTTGGTGCCCACGCTGAAGCTGGCTAGCTTACCGACCTTACGTGCGGCCTGAGCGCAAACAATGGCGGGGCGCGACGTCGCATTGGTCGCCACGCAGCCTTCGGCACCACAGCGCCACAGGACGCCGTCAGCGATGACCGCGTCCGCCGATGCGACGGCGGTTGCGGGCACGGCGCGGTAGGCAGGCGACTGAGCCTGCGCGGGTTCAATGGCAGCGCCCACCGAAAGCGTTAGGGCAGTGGCGAGAAATATCGACGTAATCCGAACCATGACGAGGCTCCTTGTTATTAGGTTGCGAATCACTACCTACTAATATAAGTTTTAAGTTGCAACAGAAAACTTATATGACATTTGCATGTCAGCGAAAAATCGATAGGCTGACCGACAGAATGGGTATGCTAAAAGAAAATCTGCGGGAGCTTGCCGATTGTGCGCTCCCCGCCGCGCTCGAAGCGATGGGTGAACGCTGGTCATTTCTGATTTTGCGCGCCGCGTTCAACGGGTTGCATCATTTCGAGGAATTTCAATCGACGCTTGGGATTGCCCGTAACATCCTCGCCAACCGCCTCGGTCGCTTGGTCGATCACGGCATATTGTCGCGCGAGTCCATGGCCGATGACCGGCGCAAAGTGGAATATTGCCTCACGCAAAAGGGTGCTGAACTGCTCCCCGCAATGTTGGCGCTTCGTCAATGGGGCGAGAAATGGGAATCGGGCGTGCCGTCAACACCAGTGCTGGTCGATGAACGCGACCATCAGCCGATCCGCGCCATCGATATCCTGTCGCATGATGGCCGTGTGCTGGGCCTGAAAGATTTGTGCTGGGCGCATGCCGAAGATATCCGCCCACTCGAAACGGTGAAGCTACACGCAGTTGCTTAGTTGGCGTTAAAGTCGCGTTTCGCAACCCACAGCAAAATTGCCATATCCGCCCCGCCGACTTCGACGAAGCGGGTGCCATGCATCAGGATGCCGAGACCGTGCTCCTGATCCCATTCGCAGCCAAATTCAAAACCCAGATAGGGCGTATCCGTCTTCATGATCGGGTGGATGTTCACGCTGTTCAAGCCAATCAGCCGACGAAAACCATCGGGTGCAGAAACGGGCGGCATATAATCCTCCATTTCCTGCGCCTTGTAACAATCATAGCTTTCCCGAAGCGCGGGAAAGGCCGCGAGAAGTCCCGTCAGTAATGCATCGGCAACGGCGGCCTCGTGATCGAGAAACCACCGGACTTGCGCCAGTTCGTCACTGTTCAGCGGGGCATCGTCGCGCCCCTCTGGCGCATAGGTCAGGCAAATGGTGCCGTCGGAACTTTTGTCGGTGAGGCCGCCATAAGCAAGGCTCGCATCCCGAAACCCCACCCAGCTTGGCAGTTGAACGTCGGCACTCCAGAAAAAATCGTCAAACTCGAATTGCGGTGATGCAATCATCGCGCCGCGGTGGTCGGCGCTGCGCTGACCCGCCACAAGCGGTTGCCGGCATCGTCCGCGACCAGCAGCCCACCCGTTTTGTCGACAATCACGCCAACTGGGCGCCCCTGTGCTTTCCCGTCTTTCGTCAAAAAGCCGGTCAGAACGTCCTGCATCGCGCCATTGGGGAAGCCATTTGCGGCGAAGGAGACAAAGACTACTTTGTAACCCGAAACGGGAACGCGGTTCCACGAACCGTGCTGTCCCACAAACATCCCGTTCTTGAACCCGCCGACCGATCCGAACGCCAGCCCCAAGGACGCTGTATGCGGCCCGAGCGCATAATCGGGGCGTTTGGTATACTGCAACAGATCGGGACGTGGCTCGACGCGGCTATCCTCGTATCCGCCCCAATAGCTGTAGGGCCAGCCATAGAATCCGCCGAATTCGACACGCGCCATATAGTCAGGGGCAAGGTCGGAGCCGAGCATGTCGCGTTCGTTAACAGCAGTCCACAGCGCCTTGCTCGTCGGTTCCCACGCCATGCCAACCGGATTGCGCAGGCCTGCTGCATAAATGCGCATTGTTTTCGCAGGGATCGAGACTTCGAGAATATTGGCACGATGATCCTCTGCCTCCATCCCGCGTTCGCCGATGTTCGACGCCGAGCCCACCGCGACATAGAGCAATTGCCCGTCTTCACTGGCGATGATGTTTTTCGACCAGTGATTGCCGCCGCCGGGGAGTTTAACGAGTTCGGCCGGCTTCGCGGTAATCACCGTATCACCTTCCTTATACGGCACTTCGACCACGGCATCATGGTTGCCGATGAACAGCCGGTTGCCGACGAGGGCCATGCCGAAAGGCGAATTCAAACCCTTCAAAAACACCGAACGGACATCAGCCATGCCATCGGCGTCGGTGTCGCGCAAAAGCGTGATCCGGTTCGCCGACGGCCCGCCGGCACCTGCGCGACCCATGAACCAGCCCATGACATAATCGGCAATGCCGTCCTTCCGCCGTGGCGGTGAATTGCTCTCGGCAACCAATACATCGCCATTGGGCAGTTCATAAAGCCAGCGCGGATGATCGAGCTTATCGGCAAAGGCCGTGACTTTCATGCCCGCCGCGGGGGTGGGCGCAGCATTGCCTTGCCACCCGACCACTTCGGCGATCTTGATTGTCGGAATTTTCTGGATGCGCGGATCAGTGATCTTTGGCTTTGCGCCCGAAACCGCTTCGACGGGCAACCGCGCCACGTCAGCACGCCCGAACAAATACCAGAACCCACCCGCCACAAGCGCAAGCAGCGCCACAATAATCAACCAACGTGCCCGCACCGCTTATGCTTCCTCTTCTACACGAACCGGCGGATGCAACCGCACCCGCGTTGCGCGCCGCGCATCCCCCTCGGTCACTTCAATTTGCCAGCCGCTGTCATGCGTGAGGATCTCGCCCGGTTGTGGCACATGCCCTGCCAACACAAAGGCAAGGCCGCCAATCGTATCGACATCCTCGTCAATCTCGGCCAACCGCGCGTCGATGATGGTCGCAACATCGTCGAGTTCGGCGCGCGCATCGGCTTCCCACATGCCGTTATCAAGCGGGATGATCAACGCTTCGGGCGCGTCATCATGCTCATCCTCGATATCCCCAACGATTTCCTCGACAAGATCCTCGATGGTCACCAGCCCTTCGGTCCCCGAATATTCGTCAATGACAATGGCGAGGTGGACGCGCTTGGCTTTCATTTCGGTCAGCAGATCGAGCACGCCCATCGACTGCGGCACGTAAAGCGGCTGGCGGATCAGGCCCGCGATGTCGGCGGGCGACTTTCCGCCTTGGGCCAGAATCGCGAATACATCCTTAATGTGGATCATGCCGGTCACGACGTCGAGGCTTTCGCGGTAAACAGGCAAACGACTGTGCCCCGCATCGGCAAATTGCGCGACGAGGGCGTCGAAGGTGATTGTTTCGGGCACCGCAATGATGTCGCTGCGCTGGACCGCGACATCGTCAACTGTGCACTCGCCGAAATGGAGTAGATTGCGGACCATCTGGCGCTCAACCGGCGTCAGGTCGCCTTCGGCATCGGGGCCGGACTCCTCTTCATGGTCGGCAATGACTTCCTCAATCTGGTCGCGCAGCGTTGGTTCGCTGGTATCACCAAAAAGCATCGCGCGCAGATTGCCCAGCAATCCCCCAGAGACAGTCGAGCTGCTTCTACTCTCGCCTTCTTTCATTTTTCGGAGTCAGTCCTCGATTGTATAGGGATCGTGCAGCCCAAGCGCCGCCATAATGTTGCGCTCGATTGCTTCCATCGCTTCGGCTTCGGCGTCATTCATATGGTCATAGCCTAGCAGATGGAGAACGCCGTGCACAATAAGATGTGCGGCATGATCTTTCAGGGGGACACCACGCTCATTTGCCTCGCGCGCGCATGTTTCATGAGCAAGGACGATGTCACCGAGTAAAACTTCACCATCATCAGTATTGCTAAGGGTGTCGATCAGATCAGCTTGGACCATCGGGAACGAAAGCACATTGGTTGGCTTGTCTTGATCGCGATATTGGCGGTTGAGGGTTTGGACTTCGTCGTCGGACGCAAGGCGGATCGAGATTTCGATAGTCGCGGGGGTGGTGATGAGGTCCACATGGGACGTGGCGGCGATGGTTTTGCCCGCCGCACGTTCGGCCAACCCCACCCAATCACCCTGCGGCCAAGGCGTTTCATGGAGCAGCGCGAGTTCAAGCATGGGTTAAGCGGCTGAGCCCTCATACGCCTGAACAATCCGACCAACCACCGGATGCCGCACGACATCGCCGACACCAAACCGGACCATGTCAATGCCTTCGACACCTTCGAGCTTGCTAACAGCATCGTTCAGCCCCGACAAATGTCCCTGTGGCAAATCGCTCTGCTTGGGATCGCCGCACACAACCATCCTGCTGTTCTGGCCAAAACGTGTGAGGAACATCTTCATCTGAGCGGGTGTCGTATTCTGTGCTTCGTCCAGAATAATGAAGGAGTCGGCCAGCGTCCGGCCACGCATGAATGCAATGGGCGCGATTTCGATTTCACCCGAGGCGATCCGCCGCTCGACCTGCTCGGTGGGCAAGCAATCGTAAAGCGCGTCGTAAATAGGCCGGAGATAAGGATCGACCTTTTCTTTCATATCGCCGGGCAAGAACCCTAACCGCTCGCCCGCTTCGACGGCGGGACGCGAGAGGATCAGGCGGTCAACGCTGCCCGTGATCAGCTGCGCCACCGCCTGCGCCACCGCCAGATAGGTCTTCCCTGTCCCTGCCGGCCCGAGCGCGAAAATGATATCGTGGCGGTTGAGCGATTCCATGTAGCGGATCTGTGTCGCCGAGCGCGGGACAATCGTCTTCTTGCGTGTACGAATCATCACGCTGGGCGGTTCGGCAACATCGTGCCGAATAATGCCATCGAGTGTGGGTTCGGAGGCCATGGCAATCACAGCATCGACGGCACCTGCATCAATATCCTGCCCCTGAATAATCCGGGTATAAAGACCCGTCAGGACATCGCGGGCACGCGCTGTCGCTTCGGCCTCGCCCTCAATCTGCAGCTTGTTGCCGCGTGCCGCAATATAAACGCCGAGCCGGTTTTCGATGGCAACAAGGTTCTGATCGAACTCGCCAAACAAACGCCCGAGCAATTGGGGCTTGTCGAACACGACTTCCAATCGACTTCGATCACCGGCTTCGGCCTGCGTCTGTTTTTTAGCCACGAAAGACCGACCGTTTACGGAGCACAGCGATACATTTGATCATGCCGTTGAGCATGCCAGAAGCAGCAGGGGACGCAAGCGGGAAACCGCCCTATGCGACCGAAAACGTGCGTTGCATCGACCGGCGCAGCGAATAACCCACGATACCAAAGCCCGCGAGCATCAGCGCCCATGTGCCGGGTTCAGGTACAGCATTGTTGTTCGCTGTCCGCGCGTTGATCGTCAGATTTTCGATTGCCAGCCCGTGATCGTTGCCGGTTGAATTTACATCAACCCAGCGGAACCCGAAGTTGGCACCGTTGGCGATGTTCAAACCCATCAACGTCGATGATACCGGTGTGAACGTGGCGTTACCGTTCGTCGCAACGTCGCCGGTCAGCACGATTGGCAGAAAATCGAGCGCGCTGAACGCCGTCCACGTCCCATTGTTGAGTGCGGTTGCGTTCAGCGAAAATTCGAACGCCAGCCGGTCATCGCTTGATGTGCCCGCACGCCATTGTTCACCACCGAAAGCAATGGCGATTGACGTGATGGTCGCCGCAAGGCCGTTCGTAAAGATGCCGCCAAGATAGACAGTACTGACGCCCGCGCTCGCGAGGCTGCCCAGCGCGCGATCAGTCGAGCCGGTCGCACCAAAGCTGTAGCTGTTTCCAGCGTTGGAACTGCCCGTACCCGCCGCAAAAAAACCATCCGCCGCGCTGCCTGTCCCGAGTTCAACAACTTGGAATCCTGCAGGCAAGCTGTTGCTGGTGCCGATTGTCGCCAGCGTATCGAAATTCTGCGCATAGCTGTTGGTGGTCAGGACAAACGGCGAGAGTGGTGTGCTGCCATCGGCAAGCGCGGCAGTTGGAGCAATCGCCAAAGCGCCGATCAAAAGGGCTGAATGAAGTTTCATCGTTTTGGTCCTTTAAAAATGAATTTAGGCGGTGAGTACACGGCGGCGCTTGAATGACCGAAGCGCCGCACCGGCAATGCCGAAACCGCTGACCAGCATGGCCCAGGTTGCGGGCTCGGGAATCGCGCCTTGCTGCGGCGTCGTTGCTGTGATGCGGAAATTCAGGTCGCAAATGCCCGACTGAAGGCAGAAGCCTTGATAAGGTTGCGTCGCGAACAGCGCCGTGCCGCTAGTATAGGCATCGCCGCCTAAAACCTGACCATTGTTAATGTTGATTTCTGGGCCCAGCACAACCGCGTTACGGAAGTTACCCCCGGTATTAGCCATCACCATCGTGTAGGTCTGGCCGGTCGTTACCAACCAGTTGGGCACGACGACATCAAACCATGTCGATGTGCGGCCGTTGATCGACAGCGGCAATGTAAAACTCGTGTTGAACAATGACGTCCCGGTCAGCGAAGACCCGGTCCGCAATGACAGGTTGATTGACGTATTCGCCGCTGTCGGGTTCAGCGCCTGAAACTGAAAACCGACCGAGCTGATCGTCGTATCGAAGGCTGTGAAACTTTGCCCAACAGGACCAAAGGCTTCGATTGTGATCGCCCGCTGCCCGGTCGGACCCGAAATGACTTGAAGTGTCGCGGCGCTCGCTGGCGTGGCGATTGATGCGACGAGAAAGATGCTGGCGAGATGGTGTTTCATGATGCGGAGCCCCAATTGGTAAGCTGCGCCTATGTCCCGCTAAAATTGCGAGCCCGCGTCAGAGATGTGACGTCAAAAAGTCAGTGTGAAAGTTCACAACGTCAGGCTGCAACCGCTCCAAAATGGGGCAACACAGCATTTCCAGTCATGCTATTCGGCCCCGCCGCGACAAGTTCAACCTGAACCACATCGCCAATCGCAAAGTCGTCGCCAACGATATGGACCGATTGCAGCCAAGGCGATTTACCGATGAATTGATTGAGTAGCTTGCCGCGCCGTTCGAGAAGGATGCTCGTCCGCGTGCCGACGCTCGCTTCGTTAAACACCTGCTGGCAATTATTGATTTCGCCCTGAAGCGCTTGCAGGCGTGCGTTCATCACGTCCTTCGGGATTTGCCCGTCCATCGTCGCAGCTGGGGTGCCGGGCCGCGGGGAATAGGCAAAGCTATAGGCCTGTGCGTAGCCGACCTCGCGCACAATGCTGAGCGTTGCTTCGAAATCGGCGTCGCTTTCACCGGGAAAGCCGACAATGAAATCGCCTGACAACGCCACGTCGGGCCGCGCCGCACGTACCCGGTCAAGCAACCGCAAATAGCTGTCGCGCGAATGGCTGCGGTTCATCTCTTTCAGGATGGGATCGCTCCCCGACTGCACCGGCAAGTGCAGATAGGGCATCAACTTTTCAACGTCGCGGTGCGCCTCGATCAGGCCATCACGCATGTCATTGGGGTGGCTGGTCATGTAACGGATGCGGTGGAGGTCCGGTAGCTTGTCGAGCGCGATGATAAGGTCATGCAGGCCGCGCCCGTCATGCTCCCAAGCATTCACATTTTGACCCAGCAGCGTGATTTCCTTCGCACCGCCCGAGATCAGCGCCTTGGCTTCGTCAATGATCGCATCGAACGGCCGCGAGACTTCGGCCCCGCGCGTATAGGGCACGACGCAATAGGTGCAGAATTTGTCGCACCCTTCCTGCACGGTCAGGAATGCCGACACCTTTTGCACGCCACGCGGCGGCAGCGCGCCGAATTTGGTTTCAATCGGCATGTCAGTGTCGATGGCACGAACGCCTGCCACGGCCTGCGCAACAAGCTGCGGCAGGCGGTGATAGGCTTGTGGGCCGACGACAATATCAACCTCGCGCGCGCGGCGGCTGACTTCGGCCCCTTCGGCTTGGGCAACGCAGCCGGCCACGGCGATCATCGGGCGGCTGCCATCCTCGCGGCGGAGCGTCCCGATTTCCGAATAAACCCGGTGCACGGCGCGCTCGCGAATGTGGCAGGTGTTGAGGACAACAAGGTCTGCTTCCGCTTCGCTTGCTGCGGCGACCATCCCGTCCGCGCCAAGCAATTCGCCCATGCGCTCGCCATCATAGACGTTCATCTGGCAGCCAAAGGATTTGACATGGAAAGTTTGCGGTCGGGCAGTCATGCAGCGGGCCTATAGCGTGCCTGCGCCGTTCGCCCAATGGTCATGCCCAACAAATTCACTGACCTGCGTGCCGATGGCGGCCTCAAGGGCGGCAGCAATGCGGCGCTGGCTTTCGGCGGCGATGGCTTTGCGTCCTTCGAACTCGTGCGGCCAAAAGGGGTCAAGAAAGTGCATATGGAGCGGAAAGTTTCCGCGCCGCGCCAGCACACGCAGGGCATTATTCACACCTGATTCGAGCCCAAGCCACGAAATATCGGGACCAACCAAGCCATAATCGAGCATCAGCGGCTGAACAACGACACCCGACGGCGCAGGCTCCAATATTTTGAGCAGCGAGGATTTGAAACGCAGCAATGTCCGCCCGTCATTCGTCGTTCCTTCCGGGAAGATTGTGATCGACCAGCATTCACCCAGTGCATCGCGCAGCCGGTTAATCTGTTCGGCAACGCCCGTCCGGTCCTCTCGCGAGACATAGACCGTGCGGTTCATATCAGCGAGCCAACCGACAATCGGCGCGGTTTTGATCTCGGCTTTCGACACAAACGCCGTCCCCGTCGCGCCCGCAACGGCCATGATATCAATCCAGCTTATATGGTTCGAAACATAAACGACATCGCGGCGCACAGCGATGCCGTGCCGCGTTACCCGTGCACCTGCAATCCGCGCGATTTGGCGCAAAAACAGGCGCGGCCATGGCGAGGACTGACGGAGCAATCGCCACAAGCCGTGTCCGAAAAGCATCGGTAACAGCGTGAGGATCATTGCCGCTCCGCGCGCCGATATCCGGAGCCATCCGATTAGCGGTATCGGCGGCGGTCGCCCCGCTGCCGCTTCAGCTCTTGCGGTCGAGGGCGACACCATAAAGCTCCATACGGTGATCGACGAGGCGATAGCCCAGTTTTTCCGCAATGACTTTCTGCAACGCCTCCAGCTCGGGATCGACGAACTCGATCACTTCGCCGGTTTCGACATTGATCAGATGATCATGGTGCGCTTCAGCTGCTGCTTCATAACGCGCGCGGCCATCGCCGAAATCATGCCGTTCGAGAATACCGGCCTCTTCGAACAAGCGAACAGTGCGGTAAACAGTCGCGATGGAAATGCCCTTGTCAATCGCTGATGCCCGTGCATGCAGCGCTTCCACATCGGGGTGATCATCCGCTTCGGAAAGGACGCGAGCGATGACTTTGCGCTGCTCAGTGATGCGCAAGCCTTTTTCGGCGCACAGCGCCTCGATATCAATGGGTCGGTGCATGCGGTGACGCTAGCGCAAAGCCTGCGTCACCGCAAAGCCTCAGATTACTTCTTGGCCGGGCCGCGCTTGCGCTTTGTACCCAAACCGATCGCCATGGCCAGCGTCCGGCGCTGTTCGGCGTAGTTGGGCGCGACCATCGGATAGTCCGAAGCAAGGCCCCACTTTGCCCGATAATCATCGGGAGTCATGCCATAATGCGTCATCAAGTGACGCTTCAGCATCTTCAGCTTCTTGCCGTCTTCGAGGCAAACAATGAAATCGGGCTTGATCGACGACCGGATCGAAACGGCTGGCTCTTGCTTTACCACAACCGGTACAATTGGCGTGCCAAGGCTCGCCAACGCGGTGTGAACGTTCGAAATCAGTGTGGGCAGGTCGTTAACGGCAACGCTGTTGTTACTAACATGCGCAGCGACAATATCCGCCGTGAGAGTGATGAAGGTTTCATTCATTTCATTATTGTCCGACATAAGTTGTGTCCCGAATAAATGTTAAATGGTTTGAACGCGATATTGACGCAAAAGACCATGGGCTCACGCCCTAACTGAAGCAAAATGAAATAAGTTGTGCAAATTTTACGACAGGGCAAGTCGATAGGTTAATGCGTCAAAGCTCTCGCCGTTCGATCCACGATAATATCCCCGACGCCTTCCGACTTCAGCAAAACCGACAAAAGAATAAAGTGTAATCGCCGGATTACCTTGTCTCACTTCAAGGAAAATCATACGAGCTCCACAGCTGCGAGCGTTGGAAATCATTGTGGACAACAACGCGCGCCCCACTCCATTTTGCTGCGACTCGGGTGCAACCGCAAGCAGCATCAGTTCGCATTCACCGACGATTGTGCGTGACAAAGCAAAACCGACAAGGTCGCCGTCGCGCGCAACCATCAACTCGCTGCCCGGCATTGCCAGCACGCCTAGGCACTGTGATTCGGTCCATGCTTCGCCGAACTGAGGTGAGAATGCGCGCGTCATCACCGGCATGATCGCAGGCAAATCATCAACGCCGCCGCGCGCAATGACGACGCTCATGCCGCCATCGGCCCTTCGACTCCGCTCAGGACAGGCTTTGCATCAGGGCCACGGCCATAGATTGGGCGGACAGGTTGATCCGCGCTGCCAAGCAACATTGCATGACGCGCATCGGGAGGGGTGTTACCCGCCAGAGGACCGATGACGCGAACGTCGGCAGCTGGGATTGATTGCAAATCCGCCGTCGGGCCGAACGGCTGTCGAGCAAACGGTTGCACAAACATCTCGCCGTGGCCGCCTTCGATCACGACCGTCACAGCATTGCCGACGTTGGCCGCAAACCAGTCCGCCGCAATCAGCGCCATTGACGAAAAGCCATGCACCGACACACCCCAGCCAAAGCCGAGCCCGCGCGCCGCCGCAATCCCGACGCGGATGCCGGTAAAGCTCCCCGGCCCACAATCGACCCAGATTCGTTCAGCGCGTCCACCATTTGGCAGCGCCGCAATCATCGGCATCAACCGCTCGGCATGCCCGCGTCCGACAACAGCAGCATCGTAGGCGACCAGCGCATCGTCATCAAACAAAGCGACCGAACAGGCCGACGTCGCCGTTTCGATCACCAATGTTCGCATGGACGCTCAGACAACCGTATTGAAACGGTCGAAGCCAGGACGCGGCAGACGACCGAAGATCGTTGAGGGATCGCCAACGCCCAATGTCGAGATGAAGTTTGTTTTGATTGTTGTGCCACCAAAGAACGCCGCATCAACCCCCGGCTGGTCAAAGCCAGACATCGGTCCGGTGTCGAGCCCCAGTGCACGCGCAGCCATGATAAAATAGGCACCCTGAAGCGAAGAGTTGCGCATCGCGGTCGCATCGATCATCGGCTGATTACCGACAAACCAGCTGCGCGCATCGGCAGGCGGGAACAGTTCAGGGAGCTGTTCATAGAACTCCATGTCCATGCCGATGATCACCGTTACGGGCGCGCTCATAATCTTTGTTGCGTTTGCAGGCATCGCCAGCGCCGCCAGCTTTCCCTTCGCCTCGGCACTTTCGCACCAAATCAGCCGCGCAGGCAAACAGTTCGCCGACGTCGGCCCCCATTTCATCACTTCCCAGATGGCGTCCATCTGCGCACGCGTGACGGGCACATCACTATAACCATTGTAGCTGCGCGCTTCGCGGAACAACTGGTCAAGCGCAGCGTCGTTGATCGGGGTGGTCATGCAGGATCCCTTAAACAGCGAGAACTTCGGTCACTTCGGGCACATAATGCTTGAGCAGCGACTCGATCCCGCCTTTCAACGTCGCGGTCGATGACGGACAGCCAGCGCAAGCGCCCTGCATTTTCAGGAAAACGGTGCCTTTGTTGAACCCCTGATAGATGATGTCGCCGCCATCATTGGCGACCGCGGGGCGCACGCGCGTTTCGATCAAGTCCTTAATCTGGTCGATGATGTCGGCATCCGCCGGATCGTCGTTAAACGCACGTTCGGGCGCAACTGCGATCCCCGATGCCGAAGCCGGTTTGAACAACGGCATTTCCGCGCTGAAATGATCAAGCATGATCGACAGGACATCGGGCTTTACATCCGCCCAGTTGCTGCCCGGCCCGACCGTAACCGACACAAAATCATAGCCGAAGAACACGCCCTCGACATCGCCAAGCGTGAACAAGGCTTCAGCCAGCGGCGATGCTTCGGCCTCCTCTGGCGTCGCAAAGTCGCGCGTGCCCATATCCATGACTTTACGCCCAGGCATGAATTTCAGCGTCGAGGGGTTCGGCGTGGTTTCGGTTTCAATCAACATAGCTTACATGTGGGGCGTGACAGGGATGGGGTCAACACTTCCCTCTTTGCCCCCTTCGCGCTTTCTGCCATCGTTCCCGTATGATCACACGCCTTCTCGCGCTTGCCGCGCTCCTTCTCGCCACCTCCGCCCTCGCCGACGGCTGGGTGGATAACGTCAACGGCATCACATTGGACGCTGCCGGCAAGGTCGTTCGTTTCAACGGCCTGACCGTCACGGCGGACGGCAAAATCGGCAAGCTGCTCCAGCGTGGCGACAAGGCACCGGTTAAGCCTGATTGGCGGCTCGATGGAAAGGGGCGGACTTTGCTGCCCGGCCTCATTGATGCGCATGGGCATGTCATGGGGCTGGGCTTTGCAGCACTAACGCTCGATCTCTCGGGCGCGACGAACCTTGCCGATGCGAAAGCCAAAATTGCAGCCTATGCCGCAAAATTTCCGGACCGCCGCTGGATACTTGGGCGCGGATGGAATCAGGAGCAATGGGGCCTTGGCCGCTTTCCGACCGCGGCTGATCTCGACGGGATCAGCGACCGGCCGATCTGGCTTGAGCGGGTCGACGGCCATGCCGGATGGGCCAATGCCGCCGCGATGAAAGCCGCCGGGGTCACACCCGTAACCAAATCGCCGCCGGGTGGACGCATTGAAAACGGCATCTTCGTCGATGCAGCGTCGGAGCTGGTGCAGAAATTCGTGCCCGCGCCGCTCTCTAAGGAAAACGATCTCGCTTTCCTGAAAGCGCAAGAAACCTTGATCGCGCTTGGCGTTACCGCGATTGCCGACATGGGCACGAGTGTTGCCGACTGGAACACGTTCCGCCGCGCGGGCGATGGCGGGCGCCTTCAGGTCCGCATTTTTGGCTATGCCGCAGGGGTCGAGCCGATCCTCACCATCGCGGGGGGCGAACCGACGCCGTGGCTTTATAGCGACCGGCTGCGGCTGGGCGGCGTCAAGATTTACAGCGACGGGGCGCTGGGTTCACGTGGGGCGTGCCTCAAAAGGCCCTATGCCGATGCGTCGACACAGACGGGATTATGCTTCCTCGACGATGCCAAGCTGCGCAATTTGATGACGCGCGCGGCAATGGATGGGTTTCAGACAGCGGTCCACGCGATTGGCGACAAGGCAAACGCGCAAGTGCTCGACGCAATTGACGATCTGGCCCCGACCTTCAAAGGCGACCGGCGCTGGCGCATCGAACATGCCCAGATTGTCGACCCCGCAGACATCCCGCGCTTTGCCAAGAACGGCACCATCGCCTCGATGCAGCCCGTGCATCAGACCAGCGACCGGACGATGGCCGAGGCAAGGCTTGATCCGCCCCGGCTCGTGGGAGCCTATGCTTGGGCTTCCATGCTGAAAGTCGGCAGCCGCCTCGCTTTCGGTTCCGACGTCCCCGTTGAAAGCGCCAATCCCTTCCCGGGCCTCGCCGCCGCGATCACCCGCGAGGATGCCAAGGGCGAGCCCTTCGGCGGCTGGCAACCGCAAGAGCGCGTGACGCGTGAGCAAGCGCTGGCTGGGTTCACGACAGGCGCCGCCTACGCATCCTTTGCAGAGGACAAGATCGGCCGCCTTGCCCCAGGTTTCCGCGCCGATTTCATCATTGTCGACCAAGACCCCCTCATGGCCGCCCCGGCCGCAATCCGCGCGACCAAGGTTGATGAAACATGGATTGGGGGGATCAGGGTCTACAAAAGGAAAACCGAATGACGATTAACGCGCTGCGCACGCCCGACGACCGGTTCACCAACCTGCCGGGCTATGATTTCGCCCCGCATTATCTCGACCACGCCAATGGGCTACGCATGCACTATCTCGATGAGGGTGCGGGCGACGCGGTGTTCCTATGCCTCCACGGCCAACCGAGCTGGTCCTATCTTTATCGCAAGATGATCCCGGTGCTGGCAAAGGCTGGGCGCGTACTGGCCCCTGACTTGTTCGGTTTTGGCAAGAGCGACAAACCGATTGAGCAGCATATCTATAGCTTCGATTTCCACCGCCAATCGCTCGTCGATTTCATCGTTGCGATGGACCTGCAAAACATCACGCTCGTCTGTCAAGATTGGGGCGGCCTGCTGGGTCTGACAATTCCGCCATTCATGGCCGAACGGTTCAAGCGGTTGATTGTCATGAACACTGGCCTCGCCACCGGGGAGACTCCCCTCGGGCCAGGTTTCCTTGCATGGAAAGCCTTCAACCGCTCGCAGCCTGACATGGATCTCGCCGAGCTGTTCAAGCGTGGCACGTCGATCCTGTCCGACGCCGAAGCCGCTGCTTATGCCGCGCCCTACCCCGACGTTACGTACAAAGCGGGCGTGCGACAATTCCCCGAACTGGTCCCGAACGCGCCCGATGCTGGTGGCGCGCATATCAGCCGGGCGGCAAGCGATTGGTGGCGGAATGAATGGGCGGGGCAGAGCTTCATGGCGATTGGCGCGGCGGACCCCGTTATCGGCGTGGATGCCATGCAAGCCTTGCGCGCCAATATTCGTGGTTGCCCGGACCCTTTGATCATCGCCGAAGCCGGTCATTTCGTGCAGGAATGGGGTGTCGAAGTCGCGGAAGCTGCGCTCAATTCGTTTAGCTAAGCCCGGCGAGTAGCCCCGGCGTCAAAATCTGTGGCAACTGTTTCGCTTCACCACCACCCTTAGGATAATAAAGATACAGCGGCACACCCGATGCACCTTGTTCGTTTAGAAAGCGCGTGATCGCCGCGTCGCCATCGGTCCAGTCGCCGACCAGCACCGTGACGCCCGCCGCCTTGAACGCATCCTGCGCGACTCGGGTGTCGATAGCGCTTTTCTCGTTGACCTTGCAGGTCAGGCACCAGTCCGCAGTGAAATAGACAAAAACCGGCTTGCCGCCCGCGCGGAGCAATGCGAGTTTTTCGGCCGTGAAAGGCTCGCCAACGCCCGCCATCGCCGCGTTTTCGTTCATGCGGTCATATTTGATCGCCGCTGCACCACCGCCGATGATCATTGCTAAGACGACTGCCAGCGCCACGCGCCGTTCACCGTTCTCACGAAAATGCATCCAGAACGCCGCAACACTGATCACCACGACCGCAACCAATGCCCAATCGCCCGCGATATTTCCCTGTTGCCGGTAAACGAGCCACTGGAGCGCGACGACCGTCAGCGCCATCGGAATGCTTAGAATGCGCTGGAAAGTCGCCATCCACGGCCCGGGTCTCGGCATCAGTCGCCGGAGGGCAGGCACGAAGCCAATAAGCAGGAACGGCAGAGCCAGCCCCAGCCCGAGCCCCGCAAACACACCAAGCGCGGCGGGCACTGGCAATACCAACGCTGCGCCCAAGGCGGCTGCCATAAACGGCCCTGTGCATGGCGTCGCAACGAACGCCGCCAGCACACCGGTCCAGAATGATCCCTGCACGCCACCCCTATCGGCCAATCCCTGCCCGCCGCCGAAGCTGCGGAGTTCGAACACGCCCGCAAGATTGAGCGTGATCGCCGTGGCAAGCAGCAACAGCAACAACACAATGCGCGGATCCTGAAGCTGGAACGCCCACCCAACCTGCGTCCCCGCTGCGCGGAGACCGAGGACCAGAGACCCCAGCACCAAACAAGTGACCATCACGCCCGCTGCATAAGCAACCGCCTCGCGCTTTGCAGCACGTTCATCGCCGCCTGCACGGGCGAGGCTAAGCGCCTTCAAGCTGACGATGGGGAACACGCAGGGCATGATGTTGAGGATCAACCCACCCAAAATCGCGCCACCAATCGCGAGCAAAATCGCGGTCATGCCTGTTGCTTTCGCAGCGTCCCCAATCGGCGCACCGTCGGGCCGCACAGCCCCATCATCCGCGCTGACCAACAACCCGCGACCATTGCCCAGTGCCAGCACCCCTTCGACGCGGCCCGTCGCATCCTTGGGGGCGGCGACGCTCAGGATCAGCGTGTCGGCGCTACGGCTGAACTTTTGCTCGGCGGCATCCAGCAGCAAGCCCGAAGCGGCCGGAAAAAAATGTGGCTTCCCAAGCTCAGCGGCTGCCGGAAAGGGGATCGCCAACCGCAACTGCCCATTGCCCAGTGCCGATATCGCGGTCGCCCCCAATGGCGCAGGTAGCTTCGCGCGGAAACCGTCAATTGCCGCGCCGCCGTCACGCTTGCCATCGCCGACCGTCAGATTGATCGAAAACGTCCCCTTTTCGGGCACGCAAATCTCGTCGGTGCAGGCAAGCCATTCGGCATCGAGTTTGATCGGCAACACGGTGCCCTTCGCGAGTCTGGTTGACAGCGTCAGATCAACCAGCAACGCATGATCGCCATCGAACACATAGTTCATCAGGTCGGCGACTTTCAGCGTCTGCGGCACCGGATAAGCAGGCGTCCCGACCGCGATTTCCTTGGGCACAGTCCATATCAAACGCGGTGGGAACCCGGCCTCACCGGGGTTCGACCAATAGCCATGCCAGCCCTTTTCAGTGTGCATATCAATGGCAATCGTGACTTTGGACCCCGCCGCGGGCGTGCTGCTTTCCGCCACCAGTCGCGGCTGAATATGCGTCTGCGCCAACGCCGGCACTGCCACCAGCGCCAGCACAAGAGTCATCATCCGGACGCAGCATTCGACGAAGCGAGACAAAGCCATATTCTTGCGCCTAATAGACACACCTTACCGCTTTCGAAACGGAGATAATGATGATCCGCCATTTCTCGGGATTTTTGGCCGCATTATTTAGCGCGACCGCGTGCGTCGCCCCGGCCCAAACTGCGACCAAGCCGAAACTGATCGTCGTCATTGCCGTGGACCAGTTGTCCAGCGACTTGTTCAACGAATATCGACCGCATTTCACGGGCGGGTTGAAACGACTGAGTCAGGGCGCTGTCTTTGCCAATGGCTTTCAAAGCCACGCCGCGACCGAAACATGCCCCGGTCATGCCACCATTTTGACCGGCGTGCATTCGGGCCGTGCGGGCGTGATCGCGAACAATTGGATCGACCAACGCATCGCCCGCGATGACAAGGGCGTTTACTGTGCCGAAGACGAAACACTCGGCAAATCGAGCCGCTCGGCGGATTATGTCCCTTCGGCCGTCCATCTGAAAGTGCCGACGCTGGGCGACCGGATGAAGGATGCGAATCCCGCATCACGTGTCGTGGCTGTCGCGGGGAAGGACCGCGCGGCGATTATGATGGGCGGTCACAAGACCGATGCGATCTGGTTCCTCAACCAGCGGGATTCGATGAGCTTTGAAACCTTGCGCGGGAAAGCAGCCAAACCGGTCGTGGACCGTGCCAATGCCAATTTGACCGCTGCAATTGCGAAACCGGTTATGCCGATGAAACTATCGCCGCTCTGCGCCGCGCTGGCTCGCCCGGTGACGATTGCGGGTGTCAAGGTCGTTGGCAACGGCCAGTTCGCGCGCAACGCCGGGGACAAAAGCAAATATCGCTCCTCACCCGAACCCGATGTGGCAACGATCAGCTTAGCGGGCGACATAATCGCTGACATGAAATTGGGGCAAGGCGCGGCGACCGACCTGATCGCGATCGGCGCCTCGGCGACTGATTTTGTCGGCCATGCCTATGGCACGGGTGGCAGCGAAATGTGCATCCAGCTGATGGCGCTCGACGCGCAATTGGGAACGCTGTTCAAACGGCTTGATGCCGCAAAGATAGACTATGTCGTGACACTGACCGCGGATCATGGCGGGCATGACGCGCCTGAACGCAATGACGAAAATGCCGCGCCAGATGCGATGCGGGTCAATTTCGATCCCGGTAAGATCAGCACGGATGTGGCAAAATCGCTCAACTTGGCCGGCGGCGTGCTTGCAGCGGCGGACGTCACGGGTGATTTGTGGATTTCGTCGTCAGTCCCCGCAGCGCTGCGCAGTGAAGCAATTGCGCGCGTCAAAAAAACCTATGCCGCGCAACCGCAAGTCGCCGCCGTCTTCACAAAGGACGAATTGAAAGCAACCCCGCTTGCCACCACGCCGCCCGACACATGGACACTGGCCGAACGCGCTCGTGCCTCGTTCGATCCTGACCGGTCGGGCGATCTGCTCGTGATGCTGAAACCGCTGGTCACGCCCATCCCCGAAATCATCGCTGCACGCAGCTATATCGCGACACATGGCAGCCCGTGGGATTATGACCGCCGCGTGCCAATCCTCGTCTGGCGCAAGGGGATGGCGGGGTTCGAACAGCCCAACAGCATCGACACGGTGGACATTGCGCCGACGCTGGCCGCGATGATTGGGTTGACCGTGCCGACGGGGGAATTTGACGGAAAGTGCCGCGATCTGGTGGCGGGGAAGGGGTCGAGCTGCCCCTAAAGCGATTTGGAAAATGGGAATTCGTGCTCCGGGCTTGACCCGGAGCTTTGCGACTTGGTCGGCATCCATTCCTCCAAGGCTCCGGATCAAGTCCGGAGCGCAGAGCAATTTCAGAATCTTGGCTGTACTTAACTCCGAACCACGCCGACTTCGGCAAACGACTTCACCTCATCCGGCGGCGTATTCGGTTCACTCAGTGACCGCTGCCACAGGCCGACATCAATCCACTGACCATTTTTAAATGCAACTTCACGGTAAACCCCGGCGCGCTTGAAACCGATGGCTTCGTGCAGGACAATCGCTTTGTCATTGGGCATGGTCAGGTTCGACACGGCTTGTGTGTAATTTTGCTCGGTCAGCGTCGCGAGTAGGCTTTGGTAAAGCGTCCGGCGGATCCCCTGCCCTTCCAGCTCGCCTGCGACATAGCACGCCGTCTCGCACGCAAACCGGTAAGCTGGCCCAGGCCGCACTGGCTTTGCAAAAGCATAGCCCAGTACTGTCCCGCTTTCGTCATCGACCGCAACGATCCAGGGCAGGACATCACCCGCCGCCTTAATTCGTGCGCGCATGTCCTTGAGCGGCGGCGGCGATGTCTCAAACGAAACCGCGTTGGTCACGACATAAGGCGAATAAATGGCAAGAATGGCCGCCGCGTCATCAGTTGTGGCAGCGCGTAAGCTGATCATGTTTTAATCCAAGCAACAAAAAGTTCAGTGAGTGATTCCGTGCGCACAGGCACCGATGAGACCGGACATTCGAGGCAGCGGACTTGGACCGCAGCGCCCGTCGCGAGCGACTTCGCATCGGCCACCGCTTGCCCCAGCATCAGCATGCGGACGCGCGTCAGTGTGGACAGGACATCACCCGGCTGCTGGCTGTCGTCCTCGGGCTCGCCGCCTGCGATCATTTGTGCAATCGACTGGGCAAAGCTGGGCGGCTTCTCGAGATAAACCGCCTTGACCGTCGTCAGGTCGAGCTTTGCCAGCCTCGCCGCTTCGGCAATCGCCTCGTTGATCCCGCCAAAACCATCAACAAGCCCAAGTTGCCGCGCGGTGCCGCCATCCCATACGCGACCCTGAGCGATGCCATCGACTTTCTCGACTGGCATCTTCCGCGCGCCGCTGACGAGCGTCAGAAATTTGCCATAGGTTGATTCAATGCTTTTCTGGATGATCGTATCAAACGCCGCATTGGTGCCGCCAGTGATGTCAGGCTGACCGCTCAAGGGGGTCGTTGTGATCCCGTCATTGGTCACGCCAATTTTGGCGAGCGCCGTCTCAAACGTCGGAATGATTCCGAACACGCCAATCGATCCGGTGATCGTCGACGGCTCGGCGAAAATCCGGTCACCTGCGGTTGCCACCCAGTAACCACCCGATGCCGCGACATTGGCCATCGACACGACAACAGGCATTTTCTTCGCGCGCGCTTCGTTCAGCGCAACGCGGATTTTCTCCGACGCCAGCGCCGATCCGCCGGGTGAGTCCACGCGCACCACCAGTGCCTTATACTTGTCGCTCGCCACGGCCTTGTTGATGATCTTGGCAATCGTGTCGCCACCGGCGGTACCGGGGCCAGCCTGCCCGTCAACAATATTGCCCGCGACGGTCACAATGCCGATCTCGCCGCGACGTGCGGGGGGATTTGCGGCGATCCATGACGACAGCTTGATGCGCGCGAAATCGCCCTTGTCTTTGCCTTCGCCTGCCACGCCCGCGACCATCTTGTTGAACGCGCTGCGATCAGCAAGTTTATCGACAACGCCTGCCGCCAAAGCACTTTGCGCCAAATCACCCGAGGCCGTCGCGGCCACCGGATCAGCGATGTATTCCTTTAACTTCGCCTTGGGCCGTGCCTTCGCCACGTCGGCCTGCCATTCTTGCCACAGCGACGCTGCGAGCGCCTGATTCGCGGCCTTGGCTTCGGGCGACGCGTCGGTCCGCGTGAACGGCTCAACGAACGACTTATAAGTGCCGACGCGATAGACGTGCGCAGTCACGCCGAGCCGGTCGAGCAACCCCTTATAATAAAGCCGCGAACCCCCCGGTCCCTGAAACAGCGCCAACCCCATTGGATCGAGCCATACTTCGGACGCATGCGCGGCCAGCTGATAACTGTCGTCGCTATAACCAGTCGCAAACGCATAAACTTTCTTCTTCGCACGCACCCGGTCGAGCGCTTCGCCGATGTCCTGACGCGCCACCTGCCCCGCGCCCATGAACCCGTCGAGGTCGAGCACGACCGTTTTCACCCGGTCGTCACCCGCCGCCATGTCCAGCGCGCGGATGACGTCGCTCAGCCGGTATTGCTTGGTCGGTGCACTGCCGCTCAGTAATTCGGTAGGCGACGCAACTTCGGGTTGTTCAACCACGACCCCTTTCAGATCGAGGACCAAAGCCCCGTCACTAATCGACGCCGCGTTCGGTCGCGCGGTCAACCCCGCGTAAAGTGCACCGAAAAACAGCAGCATGAAGCACAGGACCAGCCCGTCCTTCACGCCCACCAAAATCTTCCACGCGCCGCGAACCAACCGCATTTTGAATCTCACTCAAAGGATGTGGGTCCGCTACAGTGTCATAGGACAGCTGTAAACTTCCCGAGGGGCTGAGCTTGCGAACGTTGAAAGCAGACCAGTGCTCCGGGCTCGACCCGGAGCTTTGCGACTTGGTCACTGCCCGTCCTTCCAAGGCTCCGGATCAAGTCCGGAGCACGGAGCAAGGCCACGTCCTTCGGACTGTGTCGAATCAGGCCGCAACCCCCAACGCTACCCCCGGCACCCCGTTCACCACCGCATCAGGCACAGCGAAATCCTTAGCAATCTCGCGCACGGTCATTTTCGCCGACATCATGACTGAGGGCGTGCCTCCGCCCGGCTGTGTCCCCTGCCCGACCAGATAGAGGTTCGAGACGTCCTCGCTGCGGTTGTGCGGGCGGAAGAACGCAGTTTGGGTTAGCACCGGCTCGACCCCGAAGCCATTGCCCGCGTAGGAGCCTAACACATCCTCGAAATAATCGGGCGTGACGTAGCTTTTATAAACGATCCGCTCACGCAAGCCCGGAATATAGCCGCGCTCGTCGAGGAAGGTGAGCACGGTATCGACAAACCCATCACCGACCTTGTCCCAATCAATCCCGCTCTGGTTATTCGGCACCGGCACTAGCGTGTAAGCCGCATGATGCCCCGGCGGCGCAAGGCTCGGGTCGGTCAGCGTCGGGATGTGGAGATATTGCGAGAAGTCGGCCGGCAGAATCTTGCGGTCGAAAATATCGGTCAGCAATTCTTCGTAACGCGGCCCCAGAATGATGTTGTGATGCTGGAGATCATGGTCATGATCACCCTTCTTATACCCGAAATAAATGACCATCAGCGACATCGACTGCTTGCGGAATTTGACCAGCGCGTCGCGATTGATCCGCCGGTGCTTTTTGTCGATCAGTTTCAAATAAGTGTTGGCATAATCGGCGTTCGACACAACCAGATCAGCCGCCAGCACATCGCCTGATTTCAGCGTCACACTCTTGGCCACCCGCTTGCCATCGATTTTCTCGACATCAATCTGCGCGACTTCGGCGTTAAGGCGGATTGTCCCGCCCATTTCTTCAAATTTGCGGACCAGGCCCGACACCAGCGCGCCGGTGCCGCCCATCGCGAAATGGATGCCCCATGTCTTTTCGACGAAATGGATCATCGCATAAATTGCGGGGACTTTCAGCGGATTGCCGCCAACGAGCAGTGGTTCAAAACTGAACACTTGCCGCATCTTGTCGCTCTTGAAATATTTCTTGATCAGCGAAAACAGCGGCCGGATCGCGTTCAATTTAACCAGATCGGGCAGCACGCCGAACATCTGCCCGACACCGCCGAAATAAGTATAACCAAGCTGCAAAAACCCGCGCTGGAAAATCGCGCGTGCCGCTTCGTGAAACTGCTCATATCCTTCCAGATCTTCGGGCGCGAGTTTGGCAATCTGTTCGCGCACCCGCACCGGATCGGCATCATAATCGAAATAGGTCATGTCATCGAAATAGATGCGGTAGAATGGCAGGATCGGAACGATCTTGACATATTTCGACGTGTTCGGCCCGCCACTGACACCCGACAAGATACGCTTGCTTTCGTCCAATATGTGCGGCGGGAAATCAGGTTCCCCGAGCA
>JANMPU010000015.1:0-44392 GCA_031369985.1 Sphingomonas sp. | reverse complement strand
TATGGCTGGCCCGATCTGCTGCCGGTGCCCAGCAACCGCTGATTGACGCTTTTTTGACGATCTTTTGACGGTCGGGCCGGTTGACGCTTGACGGTGCGGAACGGCATTCAGGATGCCAGGGATCGCAGACATTTTTGAACGCTTAAACAAGCGGAAAACTTTGGTTTTCCGCAACGGCTGAGTTGGGTCTGCGTCCGTCAACACGAGTGCATGTGCGTGCCCGCCCGCTCATTCCGAGCGGTGCAAAACAGGAGAGACTGAAATGAAAATGTTCAAATCACTTGCCATCGCCGCCGCCATGCTTGGCGCCACGGCCCTTGCCGCGCCCGCGATGGCGCAGGAGTTGCCAGTCAAGAACGGCAGTGTCTGGGTTGCCAGCCGGATCGACACGTTGCCGGGCCAGATGCCCGCCTATCTGGATTATCTGGCAACCGAATGGAAGAAACAGAATGAATTCCTGAAAGCTGAAGGCGTTTTGCTCAGCTATCGGGTGATGCGCACCAATCATGCACGCAACGGCGAACCGGACCTCATCCTTCTCCTTGAGTATAAGGATAGTTATTCGATCGCCCAGCAGGAGGCCATGACAAAAAAGCTCGAAGCCGCGATGCGACGTGATGCCCGTCAGGGAGCCGCTGGAAATCTTGAGCGCGAAAAAATCCGCTCGCTGATGGGCTCCACCGAATATCAGGAATTGATACTGAAGTAAGCGACCCGCTTCAGGATCAGGCCGGGCGGCGCTTAGGGGATGCGCCGCCCGGCATGCCGCCCGACCCGAGCCATTTCCGGGAGGTTGTCATGCCAAGCATCGAAGACGTCGCGCGCGATTTCACCGCGATGTTGCGTGCCGGTCAGTTCGAGGCGGCCGCCAACCGATATTGGGCTGACGATGTGACCAGCATCGAACCCTCAGGGCGGCTGTCGGTTTCAGGAGTCGATGCGGCGCGGATCAAATGCCATGCGCGGTTCGGCGCGGCAAAGATCGACGAAATCGGCATCGACGGCCCCTTCGTCACAGGCGACCAGTTTGTGCTGTTTCTCGATCTGGTGATCGTCGATGCGGCGACCGGCGGACGCCAGCCCTTTAGCGAAATCGCGCTTTACACCGTGCGCGACGGGCGAATTGCGGAGGAGCGGCATTTTTTCGAGTGACGCAACCGTCCGCTATCTTTGTTTAGCCGCAATCCGAACATTTGCCGCGCACTTCGATAACGGGGCGCAATTCCTGAAATCCGGCACCTGTTGCGGCGGCGCGGACTTTGGCGGTTACGCTGTCATCGTCAAGGTGCGTCGCCTGTCCGCAATCATCGCAGACGAGGAAAATGCAGTCATGCACGCAATCGGGGTGCGCGTTGGCGACATAGGCATTCACACTTTCGACGCGGCGGGCGATGTTGGCGCTGACGAACAAGTCGAGGATTCGATAGACGCTGTTTGCGGCAATGCGGCGACCTTCCGCTTTCGAAACCGCTTCGGCGATGTCGTAAGCGCTCGCAGGCTTTTCGAATTTGGATAGCACGGCATAAATCGACGCGCGCATTGCGGTCCATTGTTCGCCCGAGCTTTCGAGCGCAGTCTGTGCGGCTTCGGCCATTGGCCTGCCGTGGTGAAGTGTGTGATCATGAACGCCCATCGCAGGAATGTAGGCGCGTGTTAGACCAATGCCAAGCGATTGAGAAAATGGCCGGTCGCAAGCAGCGCCACGCCCATCATGGTCGCAGCCATTTCAGGGCCACCATGCGGGAGCGTGAGCGCCGCGGCCATCATACCGATGCCGAGTCCACCAATCGAAGGCGGCAAGAAACGGCCATGCGTCAGGATGCCATTGCCCAGAGCCACCGCACCAAGCAGAATAGCCAGTGCAAGGCCAAATTCATGGACAATCGGACTGCCCAGCACACCACCGACTGTTGACAATGTGCCGAGCAGAATCGCGGTTGCAAGACAATGCACCAGACACAGCCCCGACAGTGCCATCGCGACGCGGTCGAGCGCTCCGTTCTTGGCGGGCGTAATAAAAATTGCCGACTCCATAGACGTAGTATGGCACTGCATTGGCGAAGTTACAACATATCATAAGTGCTTTTCTCGCAATGTTGATCATTTCGCGTTAGTCTAACGTTGCGGGGGCCATCATCAGGAGTGCCCATGTTTTTCTGGAACAGCGACGGACGCGAACAGGCGCAGCGAAACCGGGCGAAAGCAGAAGCGCTGGTCAATGAACATGGTGCTGCGGCGCTGGAGGTGGTCCACGACCGGATTGCCGCGAGCACTTGGCACATCCGCGATCATCAGCATTGGTTGCGCGTCGAGAAACACGTGCACAAATTGTTACGGCGATAACCCTCTTGTGTTGCAAATCGGCAACGCCATATCCCTCCGCAGGAAAGGGATTCTATGAACCTCGAACTCTTCACTGATCGCGCCAAGGGTTTTTTGCAGTCGGCGCAGACTGTTGCGATCCGCCTGTCGCACCAACAGATTGCACCAGAACATTTGTTGAAAGCGTTGCTTGAGGACAATGAAGGCATGGCAGCGGGCTTGATCCGCCGCGCGGGCGGCGATGCCGAAGCCGCTGTGCGTGAGACCGACGCGGCATTGGCAAAAATCGCGAGCGTGTCAGGCGGCGGGGCGCAGCAAACGCCAGGGATCAATAATGATCTGGTGCGATTGCTCGATCAGGCCGAACAGATTGCGAAGAAAGCCGGCGATTCGTTCGTGACGGTCGAGCGGCTGTTGCTGGCGTTGACGCTGGCGACGACCACGGTGGCGGCCAAGGCGCTGGCAGGTGCAGGCGTAAAGGCCGAGGCGCTTAACACCGCGATCAACGAACTTCGCAAGGGCAAGTCGGCGGACACAGCCGGTGCCGAGGACCGTTATGATGCGATGAAGAAATATGCCCGCGACCTCACACAGGCGGCGCGTGACGGCAAGCTCGACCCCGTGATCGGGCGCGACGAGGAGATTCGCCGGACGATCCAGATTCTCGCGCGGCGGACCAAGAACAATCCTGTGCTGATCGGCGAACCTGGCGTTGGCAAGACCGCGATTGCAGAGGGGCTCGCGCTGCGCATTGCCAATGGCGACGTGCCCGACGGGATCAAGGGCCGCGACCTGATGGCGCTCGACATGGGTGCCCTTATCGCAGGCGCAAAATATCGCGGCGAATTCGAAGAGCGGCTGAAAGGCGTGCTTGACCAAGTGCGCGCCGCTGAAGGCCAGATCATCCTGTTCATCGATGAAATGCACACGCTGATCGGGGCAGGCAAAACCGATGGCGCGATGGATGCGTCGAACATGATCAAGCCTGCCCTTGCGCGCGGCGAACTGCATTGCATCGGCGCGACGACGCTCGACGAATATCGCAAATATGTCGAGAAGGACGCGGCGTTGCAGCGACGGTTTCAGCCGGTTTTCGTGGGCGAACCGACGGTTGAGGATACCGTTTCTATCTTGCGCGGGCTGAAGGAGAAGTACGAACTTCACCACGGCGTCCGCATAACCGATGCAGCGATTGTGAGCGCAGCGGCGCTGTCGCATCGTTATATCACGGATCGTTTTCTGCCCGACAAGGCCATCGACCTTATGGACGAGGCCGCATCGCGCCTGCGCATGGAAGTCGAGTCCAAGCCCGAAGAAATCGAAAGCCTCGACCGGCGGATCATCCAGATGAAGATCGAGGCACTGGCGCTCGAAAAGGAAAGCGATGCCGCGTCGAAGGAACGGCTGAGCACGATCCGCAAGGATCAGGCCGACCTTGAGGAACAATCCGCCGCACTAACGACGCGCTGGCAAGCGGAGAAGGAGAAAATCCACGCCGAAGCCAAGCTGAAGGAAGCCCTCGATGCCGCGCGGTTGCAACTTGATCAGGCGCAGCGGGCTGGCGATCTCGGCAAGGCGGGTGAGCTGCAATATGGCACCATCCCGACCATCGAAAAGCAACTTGCCGAAGCGCAAGGGGCGGCGGCGGGTGCGATGCTGCGCGAGGAAGTCACCGCCAATGACATCGCTGGCATCGTCGCGCGCTGGACCGGGATTCCTGTCGAACGGATGATGGAAGGCGAGCGCGAAAAACTGCTCGCGATGGAATCAGTCATCGGCAAGCGCGTCATCGGACAGGAAGACGCGATCAAAGCCGTGTCTGCCGCTGTCCGCCGCGCCCGCGCCGGGTTGCAGGATCCGAACCGTCCGCTTGGCTCTTTCATGTTCCTTGGGCCAACGGGCGTCGGCAAGACTGAACTGACCAAGGCGCTCGCCGAGTTTCTGTTCGATGATGGATCGGCAATGGTCCGCATCGACATGAGCGAGTTCATGGAAAAGCACAGCGTCGCGCGGTTGATCGGTGCGCCGCCGGGCTATGTCGGTTATGAAGAAGGCGGCGTCCTAACCGAGGCCGTCCGCCGCCGCCCCTATCAAGTCATCCTGTTCGACGAGGTCGAAAAGGCGCATTCGGACGTGTTCAACGTGCTGCTGCAAGTGCTTGACGACGGTCGCTTGACGGATGGACAGGGGCGTACGGTCGATTTCACCAATACGCTGATCATCCTGACGTCGAACCTCGGCTCGCAGTATATCGCGAACCTGCCCGATGATCAGACGGTCGAAAGTGTCGAACCGCAAGTCATGGACATCGTGCGCGGGCATTTCCGGCCCGAATTCCTCAACCGGCTTGATGAGATCATCCTGTTCCACCGCTTGAGCCAAGCGAACATGGGCCCGATCGTCGATATTCAGCTTGGCCGCGTCCAGAAATTGCTCGTGGATCGCAAGATATTCCTCGACCTGACCGATGCCGCGCGCGCCTGGCTTGGCCGCGTCGGTTATGATCCCGTTTACGGTGCGAGACCGCTCAAACGCGCAGTGCAGAAATATCTGCAAGACCCGCTGGCCGACGCAATCCTGCGCGGGACCGTGATCGACGGCAGCACGGTAAAGGTAGACGAAGGCGACGGAGGCTTGGTGATCGGCGGTTAGGCCTCAACCCACGGTTCGAGAATAGGTAACACCGGTGCGAGCTTGTGCGCATAGTTGCGCCATTGCCCCGAGCCATCGAACAAGGATTGGCGAACCTGTTCGGCGCTGGCCGTCCGCACCCGACCCGTGCGGGCGGTTGCGCCGAAATCGCGCATATCGGCGGACCATGTGATCCCGACGAAGTCGCATAGGGCGCCGGTGGTTGAGTCGAAATCGCGCACCAAGTCTTCGTAGACAAGGACGTGATGACAGATCGGCAGCGTCGTTAATGAGGTCTGAGTCAACCGCATCACTGCATCATAATGCAACGCGGCGCGGTCGAGCGACGAGAATTCGAGGGTCATCGCACTGTAAACAAAAGCGCGTCGGAAGCAGCTCCAGATCACATCGCGCGGGTCGCGGCGCATGACGATGACTTTTGAATCGGGAAAGAGGCGCGCGATGACCGGCAGCCCCATGCTTTTCGACGGGTCCATGTCGACGAAGGTTTTGCCTGTGACATCAATGTCGCAATCGGCCACGCGGCGCCAGTAAGCCGCACGGAGATCATCAATTTCGGCGTCAGTGAGGATCGGCAGCCGCGCCGCGCCCTCCCCTGTCAAAAATGCTTGGGCATCGTCAAGCGTCGGCGCTTCTTCCAGGGTCACGACATCGGGCAGCGAAGCCAAGGCCTGTTCGACCAACGTCGTGCCCGACCGCGGATAGCCGAGGAGGAACACATGACGAGCCGCAGGGGCGAGTGTTGTTGGCATGGACCAGCTTGCTGGATCGATATCCGCGACGGCAAGTTCAATGGCGCTGATTCGGGCACGCATTGATTCAGATGAATCTGATCCCCCATTCAGATGAGCAAAGCGTTGGTTCGCCGCCAAATATGTATCAAAAGCCTCGTCGAAATTGCCCAAGTGGTCCAGCGCATCGCCAAGCAGGGTGAGCAGATCGACTTGGTCGAGCGCTGTTTGGCGCAGCAGCGTGGCGGCTTCCACAAAGTTGCCATCGGCCATTTCACAACGCGCGAGCGCCATGCAACCGGCGGGGTCATCAGGCGCAATTGCATGTGCCTGCGTCGCGAAACGGCGTGCCGCCTCTCTATCGCCCAGTTGCGCATTGGTTGTGGAGAGACCCGCAAAACCGGGTGCGGTGTCGGGCGCAAGTTCAGTCACGCGTTGGTAGCCGTCGCGCGCGGAATCCAGCGAACCTGCCGCTTCGAGCGCGAGCGCACGTCCGTACCACGCCGCAACCATGGAACCGTCACTTACAATGGCATCATCGAACAATATCACTGCATGCTGAAGCTGTCCGATTTGCCGAAGCGCGTCTGCCGCTGCTGTCAGGATCGCTGGGTCATGAGGCGACAATTGCACAGCACGTAGCAACATGTCCGCCGCACCATTCAGATCACCGATTCCCTGTCGGTGGATCGCGACGAGCCGGAACAGTGTTTCATGCACTTCACCTTTGGCCACCGCCGTTTCTGCGAGACTTGCTGCGGTTTCGAAATCTTGACCGAGCAGTGCCGCCTGAATGCGACTTTGGGTTTCGGCAACCATCATACGGCAGTGCTTAGGCCGTTAACCACAGAAAGTGCAATTGCTGCGCTTACCGCGGCGCTTCCGAATTGATCAAGCCGCGGTCTTGCATGTCGCGAGTTTGATCTTGTGCCCGTTCGCCGACGAGGCGCCATTTGGCTTCGGTCCGGCACACTTTGCGGAACCGAGCGAGTGAACCCGTCACCGGCTCGCGCTTGCAGACCATGGGTTCAGGTTTTGTGACTGCGTCAGCCGCGGATGTCGCGGGCGCAGCGGTGGCTGTGGCCATCAAGAGAATCGAGAGAAGCAACAGTTCCGGTCCTTTCATGAATTGGCAGACATTGTATCTCAAATCGAGCTACCAGACAATGGGATGGCAAATTGGGCGGAAGACGATAGGACAATTGCTGTGGTTGCCGCGCCGTCCTCATCCGATCTCGCCCAGCGCGGCGATCAGGCATTGGGTGCGCGACGTTTGGACGACGCAATAACCCATTATGAATCGGCTTTGGCGATTGATCCAGCGAATGCGAATATCTGGTATAATCTTGGTTGGGCATTACGCGCGGATCGGCAATTTGAGCGCGCATTGCACGCCTATGACAAGGCGTTGACTCGCGGCGTTGCGCGCCCCGAGGAAGTGTTACTGAATCGGGCGGCGATCCTTTCGGATCATCTGTTCCAACCCGACGCTGCCGAGGCGGAATTGCAGGCGGCGCTGCGGCGCGCGCCTCAATTCGTCCCCGCTATGCTAAATCTGGGAACATTACACGAGGATCGAGGGCAGGCCGAGGCGGCTCGGGCAGCTTATCGGCGAGCGCTGACACTCATCCCGGGCCTTGGTCGGGCACATGCACGACTGGCGATGATTGATCTTGCCGATGGACAAGTTTCAACAGCACGCAAAGCGATTTACGCTTCGGTTAGGCAGGCTGAGACACAAGAAGATTTGGCTGAAATTCTTTATGCGAAAGCGTCAGTGCTTGATGCCGATGGCGATTATGACGCTGCGTTTCAAACACTCACCGAAGCCAATGCGCTCGGTCGTGCCAGAGCATTGAAGCATTACGATGCCACCGCACAGGAACAACTTGTCACAAAATTGATTGATGCTTTTGATGGGCCGTTGTCGGTGCACTCATCCGGCGCAACCGACGCAGCAAAGCCGCTCTTTATCGTCGGGATGTTTCGGTCGGGTTCCACACTCACCGAGCAGCTACTGGTGCGATACTCAGCGATCCAAAGCGGGGGTGAGTTGGAATATATTCCAGCAGCAGCAAAATCGTCGTTAGTACCCTATCCAGAGTCGCTAAAAACGCTGGAACAAAGCGCTATTGATTCGATGCGGGTTGCCTACCTTAAAGAAATGCGACGCATTTCGCCGTCGGGTTGGACCACCGACAAACGATGCGACAATGTAACGCACTTGGGCCTGATCCAGATGCTTTTTCCTGATGCGCCGATCATCCATACCGTGCGCAAACCGCTGGACACACTGCTTTCCATACTGTTCCTGCATTTTGGCGAAGACGTGAGCTATGGGTTCGACCAACGCGACGCCGCGCACTACTTCATACAATATCATCGATTGATGGATCATTGGCGAACGATTTTCCCCGATGCGATAATCGACGTTGATTATGACCAACTGGTTCGCAATCCACGCGCTGAAATTGCACCGGTTTTTGATCGGTTGGGACTAACGGCAACCGAATTGGCGGTGGTTGCAGAAGTCGGCAACCAACCGGTCCGCACCGCCAGCAGCTGGCAAGTCCGCAAGCCGCTGCACCAGAAATCATCAGGCCGGTGGCGCAACTATGCTCGGCAGTTGGAACCGGCGCGCGCCATGCTGTCCGATGCAGGGCTAATCTAAGCCGCTCAAGCGCGCGCCGAGACCAGATCGCGATCCGCGACTGAGAATAATTTCTCCAGCCAACCCTGTTCATCAACCGTCAAATGCGGATTCCAGACGTCGAGGATCAGAATGACGCGCGGCTGATCGCTGTTGTTCCACGCCTCATGCTCAATCGTGTCGTCAAACGCGAAAGCCTGCCCCTCCACCCATTCGCGCGTTTCGCCGCCGACGCGGAACCCGCATCCTGGCGGCACAACCAGCGGCAAATGAATGATCGCCCGCGTGTTCGTCACCCCTGTATGCGGTGGGATTTTCGCGCCAGGTTTCAAAATTGAAAAGAAGGCTGAGGGCGCCTTTCCGGGCACATGATTTTGTGGCGCAGCGGCAAGAGCTGCGGCAGTTTCGGGACAGCGATCGCACACGGCATCGTTGCGCGTGCCATATTCCCATAAGAAACAGGCGCCCCAATCAAGCGAGCCGTCAAGCGGCGACCATTTATTTTGGGGCGTGCCCTTATCAAGGCGTACATAGGGCCGGAGCGCTTCGCCGCCCGCTTCGAGTAGCGCAAGCGCTTCACGGCGGATTTTCGGCGTTTTGGCCTCGAGTTCGGCGAACCAAGGAAACAACGCGCGGTCAAAAAATTCGTCGGCGGGAAGAAAGGGATAATGCACGCCTGCACATTCGTTTCGATAAAGCGGTCGTCGCCTCAGCATATGATCAACACATACACGAAAACGGTGACCGCGCTGACCCGAGGGCACAGCGTTGGCAAGCTCGCGGTCAAGGGTGTCGGCATATTGTGCGTTATGATGCTGGAGGAAGTGATTGCCACGAGCCAATGCATCATGGACGGCGGGCGTGGGCGCATCGACTTGTTGCCCCAATTGGACCACGGCACCCCAGTGGCGGGCGGCGTCGGACATGCGCCCTTGCCGTTCGAATAACTCGGCCATGCGCAACTGGGGGGTTAGTTGCAGCTGATCAATATCGAGCGCGGCTTGGATTGCAGCACGTTCGCCGTCATCATCTTTGAGGCCGCGATGCGCCGAGGCAAGATTGACGAGGAGCGCGGGTTGGCCGGGATCAGCAGCCGCTGCACGCGTAAAGCAATCGACAGCGCATGCAAAATCAGCGTCAGCCAGCGCCAGCATACCGCGCATGTTGAGCGCGCGCGGGCTATTAGGTTTTGCCGTTAAAGCGATATCAATCAACTGAAGCTCTTTACGCGCATCGCCACGCGCACGTGCCACCATCGCTTGACGGATCAATTCGTCTGAGTTGCCGACCTCGGTTGTCATAAGATCGGCTTGCCGCAGACCGCCGCGGCATGCAAGGATTCGCCATGACCGCGAACCCGCCACGCCCGATGACACCTAATTGGCTCGCACACCGTTACGATCCGGGGCAGGACTCAGTGCATTTCATTGAGGTGGACCGCGAAGCACGCGGGCACGCGCCGTTTTTGACTGATGCCGATCTTGGCGAACATCAGCCATATGTCGTGCGGCGGGCTGACACGCCCGTGGCTGCCGGAGTTGCGCCAGTGCGCTACATTTTTCATTCGGCTTTTTGCTGCTCAACCTTGCTGGCCAACGCTTATGATCGCCCGGGATTGGCGTTCAGCCTGAAGGAACCTGCGATCCTACAAGATCTGGTGGGGTGGCGGCATCGGGGGGGAGCACCGGCACAGATTGGCACGGTGATGGGAGACGTGGTTCGGCTGTTGGCGCGGCCGTTTAATGCGGGAGAAGCGTGCGTCATCAAACCATCCAATGTTGTGAACGGATTCATTCCGGCCCTTCTTGGCGGACGTAACGATCTGAAGGCATTGATGATTTACGCACCGCTGCACATTTTTATCGGTTCGATTGCGAAGAAGGGGCTGACCGGGCGGCTTTGGGTGCGCGATTTGCTGGTCAAGCAATTAAAGGAAGGGTTTGTTGACTTGGGCTTCACCGCTCAGGACTATTTTCAGCTTACAGACTTGCAGATCGCCGCAGTTGGTTGGTTGGCGCAGCATGTGATGTTTGCGAGGGTGGCGGCAACGATGTCCGACCGCGTGCGGACGTTGGACAGCGAGGTGCTGCTGGCGCGCTCCGGGGAGGCACTGGCGGCACTGGATGCGTTGTTTGAGGTGTCTGACAGTGCAGAGGGTCGCGTAGCGGTGATCGAGCGCGTTTTTTCGCGCAATTCAAAGACGGGCGATGCATTTGACGCCTCGAATCGTCGCGCCGATCAAGACGCGTCATTGAGCGCGTATCGCGATGAAATCGACAAGGTCGTGATCTGGGCCGAAAAGGTGGCGGAAGGTGTGGGTGTTTCACTGACCCTGCCCGAGCCGTTGCTGCGTTAGCGGATCAACTCAAAAACCGGAGGCAAAGAAAAAGGGCGACCTTTCGACCGCCCTCATCTTTTTGTCGTTCGGTCGTGAGGCTTAGAACTTCATGCGAACCGAAGCGTTAAACGAACGACCCAGCGGATCATAAGTCGACGGGAACGTGTTCCCGCTGTTCGCCGATGTCGTACCAGACTGCGCACCAGTGACCGGTGGCGCCACATTGAACAGGTTGGTCATACCAACGGTCAGCGTCATCGTCTTCATGATGTCGAACTGAGCGCTCAGGTCGAAGTAGTGATAGGCGCGGATTTTGTTGAAATCGACGACCTGTCCAGCAAGCGCCGAAACGGCCGGTGCCTGATTGGTGATCGTTCCGCGGAACAGGTTCCGCTGAGCCGCCGTAAGGAACCCACGTGCAATTGCGTCAGACGCCTGCCCCTCATATTTCACTGGAGCCAGATAGCGCCAGAGAAGCGACAGGCTTGCTCCGTCGATCCCAACCGTTGTGCGATGCTGGAATGCGAATTCCGGCTGGATTTGGCCGAGTGTCGGGCCACAGTTTGCACTGTAGTAGCCGACACAGTCGCGATTGAACCCGGTTGGCGACGCCTGGAACTTGAGCGAACGCGTCCAGTTGGCATTGAGATCATACCCAAAGGTTACATCACCAATTTCCTGCTTGAAGGCCATCTTCAAGTCGATCCCATCGGTCGAGAGACGACCGCGGTTTGTCGTTGGCTGCGGAAGACCCTTCACAGTCCCCGTCGGACCGCTGAGACCACCATTGGTCGGGTTACGACGAATGGTTGTGCATGCCGTCGATGTTGCCGAGAAGTTGGAAGAGAAGCAATCCGCCAAAATGTCACCCGACGTCGCCGCCGTGATCGCGTTGTTCACCACGATCTTGTAGTAATCGACCGAGAGCGTGAAATTCGGGATCAGGTTACGCGGCGTAAACACAGCACCGATAGTAAAGGTATCCGCCTTTTCTGGCTTCAGGGCGACGTTGCCGCCCCCAGTCGCGTTGGCCTGACCCGCTGCTGGGTTAGGAATGCCGTTACGTGTGCCTGCCAACGAGTCAATGATCGCAGCCGGCGCACCCTGAGCAACGCAAACCGCACGAAGCGTCTGACCAACGGCCAAGCCCGGCTTGAAGTTGGGGTTTGCACCACCAGCTGCAAGCGTTGCAACTGAAGAACCGGCGCACGGGTCAATCGTCAAACTCGTCAGACCAGTTGTTACTGGCGCAAACAACTCACCAATGTTTGGTGCACGGACAGCGCGCTGATAGTTACCGCGCAGGCGCATGCCGTCTGCAGGCTCCCACGTTAGTCCCGCTTTGTAAGTGAACGCGTCAAAAGTTGGCTTCGACGGCGCATCAACCTTGTAGGAAGAGTAACGCGCGCCAAGTTCAAACGTCAGTTCGTTGAAGAAAGGCTTGTCAGCAACCAATGGCGCAATCAATTCGCCATAGACTTCCTTAACGTCATAACCGCCGTTGAATGGGAGAACCGCGCCACCAGCGCCACCGAGTTCCGAGGGATCCTGCGCACGGGCGTCTGGATCACGGTCATACGTATATTTCCGATATTCCGTACCAATGGCAAAACCGACAGGTTCGGATGCGCTTGGCAACGTGAAACCAAGGTCACCAGACAAAACGCCACGTACCTGCGTCAGCTCGGTGGTGATCTTGATGTTGCTCGCGCCATTCAGGAAGGCAACCTGCGCCGGCGTAATGCTGCCTGCAGGACCGAACAGATTGAGCGGAACGCAGCCACCGGTGGTAACCGTGCAGGTCGTTGTGTTGGTCGCGTTTAGCGCCTGCTGCACGCGCGAATTCAGGACGTAGCCTGAGTTCTTCTGCGACAGCTCGCTGCTGCCATATGAACCGCTCAGGTCAAACGACATCGTATCGCTGAGGCCGATTTTCACGCCAGCGCGCATGTCATACACATTGCTGCGATAGTCGCCGATGCGCGGCCCGAGTTCGACAAGACGGCGATACACACCAGGCAATGGCAATGCTGGGTTGCCGCCGCAAGTTGCGCCTGCGCCGGGAGCAAGTCCCTCAGCCGCACAAATCTGGTCCCGGATCGTTGCGTTGAGGAATGGATTATTGCCTGGAATGGTCAGCGTCGCGCCAAAAAGGCCCGATGGCGCAATGATCGACTTGATGCGGTTTTGAGCGAACAAGCCACGCGCATAAACTTCAATGTTGTCGGCAACTTCATAATTGGCCGAAGCATAGATGCTCTTGCGGTCAAGCGGCGTCTGGAAAATATTGTAAGGGTTGAAGTTGAAGCTCTCATACTGCGGGATCAGCGCCGTCGACGTTGGATTCAACTGCAAGAAGGTACCGTCGGAAAAACCGAATGCTGTCGGGACCGACGTTGGCGACCCACCCGAAGCACGACCATTGGTGCTGCTGATACCGAATGCTGCAAAATCACGCGTCTGATAAACTGGGTTCACCTTGGTGTAACCGATGCTCAGCACGGCGTTACCGCGATCATCGGCAAAGTTGCCGCCGACAGTAAGGTCGGCACGGAATGCCTGGCCGTCGCCCTTTTCAGTCAGCTTATAGCTGGCGCGGAAATCGACGCCCGAAAAGTCACGCTTCGTGATAAAGTTGACCACACCCGAAACTGCGTCGGCACCGTAAGTGGTCGATGCACCACCCGTCAGCACGTCGAGGCGGCTGAGCAGTGCAATCGGAATGATGTTCAAATCGACCGCGCCGTTCGCTGTCGCGGGAACCAGACGGTTGCCGTCGAGCAGGACGATATTGCGCTGAAGGCCGAGGCCACGAAGATCGATCTGGTTCGTACCGTTCGAACCGTTGTTGACCTGCGTGCCGATGCCGGGGCTGACGCCGGGGATCTGGCGGATCAGTTCTTCGGCGTTGTTTGGCACGCGAAGGGCGATTTCGCCTTCGGTGATGACGTTGACCGGGCTTGACGACGTCAGGTTGGGGTTCTGGATCAGCGTGCCCGTAACAATGATTTCATCGTCAGCATTCGCAGTGGCCTCAGCAGCCTGCGGCGCGTTCTGCGCATAAGCAGGCGCAACAAGCGTTCCGGTGATGATCGTCGTTGCAAGCAGCGTGCGACGGATTGACTTCGTTACCATAAGGTCTTCCCCTTGCTCGGCCGGGACGTCCCGAGCCGTTCGTGTAAACTGTGACTCGCGCCAGATCGACACGCATACAATGCGAGCGAATTCTGCGCCTGTAGTAGATGCAACGCGGCCATTGCAACAAGTCAGCAACAATCTGTCGTGCATTGGATCGCAATTGTGGTATTTTCGTCACAGATTTGCCCTGAGCGCTTCGGCGCGCCATTGTCCGCCGCGAACCGCATATGGGGATGTTGAATGAAACGCTTTCATGTTTTCGCCGCTCTTTTGGCTCTGAACGCTAGTAGTTATGCCTTTGCAGCCGAACCACCGACACCGATGGCCAAACAGGTGTTGGCGCTTCAGGCGTGTCGCGCAAAAGCCGATGCTACGGATCGGCTCGCCTGTTACGATCAGGCCGTCGACGTTCTGAGCGCGGCCACCGCTTCACAGGATCTTGTCGTGATCGAACGGAGCGAAGTCCGCAAAGCGCGCAAAGGGCTGTTTGGGTTCTCATTGCCGCGAATCGGTTTTCTGGCAGGGCGCGAAGGCAACAAGGAGGATGAGGCGGACGCTGTCCGGTTTGAAGGTAAGATTATAAGCGTCAGAGACATTGCCAACGGCGGATGGCAATTTGCGGTGGAAGGCGGTGCGGTCTGGATGACGATGGAAACGAGCTTTTCATTCAAAACGCCTGCGCCCGACCGAATGGTCGTGATCGAACGTGGCGCGCTGGGCAGCTATTCAGCGCGCGTCGGCAATGGTGGCTGGGTGCGCGTGAAGCGGCTGCAGTGACCCTTACCGCATGGGCCCTGCGAGCGGCGCGGGATCAATGCGTTCGTCGTTCCAGCGCATGCCCCAATGGAGATGCGGTCCAGTCGCGCGACCGGTCATGCCAATCGCACCAACAGGTTGCCCCTGACGAACGACATCACCTTTACGCACGTCGATCCGCGACAAGTGCAGGAATGCGCTGTTGAGGCCCATGCCGTGGTCGATCATCAACAGATTGCCTTCGAGCGTGAACGGGCTAGCGGCAGCGAGGATGACAACGCCGTCCGCTGGGGCAACGACCGGCGCACCTGTCGGCCCCGCAACATCAACCCCGGAATGCGGCGCGCCGGGTTCGCCGCGATAAATGCGCTGCGATCCAAAAACACCGCTGATCCGGCCCCGCGCGGGCCAGACGAAATTTTGTCGCCAGCCGTCCGATTTCGCATGGATACGGCGCGCGGCATTGATTTGCGCAAATTCCCCCGGGCGGCGCGCCTGAAATTCGGCATCGGGCTGGCTGAAACGGGGGAGCGTGGGCAGGTTTTCGATTTTCCAGGCTCGCTTGACGACGGGGATGCGCTCGCTGACCGCCTTCCCGCCACCCTGATACGCAACGACTATGGCAACCGGCGAATGATCGCGGCCAAAACCGATCACAAAACGACCATCGGCGTCGATGGGCACGTCGGCACCGTCCTTCACCAGTCGAGTCGTGCCAACCGGCACAGTGCCGATTGCAATCGTCCCCTGTTGGGGGGTGCGATTGAGTTTGAACTGACCAATGGAGAGCAGCACCGGAATGGGTGCCAAAGCGACCTTCCCGGATTCGGGTTCGCGCTTGGGTTGCGATTGTTGGGGCTGGGCAATGCAGCTGCCGGGGAGCGTGATTAGCACTGCCCCCGCGACACCCCGAAACCAGCGATTCACCGCGTCAGCGCCTGCGTAGCGATGGCAGCACTGGCATAGGCTTCCTGTCGCGCAACACTCCAATAGCGGAGATCATCGACCGAAATCGATTCGCCCGTCACCGCGCACAGGACATGGTCGCCGCTCGACAAAACGCGAAAGCCGTTGGCCATGTAATGCAGCCGCGCGGTGCGGCCGGAAGGGGACATCAGCATATTGTTTTCCTAGAGCAGACTGCCCTGTTCGGGCTTTTCTTTAGCAGGTGCAGCGATACGCTCAACCCGCACGTCGACGGCATCATCGGCGAAACGCAGCGAAAGTGCGCCAGCGGCCTTGGCCTGCGCGGCTGACATCACTGTGCCGCCGCCGCGTTTCTCGACCCGGGCATAGCCGCGTTTCAGAACAAGATCAGGGTTGAGCGAAGCAGCAACACGCCACAATTGGTCAAGCCGTTCGCGCGACTGGCGCATTCGTTGCTCAAGCAGCGCGGGACGTAGGGCGCCGCTGGCATGCGCCAAGTCGCCGCGTGCTTTGGCGAGCGACAGGCCGAGGCCGCGTTTCAGCCGTTCCGACAAGTCATCGACGCGCTGCGTTTGCGGGCTGAGAAGCGCAGACCTTACGGGAAAGCGTTGGGCGACCGCATTATAACGCTCGTCTGACCGCTCATGATAGCGCCGCACTGTCCGAAGTGACCGCAACCCGAGCGACTGGATCGCCGCCAGCAAGTCACTGCGCACCGGCACTGCCATTTCGGCCGCAGCAGTCGGCGTTGGCGCACGGACATCAGCGGCGAAATCACACAGGGTCGTGTCAGTTTCATGGCCGACCGCCGAAATGATCGGAATCGTGCAGCCTGCAACCGCACGGACGACGGGTTCTTCGTTAAAGGCCCACAAATCCTCGATTGATCCGCCGCCACGCGCAACAATCACCAGATCAGGGCGGTCGGGTCCCGCCATTGCCGAGAAACCATCGACGGCCTTCGCAATCGCAGCCGCTGCGCCCTGCCCCTGCACAATCACCGGCCAGACAATGACATGGGTCGGGAAACGATCCGCCAGCCGGTGGAGAATGTCGCGAATGACAGCGCCGGTCGGTGATGTCACCACGCCAATTGTTGTGGGCAGATAAGGCAGGGCGCGTTTGCGGTCCTGATCAAACAGCCCCTCCCCCGCGAGCTTTGCTTTCAGCTTTTCGAGGAGCGCGAGCATGGCCCCCTCGCCCGCCAGCTCCATGCTTTCGATAATGATCTGGTATTTCGACCGCCCTGGATACGTCGTCAGTTTGCCGGTTGCGATCACTTCGATGCCGTCGGTCGGCGCGAAGGCGAGGCCCGATGTCGAGCCCTTCCACATCACGCCGTCGATGACCGCCTTATCATCCTTCAGCGCTAGGTAGCAATGCCCCGACGCCACACGCTTCCACCCCGAAATCTCGCCGCGGATGCGCACCAGTCCGAATGCGTCCTCAACCGTGCGTTTCAGCCGCGACGACAGTTCGGACACCGACATGGCGCATGCGTTGTCGCCGGGGACCGGTTTCGCTAACAGGCCGGATGGGGCGTCAAAAGAGTCGGTACCGTTCATGAATATCCTGCTGATCGGATCGGGCGGCCGCGAACATGCGCTGGCGTGGAAGCTGGTGCAATCGCCGAACTGCGATACGCTATATGCCGCACCGGGCAACCCCGGCATTGCTGCTCATGCGACACTGGTTGAGGTCGATCCCGCGGATCATGCCGCCGTCGTCACCTTCTGCGCCGATCATGATGTTGATCTGGTCGTCATTGGTCCCGAAGGGCCGCTGGTCGATGGCCTGGCCGACAGCCTGTCGGTGGCTGACATTGCCGTGTTCGGACCTTCGGCAAAGGCGGCGCAGCTTGAAGGGTCAAAAGGATTTACCAAGGAATTGTGTTCGGCGGCCAATATCCCGACCGCGGCCTATGAACGGTTTTCGACCAAAGCCGACGCATTGGCGGGGCTGAGCGACTTTACCGCGCCTTATGTGATCAAGGCCGATGGTCTGGCAGCCGGCAAGGGCGTGATCATCGCCGAAACCCGCGCCGATGCCGAAGCCGCGATTGACGATATGTTCGGCGGCGGGTTCGGCGCGGCGGGTGCCTCCGTGGTGATCGAGGATTTCATGACCGGCGAGGAAGTGAGCTTTTTCGCGCTGACCGACGGCGTTACGGCGATCCCATTTGCCAGCGCGCAGGATCACAAGCGCGTCGGCGAAGGCGATACCGGGCCGAACACCGGCGGCATGGGTGCTTATAGTCCCGCCGACATGTTCACGCCCGACATGCAGGGCCGCGTAATGCGCGAGATTATCGAGCCAACGGTTGAGATGATGGCAGCGAAGGACATGCCCTTTTCAGGTGTGCTGTTCGCCGGACTGATGCTGACCGAAACGGGGCCGAAGCTGATCGAATATAACGCCCGCTTTGGCGACCCCGAGACGCAAGTCATGATGATGCGGTTTCATGGTGATCTGGTGGTGCTGCTCCACGCCGTCGCGACGGGCTCACTCGCTGATCATCCGCCGCTGTCGTTCAGCGATGATACCGCATTGACCGTCATCATGGCCGCCGATGGCTATCCGGGGACACCCGAAAAGGGCGGGGTGATTCTTGGGGTTGATGCCGCCGAAGCAACCGGTGCCCGCGTTTTCCACGCCGGAACTGCAATGAAGGATGGTGCGTTAGTCGCGAATGGAGGACGTGTTCTTGCCGTGACTGCAACCGGAACCAACGTCGCCAAAGCGCAGAAAACGGCCTATGTGGCCGTTGATGCCGTGGATTTCCCGACCGGCTTTGTCCGCCGCGATATCGGGTGGCGGGCGGTTGCGCGAAACATGATTTAACTTACGGAAATTACGGGGTTTACACATGCCCTTTGGGGCGTGATTGTGACTGCCAAGCATCCACGTAAATAAAAGGGAGCAAGGGTCGAACCATGGGATCAACCACAAAATTCATCATCGGCGCGCTGGCAACTGCTTTGCTCGCTGGCGTCGCGCACGGGCCGCTCGGTCTGGGCGGCAATTGCTGCGGCAAGATCGGGATGGCCGCGCAAGCAGCTGTTGACCCCGCCGTTACGGTGACGATGCAGGACAGCCCGTTGCAGCGCATTGCGCTCCTGTCGGGCAATGTCACGGACCCTGCCGCGCGCGCGGCCGCGCTCACGGCTGTGCTGGCGACACCGGGTGTAGCCAGCGCGCGTTGGATCGATGGCGATGCGGCGGTTGCCGACGCACCGGCAAAAGCCCCCGAAGTGCCCGCAACAGCAGCAACCGTTGCGAATTGCCAGACGGTCGTCGACACCGCGATCAAGGGCAAGAAAATCAACTTTGCGACCGGACGCGCAGAGATCACTGCTGATTCGATGCCGCTGATCACCGAACTGGCCAAGGCGCTGAAGGATTGTGCAGGCACGATGGTTGAAGTGTCCGGCCATACCGACCGAACCGGCAATCCCGCCGCCAACCAGACATTGTCTCAAGCACGCGCCAACGCCGTTGTCGCGGCGCTGGGCAAGGACGGCGTCCCCGCCGAACGAATGGCCGCCAAGGGTTATGGCGCGACCAAGTTGCTTGATGAAGGTCTCGCGCCCGTTGCCCACGCCGCGAACCGCCGGATCGAGTTTTCGGTTGCCAGCACGGCCCCTGCGGCCGGGCCAGTCGAAAACCCGGTCAACCAGTAATCGAAAGGACGAACCATGTTTCCCTTGTGGATTGAAACACTCATCTTGTTGTTCGTTGCCTTCCTGATCGGATTGGTGATTGCCTGGTTTATCTGGGGCCGTGACGGCTCCGACAGTGCGTATTGAGGGGGATTGACGCCATGATGACTTTGATTTCCTGCAATATCATCCCGCTGCTGACTGCGGCGCTGATCGGTCTTTTGACCGGCTGGTGGATTTGGGCAAACCGTGTCCGCGTTTCACTCGCCGCTGATACGGCACCCGCGCCCACATTGGCTCGAACGCCGATTCCGGTCGCACCGCCAATACCTGCACCCGAACCGGTGCGGGCACCTGAGCCGGTGAAATTGGCCGAGCCGGTGGTGGTGGCACCACCACCGCCGCCTGCGCCGGTTGTTGCGGCCCCTGTGTCAGCAGCGCTGACCGCCATCGGCATTCCAGCTGCGGTGGGTGCAGCCGATGACTTGCTGCAAGTCAAAGGCATCGGGCCAAAGCTCAACGCCTTGTTGATGTCACTCGGCATCATCCGCTTTGACCAGATTGCGGCGTGGGGCTCGAAAGAAATCGACATTGTCGATGGCCATTTGGGTGCCTTCAAAGGGCGCATCGGTCGCGACGAATGGGTCGAACAAGCCAACTATCTCGCATCGGGCAATATCGCCGCGTTCGAAGCCAAATATGGCAAGCTGGACAGCGAGAATAAGTAAGATCGCGCCCACCAAAGCGTTCGCTCTGCTTGCTGTGCTTGCCGCAGCGGGCTGGGCTTCGGCGCAAAGCATACAGGATGAAAGCCGCGCGCTGGCAAAGGCGCAAGCGGACAAGACAGCAGCCACCGAGCGCGCGGGGCAGTTGGAAAGCGCGGCGGCCACCGCAAGCGATGAAGCCGTCGCCGCACGCAAACGATCGGCGGCGGTCGCGGCACGCGTGCAATCTGCTGAAGCCGATATTGATGCCACTGAGTCGCGCATTGCGATTATCGAGCAATTGCGCGCCGAACAGCGGGCGAAACTCGCCGAAAAACAGGGGCCGACAGTGCGCCTGATGGCGGCCTTGCAAAGCCTGTCGCGCCGTCCGCCGGTGCTCGCGCTCGTTCAACCGGGATCAGTGACCGACATGGTTCATGTCCGCGCCATTCTCTCGTCGATCCTGCCCGTCGTGCAGAACCGGACGGCAGACCTTCGCGCCGATGTTGCGCGGGGGAAAGCGCTACGCGGTGCTGCGGATCAGGCACTGGCGTCGTTGAAAAACAGTCAAACAACCTTAGTCACAAAGCGTAACCAACTTGCTGCGCTCGCTACCGAACGCCGCAAAGCCGCCGACACGCTCGTCGGCAACGCAATGGCCGAACAAGACCGCGCAATCGCACTGGGCGAAGAAGCACGCGACATTGTCGACCTAATGGAACGGATCGACGAAGGCGCTGACCGTCGCGCCGCGCTCGCAACATTGTCCGGCCCTGTCATGCGCCCTGCCCGCCCCGGCGACCCTCGTGCGCTCCCGGCTGAAACCGAAGTCGCCGAAGCCGCCCAAGCGCCCTATCGCCTCCCCGTCGTCAGCCGCGTCGTAACGGGCCTCGGCGAAGTTTCCGATACCGGCGTTCGCGCCCGCGGCCTGACCATCGCCACGCGGCCCTCCGCGCAAGTTGTTGCCCCAACGGGCGGGCGAATCGCTTTTGCCGGCCCTTATCGCGGGTTCGGAAATATCGTCATCATTGACCATGGCCGCAGTTGGACAACACTCGTGACCAGCCTTTCAGCGCTCGACGTGAAGGTCGGTGATGTCGTCGAACAAGGCTCCCCAATCGGCCGCGCAGGACGCGAACGGCCGACGGTCACCGTCGAATTACGGCGCGGCGGACAACCAGTCGATATTGCGCGATTAGTCGGTTAACCACCGGCACTAGCGTTCGACACCCCTTTCGCGATAAGCTCGCGTGACCATATGAGACACGCCATGCCAAAACTGCCTTTTCGTTCGTTCTTAACGCTCAGCGCCGTTGCGCTTGTGCCCGCTGCCACCGCTGCGCTCGCCGCGACCGATGTATCGGCCTATCGCGAGCTCGACGCCTTCATGTCCGTATTTGAACGCATTCGCACCGACTATGTCGAAAAGACGGACGACAAAAAGCTGATCAAAGGCGCGATTGACGGCATGCTGGCCAGCCTTGACCCGCATAGCTCCTATCTCGACGCGCGCGATTTCAACCAGATGCGTATCCAGACCGACGGCAATTATGGTGGCCTCGGCCTGACTGTCACGATGGAGGATGGCGCCGTCAAAGTCATTGCGCCAACCGAAGACAGTCCGGGTGCCCGTGCCGGGATCAAAGCAGGCGATTACATCACGCACTTGGATGGTAACCTTATTTTCGGCGGGACACTCGACGAAGCCGTGGATCAGATGCGCGGTAAGCCCGGCACCTCGATCCGCCTGAGCATCGTCCGGTCAGGCCGCGACAAGCCGTTCGACGTGACGATCACGCGCCAAGTGATCGACCTGAAGCCCGTCAAATGGGAAGTGAAGGGCCAAGTCGGCTACATCAACATCAATGGCTTTTCGAAAGGCACCGGCGCAAACGTCCGCGCGGCCTTGATGGGTATCGACAAAGCGCTGGGTAAACAGCCGCTCGGCTATGTCGTTGATTTGCGGTCCAACCCCGGCGGCTTGCTTGATGAAGCTGTTGAGATTTCGGACGCATTCCTCGACACCGGCGAAATCGTGTCGCAGCGCGGCCGCGACAAGCGCGACACCGAACGCTATTTCGCGAAGAAAGGCGATTATGCCCACGGGCTTCCGGTTGTTGTGCTGATCGACTCAGGTTCGGCATCAGCAGCTGAAATCGTCGCTGGCGCGTTGCAGGATCATCACCGCGGCCTCGTCATGGGCGAACGCAGCTTCGGCAAGGGTTCGGTGCAAACGCTGCTCCAGCTTGACGATACTACTGCCTTGCGCCTGACCACGGCGCGTTATTACACGCCGTCGGGCAAGAGTGTGCAGGAAGGCGGAATAGATCCCGACATCGCCGTACCGCAGCTGAGCGATCCTGATTATAAATCGCGCCCCCGTTTCCGCGAGGCCGACCTTCGCAAACATCTGATCAACGAAGCGAAAGTTGATAATTCGGTGCTGGAGGATGACACCAAGCCCGACCCGCGCTTCATCGCGACGGCGGAACAGCTGAAAGCCAAAGGTGTGACCGACTTCCAGTTGAATTATGCGCTCGACACGATTGCGCGGCTGGCGAAAGCCCCTCCGGCACAGGTGGCCGCGCGCCGTTGACACCCATGTCATTGACTCGTGCAAACATTGCGGCACTTGCCGTGCCCGCTGCCTTGATGGCGGGCGCGTTGGGTTCGCAATATATTGGTGGGCTCTATCCATGCGAAATGTGCCATTGGCAGCGTTGGCCGCATGAGGCGGCGATCGGCCTTGCGATCCTCGCTTTCTTCCTGAAGCCACCTGTGAGGACGATCTTGGTTGTGCTGGCCGCGCTTTCGATCCTGATTTCAGGTGGGATCGGCGTGTTTCATGCCGGTGTCGAATATGGCTGGTGGGAAGGGCTGACCGCCTGCACCAACACCGCCGCCAGCGGAAGCCTTTCGGATATCCTCAAAGCGCCGATGATCCGCTGCGATGTGCCGCAATGGACGTTGTGGGGCATTTCGCTCGCAGGGTTCAACGCGCTCTTCTCAATCGCGGGCGGCGTCGCCATATTGGCTATGCTGAGGAGTGCGAAATGAACCCCAACACTGAATCAATGATCCGCGTGAATCAGGCGGGCGAATATGGCGCGACACGGATTTATGCCGGACAGCTGGCCATCATGAACGCAAGGTCGCCCGCCGCGCGCGAGATTGCCCGCATGGCGGCACAGGAAGAACGCCACCGCCAAACGTTCGACAAGATGATCGTGGACCGCCGCGTCCGCCCGACACTGCTCGCGCCGTTCTGGAATGTTGCGGGTTATGGCCTCGGCATGGCCACCGCGCTGATCGGTCCCGAAGCAGCAATGGCCTGCACCGTTGCCGTCGAGACGGAAATCGACCGCCATTATGGCGAACAGCTGATTGAACTCGGCGACACGGATCCCGAGCTTTCCGCCGCTGTCGCCGATTTTCAGGCCGAGGAAGTCGAGCACAAGGTAATCGCCTTGGCCGCAGGGGCCGAACGCGCGCCCGCCTATCCGATCATGTCCGCCGCCATCCGGATGGGGTGCCGCGCCGCAATTGCGCTTTCCAAACGGATATGAACACGGCAATCCTATGTTCATGTCGGAAAGGTCAGAATATTTTTATGCGTAATTATCTCCTCCTCGCTGCCTTTGCGACCATTCCGATAGGCATTGCCGCACCCGCATCTGCCCAGATTTCGAACGAGCGCGTGCTGACGATTTTCGGCGAGGATAAATGCCCCGCCAACACAATCTGCGTCCGCGCACAGGAAAGCGAACGCTATCGCATTCCCAAACAATTCCGCAGTGACGGCATCATCAAGCCCGAAAACCAAAGCTGGGCCGCACGCGCCGAGGGCACGTTGAGTGCGGGCGCGAAGACGGGAATTGGGAGCTGCTCCGCCAATGGGCCAGGGGGCTGGACGGGATGCTGGGCACAGCAAATGCGTGCGGCGCGCGCAGAGGCGAAGGCGAACGCCAAGGATAATAATCCGGATATTGAGCGGTAGGTGGACTGACCCCACCCGTTTGGGCTGAGCCTGACGAAGCCCTGTCTTTCGAAGCTCTGTCTTTCACTTTTGCGAAGCTCGTCGTGGCAAAGCCACGCCGTCGGTCTTCGCCAGCGAGGCCGTCCGAGCGCGTTTCATGGGCTAAATAGCTTTGCTATTTTTTCCCGAAACGCGCTGGAGCGGGCGGCGGGAATCGAACCCGCGTCTCTAGCTTGGAAGGCTAGGGTCTTACCATTACACAACGCCCGCGTGTGCAGCGTTGGTGCCTTTAGGCGACCGGCCCCGCAGGAGCAAGAGCGCCATAGCCGCGCTTGATTGTCTGGCGATGAACAGTTGCGGGCTGGAGTTCATCAACCACCGCCGCCAGCGCCGCATCCACATCATGCCGCGCCCCGCACAGGAAAAAATCGAGCGCCGCATAATCATGTTCGGGCCATGTATGGATCGAGATATGTGATTCAGCCAGCAGTGCGACACCCGTTACGCCTTGGCCTGGTCCAAAATGATGCAAGCGCAAGTCAATGATCGTCGCACCGCCCGCCGCAGCTGCCAATCGCAATGCCCCATCGATCCGTGCCACATTATCGAGCGCTGCCGTGCAGCCATGCAGGTCGGCAATCAGATGCTGGCCGTCATAGGGCATTGTCATATCAGGCTTTCATGCGGATGGTTCAGGTGACGCATCGCGCCCTCGGCAGCATCAACCCCGCGATAATGCGCTTCTTCAAACAGCGACAGCCCCGACATATCCGAATGCGCAAGGAAGAGTGGTGGTTTCGCGGACGCACGCGCACCGGCGGCGAGTCCCCACACAAAACCCGGTTCTGGCCGCACCATTGCATGCCCCCATTGCCACAAGTCGACGCTACGGATCGCACCCTTCAGATCGGGGTTCATCATGAGGAGGTCGTCGGTGACGATGCGCCGCCATTCATCCGCCGGTCGCTGCATAAGGAGCTTGCGTGCAACCGCAGGCGTCGGTTTGGACAGCGGCATATACCAAGTGAGGACGCTCGCAGGCGGCGCGCTTTGCAAACTCTGGTGCGTCGCAACGACATAGCCAAGTGACTCGCTCGCCCACGCGACATTGTCCCAAGCGAGCTTCGCCCCGTCTCCTTTCGGTAGGCGGTCCACCGTCACATTGGCGACCAGCCACGGGGCATAGGTAAAGCCCTTTGCCGAGAGCCCAAGCGCAATGCGCGCGGCAATGAAATGCGGGAGCGCAAGGATGGCGGTTTTCGCTTTGGTGCGGACTGTTTCGCCGGTGGCTTCATCGAGGCTGTCGACAACAATCCCGCCGCCGTCCTGCTTTACCGAGAAAGCAATCCGCCCACTTTTGATCCGGTCTTTGAAACTTGCAGCCATCGCCCGCGTCAGCCGCGCATTGCCCTCGGGCCACGTCAGCTGGCTATTCCCTGCCCCCGACGCAGCCCAGCCGCGCCGCCCCGCGAAATAATGGATTCCGACCCACGCCGAGACATGCTCCAGCTCGCAGCCATAATCGTCGCGACACCCATAGCGGAGATGCGCACGGAGGATTTTCGACTTCCACCCCTTCGCATCGAGCCACGCGGCAAAGCTCTGGCGGTCGAGTTCGGTAAATGCGGGATCGCTCGAACTATACGCAATCGGCAGCGCAAAGGCCGACTTGCCATCCTTCCCAACCGCTTTGGCAAACCCCGCAATCACAGCATCAAACGCAGCAAGGTCGGCCCTATCTGCCGCACTCAGGCCGGTTTGCGGGATCAATCCTTCCTGCCACTTGCCCTGCCACAGCAGGCGTTCCTCCATGTCAGCGGTCAGCTGATAAGGGTCGTAAGCCGGCGCGCCATCGGCATCCGCGCCGGTGATCATCCCGAACTTTGTCAGCATATGGCGGAGCGCCCGCGCCTCGCGGTTCGGCACGGGCAAATAATGCGCTCCGAGCGGGAAGGCGGACACAGCATTCTTGCCCGAACGCGCATTGCCACCGGTTTCATCCTCGAGTTCAATCAGGCTGAAATCATCAAGCCCCGCCTCAGCCAGCGTCCAGCCCGCCGCCAGCCCTGCCACACCCCCGCCGACAATGATGACGCCTGTTGCTTCTTCCCGCGTCGGTCCCGGGAACTTCCCGTCGCGAAGGCGATGCCCGCGCGCCATGTCGGCCCCACCAACGCTGCCCTTGATCGGTGCCTCACGCCTCCCGACCCAGCCAACGGCGCCCGCCGCCGCGACCGCCCCGCCGCCTGCCAGCACCGCCCGGCGATCAACCTTCATATTTCGCCCATTCGGACGCGAAGGTGCGCACCAGTGCCTGATTGTCGAGCCGATTCACTTCGACCGCACGCCGCGCCATGTCGGGCGGAAAATCGAACATCCGGCTTTCGGTTTCGGCGGACAGGAAACGATTGCCGGGGAGGATGACGGGCTTGTTCGGGATCGGCCCCCGCGATGCCAGCGTGAAACCCCATTCACCGAAACTCGGCACATAAGCATGGTAAGCGCGCGTCGTCAGGTCAACCGCTTCCATCGTGGTCGCGACTGTCCAGAAGGATTGCGGCGCCACCAGTGGCGATGTGCTTTGCACAGCCACCACACCACCCGGCGACAGCGCGCGGACAAGTTCCCGATAGAAGGCGTCGGTATAAAGTTTTCCCACCGCGAAATCGACCGGATCGGGGAAGTCGACGATGATCACGTCATAGGTCGTGCGCGCCTCACGCAGCCAGCGAAAGCCATCGGCATTGATGACGGTCATACGCGGGTCGGACAGCGCACCCTTGTTGAGCTTCACCAGCATTGCGCTCGACGCAAACAGCCGCGTCATTTCAGGGTCGAGATCGACCAACGTGACACGCCTGACCGTCGGCCAGCGCAGCACTTCGCGCGCTGCCAACCCATCCCCGCCACCAAGGATCAGGACATTCGCCGGGTTCGCCACGCGCCCCATCGCGGGATGCACCAACGCCTCATGATAACGATATTCATCACGCGACGAAAATTGCAGGTTACCGTTCAGGTAAAGCCGCAGATCGTCGCCATTCCGCGTTAGCGCAATGCGTTGATAAGGCGTCGACGTCGCGTAAACGACATTCTCGGCATAGCCTGCATTTTCCGCCCAATTCTGGAGGCGAGGGCCGAGCGCGAGGCCGGTGGCGAGGAATGCGATGAGGAGGACCGCAATGACTTTGTCCGCGATCATCGCCCCCTTTTTGGGCAGCGCGAACAGCACGGCGAGCGCGACAACCGCGTTGAGCAGACCGAACATGAACCCCGTCCGCACCAGCCCCAGATGCGGGACCAGCACGAGCGGGAACAGGAGCGACGCGGCCAATGCGCCGATGTAATCAAAGGTCAGCACGTTCGAGACGGTATCGCCAAAACTAAACTGCCCGCGCAAAATCCGCATAAGCAGCGGGATTTCGAGCCCGACCAACGCGCCGATGATGAAGACAATCCCGTAAAGCGCAACGCGGAACGAACTGACCACGGGGAACAGAATGAACAGCAATGCGGCCGACGTGCCGCCAATCAGCGCGATCAGCAATTCGACGCGGACAAACAGCGCCAGTTCGCCCTTCGTCACATAGCGCGATAGCCAGCTGCCAATCCCCATCGCAAACAAATAAGTGCCGATGACGGTGGAAAATTGCGTGACGCTGTCGCCGAGCAGATAGCTGGCAATCGTGCTCGCGAGCAATTCATAAACGAGCCCGCAGGTCGCAACCGCAAAAACCGAAACGAGCAGCGCGATAACAAGCGGCGCGGGTCGTTTAGCGTCATCCATGAATGGCGGCGGCGACAATGATCGACAGGCCGAGTGCGAACAGGCCACCAAAGAGCGCGACGGCCATATTCTGCTTGTCGCGAATATCTTCCCACAGCTTGCCCGGCGTCAGTGCGTCAAACACGAAAAACCCGACGGCAAGAATGATCATGCCCAGCACGGAGTAAAGCAGCGCCGCGAGTAGGACGGGGATTGATGTTACCATGATGAAATCCTCCTGTTCATTTGTGAGTTGGCCCATAATAGCCCGCGCCACGCGGCACGCTGGGGCTGGCAAAGGGTGAATAGCCGCGGAATGCGGCCATAACGAAAAGCACTGCAATGACCGCGGCCCAGATCGCATAAAGGATTATGCCCGCGCGCATTATTCGTCATCCTCGCCTTCAAACATGCCCGCTGCCTGCATTCGCCGATAAATCAACCACATCGGCGGTATGGCAAGCAACGCGAGCGCGAGCCAGAGGTTCGACATGAAAACCCCGCCTGAACTGACCGAGGTGGTCAGTGTCATTGGCGCGCCCTCGACATAGCCGAAGCTACTTTGTGGCGCAGGCCAGCTTTTTGCCTGCGCTTCGATCACTAAGTCATACGTGCCGCTGGGCACGGACGCGATCTTGGTCGCATTGCGCCGCGATCCCTCGGACCAAGCGCCATCGCTGTCGGTGCCGCTATATTTTTCGACGACCGACGCGGCTTCGATGGTGGCTTGCGTTGTGCGCTCAACGAGGCTGATATCGAGATCGACCCAAGCATTGTCGAAGTCGGTGCTTTCAGTTTCAATCGTAACCTTCTGCCGCCCGCCCGCAAAGACAAGCGGCCCAAACGTCGACGATTGCGCCGCGCCGTCACGTTTCAATGTATATTCAAAACTTTGTGCACGCGTGCCGCCCAGACCGCCAACAAACATGATGACGAGCAGGAAGAGCGCCGTCCCACCGAATATTTTCATGATCGGCCAGAGCGAGTCTCCGGTCGAAGTTTCCGGCTCGATCGCATTGTCCATGAATGCCGGCGGGGGAGCGCCCGCGCCGAATGCTTTTGGGTCATAAGCGCCACCGTCAAACCCACTGACATCCGCCCGACGTAACGGCTTGGACACGGTCCAATTCACTTCATCGCCGCTGCTCTCGCGGCTCAAAGTCGCCCCATTACCTTCGAAATTGATGAGCTCAACCCAGTCGCCGACCTTCACTCGCCAGTAAAATTCACCGACGACCGCATCGACAACAGCCGTGTAGCCCTGATCCATATTCGCAAAGGTCGCTGCGCCGACCTGCACACGCGGGAAGCTGCTGGTGTCGGGAAGCGACAGGAGCATCGTCCCGAATGACCATTCGCCATCTTCCTCGACCAGCCAGCGATAGCCGACATAGGGGTTGAAGAGCAGATATTCGTCCCAGCGCTCGCCCTCGATCGAGCGGCGCATCCAACCGACCACTTGATATTCGGTCCCGCGCACCGAACCCCGGCTGCCCAGCGGCATCGCCAGTTGCGCGGCGGCGCGATTGTGCTTTTCGATCAGCGCGACATCGGGATTGGCGACGTCGAGGACGCTGCCGCAATATTGGCAGACGAGTGTGACCGAAAAGCCCGCCGCGCGAACGTCGACACTGCCCCCGCAGCCCGGACACGTAACAGCGCGGACGCCCTCGCTCATGCGGGCACCGTCCAGCCGTCAATCGCGCGCAGATTAAAGAGGTTCAGATCCTTCAAACCAAGCGCTTCACCGATGTAGAGCGAAGCGCCATCTTCATCACGCTGAAAGCTCGCGCAAGCCGATGTGGTCGTGCGCATGTCGATGCTTTCGATCGTCCAATCCTTTGAAGCCTTGAACGGTAAGTCGCCTTCGCTCGCGAGGACCGTCGCCTGTTTGATATCGGTAACGGTGTAATGCGAGCCTTCGAGGTCGATCTGGTCGCCGATGCGGGGACGCTCACCCGCAACGAGTTTGGCAAGCGTGCCGCCACGCCACGGTTCAATCGGCTGTTCACGCAGCAGCATGAAATCGCCCATCGCCTCGCCGAGCCAGCCGTGCGTATTGTTGCTGAACTCAACCAGCCACTCGTTCCACGACCCCTCTGCCCAGCCCCAACGGATACGGCCCAGCACGGTGAAGCCCATATTGTTCCACCGCCCCGTCGTCATGATCTGGATCGGGCTGATGTCGAACGGCAGGACTGCTGCCTCGCCCACCCGTTCGAGATCACGATCTTTGCGGAGTACCAGCGAGCGACATGACCCGCACACTTTCACCGGCAGCGCGGGCGACGCAAAGCTCAATTCATTGCCGCATTGCGGACAGGCCAGCGCGGCCATCACGGGATTAACGGACCTTCGCGAGCAATTCCGCCTTTTTCGCGTCGAACTCCGCCTGCGTAATCGCACCTGCGACTTGCAACTTGTGCAGCTTTTCGATGAGCGCGAACGGGTCTTCGCCCGCCGCCGCCGCTGGAGCCGCGGCTATCCCGCCACCGAGCGCGCCCGACATCATTTGGCCAATCGCCATGCCTGCCGCTGCGCCAGCGCCAAGCCCCGCAATGCCGCCATCCTGTGCCGCTGCGGCTTCAATCGCTTCGGCCGCTTGAAACTTCGCATATTGATCCAGATTGCCGATAACCCGCATCGAGCTCGTCTTGTCGAGATGCTCCTGCACCGCTTCGGGAAGCGACAGGCTTTCGACGAAGAAACTCTCGACGCTCAGGCCATATTGCGCGAAGTTCTCACTGACGGCGGCTTTCAGCTTCTCCGACAGGATCGTCTGGTTCGCCGCCATATCGAGAAACGCGACTTCACCGCCACCCAAAGCCGTCGCAATCGCGGTCGCAATCGCCGAGCGCAGTTGCGGTTCGATACTCGAGACGGTGACTTCGCTGAGCGTTCCCGCAATGCGCGATGCAAAGGGCGCAACCTTGTCAATGCGGAACGAATAGCCACCGAACGCACGAATACGCAGCGGGCCAAGCTCTTTGTCTCGCACCGTCACCGGCTGTGCCGTGCCCCATTTGAGGTTGATCTGTTCCTTTTGCGAAAAGAACACGACGTCCGATTTGAACGGCGACAAGAACGCTTTGTCCCAATTGTTGATCGCCGTCAGCAGCGGCAGCGTGCCCGTTTCCAGCGTATGCTTGCCGGGGCCGAACATGTCGGCAATCTGCCCTTCGTTGAAGAACGCCGCGACTTGTCCTTCGCGGACGGTCAGCACCGCGCCATTCTGGATTTCGCGGTCGGCCATCGGCACCCGCCACGCGAGATCGCCGGGCTCCTCGGTCCAATCGATGACATCAACAAACTGCTTCGACAGAAAATCGAAAACGCCCATGCTGGCCTCCCGCCTTGTGTGTCGTGAATGTAGGACAGCGTTTCGCGAATTTCTATACCGAGTCCCAGATAATCGGATCGGTCAGGATGCCGGGATGTTCGGCATTGCACTGCGCCACAAACTTTGCGGGTAGATCGGCTATCGCATAAACCTTCATGCCATCGGATCGCCAGATTTGCTGCCCCGGCTGCCCTTCGGGCATTTGCAGCCACGTCTGCCATTCGGTCTGGCTGGTCCAGCTTGAGGTGGCTGGGATCGCGGTCAGGCGCTTGTTGGTCAGGTCGCGGGTGCGGACGACCCAAGTGTCCAGCGTCATTTCGGTGCGTGCCTTGGTCGATCCCTTCGGCGTCCAGCGCGTGAAGGCGTGGCGGCTGACCCAGGTCCGATCGCCGATGGTGACGAATTCGAGCTTCGTCGGCGCGTTGAAAACGGTCGATTCCATCGTGAAACTCGCGCTGACTTTCGGCCCCTTGGGCGTCAGCGTGCCGCCCGAAATGCCGCCGCGAAACGGCGGGACTGTAACGTCCTTGCCGGTGATCGGGTTGCGCCAGGTCTTGATGTAACCGCCCGTCGCGGGGTCCGTGTAGAACAGCCACGACCGCGATTTCGTCTCGACATCGCCATTGGGCAAGATGCGTGACCGCCCGACCGACGCACCTTCATAATCATAAAGCCGCCGCCCGTAATCAGCGAGCGGGAGCCCCGCACCACCGATCAGACCGTAAACCTGCCCGCGCTGATAGCCATAGGTGATCTTCCCCGCGAGATCGCCTTGCAGTTTGGCGAGAATCATCATCATGGCATTGGGGTCCGTCGCTTCGATCCCGCTTGCTGCATCCGCCACAACGGGCACCCCAGCGAGCATTGCGGTCGACAGGACCCCCGCCCCCAGCATTGCCATCCGCCGGTCAATCAACACGTCACTCATGCCCGTCTCCCTCAAGCCTGCAAAATGTCGAGGGCCGCGCGCTCGCCCGATTCCATCGCGCCTTCCATCCCGCGCGCGACGGCGGCGGTATGTTCACCCGCAAAGTGGATGCGGCCCAGATCCTTGCCGACTTCATTGGCGAACGCAGCAATCTGCCCCGGCCCCCAACAGGCATAGGCCCCGCCCGCAAACACATCGCGTTGCCAGCTGACGACTTTGACAGAACGAAGCGCGCCCTTCGTTGACGGTCGGGCCTTGGCAAGGTCCGCCAGAACAGCGGCCACCGCATCATCGGGTGCCATTCGGTCGAGCTTGTCCGCCGCAAAACCATTCACGAACGCAAGGCAACTTGTCACATCAGTCGCATCCGCGCCGTAACGCAGCGCCATGAACCGACCGGCCAGCGTATCCGTCCACATCGACGCGGGCATGCCGTCGGCTTCCCAATATTTCCGCGTCGGCACGAAATGCGCCTGAAACACGCGATTATATTGCAGCGTCGCAATGCCCTTTGCCTGCATCGCGGGCGGCGCGGGATCAATCTTCAACAAGCGCAAGGCGCTGGCGGGCAAAGTGCAGACCAGCCGCTTGCCGCGATAACGCGATCCGTCGGCTGTCACCGCCTCGACGCCGGTCGCGTCAGACCGGATACCGACAACGGCCTTGCCATAACGCACGCCCGATTTGACTGCCTTCGCCATTGCCTCAGGGAGCCGCTGGTTCCCGCCCTCGATGGCCACCGCCCCACCGCCGACACCTGCCATCAGCTCAGCATTTTTGGCGATATGCCACCACATCATCGCGCTCAGGTCATCGCCCGAATTGCCGTAACTCGGGTTCGTCGCGTAAGCGAGACGCAGCTGTTCGGGTGTCCAGCCCTTCGCCGCCAGAAACGATGACACCGATACGTCATTTTTCGCCTGATCGGGTGCGCGCCATGCCGCCGCTTCGGGCAACGGGTTATAGGCGTTGAGCGACGAAAAGCTCATCAGCCACGGCGGGCGTTTGCGGGCATCGCCGACATAAGGATTGAGCGGCGAGGCCTCCCAATCTTTGGCGAGGATCGATGTGTCGCGGATATGGATCAGTGTTGTTTCACCAGCCGCCTCAGTGCGCACCCGCTGTGGCACCAGCTTCACACCCAGCGTCTCGGCGCGGTCGATCAGCCGCGCATAGCCGCGCCCGATCCCGCTGCCCCCCGCTTCAGGCGCACCGGGAACATCATCAAGCGTGTAAAGCCGCCCGCCCGCGCGGTTTCGGCCCTCCAATACGACGACTTTCTGCCCTTGCTCCTCAAGCAGAAGCGCCGCGTTAAGTCCCGAAAGCCCCGCGCCGAGCACGATGACGTCGGCAACTTCCTGCGCCCGCGCACCCGGCACGAACGATGCAAATGCCAACGCCGCACCACCCTTCATCATGTTGCGGCGGTCAAACATCATCACCTCAAAACTCCGGCTTGGCGCGTTCGAGCGGGACGATGGCGCAATTAGCGAGCAGATGTTTGAGGTTCACGCCAAGCCGCTGCGCGGTCGGTTCACCAAAAACATAAGCTCCCTCCGTCGCAACCCCTGCCGCGTCGATTGTCGAAATATACATGGTCAGCGAATTGCGCGTGAACTGCCCCGGTGCATTGTTATAGCCCCAGGCGACATTGCGCAGTTTAATTTCGAGCGTGCGCGGCGGTGTTTCCTGCGTCGTGAAGCGAGCCGTGCCGCCCTGATCAAGGACAGGGAACGGGCCATAGCGCCTATAAGGAATGTTCCGCCCGCCGCCGACGCCGGGGACATCGACGAAGCACTGAAATTCACGTGCAAGACGGTATTGCGTCCAGCTTGACGCATCGGGACCATCGCCGATCCATATGGCGCGTTCGGTGATTGCGATCCCCATTGTCGATCCGCATCCAGAGGCCGTGCGTCCGGTAAATTGTCCGGCTTCGCGCCGGATCAGGAAATCGCAACGCGGATCGGTGTTGCCGCGGTTGAGCCTAACGGCAGCGCCGCCCGCGTCGACGGACATTGTCCATTGCTCGACCATGCCATCACGTTCGATGGTGTAGGCCATGCTATTTTTGCCGCTGTGCGACAGTTTGAAACTATGGCGTGGGTTGGTCACGGCATCCTTCTCATTCCCGCCCGCCTTCAGCCGCCGCCCTTCGAAATAGGCCTGTTCAATCGAATCATAAGTACGCAAGGGCTCACCTGTATGCGGCAGCCATTCGGCAAGGACCATCAAGTCGCGTTGCGCGGGGGGTTGGTCCGTGCCTTGGGCGAACGCTGAGCCCGCAGTCAGCGCTATACTTACCAAGAACGACATTGTGCTCCTGCGAAAGCAGGAGCTTTGGACGCAATCACGGTGCGGGTTTCCAAAACTCCTGCTTTCGCAGGAGCACATCGGCTTGTTTCCTTTCACCGCTCTTTCCCGAACCGCAGATAAGCGAACCCATCAATGCTTCCGCGCACTGTCCCCGTGGCCACCTTAATGCTCCGGTCGCGATACCAAGTTTCACCGGGCCAGATGAACTGGTCGAACTCAGCATAAACAAACCCGTCAGTCGCATGCTCGTAGACGCAGGTCCGCGCGGGCATCCCCCCGGCATAACGCGCCGCCGCCTTATCAAAGCTGAAAAACAAATCACAACCGGGATAGAAGTTGAAATCCCCCGGCTTCATCGCCGCCACCGCTGCCGCATCAGTCGGCTTGCGATCATAGGTCGGGCCATCGCGGAAAAAATGCTGGACGGCGCGCACACGGCCATCAGGCAGATCCTTGATCACATAAACCCGTGCCCGGTTCGCCACCGCCATATCGGGCGCTTTGTATTCGTGAAGCAGCACGACGAACGCGCCCAATAAAGGCGCGTTCACCCGCTCGACAGTCATCCGCCGTGCCGTCGTCGTGAGTTCGGGGACATTCGCGCGACCCTCGACTAGTTGCGCACTGTTGTCGTAACGCCCCGTCCACCACGCCGCGAGTTCAGCGGCATCGGCCAGCGCGGGGGCTGGCATCGATGCCAGCAAAGCCGCCGCCAGCATTCTCATTTGGGAAACTCGCCCTTCGCAATCACAAACATCGTGTCGGGATAGGCTTTGCCGACCTCAAAATCAGTGTAGAGGAATTCGGTTTCCTTGATCCCATTGATATAGGATCGCACGCGTCCCGGCTGGACCCAGCTGATCCCCGGCTTTGTGAAAAAATCAGAGAAAACCCGCTCATGAACACCGCGGGGCGTCGGGAAAACGACCCTGACCAGTCGGGCGTTGTCGATCCGCACCGAAAAGACTGCGCTCTCATCCGCCGCATCGGTAACCCGCACGGTATAGGTTGGCGCGTTATCGACCCGGTCGTCGGCCAGCCGCTCGACCTTATACCCCGGGTTGAGCGCAAAGCGGATCATGCCGAAACCCATTGTCGTCCGCCAGAATGGCGCGTCGGGGCCATCCGTCGTTGCGCCATCCATATTGTAAGTCGTCTTGCCATCAAACGCGATCTGCATGGCAGGCTTGCCATCGCGATAGGCGCTGATCCGGATTTTTCCGTCAATCACCCGCCCGCGCGGATGATCACGCGGCTGGACACGGGACATGCTATAAGGTTTGTATTCGACTGGCACGGCGGGCTTGTAATCGATCATCGATCCCGAAATCTGGAGCGTGCCGGGATAACGATAAGTGTCACCGCCTGCGGCAGCATAGGCTCGTTCGATAATCGATTGCGGCGACAGGTCTGCTTTGGCGGCAGCCGGTGTGATGATGGCCGTACTGCTTTGTGCGGTCAGTTGCCACGTGCCCGCTCTCTGCTGCCAAATCTGCATGATGCGGAATTCGGCGACGTCCAATCCGGTGCGCTGGCGCCGGTTGATCAGCGTAACCACGGCAGCATTGCCCGTCATCTGGACGATTACATCGCGATTGTCCCAAACGTCGAAACCGCCACGCAAATCAACCAAGGCATCTTTGCGCGCATAGAGAGTGCCCGATTGTGAAATGAGTTTCAGGTCAGGCGCAAAAATAGCGTTCGCCCCATCCCCTTTTGACAACGCAGCCGTCCGGATCGCATCCAATCCCGCCCTGATACCGGCGGGCAAATCGGAAGCAGCCTGCACGGCAGTCGCGGCGAACATCGCCACGACCACGGCACCGGCTGCGCCCAATCGTTTTACCATTTATAGCTCGCAGTCACGCCAAAGTTGCGCAGGCGCGGCGCCGTGACGGGGAAATCGCGGATCGTCGATGCCCCTGACACCCCTTCACTCGGACGAAGGCCGGGCCGCACCACTGTCTGCGCGTTATCAATCGACCGCAGCGTATCCACAGGGGTCCGGTCATTGAGTAGGTTCGTCGCAAAGAACGCCAGCATGAACCCACCGTTCAGTTCAACCCCTCCGCGCAGGTTCAGCGAGTGGCTGTTCCCCGCCCAGCCCAGATTGTCGATCTGGGTAAAGCGCCGTCCTTCATAGGAATAATCGGCACGGGCAAAACCACGAACACTGCTGAACTGATGCGACCAGGCAATTGATCCCTGAACCTGATTGCGCGGGGTTCGTGGCAACGTCTGCCCCGCTGCCTGACCGCGCGCGGCGATCAATGCGTTCGCGGCGGCCAGACGCGCGTTGAACTGTGCCGTGAAGTTCGGGTTGGTCGCAATCGTGCCCGTCGGCAACGGCGTCGTTGTGTTGAGCGCCGCAATGTCGGCGGCCGTGATATACAAGTCCGCTTGGTCATCATTGACGAAATCGCGAATCTTGGCGTCGGTTAGCGAGTAGCCGACACGGACATTGATATCGTCCGTGACTTTGCCGTTCAGTTCGATTTCAAAGCCTTTCACGCGCGATTTGCCGACATTGACCGTTGGTGCAATCTGCGCCGGCACGCCGTCACGACGAATGCCCGAGAAGGTTTGCGTCAGCTGCTGGTTGCTCCAATCGAGCAGGAACGCCGCAGCGTTCACCGTCAGGCGATTATCGAACCAGCTGGTCTTTGCGCCAATTTCATACGACCAGACTTTTTCTTCCTTAAACGTCGTGATGCCCAACGAGCGGAAACGCGCGACTTCGGTGTCGTCATAAACCGCCGAGAGCAGCCCGGCGTTGATGCCGCCCGGCTTATTGCCCTTACCGGCCACTGCATAAATCAGCGCGTCGGGTGTGATTTTCCAGTCCACCGTCGCCCGCGGCAGGAAGCTCTTATACTTGCCCGTCTCGTTGATTGCCCGCGTAAAGACCGTGGGCACGCCCGCGACGGTTACTGTGGATGTGCTGGTGCCAATCGAGCTGACGACGTCTTCCTGATATCGTCCTTCGATGCTTGCCTTGAACGTATCAGTCAGGTCGAATTCGAGCTGGCCAAACACAGCCTTGTTCGTGGCAATCCCGCGCGAAATCGGGCTGCGGATGATCAGGCCAGCCGAATCCCCCACGACGAACGGCCGAGTGATCGTGCCGATACCGGTGACGGGATTGGGCACAATGACGTTCAGGTTCGACGCAAAGTTCCCGCTGATCACCCGACCGGCGGCGTTCGTGACCGAGGCATTGTCCTTTTCATCATAATAGAAAATGCCGGCAATTCCGCGGATGCGGTTTTCGGCGGGACTGGTGATGCGGAATTCGAATTGCTTGTCCTTCGACCCGCCGCCGTCGATGGTTTCAAAGCTCAACGAACGCAGGTCCGAATAATCCTGGTCAATGGCCGCGATCTGCTTGCGGCTGTTGATCGCGCCGATGACGGTGAAGGTCCAGTCATTGACGTCGAGGTCTGCACGGATGCTCGACCGGAACAAGTCACGCGACAAGCCATCGGGGAAGCCCGCTGCGCGATATTCTGCCGAGTTAAGCGCAAATGTCGTTGGTGTTTGGATTTCACCACAACGATAGCCGCGCGTGCGGTTGGCCGAGACCGGACGACCGCCCGACACGGCACCTGTTAATTGCGGCAGAAAGCAGTTCAAGCCACCTGGATTATAGACGAGCGCACCAGCCACCGGGAGAGTCTGTCCAAGAACCCGGCTGATCCGCGAAATCGGATAATGCCCATCGCGGTCGAATGCCCAGCCGACACGGCCGACAATATCAAGCGTCTCGGTCGGCTTGAAGCGGACTGTCGTGCCAAATGAGTAACTGCGTTGCCGCCCAAGCGTATCGTCGCGGTCAATGACGTTCGAATATTGCCCGCCGAAATTATAATAACGCGCATTGGCTTCAATGAACAACTTGTCCTTCACAATCGGCCCGCTGACGAATCCGGTGGCTTCCATATATTCATCGGTGCCACCGGTGACGCTCACTTTGCCACGGAATTCATTGTCGGGCTTGCGCGTGATATAGTTGATCGCGCCCGCAAAGGTCGACCGGCCATAAAGCGCGCTTTGCGGCCCCTTCACAACTTCGACGCGCTCCAGATTATCGAGCTGATACGACGCAATCGATCCCGTGACGAACACGCCGTCGACGAAGAATGCAGCGTTCGCATTCCCCTGAATATTCGCCATCCCGCGGATGACGGGGCGGTCGGCATTGCGGCCAAAGCCTTCCTTGAATGAAAAGCCCAGCGTCTGCTGTGCAATGTCGCCCACGCTTTTCAAGCCCGCCTGCTCGATCCGGTCCGACGTGAAGGCAGATACCGACAGTGGCACGTCCTGCAGATTTTCCTCGCGTTTGCGCGCCGTCACGATGATCACATCGGTATCTGCTTCGGCGGCGGCTGGCGTGGCGGTCTGCGCAAATGCCGGCATGGCGAGCCCGCTCGATGCCATCGCGACCAACGATACGCCTTTGATAAATTTCTTCATTCGCTTTCCCCTTTTTTGTCCCTGTGAGTCATTTGGTTGCAGTTTTTAGGTAGGTAATCAACGCCGCGCGATCCTCTGGCTTAGCTATCCCCGCGAACGCCATCGTCGTGCCCTTCACCAACTGCCCCGGTCGCGCGAGCCACGCATCAAGCGTCGCATCGGTCCACTTCGGTTTCGCCGCTACAAACGCCGCCGAATATTTGAAACCCGGCGCACTCGCTCCGGCGCGCTTCAGGAACCCGTTGAGATTAGGGCCAACTTTGTGCGGCTCACTGGCCTTCAAGGTGTGGCACGCACGGCATTGCAGAAACAGGATCGGCCCCCGCTTCGCCGCATCCTGCGCCGATGCAGCCACCGGCGCGGTCAGCAGGATGAGGGCCAGTGCCGCCTTCATTTCGCGTCCTTTTCGACTTGAGCAATCCCCGCCATCGACCCAGCATTGGGTGCAAACGCGCCGCTGCCCACGCGCCCCGTCATATAGTCAGGCGTCGGCAATTCCATGTGGACCGTTACGGTAAAGTCCCCCGCTGACGGGTTCAGCCGCAACGGCATGATCTTGTCGCGATACTCAACCGAGTTCCAGAAGGCTCGGGCATGCGCAAGGCAGGGAAAGCGCACCAGCAACATTGACCGGTCAGGCGGCGGCGCGCCTTCGAACAGCGCAACCGGACGAGGATTGGCCACATAATAGCCGCCGAGCTTCTGATACAGCCCCGACGCGCGGATGGCGGCGGCATAAGCGCCCAATCGCTTGGCATCCTTGATACGCCCGTCAACGACCATCACCACCGGACGGTTGTCGCACTTCACCGGGTCAGGCGGGGTTTGCGCGGCAATCGGCGACGGCACAGATGCGGCGGCAGCGAACGCGAGGAGTATGATCATCCCTGTGCCCCCCGCTTGGTAAGCTCAACCAAAAACCCGTCGGGCATCGCAACAATCAATGACGGTGCACCTTTGCGAGGCTTTGCGAGAACCCGAGTCCCAATTTTAACTGCCCGCGCTGCCATCGCGTTCAGGTCCGCCGTATCAAAGCTCCACATCGTCATGCCGCGCCTGATAAGCCCATCCGACGATGGCACCGACACCGGTCGGTCGAGCATTTTCATGATGACCAAATACCCCGTGCGTGCCCCGGGTGCGAACCATTGCTGAAACGCAAAACGCTGTCCCGCGTTGAGGCCCAGCCCGCCTTTTGGCCCGGAACTGGTGAACACCGCATCGCGCCGCTTTTCATATCGCAGCACATCCTTCAAAAACGCCTCAGTCGCGGGCAAATTCTCGACGACAAGGCTCGCATAGGCGGGACCACCAATCCCCGACCCGGCATCAATCGGCCCGACCGGCGTCATGGCACCGCGATCAATGCCAAGGGCCAGCACGCCGTCGGGACCACGATAGTGAATTTCTTCGACGGTATAGGTCGACCCATCGCCACGCGGCAGCGTCATGCTGGTCACGCCCGCTGCCGACGTGAACCCCGCCGCCTTGACAATGGCCTCGCGCTTTGCTTGTCCCGAAACCGGCATCCCCATCGCAAGCCCACCCGGCGCAAGTGCATTATGGGTGGGGCGCAGTGCCGGACGATCCGCTGGAACAGCCACAAGTTTCACACTGACCGCATCCGTTATGCCCGTGCGTTGATACACGATGTTCGCGCGGCCACTCTTGTCGGCAACCATCCCCAGCGCATCGCCATAAAAGCGGCTGGCCAAGCGCATATCCCCTGTCGCAATCGTCACTTGCCGAAGCGGCGACGCTGCTAGCGAATCAACAGCGGTCGTGGGGTTGAGCGGATCAATCGACGCGGAAACAGGGGCGCCGACCGCAACCGCGATCCCGAGCAACGTCCCCTTAAACGTATCCCACCTAACCATGAGTCGGAACCCTAAAGGTCCGGACAAATTTCGCCTAGCTATCATTCGCACATCGTTGAAATCTAACGTATTATAAAACCTTATTTACAATTTGTGTGACAAGATTGCACCAATCTGCCACGCTCCAAACTCGCATATTTAGGAAATCTACTAAGCGATTTTTGGCGGTTTTGCGTGGAGCAACCTAATTTCGCCCAATTGCGGCATCGTCAATCGGACTGCCACCACATCGCTCTCCGCGATCCGTTCGCCTTTGCGAACTGCGGCTTTGACGGGGAGCAGATAACCGCTGACCTCTTTGCTGGGGAACAATGACGTCTGCCATGTCGTCACGCCGATGGTCGCGCTAATATACACTGATCCCCATGCCGCTGTCCGCCCGGGGGACGCGGCGCGGATGGCCTCGGCAACGGGGCCGTCAATCGTGATGAAGAACCATGCAACCGGACTCGGTGTCCCATCCTTCGCTTTGCTTTGCCAGCGCCAGAGTTTGCCGCTGACATCCCATGCGCCGCCCACTGGCGCGTCCCCGCCCAATTCTTCGCTCAGGAAACGCGCTAGATCGGCGGGCAATGCTTGAGCGTTGGCGGCGGCGGGCTTAGGGGATTTGGGACGCACGTATCGGGGCATAGCATGACCATCACAATCCGCGAATCCGACTTGATTGAAAGCGTCGCCGACGCGTTGCAATATATCAGTTATTTCCATCCGATGGACTATATCCGCGCACTTGGAGCGGCTTATGAAGATGAACAGGGACCCGCCGCGAAGGATGCCATCGCGCAAATCCTGACGAACAGCCGCATGTGTGCGGAGGGGCATCGGCCAATCTGTCAGGATACCGGCATTGTCACCGTGTTCGTAAAATGGGGTCAGGATTGCCGCCTTGAATCAGCGCGGTCATTGCAGGAAGTCGTCGATGAAGGCGTCCGTCGCGCCTATCTCTATCCGGAGAACAAACTGCGCGCCTCAATTGTCGCCGACCCCGCGTTCAGCCGGGTCAATACCAAAGACAACACGCCGTCGGTGGTCAATGTCGAAATGGTCCCGGGCAACACGGTTGAAGTCACCGTCGCGGCGAAGGGCGGCGGATCGGAGAACAAGTCGAAATTCGCGATGCTCAATCCATCGGACAGCATTGTGGATTGGGTGCTCGAACAAATCCCGAAGATGGGCGCGGGTTGGTGTCCGCCCGGCATGCTCGGCATCGGCATCGGCGGGACGGCAGAAAAGGCCATGACGCTCGCCAAGGAAAGCCTGATGGGCGACATCGACATGGCATCACTGAAAGCGCGCGGGGCCGCGAACGACACCGAGCGTATGCGGATCGAGATTTTTGACCGGGTCAATGCGCTTGGCATTGGCGCACAGGGCTTGGGCGGGCTGGCAACGATCCTCGACGTGAAAATCGAAAGCTGGCCGACACATGCCGCGTCGAAACCCGTCGCGATGATCCCCAATTGCGCCGCGACGCGCCACGCGCATTTCACGCTTCGTGGGGAGGGGCCGGTCTTCCTCGAACCGCCGAAGCTCAGCGAATGGCCCGACGTGACCTGGACGCCCGACAAGGCGGCGATCCGCGTCGACCTCGACACGCTGACGCCTGCGATTGTGACGAGCTGGAAGCCGGGAGATCGTCTGCTCCTCAATGGCAAGATGCTTACCGGGCGCGACGCCGCGCATAAGCGCATTCAGGATATGCTTGCCAAGGGTGAACCGCTCCCGGTCAGTTTCAAGGGCCGCACGATTTATTATGTCGGCCCGGTCGACCCCGTTGGTGATGAGGTCGTCGGCCCCGCCGGTCCCACCACCGCCACGCGGATGGACAAGTTCACTGAAATGATGCTCGCCGAAACCGGCCTGATCGCGATGGTCGGGAAAGCTGAGCGCGGCGCTGCGGGAATTGACGCCATCCGCAAGCACAAGGCGGCATACCTGATGGCGGTCGGTGGCGCAGCCTATCTGGTCGCGCGTGCGATCAAGGCGTCAACGGTCGTGGGCTTCGAAGATCTCGGCATGGAAGCGATTTACGAGTTCACCGTTGAGGACATGCCCGTGACCGTCGCAGTCGATGCCACGGGCGAGAGTGTTCACAAGACCGCGCCGTTGGTTTGGCAGAAGAAGATCAGAGACGAGCAGCTACTGCCCACCTGATCAGGCGGCAGCCTTGGCCTTGCGCCGGTGCTTGTCGGCATAGAGCGCGCGGTCCGCGCTTTGCAGCAGCGCGGCCATGTCCCCACCATCGCTGTGGGCGACACCAACGCTGGCGGCAACGCCGAGCAAATCGTCACCGACTTTGTGCGGCAGCGCGATCATCGCGGCGAGAGCGTCGATTTCCGCGCGGACCTGTCCTTCACTAACGCCGGGGCCATAGAGCAAAGCGAACTCATCGCCGCCCAACCGCGCCGCGCAACTCGCCGTGACGGCAATTGCGGTCATCCGGTGCGCGACGCTGATCAACACTCCATCGCCGGCGTGGTGGCCATAAGTGTCATTGGCGGCCTTGAACCCGTCGAGGTCGAGCATGGCGACGGTCGCACCTGCGCCACTATCAAGCTGCATCTGTAGCTGCGTCGTAAAGGCGCGGCGGTTTTTCAAACCCGTCAACCCATCCGAATCCGCCATCTCCGCCATCTCATGCTGGAGCGTCAGCATTTTTTCGGTTTCGACAAAGCGACCACGGATCAGACGAAGTTGGAGCGCGGCGATCAGGACAAGGATGACTCCCATCGAGCGGACACCGAGATTGTCGTAGGCGAGCAAACGAACGACCATCGGCGCTAGCGACATGACCATCGCTGCACGCGCCGCACCGGGCACGCTGCTGAGCCCGTTAGTACTGACCAGCGCCATCATGCACATGAAAACAGGGGCGACCATGCAATAATATTTGTCAGTCTCGTCAAAGGCATTGACCGACCAGAGACCGGCAACAAGGCCAAGAGCGCCGACGATGAAAACCGATTTCTTCAGATGCTGCCACGCTTGCGCCGGGGTGAGGTTCGCGCGTTTGCGGGCGGCGATCAGACGGGCAAGACACCCAGCAACAATGAGCGCGGGCGGCGTGATTTGTTGCCACAGCGGCAGATCGCCCATGAGGGCCATTGCCATCGCAATCGCCGTCGCGGCAAGCGTCAAACACATTAGCGGCGTCATTGCGTGCATGCGTTCATATTGCAGCAGGATCAGCGAATCGCGGACCGGCACAGGCACCGTCGTTGTGAAGGGAGCAACCATCCGCGCCCACAGATTGCGGTGGTTTGATTCACTCGATTTTGCTACACTCGCCACCATGCACTGAGCGTTACAGGGCAGATTTCAAATATTCGTTAACCAGCCTTTGAACCGGTCAATGCAGCGCTGAATGGCCACCCTCGCTCTTTAAGTCGGCGAGCGCCTGTTTATATTCGGCTCGGTGGCGGTTCCAGCCGAGCAGGCAGTCACCATAAGCAATCGCTGCGTAAGCGATTGCGGCACCGATCCACGCGACCCATGTGGTGGCTTCAAGCCACTGAATCGCGAGAAACAGGAAAATGACCAACAGCCCGAAACCAAAGGCGGTCGCAGCAGCAGCAATCGGCGTATCTTGTGGCGCTGGCGCAGTTTCGTCGGCGCGGGCTTTGGCTTGTTCGAAAATGGTCATAGGTGGCTTCATAGCCAAAGTGCGGGTTTACGCAAAAGCGCCAAAAATCCTGCCTTAGCTTCGCAAACTTCATAGGGTTCGGCGCTTGGGTGTGAAGTTAAGCGAGAAGCGAGCGTCGGGCGCTAACCGGTGTCGGGTTTCTTGACGAAGGTTACTTTCTTGACGAAGGTTACAAGGCCCGTCCCGAGCGACGTCG
>JANMPU010000072.1:0-21030 GCA_031369985.1 Sphingomonas sp. | reverse complement strand
GAAGTGGAGACCGCCGGCGCTCGTGCTGTTGCACTTTCGTCCCGATCCAAGCTCCGCAACGGCGCTCCGTCGGGCCGATCCCGACTGGTATCGCCGGTTTTCCACCCCCCATAAGCGGAAATCGCAACCGCCCAACGACTAGAAGGATTCTCCTTGCCCGCCACCGCCGCCGAACACGCGCCCGTTCCTGCCCCCGCCACCGACTCGGTCGATGCGCTGCACGCAATGATCCTCAAATCACTCGACGACGATCAAGCCGTGGAAGCGGTGTCGATCCCGCTAGCGGGCAAATCATCCATCGCCGACCATATGGTCATTGCATCGGGCAAATCGACGCGGCAAGTCGCGTCGATGGCGCAGAAGCTCGCCCAGAAAATCAAGGAAACGACCGGCCGTTCGGCGCGGATCGAAGGGCTGCCCGCCGCCGACTGGGTGCTGATTGATGCGGGCGATGTCATCGTCCACTTGTTCCGTCCCGAAGTGCGAAGCTTCTATAATCTCGAACGGATGTGGGCGTTCGGCGAAGCGCCCGTGGCGCCCACCACGCATTAATTGAAGCTCCACATCGTAGCGCGCGGCAAGATCGCGCGCAGTCCCGAAGCCGATCTGGTCGCACGTTATGCGCAGCGGATGACGTGGCCGTTCGCGGTCACCGAATTGCCCGAGGTGGGCGGCAAAGTCGCGCCGGTTCTGGCCCCGGCAAAGATCATCGCGCTCGATGAGGGCGGCGTGACGATGGGGTCAACCGCCTTTGCGAAACTGATCGAAAGCTGGCGCGACAGCGGCGTGCGCGAGGCGCGGTTTCTCATTGGCGCAGCGGATGGGTTGAGCGCCGACGACCGCGCGTCCGCCGACCTGATCTGGAGCTTCGGCGCCATGACCTGGCCGCATTTGCTCGTCCGCGCGATGCTCTGCGAACAGCTTTATCGGGCGACGAGTATTATCGCGGGGCATCCTTATCATCGGGAGGGGTGAGGACCCCGTCGGAAATCGAGGACCTTCTCGACCGCTTGCTAGACTGGTGCGATCTGTTACTTTTTTGTTTAGGGAGAGGATATGGCTCAAGCGAATGTGACTGAAACTGGCATGGGCGTGCTCGATTTCATCGCTTCAATGGTCGGCTCACTCGCGTGGCCCCTTGCGGCGGTCGTTATTGCGCTGGTGTTTCACAAGCAGGTCGGCTTGCTTCTCGCGAAAGTTAAAACCCTAAAGTGGGGTGAGGCAGCTGTCGATTTCACTGAGAAGTTGGACAAGGTAGAAAGTGCTGCGGCGGCAATCGCCGACCAAACTGATAGTCACGACAGTTCTTCGCCAGCCGCACCGAGCGGACGATTTCATGAGCTGCTCGCAATTTCGCCGAACGCAGCGATCCTCGATAGTTGGTCGGAGGTCGAAAATGAGATTCGGAAGCTGGGAAAGCATCACGGTTTGACGGACAGCCCAGCTCGGCCGAGCAGGATTGGCGACGAGCTTGTTAAAAGCGGTGTGCTACCAATCGGCATTTACAAGATGCTGTCGGAGATGCGTTCTATGCGAAACCAAGCGGCACATGGTGCGCAGACGACGCCAGAAGATGCGTTGCGCTTCTACCAGTTATCGCAACGCACGCTGGCATTCATTGAAGGATCAACTTTCTGATAGAAATTCTGGCGCAAGTCCGGGGCAACGGGGGTTATATTAACCCCGCCCCGGCTTGCTCATCCGCTCGGGATGCTTCCCCGTCACCCCTTTGTAAAACTCAAACGCCGGGGCCATGTCCGCGTCATAATCCCCCGTCGGGATGATCACCGGACCCAACCCGCCGACATTCCGCGCATAGTCCATGAAGCCGCACACGATGGGCACGCCTGCGCCGTGGGCGATGCGGTAAAATCCGGTGCGCCACTGGCTGACTGAATTGCGGGTGCCTTCGGGAGCGATGGTCAGGACGAAGTCGTCGCGCGCTGCGAATTCGGCGATCATCTGGCTCACCATGTCGCCTGCTGCCGCGCGGTCCACGGGCACACCGCCGACTTCGCGCATGAACGTGCCGAACGGCCAGCGGAAGATCGATTTCTTCGCCATGAAATGCGCTTCAACGCCAAGGTCATCGAAAAGCCCGAGGACATAGGGAAAGTCCCAGTTGCTTGTGTGCGGCGAGGCGATGAGGACGAAGCGGCGCGGCTCGGGCACGGTGCCGACCGCCGTCCAGCCGCGCCGCCGATAGAGGTAAACCAGAAAGCGGTGTACGATCCGTGCGGGCAGGCCGCGCTTCACCGGACCACCGCAATGCTGGCGCGGGCAGCGAGGCGTTCGAGTGCGGCGGCATGGATGCCGGGGGCCGTTGCGAGGACGCCGAACATTTCACCTTTGGTCGAGTTAAACCGCAATGTCTGTCCCCGCGCATCGGTCACGGTTGCGCCGGCTTCCTGCGCAATGAGGGCGGCGGCGGCAATGTCCCACTCATGGCCCCAGCGCAGCGCCGCCAGCAGATCAGCCTCGGCACTCGCGACCATCGCCATGCGCAAAGCAATCGAGTTGGGTTTGAAGACCATCGTCAGGTCAGCATCGGCTTTGGGCAACATTTCGGCGGGGACGCGCGCACCAGAAAGAGCAGTGCGGTCGCTTGCCCGAAGCGCGGCCCCATTGCGAGACGCGCCCTTGCCCACTTCGGCGGCCCAATGCTCATCGCGGGCCGGAGCATCTAGGACACCGAGCACAGCCCGACCGCCCTCAACCAGTGCCACCGACACCGCCCAGCCGGGCCGCCCGCGCACAAAATCGCGTGTGCCGTCAATAGGATCGACCACCCACACACGGCTGCGCATCAGCCGTTCGGCGCTGTCGGCGGTTTCTTCGGACAGCCATCCCGCTTCGGGATCGAGATCGCGGAGTGCCGCGCGCAGCATGTCATTGGCGGCCAGATCGATGTCGCAGACGATATGCCCCGGCACTTTGTCCCAGCTTTTGAATTCCCCCTGCCAGCGCGACAAGGCCATCGCCCCGGCAGCGCGCGCGGCTTCGCTGACCTGAGCCAGAAGGTCAGTCACCGGCGACGGTCATCCCGTCGATCCTGAGCGTCGGGGTGTTCGTTGTATAGCGCAAGGTCAGGTCGTTCGCGGGGATGATCGCTTTGAACATATCCTTCAGGTTGCCCGCAATCGTCACTTCCGAAACCGCGCCCGCCAGTTCGCCTTTCACGATCCGGAAACCCGATGCCCCGCGACTGTAGTCCCCGGTCAGGCCGTTGACGCCCATGCCGATCAATTCGGTGACGTAAAAGCCATCAACAATATCGGCCATCAACGCGGCAGGCGTGACGCTGCCCGGCTCCATTCGGAGATTGGTCGCGCTAGCCCCCGGCGCGCCCGAAATGCCGCGCGCGGCGTGGCCGGTGGGTGCGATGCCGATCTGGCGCGCCGAGGCGCTTTCGGCAATCCAGCCGGTAAGCACGCCCTTTTCGATGATCGTCGTCGGTTTGGTCGCGAGACCCTCACCGTCAAATGCTTTGCTGCGGAACCCGCGTTGCAACCACGGATCATCGATAATCGAGACACTGCTATCAAACACGTGTGTGCCGAGCGCGTCCAGCAGAAAACTGGTCTTGCGCGCAATCCCGCTCCCCGAAATTGCCCCCATCAACGCACCGAGCAATGACGGCCCGACGCGCGGATCGAACATGATCGTCATCGGGCCGCTTTTGAGACGGACTGGATTCATACGGCCAACCGCGCGGGTTCCGGCTTCACGGCCAATGACGGCTGCATCGTCGAGATCGCCTAAATGGCGCACCGAATGATAGGCGTAATCGCGCTGCATTGCGTCGCCCTCGCCCGCCAAAACGCTGGCGGAAACACTGTGGCTGGTGCCCGTCGTTGCGCCTGCGAAACCAGCGCTGGTGGCAATCGCGCTGACACCGTGGCCGACACTGGCGCTGCCGCCTTGGCTGTTCGTGACGCCTTGGACGGCTAGCGCGGCCTCCTCGGCAGCAAGCGCGCGTTCCTTGAGGGCTTCGGGCGAGACGTCCTGTCCGTCGTTGGTGTCAAACACGGCAAAGGGTCCGCTGGTCAGCAAATCATCGGGTGCCAATCCCGCGAACTTATCTTCAGGTGCAAGCCGTGCCATCGCGACGCTGCGCTCGATCAATGCATCAATTGACGCGCTGGAGAAGTCGGAAGTCGAGGCCGTTGCGGACCGGTTGCCGACAAACACCCGCAAACCAATCTCAGCGCCCTCAGCGCTGCCGACGTCTTCCAGCTTGCCGAGGCGCACCGAAACATCGCGCGACGCGCTGCCGCCATAGACGGCATCAGCAGCTGTGGCGCCGGCACGAACGGCGCGGGTGATGAGGTCAGTGGTGCGGTCGAGAGCGGCGTCAGCGGAAAGCATTGATCCCGCTTAGGGAAGGCTGGCCGTTCCGACAACTGCACAGGCCATCGCCATCAACAATCCAGCAAAACGATTCGACCGGAATTTGGTCAGTGCATCACCGCCATCGTTCGTATTCAAGCTAAAGACCTGCCATGTGAAGTGCGCGGTAAATGGCAACAATGCCAACAACGCCAGCGGATCGGGACGGACGGCCCAAATCGCACCCGCCCATAGCGTTATCGCAATTGCATAAAACAGCGCGACGCCGCCGCGCACATGTGACCCCATCCGCAGCGCCGACGACCGTACGCCGATCAGCGCATCATCCTCGCGATCCTGCATGGCGTAGATCGTGTCATAGCCGATCACCCACGCGACGCTGCCCGCGTAAAGCAGGAGCATCGTTGTGCTGATTTCATTCGTTACAGCAGTCCAGCCAACCAAAGCCGCCCATGAAAAAACAATCCCCAACCACGCCTGTGGCCACCAGGTAATGCGCTTCATGAAGGGGTAGGCAGCAACGGGCAGCAAGCTGGCGAGTGAAATGATCTGGGCGAGGAGGGGGAGTTGCAGCAGAACAATTAGCCCGATGAGACACAACAAGACCAACCAAATCCACGCCGCCTTCAGCGTGACCGCGCCACTAACCAAAGGCCGCGCCCGCGTTCGCGCAACCTGCGCATCGAGGTCGCGGTCAACGATATCGTTATACACGCACCCTGCGCCACGCATCGAGATACTGCCCAACAACAGCCAAAGAATAAGCGGCCAATGCGTCCTCAAGCCTCCGGCAAGCAGCACACCCCACGCGCCGGGCCAGAACAGCAACCACCACCCAATCGGCCGGTCAAACCGCGCGAGCAGGACAAAAGGCAGCGCGCGTGCAGGTAGCCAGCGGATGAAGCCGCGCAGTTCGGTATCGGGGGTGGCTGCATCCATAACCGTCCCTATCGCGTTTTCGCGCTTGGCAGCAATCTGTCGCGGCGAGATTATACTCGTCGTTCGAGAAACAAACAGCGCGCCGCCATCGCCAGAATGCCGATACTGCCTGTGCACGCGATCAAGCCGAACCACGGCAAGGGCTTCATCCCCACGGCGCGCGCCCGCGGGACTAGAAATGCGAAAGCAACACTCGCCGCGAGCAGGAGATCAAACCAGATCTGGTTGCCCCAAGCATTCCGGACATGCTCGGTCCAAAAGCCCAACAAACCTTCCGCCTTGATTGCATAGATTGAAAAACCGAAGAACAGCGCAGCGAGTGCAGCACCAACCGCCCAGCCCAACGGTCGCGGTGCGATCCGAAGGCTTTGCGTGATCCCGAAAATGAGAGCGAGAATGCCGCCTGCATACGCAAGCGCGTGATAAACAGTATCCACCATGATCGACTCCTGTAGCGTGTGCTACATTGCATATCATCTGTAGCAGATGCTACAAGATCAAAATGACGGATGTGGTAAAACCGGAACGTAAATCGGACCTAATCCACCGGCTTGCCAACCATGTGTTGGCGCATGGCATGGCGGCGGCGAGTCTGCGTCCGCTGGCTGCGGCAGTCGGGACCAGCGACCGGATGCTGCTTTATTATTTCCCCGACAAGGCTGCTTTGATCGCTGATGTGCTTGGCGAAATTGCGGGGCGCATGACAGCGCTGCTGAATGCCAATCGCGCGCCGGAACGCTTGTCACCGATGGCTTTGCAAACACAACTAATGCCGATGCTTGCTGACGAAGCCGTATCGCCGTTCATGCAGCTATGGCTTGAGATTGCAGCGTTGGCCGCGCGCGGTGATGCGACATGCCAACGCGTCGGCGGCGACATCGCACGGGGGTTTGTCGCTTGGCTCGCCGACCAGATTAACGAAAGCGACGCCGCCGCCCGGACGAACGAAGCCGTCCGGCTTCTTATGACCATCGAAGGCGCTGTTCTGCTCAAAAGCCTCGGCCTCGGCGAAGACGTGACACAAGCGATGACGACATTGCCCGTTTCGGTTAGAGACTAGCCATGCCCGCAACACCCGCCTGGCCGCCCGAAAGCAGCATCCGTTTGTTCACCGAAACACCGCTCGACGGCCTGAGCGAACTGCGCATCGATGGGGCACAGGCGCATTATCTGATTTCGGTGATGCGGGTAAAAGCGGGCACACGGATCAAGCTGTTCGACAATATTGGCGGCGAATGGCTTGCCGAGGTCGCGATGCTCGGCAAGCGCGACTTGATCGTCATGGTGCTCGGTCATTTGCGACCACGTGAGGTCGTGGCCGATCTGTGGCTTGCCGCAGCCCCAATCCGGCGGGCGCGCTATGACTGGGTTGCCGAAAAGGCGTGCGAATTGGGTGTGGCGCGCTTCATTCCCGTGCTGACGCGTCGTGCCGTTGTCGACAAGGTCAAGGATGATCGCCTGCGTGCCCACATGATTGAGGCGGCGGAGCAATGCGGCAGGACCGCACTCCCCGAAGTGGCGGCGCAAATCCGCCTGACCGACTGGCTGAAGACGCTGGACGGGCGGACACTGTTCTTTGCCGACGAAGCAGGCGGTGACGCGCTCGCCAGCGCGATAGCCGAACACTCCGGCCCTGCGGCAATCCTGATCGGCCCCGAAGGCGGCTTTGACGATGCTGAACGCGGGGCAATCCTCGCAACAAAGGGCGCCGTGGCTGTTTCACTCGGCAATCATATCCTGCGCGCCGATACGGCTGCTGTTGCCGCCGTTTCGGTCTGGATGGCGCTGAACTAACGCTGTGCCATCCATGCCGAATAGGCACGGTAGGCAGGATCCTCAGACAAATGCTTTTCCTCGGTCTTCGCGCGCCACCAATAAACGCAACTAACTAAAGCAAGGATCGCAGTGTTGCGCACAGCATCCGTCAAGCTGTTCGTTGTCACCAGAAACGGCAAGGTCGACAGCCACCAAAATGCATTTTTCGACCAGTAAGCCGGATGCTTGGTCCACGCATAGGGGCCGTGCGTCAAAATCCCGCGGTGTGTCAGGTTTGAAAAGCGCAGGCCAAATGCAACGGTCGCCCACGCATAAATGGCGGTCAGCAGCACAAGTGCGCCGCCCCAGACCCATAATAATCCCTGAAAATCGCCCAGCCAGTGCGCCCAGCTTTGGTCACCCATCGTCCCGGGATGATAATCAAGCGGACCGCCTGCCCCCATCAACACAAACGGCGGATAACAAATCAGCGCCGCGACCCACCCCGACGCATAGGGCGTTGCCGACCGGATATGCGCATCAAGCGGCTTCATGGTCAGCATGTATCCCACTGTCGCCAGCGCCACATCAATGACAAACATGAACGTGATCAGGTAATTGGCGAGCGCCACCGGCCCCGACGAAATGACGTCCCACGGTCGCGACACGATTTCGTGAAAGCCGCCAGGCACGATCGACAGCATGAAGGCGAGAAAAAAGCCTTTCACTGCCCAGCTGCGGCAATGGTCAGACAGGGCTTCGCGATCTGCTGGCCCCTGCCCCATCAACCAGTGGCCCAGCGCCCAAGCGCCATCCTTAGGTTCCACCAGCCGCCGGTCGAGCCAGATCACATAAAATGGGGAGAGCACGAGCAGCACCGGTGCCGCCGCGGTGAAACATCTCATCGCGAACACATAATTGCCCGACCAATAAAAGCGGCACAGCGCATAAATGCAGCCGATGATTGCCCATGTCGCCCATAACCCAGCGAGCTTGGTCAGACTGATATCAAGCGTGTCCGCGCGCGGCGGCAATGGGCGGTCCCAGTCGATACCAGTCGATGGATTACGGTGCACCTTATCGATGAAAATCGACCACAACACCATTGGCAACCCGCATGCGAGGAGATTAACCAACGCCGAATAAGGCCCTGACATGCCGAACGTCCGCGCAGCCGCAAACCAAGCCAGCAGGCCGACGAGACCTGCGAAACCCACACCGGCGCTGACCGCCGATTTGGGGCGGATATTCGCGTTGGCGGGCGCGCTTTCGTCGGCGATACTGGCCATCACGCCCTTCTAAACGATGCTTAGCGCCCTTGCGAACGCCATTTCTTGATAACGCGCTGGACGATTTCTTCCTCGCCACCCGTTTCTTTCCACAGACTGGAAAACAGCGGATCGCTGGATGCCGGTCGTTTCATTTCGTCGAGCGCGTCAAACGACACGCGGATCGGAATCGACACCCCTTCCCCGCACATAATCGCCTCGCGGTTGCGCAGCGCCGGGATTGTATCGAGGAAACCACGCGCACCTTCGGGCATCGCCGCTTTCACGAATGCCTGATCGCGGTCGTTGTTCAGACGCATCGCAATGATCGTGCCGCATTGTGACAGCACGCCTTCGGCCAGATCCGACGGACGCTGCGTGATAAGGCCCAGCGAAACGCCATATTTACGGCCTTCCTTGGCGATACGGCCGAGAATTTTGCCGACGCTTGATTTATGCGCGTCGCGCTCGGCAGGCACATAACGGTGCGCTTCTTCGCAGACCAGCAGGATTGGCCGCTGCGGTTCGTTGCGGCTCCAGATCGCATAGTCGAACACCATCCGCGCCAGCACAGCGACCACGACGGACGTAATATCCGACGGCACGCCCGAGACATCAATGATTGAAATCGGCTTACCATCAACCGGCAGACGGAAAATGCGACCGAGAAAATTCGCCATATTGTCGGCGACAAGCATCCCCGAAAACATGAAGCTATAGCGGGGATCGGACTTGATCTCGTCAATCTTGGTCTTCACCCGCATATAGGGGGCATTGTCGGTCGCTTTACCCAGCTGCCCCATTTCGGTGACCAAGGCGGCCGTCAGGTCGCTGAGCAGATACGGGATCGGCGAATCGACAGTGAGTTTTGAAATCCCCTCAGCGGCGCGGCTCTTGGCGCGGGCAGACAGCAGACATTTCGACAGGATGTCTGCGTCGGTTTGCCGCTCGTTCCCTTGTGTCGTCAGGAAAACCTCGCAATGTTCCTCAAAATTCATCAGCCAATAGGGCATTTGCAGGTTCGACACGTCGAACAACGCGCCATTGGTTTTGAACGCCGCCGAATATTCGCCGTGCGGATCGATCATAACGATGTGGCCCTGCGGTGCCATTTCACAAATCTTGTGAAGGATCAGCGCGGCACTGGTCGATTTACCAGTGCCGGTTGATCCCAAAAGGGCGAAATGCTTGCCGAGCATAGCGTCGATGAAAAGCGCCGCGCGAATATCCTTGGTCGGATAGACATTGCCGACTTCGATGTGCGGACGGTCATCGGCGGCATACATTTGCTTCATGTCAGCGGATGTCACGGGATAGGCCAGCGCACCCGGCGACGGGTAACGCGTCACGCCGCGGCGGAAATTATAGACTTTGCCAGTCAGACGTTCCTCGTCACCTTCACCCAGAAAGTCGATAAAGCCAATGGCTGATCCTTCACGGGCATCATCAACGCGAAGCGTGCGCACATTCGCCATCAGCCAAGTCGAGCCGACTTTGACTTTGATCTGACTGCCAACCTGCCCTCCCATCGCAAGGCAAGGATCGGTGGCTTCGGTCAATTTCGTCACCGCACCCAAGTCGAGCCGCACTTGTGACGATGACCCCGAAATCTCGATGACCGTGCCAATGGGTGCCATAGCAAGCGGGTCACGCGACTTTTCAACAACTGTTTCTTCGGGCTCGTTGCCCATGTTGAAAGTCGCGCCGCGATACATGTCCATAAACGAAAAACCCCACCAGATCGGTCGATCCAGCGGGGCTTAACGAAAAAGGGTTAAAGAAGCGGTGATGCGCTATGCGCGAATGGTCGCGGCAACCTGTTTTTTCCGGCGGAGGACACCACCAACAATACCGAAGCCAAAAATCATCGAAAGCCAAGTTGCCGGCTCCGGCACCGCAGCTGCATTCAGGAAAATCTGGTTTTGCGATTGGCCGCTGACCGAGATCAGCGATGAAACCAGACCAGTTGATGCCGTCCAGTTATTCGCGAGATAACTGTTGGCCAGCGTGCTTACCGCAGGGGTGAAGCCACCGAACACACTGAAATTGCCGGACGACACCGTCAGGGGCGCACCGACGGTTTCATAAACCAGTTCCCAAACCGAAACCTGCGTCGCGGCCCCGATCAGGCTGCGTTCGGCGTCGGTTGTCGCTGCGTTGAGCAAACTGGCTGAATTGACGAGCAATCCTGCAAGGCGACTCTGACGATCGGCACTCGCACCAATCGCGCTCAACGGCGAGATGTCATAGTTCACCGAAGTGAAGACCGCGGTGTATACATCAACGCAATAGGTGAAGGCACTGAACGGTGTCGACTGTGCACCGACAACAAAGCCCGTGACCGCAAAGCGTCCAGCTTCACCGCCAAAGCTGGTCGGACGCGGCGACACGGCGTTGAGCACAGAAATGCCGCCGAAAATGGCGTCTGGCACATAAGGCGCACTGGTCAATGTAATGGTCGTTGCGAACGACGGTGTCGATGACATGATCAGCGCTGCAGCAGCCGCCATCAGTTTCGTGCTTAATTTCATGAACAAAACCCCTTCAATCTCAATATGCTGCGCGGTTAGCGGGGAATTTACCGAGTCGCACCCCATAAAGTGTCGCTGTCCACAAATGGGACGATGAGCGGGTTTTGGTTCGGGGTGGAGTGAGGAAATTGACGATGACGGTGCTGCCCCAAACAAAAAACACGCCATTGGTTCGCACGGATTTTACAGATGCCGATGCGTGGGCAACGGTCAAGGGCTTGATCGCAACACCCAATGCCGATGGCTTTCAAGCCTATGTCGACATCGTTGACGACGATGCTTTTGATGGCGCCAACTTCGATCATACCTCACTCAAGTCGATCAAAAACGCGCTCGTCATCGTCGCGGACGAGGAGACGCTGATCGACCGCGATCACCCTTTCCTGTGCTTCCACACCACTTCCGGCGAAACATTGCGTGTCATCGCCCACGAACTTTGGTCGATCGAAAACAACCTCTCGGTCGCCAATATGGATTTCGAGGAGTTCGTAAACGCCGCCGGACCAGACGGCGTTTTCCGAGGATTTTAGGCCTTTGCCTTCAAACTCTTCGCCACTTCAAACCCATGCTTTTCCAGCCCTGCGACGATTTTCTTTGCGCCTTCCAGATCGCCCCAGAACATCGGGCCGCCGCGATAGACGGGCCAGCCATAGCCATAGATCCACACGACATCGATGTCGGACGCGCGCTGGGCCTTGCCTTCTTCGAGGATCAGATAGCCTTCGTTGACCATCGTATAGAGTGTGCGTTCGATGATTTCTTCGTCCGAAATCTCACGCTTGGGCAGGTTTGATTTGGCGGCGAAATCGTCGATGATTTTCTGTGCTTCGGCGCTCGGCGTCGGGTTGCGCTTCTCGTCATAGTCGTAATAGCCCTTGCCGGTTTTCTGGCCCCAGCGGCCAATCGCGGCAAGCGCGTCGCGGACATTTTCGATGCGCGTCGGGTCGCGGTGCCAGCCAATGTCGACGCCCGCGAGGTCGGCCATTTGGAACGGGCCCATCGGCATGCCGAAATCGACATGGACGCGGTCGATCTGTTGCGGTGTTGCCCCTTCCATCAGCAATTTGTTGGCCTCGACCTGACGCGGCATGAGCATCCGGTTGCCGATGAAGCCGTGGCAGACGCCCGCGACCACCGCGACTTTGCCGATCTTCTTGGCAATGCCCATCGCGGTCAGCAGCGCATCAGGCGCGGTTTTGTCGCCGCGCACAACTTCGAGCAATTTCATGACATTGGCAGGCGAAAAAAAGTGCATGCCCAGCACGTCCTGCGGACGGCTTGTGCTCGCCGCGATCTCGTTAATGTCGAGATAGCTGGTGTTCGACGCGAGGATTGCGCCCGCTTTGCAAATCTTGTCGAGCTTGCCGAAAATCTCTTTCTTGACGCCCATTTCCTCATAGACGGCCTCGATGATGAGGTCGCAATCCGCCAAGTCTTCGAGCGCAAGCGTCGGCTTCAGCAAGCCCATCGCGCCTTCGGCCTGTGCCGCCGTGATCCGGCCCTTCGACGCGGACGCTTCATAATTCTTGCGCATCAACCCGGTGCCCTTGTCGAGCGCTTCCTGCTTCATTTCGACGATGGTGACGGGGACGCCCGCCGACAGGAAGTTCATGCTGATCCCGCCGCCCATCGTGCCGGCACCGATGACACCGACACGCTTGATGTCGCGCGGCTGTACATCCGCACCGATGCCATCGATCTTGGCGGCCTGACGCTCGGCAAAGAAGATGTGGCGCTGCGCGGCGGACTGCGCGCCCATCATGAGTTTGAAGAATTGTTCGCGCTCGAACGCGATGCCTTCGTCGAACGGCAAGCGCGTTGCCGCTTCGACACAAGCGATGTTCGTGGCAGGCGCATCGAAGCCGCGGAACTTCTTGGCGTTGGCTTTGGCATAGGCCTCGATGGCCGCGACATCGCCCTTGATCGGCATGGCGCGCGTCGGGCGCGGCCCCTTGGCGATGCATTCCTTGGCAAAGGTCAGCGCGTCCGCGACCAGTGTGTCTTCGCCCGCTAGTTTGTCGATCAAGCCAACTTCGAGTGCCTTGGCTGCGCTGATCGGTGATCCCCCCGCACAAAGCTCAACCGCCGTTTCAATCCCCGCCACACGCGGCAACCGCTGCGTGCCACCTGCGCCCGGCAGCAGCCCTAGCTTAACTTCAGGCGTCCCGATTTTCGCCGACGGCACGGCAATCCGGTAATGCGCGCCCAGCGTCACTTCGCAACCACCGCCCAGCGCCGTGCCATGAATCGCCGCAATCACCGGCTTTGTGCAGGCTTCGATGCTGTCGATCACCTCGGGCAGCATCGGCATGACCGGCGGTTTCGTAAATTCGGTGATGTCCGCACCCGCAAAGAACGTCCGTCCGTCGCAGCGGATGACGACGGCCTTTACGCTGTCGTCAGCCATCGCCTGCTTGATTCCGGCATCAAGGCCAATGCGCACCGCTGCGCCCAGCGCGTTGACCGGCGGATTGTTGCTGACGATCACAAGAATGCCGTCATGGATTTCGGTGGTGATAGGGCTGTCAGTCATGTTGGTCTCCAAAATTAAGCGGCAGTCTTGCCGGTTTCCTGCCGCGTGACAGGGTGCGAAGAGGAAAGCCCGCCGTCGACGGCAATTGCTTGGCCGTTGACATAGCTGGCGGCGTCGCTGACGAGGAACAGCGCGGTTTGCGCAATCTCGATGGGCTGGCCCGCGCGACGCAGCGGGTTCAGGCGACCGACTTTTTCCATGACACCCTTTTCGCGGGCATAAACGAATGCGCGTTCGGTCATGCCAGATTCAATGAGGCCGGGGCAGATCGCATTGACGCGGATGCCGGTGGCCGACAGCTGCTGCGCGCTGGTCATCACGAGATTGATAACGCCCGCTTTTGACGCTGAATAAGCCGGGCAGCCCGCGCCTGAACGGATGCCCGCGACGCTGGCGGTGCAGAGGATCGAGCCGCCTTGCCCCGCATCCATCATCGCTTTGCCCGCATGTTTGATCATCAGGAATGGGCCGATGAGGTTCACGCGCAGGATTTCGGCCCACTCTTCGGGCGTGTGATCGAATACGCCGGTCAGCCCGCCCGAGATGCCCGCATTGGCATAGGCGACATTCACGCCGCCATAAGATGACTGCGCCGTCGCAACCATCTTTTCGACGTCGCTTTCGTTCCCCGCATCCATCTGCATCGCGGTGACCGTGCCGCCCGCCGCCTCAATCGCGCGCGCCGTCGCATGAACACCGTCGCTCAGGTCGCCGATCACCAGCTTTGCGCCTTCGGAAGCAAATAATATCGACGTTGCGCGCCCAATGCCCGATCCTGCGCCGGTGATGAGAGCCGTTTTGCCTGCGAGCCTCATACAACCACCCCTCCATCAATAACGATTGTCTGCCCCGTCATGAAACTCGATGCTTCGGAGCCGAGAAATACCGCGGCCCCGGCAATCTCATGCGGCTCGCCGATCCGACCGAGACAGGCACCCGATACGCTATGCTTCAGGTTCTCGGGATTTTCCCATAAGCCACGCGCGAAATCGGTTTTCACCAGACCGGGCGCAATACAATTGATGCGCACATTGCTCGGTCCAAATTCGCGGGCGAGGTTCTTGGCCATCTGGATATCGGCAGCTTTGGTGATCCCATAGGCACCAATGATCGGCGTTCCGCGCAGGCCGCCAATCGAGGAAACGAGGATGATCGAACCCGATTTGCGCGCAAGCATATCGGGCGCGACCATCGTGATGAGCCAATGTTGCGACACGATATTATGGTCGAGCGTCTTTCGGAATTGCTCGTCGGTGATCGTCGCCATCGGTCCGTAATGCGGGTTCGATGCCGCGTTGCAGACCAGCACGTCGATTTTGCCGAACGCAGCTCGTCCGGCGTCGATCATCGCTTGCAATGACTCTTTCGATGAGAGGCTCGATGCCACCGCAATCGCGGCCCCGGCATGTTTCGCGTTTATTGCAGCGGCCACTTCTTCGCACGGGCCAATATTGCGGCTGGTGATGACGACCTTCGCCCCGTGATCGGCCATTTCGTGCGCAATGGCCTCGCCAATGCCGCGCGACGATCCGGTGATCACGGCGACTTTTCCGGTCATGTCGAACTGGCTCATGCCCCTGCTTCCTTCGCAAAATCCCACGCCGCCGCCGCGAGATGCGGCACCCGTTCAGCCATTTCGGCAGCGTGCGCGGAACTGGCCGTGCCGGTCAGGACACGTTTCTTGATCCCCTGAACAATCGAGGCGAGCCTGAACAACCCAAACGCGAAATACCAGTTGAGATCGGGAACGCCGTCGCGGTTTGTCGCCGCGCAATAGCGTTCAGTCATTTGCTGTATGGTCGGGATGCCAGTCTCGGTTCCACTCAGACCCTTTACCCCCGAACGCCCCTCGGGTTCGGTGACCCAGTTCATCATCATGTAGCTGAAATCAGCCAGCGGATCGCCTGTCGTGGATAATTCCCAATCCAGCACCGCGATCACTTTCGGCTCGGTCGAATCGAAGATCATGTTATCGATGCGGTAATCGCCATGGACAATGCTCGTGCGCGTCTGATGAGGAATCGTGCGCGCCAGATAGTCGATCAAGCGCTCCATATCCTCCATCCGCTCGGTTTCCGCCGCGCGATATTGCTTGGTCCAGCGGCCGACTTGCCGCTCGAAATAATTGCCCGGCTTGCCATAATCGCCAAGGCCCGCCGCGACATGATCGGTGTTGTGCAACGCCGCCAGCGTATCAATCATCGCATGATAGATCGCCGTGCGCTGTGGCGGAGTCATGTCGGGCAAGCCACCATCCCACAGCGTCCGCCCTTCAACCATCCCCATGACGTAGAACCAGCTACCCAGCACGCTGTCGTCGGTGCAAAGACCGTATGGTTTGGCGACGGGAAAGCCGGTTGGGTGCAGCCCCGCAATCACCGCGTACTCCCGATCCACGGCATGCGCGCTTGGCAGCAGCGGCCCGAAAGGCTTGCGGCGCAGGACATACGCCCCCGACGGGCTGTCGAGTCGATAGGTCGGGTTCGACTGGCCGCCCGCGAATTTGCGTATGGTGACGGGACCGGTGAAGCCAGTGACGTTTGCAGTCATCCACGCCGCAAGTTTTGCTTCGTCAAGCACATCCTGCCCGGTGGGTTCGATGGTCCCGACAAAATCCTGTTCGGCGTTCATTCGAACACCACCACAGTGCGCACGCTGTCGCCGCTGCGCAGATCGTCGAAGGCTTCGTTGATGGCGGTCAGCGGCACGCGCTTGGCAATGATCGTGTCCAAATCAAGCAGGCCACGCATGTAGAAATCGACGAGACGCGGAATATCGACGGGGAAGCGATTGCCGCCCATCAGCGCGCCTTGCAGTTTCTTGCCGGACAACAAATCGCGGGCCTCAAGACCGACTTTGTGGCCGAGCGGCATCATCCCGAGGATCGTTGCCGTCCCGCCGCGCCTGAGCGTGCCGACCGCAAGATCACCCGAGGCCGGACGTCCAACAGCTTCGATGGCGTGATCGACGCCGCCCTTGGTCATTTCGACAATTTGCTTACCGGCGTCTTCGGCGCTCGCATCAACGGCGTCAGTTGCGCCTAGTTTCATTGCCAGCTCTCGCTTCTCAGCCACCGGGTCGCAAGCAATAATCCGCCCCGCCCCCGCAATCTTCGCGGCATTAACCGCCGCCAACCCTACGCCACCACAGCCAACAATGCACACGCTATCGCCCGGCGTGATGTCCGCCGCGTGGAACACCGCGCCTGCCCCCGTTACCACTGCACACCCTAAAATCGCGGCGCGATCTAGCGGCATGTCGGGATCAATCCGCACGCAGGCATGCTCATGCACCAGCATCATTTCGGCATAGGCCGACAGGTTCAGCATCTGGTTTACCGGCGATCCGTCGGATGCACGGGTCAGGCGCGGAGCCTCATCCTTCCCCCGCCGCGTATCGCCACCGAGGCACAGCGACATCCGCCCGGTGACGCAAAATTCGCACTGCCCGCAATAGGCCGACAAGCAGGTGACGACCGCGTCGCCCACCTTCACTGTCCGCACTTCGCTGCCCACAGCTTCGACAATCCCCGCCGCTTCGTGCCCCGGAATGCAGGGCATTGCATGCGGATACGCTCCATCGACAAAATGCAAATCTGACCGGCAAACCCCACACGCCGCCGTGCGGATCAGGACTTCATGGGCTTGAGGTTTGGCGATCGAGACGTCCTCGATCACCAGCCGGGTTTTGGCTTTGGTGAGGAGCGCGGCTTTCACACAAATGTACTCCTGCGAAAGCAGGAGTTCTGCAAGCGCGCCGAATGGTTCTGGTTACCAGAGCTCCTGCTTTCGCAGGAGCACAGTTCATAATACTCAATCATTTTACCGCATATTTCCCAAACTCAATCCGGGCGATGCTTCGGTTGTGCACTTCATCGGGACCGTCGGCGAGGCGCAACGTGCGCTGTCCGGCATAGGCATAGGCAAGCCCAGGATCTTCGGAAACGCCCGCGCCGCCATAGGCCTGAATTGCATCGTCGATAATCCGCAGCGCCATGTTCGGCCCTGCAACCTTGATCATCGCGATTTCGGCCTGCGCGCCCTTGTTGCCGACCTTGTCCATCATGTCAGCGGCTTTCAGGCAGAGCAATCGGCACATTTCGATGTCGATCCGTGCGGTCGCGACGCGCTGTTCCCAGACGCTGTGCTCGGAAATCCGCTTGCCGAAGGCGACGCGAGACGTCAGTCGCTTGACCATCTTTTCAAGCGCGACTTCGGCGACGCCAATCGTCCGCATACAATGGTGGATACGGCCCGGCCCGAGCCGCCCTTGCGCAATCTCGAACCCGCGCCCTTCGCCCAAGAGCATGTTCGAGGCGGGAATGCGGACATCCTTCAGCTCGATTTCCATATGACCATGCGGCGCATCGTCATAACCGAACACAGGCAGATGGCGCAGGATGTTCACCCCCGGCGCATCAAGTTCCATCAGGACCATCGATTGCTGTGTATGTCGCGACGCTTCGAAATCGGTCTTGCCCATCACACTCGCGATCTTACAGCGCGGATCGCCTGCGCCCGACGACCACCATTTGACGCCATTCAGGACATATTCGTCACCCTCACGCCGGATCGAGGTTTCGATGTTGGTTGCGTCCGACGATGCCACGGCAGGTTCGGTCATGAGGAAGGCTGAACGGATTTCACCTTCCATGAGTGGCTTCAGCCAGCGGTCCTTCTGTTCGCGCGTCCCGTAACGGTGGAACACTTCCATGTTGCCGGTGTCAGGCGCGGAGCAGTTGAAGACCTCGCTGCCCCAGCCGATGCGGCCCATTTCCTCGGCGCACAGGGCGTATTCGAGGTTGCTGAGCCCGGGCCCTTCGAATTCAAAGCTGTCGTCGACGGGGACGCGACCCGCGCTGGGCGGCATAAACAGGTTCCAGATGCCCGCCGCTTTTGCCCGCGCCTTTTCCTCTTCGACCACAGGCAGGACTTTCCAGCGTGATCCCTCGGCCTGCTGGTCATAATAATCCTGCGCGCGGGGGAAAACATGGGTGGCCATATGATCACGCACCCGGTCGCGCCAATGCCGCTGGCGGTCTGTAAGGTCGAAATCCACGGGCGCTCTCCTTTACGTTTCCGTAAAGCCTATGCCCCCGCGAATCCGGCTTTGCCTAGCCCTTTTCTGCTGACGCTACGGCAAGTGCGGCCACGCGTGCATCATGTTCCGCCTGACCAAAAGGGAAGCGCAACGACACCAGTGCAGCCATCGTGCCCAGTGTCAATGTCACGACTATAAACAGCAATGTGTAATGATCGAGGATCTCGGTCGGCACCTGACCCGGCGTCGCCTTTTCGGGGAAATTTGCGAATTCCAATACGCGGCTGGCGATCCAGATGCCCATGGCGGTCGAAGCCTTTTGCATGAACAGCGCGCCCGAAAAGAACAGCCCTTCCTCGCGCCGTCCGGTGCGTTCCTCCGACGCTTCAACGACGTCGGACATCATCGAAGCCCCGATCATCAAAGCACCGATGCCCAGCGCAGTCCCGATCGTATTCAACACCAAAAATGCCGGGAGCAGCATTGGTGATCCCGGTTCGGGGAAAAGGCCGAGCAACCGAAGTGTATAGGTCGAGCTAACAAATATAGCGGACAATAAAGCCAACGCCGCACTAGACCGTACCTTTCCGAACCGGTGCACAATGGGCATGACCGTAAAGAATATCGCGACCATCCCGCCAAACAACGCACCGGCGTAAAGCAGCAACTCGTTGCCCTTGAATTGCCAGACATAGTTCAGATTATATTGCGAGATGGCAAAGCCGACACCTTGGTTCACATAACCGAACAGCCCCGCGATCATCAGGATGACAAAGGCGCGGTTCGACAGCGTTTCACGCAGGTCACGGACAGTTTCGGCCGATGTTTTGCGCTCGATCCGCTTAACCGGTTGCTTGGCATAAAGCCGGTGCGTGCCAAGCGCCGAAATCAGCACGGTGACCGCCATAACGATCGCGCCGAATAGCCCATAATTATGGAAACCGGCAAATGCTTCTGGACCGGACATGACGGGCAGAAAGACACCATAAGCCAGCATCAGCATCGACAGGCCGCCTGCCCAGCCGAACAGATAGCGGTATCGCAGCACGGACGTCCGCTCGTGATAATCGAGCGTCATTTCCGGCGCCATGGCGAGTGAAGGCACTTCGTTCGTCGTGATCGCAGCGCGCGTAAAAATGGCGGACACCAACAGCCAGCCGAGAATTTGCGCCTGCGTCCCTTGCGGCGGATGCCACAGCATTAGCCAAGACAGCGCAATCGGGATTGCCGACGCATACAACCACGGATGACGGCGGCCCCATTTTGTGTGCGTCCGGTCGGTCAGGAACCCCACAAACGGGTCCAGCAGCGCATCAAAAATGAGCGCAATGGCAATGACAGTGCCGACCGCGCCCGCCGGCAATCCGACGACCTGATTATAAAAAAGCAGCAGGAATGTGGTGTAGCCATTATCCTTGATGCCATAAGCGATCGCGCCGATCCCATAGGTCAGCTTCGCCCCCATCGGCACGCGGCCTGTGTTACTCATATGACTCGCATCCTATTTGCAACACGATGCGGGGCGATTCAGGCGCGGTCAACTGCCGCTACGGAAAGGGCCGCCACACAAATGTTGCTTGCCGTAAACGTAAAGCAGGCATAGTTTCACTACCAATTCTGCTAAATTTTGTGGAGAGTCGCATGTCTGATCTGGAAACATTCCGCGCCGAAACCCGCGCTTGGCTGGAATCAAATTGCCCGCCCGAAATGCGCGAGCCGGTGCGCAGTGAAGATGACGCCTGCTGGGGCGGTCGCGAACCCACGTTTAAGTCGCCTGCGCAAAAGCAATGGATGGACGTGATGGCGGCAAAGGGCTGGACAGTGCCCGACTGGCCCAAGGCCTATGGTGGCGCAGGACTTACGCCTGAGGAAGCCAAAATTTTGCGGCAGGAAATGCAGTCGCTCAAATGCCGCTCGCCGCTGTCGAGCTTCGGCATCTGGATGCTTGGGCCCGCGCTTCTTCAGTTCGGCACCGAGGAACAGAAAGTCCATTATCTCAACCAGATCGCACGCGGTGAAATTCGCTGGTGTCAGGGCTATTCGGAGCCGGGTTCAGGGTCAGACTTGGTTTCCATGCAAACCTACGGCGAGGACAAGGGCGACCATTGGGTCGTCAACGGCCAGAAGATCTGGACAAGCTACGCCGACAAGGCCGACTGGATTTTCTGCCTTGTCCGCACCGACAAGACCAATAAATATCAGGGCATCAGCTTCCTGCTGTTCGACATGAAAACGCCGGGCGTGACCACCAAGCCGATCCTGCTGATCAGCGGCAATTCGCCCTTTTGTGAAACCTTCTTCGACAATGTCGTCGTGCCCAAAGCGCAGATTGTCGGTGAACTGAACCGCGGCTGGGACGTCGCCAAATATCTGCTTGGTCATGAGCGCGAGATGATTTCGGGCGGCGGCCTCGGCACCGACATGATGTCGATCGGTGCGCAGTTCGCGCAGGTCGCGGGCGAGGAGCCTGTCCTCCGGGCCGACATGGCCGACTTCGACGTCGAAGTCAAGGCTTTCCGCGCGATGAGCGAAAAGTTCGTCGACGAAATGAAATCCCGCAAGTCGCATACCGCACAGCCCAACAAGAATAAATATTTCGGCACAGAGTTGAACA
>JANMPU010000067.1:0-30474 GCA_031369985.1 Sphingomonas sp. | reverse complement strand
GCGGCGAATCTGCGCCGATCCGCGCCAATGCCGCGCCGGTCGCGGCAGACGAAGACATTGCTATGCTTGAGCGGCAATTGGGCGATCTGCTCGGGCTTAAGGTTGCGATTGCGCACAAAAGCGGCGCGGGCAGTGTGACGTTGAATTACGCGACGCTCGATCAGCTCGACATGATTTGCCAGCGGTTGAGCGGGGAAAAGATTTAGCGCAATCGCTCGGCAACCCGCGCAATAGCCACCAATTCCTCTGCCGCAATAACATGCCCCGCAGTGCCGCTCGCCATCATCGCGCTTTCGGTCGCGAAGAGGCGGGCGGAGGCCGTGGCGATTTTGTCCGACCGCCAGCGCCCTAACTGCGCGCCAACTGCATCTTTTTCTTTCCAGAACAATGATTTGGCGGATGACGCCATGACCGCACCGGGGGCTTTGCCTGCATCAACTTCAGCGCGCAGGCGAGCGAGGAGGACGAGGCGGCGTTGGAGGGCACGAAGCGCGGGAATCCACGCATTGGCGGCATCGACTTCAGTCAATTCTTGCGAGAGCTTCGACAAATTGCCGTCGAGCACGGCATCAACCATCCGGGCTGTGTCGGCTTCGGCCAAGTCTGCGCCAACTGCGGCCAGCGCATCATCGCTTGCCTCTCGCGGCCGATCCGGCGCGGCGTCCAGATAAAGCGCCAGCTTTTCGATCTCGCTTTCCAAGATCGCCCTGTCGCCGAGGCAATTGGCCGCCAACCGGGCTGCTGTGCCCGGATGCAGCCGAAGCCCGCGCGTCCGCCCGATTTGTAAGGCCAATGTCTCGGCACCCGCGCCTTCGGGTTTGAAACTCGCGCAGGCCATAACGGCGGGGTGGTCGAGCGCGGTTTTGAGCAACGCCGACGATGGCTTGAGCGCACCACCCACGAAAACCACCGGATTTCCGACCGTTTCAGCCTCCAGCAGCGCAATCACGGCACTCGCGCATTCATCGCCGCCGGTCACGCGGATATGGCGCTTGTCACCGAACAGTGAGAAGGACGCGGCTTCATCGGCCAGCCGCGCCGGATCCTCCTTCAGCGTTGCGCCATCGAGATCAACGCGCTCGGCATCGGGCCCCATCGCGCGCTCAAGCCGCGCTGCCAGCGCCCGCGACCCTGATTCGTCGGGACCGTAAAGCAGGAACAACCGCACTGACGCATCGACATGGTCGAGCGCCTTGGTAATCTGGGCTTCCTTGACTTTCACTTTTGGGGAGCACGCTCGGCGTACAGCGCGACGCGCGCGACAATCTGGTCGGCGACTATGCCCGAAAGCCGTTCAAGTGCGGTGTTTTCCGCAGCAATCGTCGCATATTCTGATGATACAACGTCGATCCCGACGTCGGACCCTGCGGTTGCATCAAGCAAGACTTTGCCGCTCGCGTCCGTGAGCTTGTAGCGCGCGCGCAGGGTGCGGCGTTCGCGCGTAACCGCGTCATCGCTACGCACGCCAAAGCCTTCGATCTTGTCGTCGAGTTCGACAACGAGGGCATATTGTTTTTGCCCGCTGGCCCCGAGCCGGTCATTCAGCGCGTTACGGACCAGCCATCCCGCTTTGCCACTATCCTGCACTGTCACATCAATACCCGTAAGGGTTTGCGCGACGACGCCATTAGTGCCGCCGCTGTATAGCGGGCGGAGACCGCAGGCGGAGAGAGTGAGGGCTAAAGCGAAGGCGGGGGAGCGGATCATGCCACAATGTTTACCAGACGGTCGGGCACCACAATCACCTTTTTCGGGATCGCGCCCGCCAATATGCGCTGAACATGTGCCGAAGCGAGTGCTTGCGCTTCGAGGGCGTCCTTTGCGGTGCCTTTTGCGGTTGAAATTGTGTCGCGGAGCTTGCCATTGACCTGAATCGCGATGGTGACGGCGTCGTCGACCAGCATCGCGGGGTCGGCCATGGGCCACGGGGCATCAGCGACCAAGCCCTCATGGCCCATCGCCGCCCAGGCTTCCTCGGCAAGATGCGGCATCATTGGTGAAATCAGGTGAACCAGCGTCGCAATCGCGGTGTCGCGCGATCCCGAGGGCGCGGCCTTTTCAATCGCATTGGTCAGCGCGTGGATGCGTGCCACCGCTTTGTTGAACTGCAGCGCGTCAATGTCGCCACCCATATCGGCGATGGTTTTGTGCAGCGTGCGGTCAAGGGCGGGGTCGTCACCGGTCGCGCCCCGCGGCGTGCTGAATAGCCGCCATAGCCGCTGCACAAATTTCCACGTCGCTTCGATCCCGCTTTCGCTCCACGGGAGGTCGCGTTCGGGGGGGGAGTCGCTCAGCACAAACCAGCGCACTGCATCGGCGCCATAGGTGTCGAACATCGGTTCGGGGTCGACGACGTTCTTCTTCGACTTCGACATTTTCTCGATGCGGCCGACCGTGAAGGGTTCGCCGGTTGCAATGACCTTGCCGTCCTTGATCTCGTCGAGCGCGAGCCATTTGCCGCTTTGATCCTGATACGTCTCGTGCGTTACCATCCCCTGCGTGAACAGCCCCGCGAAAGGCTCGGCAACGCCCAGTTGTCCGATATGCTGGAGCGCGCGGGTCCAGAAGCGGGCGTAGAGCAGGTGCAAAATCGCATGTTCAACGCCGCCAATATATTGGCCGACGGGGAGCCATTTCTCGGCCTCCGCGCGGTCGAACGGCCTGTCCTTCGGCTGGCTCGCGAAACGAATGAAATACCAGCTCGAATCGACGAAAGTATCAAGTGTATCGGTCTCGCGCCGCGCGGGTTCCTTGCAATTGGGGCAGGCGACGGTCGCCCACGTCGGATGCCGGTCGAGCGGATTGCCGGGAATGTCGAAACTGACATCCTCGGGCAGCACCAGCGGCAATTGCGAACGCGGCACGGGCAGGACGCCGCAGAAATCGCAATGGATGATCGGGATCGGCGTGCCCCAATAACGCTGGCGGCTGACGCCCCAGTCGCGCAGGCGATATTGCGTTTGCCCCTCGCTCCAGCCTTCAGTCTCGCCGCGCGCGATGACGGCGGCTTTGGCGGTTTTGACGTCAATGCCGTTCAGGAAGCCCGAATTCACCAGCGTGCCGGGGCCATTATAGGCCTCATTACCGCGAAAATAGGGATCGACATTGTCGCCATCGGCCACGACGCGACGCACGTCCAATTCATATTTTCGCGCAAAGTCGAGGTCGCGCTGGTCATGCGCGGGGACACCCATCACCGCACCCGTGCCATAATCCATCAGCACGAAATTGGCGACGAAGACTGGCAGTTTGATCGACGCATCGAACGGATGATCGACCGTCAAGCCGGTATCGAACCCCAGCTTTTCCGCCGTTTCAATCTCGGCTGCGGTCGTTCCGCCCAGCTTGCACTGCTCGATAAACTGCTCGAGCGCGTAGCGGTTGGCGGCGAGTTCCTGCGCCAGCGGGTGATCGCAGGCGATGGCCAGGAAACTGGCGCCGAAAATCGTGTCAGGCCGCGTCGTGAATACGTCGATGCTGTCCGACCCGTCGCTCAACGCAAAGCTCGCCCGCATCCCCACTGACTTGCCGATCCAGTTTTCCTGCATCAACCGCACTTTATCAGGCCATTGATCGAGCCCCTTCAGCCCCTCAAGCAAATCCTCGGCGAAGTCGGTGATGCGCAGGAACCACTGGTTGAGTTTTTTCTTCTCCACCAGCGCGCCCGACCGCCAGCCGCGCCCGTCGATCACTTGCTCATTGGCAAGAACCGTCATGTCGACCGGGTCCCAATTCACCGAAGACTCACGCCGGTAAACCAGCCCTGCTTTGTAAAGATCAAGGAACAGCGCCTGTTCATGCCCGTAATAATCGGGCTCGCAGGTCGCGAGTTCGCGGGTCCAGTCAATGGCAAGGCCCAGGCGCTTCAGCTGCGCGCGCATTGCCGCGATGTTGGCACGCGTCCACGCGCCCGGATGCACTTTCTTTTCCATCGCGGCATTTTCGGCGGGCATGCCAAACGCATCCCACCCCATCGGGTGGAGAACTGCGTGCCCTGTCATCCGTTTATAGCGCGCCAGCACATCGCCCATCGCATAGTTGCGGACATGACCGACGTGGATGCGCCCCGACGGATAGGGAAACATTTCGAGCACATAGGCACGCGGCTTTTCACTCGCCGAATCCGCCACGAAGGTAGCGCGCTCGTCCCAGACTTTCTGCCAGCGCGCATCAGCGGCGCGGTGCGCGAATTTGCTGTTACTCGTGGTCACGGGTCACCCCGCGACGGCGCTGCGCCTCAGGTCGCGCGCTTTGGTGAGGATGATATCCTCCAGCTTTTGCACGGTCGCGGCCTGCACTGGTGCGTCGGTCCACTGCCCACCTGTCAGCACTTGGCGGCTGGCGGCTACACGCAGCGCATCAGCACGCAAATCCTGGTCAAGGATGGTGACGGCCAGCTTCATCCGTTCGCCGGGGCTGTTGGGGTTTACATACCAGTCGGTCACGATGACGCCGCCATTTGAATCAGTCTGGACGATCGGCATGAACGACACGGTGTCGAGCGCGGCGCGCCACAAATAGGCATTGATGCCAATGGTCGTGACTTTCGACGCAGCGAGATCGGCAATGCGTCCCGGCTTTTCCTTATTGTTGCTGCATGCCGCCGTGGTGGCAGCAATCGCGATGGCGGCAATGGTGAAAATGCGGCGGGCCATAAAATTCCTTAGGCGTTACGGGGCCAAACAGGCGTGGGCGGCGTTATAACCGCTATGGCCGCGCCCGCAAGGCAGCTTATCTGTGTGCGATATGCAACAGCGACCAAGTAAATGATGGTAAACGCGGGTTGGGACTGGTAGCGCGCAGCAACGAACCTATGTTATTTGTAGAAGAGTAAGGGGATTCGATTCGTGCGCAATCGCGTCATGATTTCTGGGGCTGCAGTAGGGGCGCTTTCAGTGCTCGCGCTTGCGTTGTCACCGGCGATTGGTGCGTCAAACAGCCCGCGTTTTGAAAAATCGCGTGTATCGCTCAGCGCACGCGGCGGCCTCGGTTCTTTTACGCCTGCGAATACCGACCCGAAACTGGCCGCTTTGCTGGCGCGCAGCGGCGTTACGTCGAGCGGCATGCGCTTCACGCCCGCATCGGCAAGCGTCCGGCTGAATCGGTCAGTGACCGTCGCGGTGCGTGCGCAGACGACGAACCGCACGCGCGGCAATGAGCAGCTTGCGCTGGTTGATGCGCCAACGACGAGCATCATGCCGATGGCCTATAGTCTGGGCGCAGCCGTTGGCTGGAAGCGCTTCGTATTCTCAAGCGATGTTGAAAAAGTCGATCTGGGAACGCTGGGTGGACGCGAAAGCGTTGATCTCGGCGTCGGCTATCGCGTGAAAAACTTCACCACACGCGTTACGGTCGGCACCGATCATGCGACGCGGAACACGCCGAAAGCAATCGCGGGTGATACCGGCGTTTCGGTGGGCATGAGCGGATCATACTCAATCACGCGCAATATTGATTTGACCGCAGGTCTGAAATTCCGCGCCTCCGACCGCGACCGGCTTGGCCCCGCTGCGACCGCTGATAATCGCCGCGACAGCCAAGCAGTCTATATCGGCACTGCCTTCAAGTTCTGATTTTTCAACTTTCACGTTATTGTGCTCCGGACTTGATCCGGCGCTTTGGAGATGTTTGTGCTGCAGTCGCAAGGCTCCGGGTCAACCGGAGCACTATCGTTTCTGGTCACATAAGAGCATCAATCGCGGCCCAGCCGTGGATTTTTAAAGCACTTAGAGATCGGGCGCGTTTTGCGGTCATCCCGCCGAGGGCGATGGTTTTAGCGCGCTGATTGCGCGCGATTTGACCGAGATTGATGCATCCGAGTGTTCGATGACCGGGATGGGATCGTGTCGGGAAGACGGGCGACACGAAAATTAGGTCGGCCCCGATCTTTTCGGCGAGCGCAGCTTCCTTCGCCGAATGCACAGCGACTGTTCGTATTCCTTGTGACACGCACAACGAACGATGATGTGCCCCATCTGCGCCCCATTGCCGCGCTCGCAGCGGGGTATCGGCGAGGATCAGGATATGCCGCCCGCGTCGTGCTAAGCCTCGCACTTGCTTGAACAGTGCACGGCGTCGCCCCTCCGCCCACTCATAATGCCGGAAAATGATGCCCGATCCCTTGGGCAGCCGCGCGATGCTCGCCAGCACATCGGGCATGCGCGGATCAGTTATCAGCCAGATTTTGGGAAGCGGGTGGCGGCGGCGCATGACGCTGTCTATAGCGCCCGGATGATCGAAGCCGAAGTCCGTCTGAATGACGTCCATGCGGCGATGGCCACAGCGTCAAAAATGGCGAGCCGCGCGCCCGACGCGACCACGCTCATTGCCATTTCAAAGACCAAATCGGTTGAAGAGGTGACGCCCCTGATTGCCGCAGGCCAACGCGATTTTGGGGAAAACCGCGTGCAGGAAGCGCAGGCGAAATGGCCTGCTCTCCGCGCCGCACACCCCGATTTGCGGCTGCACCTCGTCGGTCAACTGCAATCAAATAAGGCCGACGAAGCAGTGGAGATGTTTGATGTCATCCATTCGGTCGATCGGCCCTCGCTCGTAACGGCGCTGGCGAAAGCGCAGGACAAAGCGGATCGCCGCCCGGCTTGCTTCGTTCAGGTCAATATTGGCGATGAAGACCAAAAAGGCGGTTGCGCGGTCGCCGCCCTGCCCGACCTATTAACAGCGGCCCGGGCGGCAGGGCTGGACATTGTCGGCCTGATGGCCGTTCCCCCGGCTGACATCGAAGCCGCACCCTTTTTCGCGTTCCTCGCCAAACTGGCGCGCGATCACGATCTGCCGCAGCTCAGCATGGGCATGTCGGGCGATTTCGAAACCGCAATCATGCTGGGCGCAACGCATATCCGGGTCGGCACCGCCCTATTTGGGGCGCGGGCATGAAGTTCGAAGCCATCATCTTCGACTTTGACGGCGTGCTAATCGAAAGCGAGCATGTGAGCAGTTTGGCGGTTGCGCGCATCCTGAGCGATCTTGGCCATCCGACGACCGTGCGTGATGCGCTCGACAATTTCACTGGGCTGGGCGGGCGTGACTTCCATGACGCAGTCGAACGCTGGATCGGCACGGCGGTGTCGGACGATTTCCACACTGCGCGACGCGCCGAGGATCAGCGGGTGATGGCCGAAGGGCTCGATGCCGTCGCAGGAGCCATCAACTTCGTCGGCCATCTCTCCGCGATAATGCCCCGCGCCATTGCTTCGTCCAGCACGACCGAGTGGATCACGCGCCACCTCGACCATATCGGTCTGCGCGCGGCCTTTGGCGACCATATCTATTCAGGCCGCGAGCATGTGACGCGCGGCAAGCCCGCCCCTGACATCTATCTTCATGCCGCCGCTGCCATTGGTGCGGACATTGCGCGTACTTTGATCATCGAGGATTCAGTTGTTGGCGCGCGCGGCGCGGTGGCATCGGGTGCGACGGTGGTTGGGCTGGTGGCGGGCCTGCACTGTAATGACGGTCACGCTGACAAACTCCGCGCTGAGGGCGTGGATCATATTGCGCATAGCTTTGACGAAGTCGCGGCGCTGCTCGCGCTATAGCTGATGGCCCGTGCGGTCGCGTTTGGTGGCGAGGTAGCGTTCATTGTGGGCGTTCGGTGGCAATTGGTGGGGCACGCGTTCGATAACTTGGACGCCAGATGCTTCGAGCCCGGTCACCTTAGCCGGGTTGTTGGTCAGGAGCCGTATTTGCCGTTGCCCCAATAACGACAACATCCGCGCCGCCACGCCAAAGTCGCGGGCATCGACGGCAAAGCCAAGACGCAGATTTGCATCGACGGTATCAAACCCCTGATCCTGTAACTGATAGGCGCGCAGCTTGTTGATGAGGCCAATCCCACGCCCTTCCTGTCGCAAATAGAGCAGGATGCCCCACCCGCTCGCGGCAATCTCGTGGAGCGCGGCCTGAAGCTGTGGCCCGCAGTCGCATTTGAGGCTGCCGAGTACATCGCCGGTCAGGCATTCGCTATGGAGGCGGACGAGCGGCGGCGATCCGTCGGGCGCGCCGATGACGAGCGCGACATGCTCCTCAATCGATTCGGGGCTGCGGAAGGCGATGATCTCGGCAGCCTCGCAGGCGGCGACGGGGAGGAAGGCACGGGCGACGATGGCGAGGCGTTCGGGCGCGTCATAGGCGGCAATGGCTTCGGGTGACGTCGCGGCGTCAACTTTGCTAACCTCACGCATATAGAAGGCGGGGAGGATGCCCGTCAGACGGGCCAGTTCGAGGGCAGCTTTGGTTTCCAACTCTGTTTTGTTTTCAATGAGTTGAAACGGTCCCTGAAACGGATTGGCGAGGTCAGTGGCGGGATCGGCAAGCGCGCGGGCAGCAGGGAGGGTCAGCCAGGGCGTCCGCGCCACGATAACCGCGCCTTGGCAATCACCGGCAGCACGTTGATTGGTAAGTTTGAGCGTTGCGGCACGCGAGCCGGAGAGCAGAATGTCCGCCGTCGCATCAGGATCAAACGCCGCCAACCGCGGCTCATCCGCTGTTTCCACCGCAAGCAAATGCAGTGAACCCACCGCGACGGGCCAGCCCCGGCGCAGCGCATCAATGGCACGGGCTGTGGACTTGGGGTCTGGGCGGCGGGGATCGCTCAAAAAGCGAACTCTGTGACAAGCGGCACATGATCCGATGGTCGTTCCCAGCTGCGGCACGGTTCATGCACTTTATGCGCTATCGCCTGCGCAGCGGCATCGGGCGTCGCCCACATGTGGTCGAGCCGCCGCCCGCGGTCTGACGCCGCCCAGTCCTTTGCGCGGTAGCTCCACCATGTATAGAGTCGGCCGGGCGCGGGGACGAAATGGCGGCCTAGATCAGTCCAGTTCCCCGCTGCCTGCAACGCGTTCAGCGCCTCGACTTCGATAGGCGTATGACTGACCACGTCGAGCAACTGCTTGTGGCTCCACACGTCGCTTTCGAGCGGCGCGATATTGAAATCGCCGACGATGATCGTGGGTTCGCGCAACCCTTCGGACCAGCGCGTCATGCGTTCGACGAAATCGAGCTTTTGCCCGAATTTCGGGTTCAGATCGCGGTCGGGAATGTCGCCGCCCGCGGGCACATAAACATTTTCGAGCCGCATGCCGTTCGGCAAGCGCACCCCGATATGCCGCGCCTCGCCATTATCCTGCCAATCGTGGCGACTGTCCTGCGCCAACGGGACTTTGGAGAGGATCGCAACACCGTGGTGCATCGGCTGGCCACAAAGTTTCTGATGCGTGTAGCCGAGCGCGTTGAAGACGTCGGCCGGAAACACCGCGTCCATCGCCTTGGTTTCCTGAAGGCAGAGAATGTCGGGAGCTTGTTCGATCAGGAAACGCTCAACAATCCCGATACGCGCGCGGACCGAATTGATGTTCCAAGAGGCAATCTTCATGCGCGCGGGGTCTAGCGGGGAAGGGGGTGAGGCGCAAACGGGGGTGGGTACGTTGTTCGCGCGCTAAACGAATCGATGAGGCAAACTAAACGATTCGTTTAGAGACGAGTTAGTTTTGGCTTGGCACAACCGACTCAAGATTTTGTGGAGTCGCGCCATGACCATTGTTGCCAATAGAGCGCCCCCGCCCCCGCCAACATCGCTGCCGCCCACAGCAGCGAAAGCGGATGTGGTGGCACTTGCGCGTACTGGTTCTGTTGCTGAAATTCAGACTTTCCTCAAGCAGAATCCCGGTCAGCAAGGAGCGATGGAAACAGCGCTTGCCAAAAATGGCCGCGCCGGTGACGTGCGAGCGGTGGGTGCCAAATCGGCGCCCGCGCAGTCACCAACCGACTGGGCCGCCGAAGTCATGAGTTGGACGACGCCAAACGGCGTCATGATGCGCATTTTGCAGCCTATTGCTGCTTCTTCGCTGCGTAAGTCGGGCATCGGTGCAAACACCGATTGGGGCAAGAGTTTGCAGCGTGTCTTAGACGATCCGCGCTCGGTGGCTTCGTTTCAGGCCGGGTTCAATCAAGGGATCATCGACGGCGGCAAGTCGATGGTCGAAGGCGCGTGGTCACTCGTCAAGGCGGGCTACAACACCAACCCGTTCGGGTGGCTGGTTGAGGGCGCGCAAAAGCTCGGTGTCTTAGGTGAGGTTCCAAGTTGGGTGCCGGATGCGGGCCGGGTGATTGAGCCAACGGCTAAGATGGCGACGCGCATCGGAAACTACATAGGCGAGGTCAAAAATAACCCGGCCAAATTTGGCGATGACGTGAAGGCGTGGATTGGCGCAAACTGGGATTCGCTCAAGGCCAGCCACGCCGCAGCGGCCAAACAAGGTGGTGCTGCCGAAGCCAAATGGTGGGGCCAGATTGCCGGTCGCGCGACCTTTGAAATTGCTGCTATTGCTGTGCCTGTCACTAAAATCGCCAGTGCCGTAAAGTTCGCTCAGGGCATGAATGCACTCCTGAAGGCTGGCAAGATTGGCGAGGTCTTTGCTCTTGCGGTTCGTGCCGGTAAGCTCGCCGATCTGGTCTCTGGTGCGGTCAAGGCGGGCAAGTTGGCCGAAGTCGTTTCTGAGGCCCGCTCGGCCGGGAAGTTGATAGAGCTTGCGGGGGCCGCCAAAAAGGCTGGGCAGCTGGACAAAGTGATCGATGTGGCTCGGGCTTCTGGTGGCGTTGAGGGACTGGCGGGTAAAGCTGGTTTGAGCATTTCCGATATCGCTACGCTTCAGAAAGCTGGTAAGATTACCACCGAAGAAGCGACGCTGGCACGAGGGATGATTGCCAAGGAACTTGGTATTCCACGCGGTTTTACCAGCGTTGCAGAATACAGCGCATTCGGCAAAGCGCTGCGCCAAGGTTTGCGAACGGCGGGCTTCCCGAATGTCGAGCCGATTATGCAAGGCAGCGCCGTGACGGGTAAAAGTTTTGCGAAAGGCACAGCTTTCGATGTTGGCCGAGTCAGTGATTTTGACATCGCGCTGTCCGGCAAGGAATTGTTGCAGGCGGCCAAAGATGCTGGGATTGGGTTGCGCTCAGGCGGAACTCGCACGGGGCCATTAACGGCCCGCGATTTGCAAGTGCTTGGGTTGCGCGATCTGGCCAATCAAATGAGCAAACAAGCCGGGCGTGAGGTCAACTTCATGATTTACGAAAATGTACCTGCTGCTACAAACAGATCAGCCAGCATGGTGCTGCCGAAATGAAGGATAATGTGGTGGCACATTTTGATTTATATGGGGTCGAAGCGCCATCGCTGGAGGCTGCCCGCCTGATCGTCGAAAGCGCACTGAGCCTCGCATTTGAGGAGCGCGATAGCTCGTATCACGGCGGCACATATTATGCTGCAGGTTCGCGCGAAGGCGAACATTTCATTTTGAAATTGAACCTCGATTTGGATGACAACGAACCAGCGGAAGTCGATTTTCCAAAGAGCCCGGCTTTGTTGTATGTCAACGATACCTATCGTTCCGATGCTATCAAGGAAGTGCTGGCTGGACACGCGCATATGTTTGCGCCGTTGCGTCTTGAGGTGCTTTAGCGACCGTGGAACAAAGTGAGTTCTTCGTCGGCACCGACCGGCACCTCTTTTATGATTTTGAAGAAGCAATGTTCGCTTATGATCACCGCATATGGAACGAGGCCATCTTGGATGGGATAGAGATCATGAAAGCCTAGTATCTGGCCGGGAAAATCACTGTCTCGCGGACGAAGTTAGCCAGTTAATTAAGCGCGGTTCCCGCAAAACGCCAAGGCCCCCGCTCCGGGGGCATGGAACGAGGGCCAACCAGCGTTCGTCACGCAGGTGTGTCGCAGTGGCAACTCGGGGCAACAGGGGGGAAATCCCGTCGTCGCCAGCCGCGATAACAAGAGGTGTATTAGTCCACTCAACCTGTCGGGAATATGAACATCGGGTTCATTTGCGGGGGCCGATGGGCCGCGGATCGCGCCATGCGAACGCTTGGTCGCTGACCGGCACATTGAACTGCTGATTGCTCAGGCGCACGGTTGTGCGGTTATTTTGCGCATCAAGCGCGACCCAGCCTTGGAGGCGTAAACCTGCGGGCGCAGCTGAGTCGCGGGCGAAGGCGAGCGTGATCGTGCCAAATTGCGGGCGGCGCGGATCGCGGGCTTCGGCAAGGACAACGCGGGCGTCGGCGGTGGGCACGATGCGGGTGAAGCTGCTGATGTCCTTTGCCGGATTAAGCAGCACGCCCAATGGTGAGTTTCCGATCGGCCAGCGCGAGACTTGTTTGACCGAATAGTCGATGAAGGTCAGCGCCTTGCCATCGCCGACGATCAGAATGGGGATGTTCGGCGCATATTGAAAACGGATTTTGCCGGGCTGTTTCAGGGTCAATGTGCCTGTCATAACTTTGCCGTTCTTGTCCGATTGCGCGAATGTGGCGGTCATGCTGGAAACCGATTTGAGGTGTGCTGTGACAAGGGCGAGGTCGTCGCGCTGGGCCGTTGCGGGGGCAGCAAGCGCGAGGGCGGTCAGCGCGAGGAGGGGGCGGGTGATGGGCATGCGATACTCCGGTAAAACGTCCTAGCGTTTGGTGTCGCGGCATTGAACGGGCGCTGAACTGAACGAAAAAGGGGTCCGACACTGCTGCCGAACCCCCAATATATTCGCGAAATCGTGGTGCCCTTACGATCCGGGTACCAGATTGACCGCAGCATGCTTGCCGCGACGATCGACTTCGATTTCGAATTCGAGCCGGTCGCCTTCGTTGAGGCTGGTCATGCCCGCGCGCTCAACGGCGGAAATGTGGACAAATGCATCGGGCTGTCCGTCATCGCGCTGGATGAAGCCGAAGCCCTTCATCGCGTTGAAGAACTTCACCGTGCCGCTGGCTTTTTCGCCAGTCAGTTTACGACCGCCACCGCCGCCACCGCCGCCTTCGCGTGGGGCATCGCGGTCACGCGGCGGGCCGCGATCCGTTACCGGCATCGGTTCGCCATCGATTTTCAGATCAGTTGCCGAAATTTTGCCACCGCGGTCCACCAATGTGAAGCCGAGAGGTTGCCCTTCAGCAAGGCCGGTCAGACCGGCTTGCTCGACTGCGGAGATGTGGACGAACACATCTTCGCCGCCATCATCACGGACGACAAAGCCAAAGCCCTTTTGTCCGTTGAAGAATTTGACCACGCCGGTGCCTTCGCCAACGACTTGAGCTGGCATGCCGCCACGGCCACCGCCGCCGCCGCCACTGAAGCCGCCGCCACCGCCGCCGCTGCGGAAACCACCACCGCCACCGCCGCCGAATCGGTCGCCGCCACCGCCAAAGCGGTCACCGCCACCACCACCGAATCGGTCACCGCCGCCGCTAAAGCCGCCGCCGTAACCACTGCCGCCGCCGCCACCGCTGCTTCCGCCTTCATCACCAAAGCCGTCGCGCTTGTCGCGTCCGCGTCCGCCGCGATCACCGCGGCCACCCTTATTAAAACCCATGCCGTGCTATACTCTCTTCAAATTCGCCCGCCTGTATCTCCAAAAACACCATGCGCCGGACGCGGGCATAATATTTCCCGGCGCAATGTCGCAATGCGCCATGTGAGTCGCGATAGCCCATATTTGCCACGGCGGCGAGCCAAAAACGCGTGCTATGGGCTTGATGCAAAAACCATATGCCTGCTTGCAGCTTTGGCGCGGGGGTGCGAATGCAATTATCCCGGTCCGAAAAGGATGTTCATGACTGTTTATCTTCATCAGGAAGACTTGCCTGCGGGTGTGCTGGCCGATGGCCCTGTTGCGGTTGATACCGAAACAATGGGGCTGCACCCCGCGCGCGACCGGCTGTGCCTCGTCCAGATTTCGGACGGGCATGGGGACGAACATCTGGTGCGCTTTGCGGCGGACAGTGACTTTGCCGCGCCCAATCTGAAGGCTGTGCTGACCGATCCAAAACGGCTAAAACTTTATCATTTTGCGCGCTTCGATCTGGCGTCGATCCACGCCTATCTGGGTGTGATTGCTGCGCCGGTTTACTGCACCAAAATCGCCTCGCGCCTGACACGGACTTATACTGACCGGCATGGGTTAAAGGAATTGGTCCGCGAGCTGCTCGGGCTTGAATTGTCGAAAGCCCAGCAATCATCGGATTGGGGCGCCGACACGCTGACCGATGCGCAGATGGAATATGCCGCGTCCGACGTGCGCTACCTCCACCGGATGATGGAGATTTTCGACGTGCGGCTGGCGCGTGAAAAGCGCACGGCGCTGGCGCAGGCATGCTTCGACTTCCTGCCTGCCCGCGCGATGATCGATTTGGCCGGTTGGGACGAAGTGGACATTTTCGCGCATGTCTGAAGCGGCGACGCTCGACCGTGACAAGCGCATTGTCTGGGCGCGCCCGGGCAGTCCGCATGACCGGACCATAAAATGGGCCAAGCTCATCTTGCCGGTCCTGATCGGGAGCCTCGTTGCGGTGCTGGTCATTGCGCCGCTCGCGAAGCGCAGCGAAGTGAGCTTCCTCCTCGCCAAGGACAAGGTCGACATTGCGGGGGAACGCATGCGCGTTGCCGAAGCCGTTTATCGCGGCCAAGACGCCAAAGGGCATCCGTTCAGCCTGCGCGCAGGCGGTGCTGTCCAGCAATCATCGAAGACGCCTGTGGTGCAGTTGCAAGACCTGTCAGCACGGATCACGCTCGACAATGGACCTGCTGTGCTGCGGACGGCGGGCGCGGCCTATGATATGGACAAGGAAGTCGTGACGGTGCCCGGCGCGCTGTTGTTTGAATCATCCGATGGCTACCGGATGACGACGCGCGGGGTTGACGTTGACCTGAAGGCGCGGACCATGGCCAGCACGGGTGCGGTGGAGGGGCGGATGCCACTCGGCACCTTTAGCGGCGGGCGGATGGTTGCCGATCTGAACGCACGCACAGTCCGGCTCGAGGGGCGCGCGCGCTTGCGTATTGTTCAAGGCGGGGCCAGAGGGCGCTGATGCGGAACCACATTTTCCTGATCCTTGCTTTGGTGGCGGGTCCAGCGTCGGCACAGGCGCTGCGTGGGCACAATGCCAATGCGCCCGTCGATGTCGACGCCGACCGGATCGAAGTGCAGGACCGCGCCGACCGCGCGATTTTCGCGGGCAATGTCAAAGTGCGACAGGGCGGCTTGTCGCTCGATGCGTCGCGGCTGACAGTGGCCTATTCGGGCGGCATTGCAGGCGGCAGTCCAACGATCCAGCGGATCGATGCAACCGGCGGCGTGACGGTGCGCAGCGCAAGCGAAACCGCGAGCGGCAACATCGCCATTTATGATCTCAATCGCCGCCTGATCACGATGGTTGGCGGGGTGACGCTGGCCCAGGGTGCCAATGTTGTGCGCGGCGGGCGGCTGGTGATTGATCTTAATTCGGGCCGGTCGGTTATTGACGGCTCGGCTGTCGGTGGTGCGCCGGGTGCCGTCGGCGGCAATGGTGGCCGCGTGACGGGGCGTTTTTCGGTGCCGCAGCGGCCGAATTAGACGGATTAGAGCGTCGTGCTCCGGGCTTGATCCGGAGCCCCGCGAACCGGGTCCGCGCCAAGTTTTGCACGGCTCCGGGTCCAGCCCGGAGCACTGACTTTGCTTTTGGGCGCTGCATTTTAAGGGGCGTCGGTAGATTTTGGCATGCACAAACCTTGCCAATTGCCGCGATGATAAGGTTTCGTTAACCAGTCCCTGCCAGCACAGGAGCAATCATGAACGACGTCAGCACATTGATCCGACCTGAAAGCGTCACCAAAGCGGGTGACGGGCTTGAAGTCGTCTCGATTGCCAAATCCTATGACAAGCGTTCGGTGCTTCATGATATTTCACTGACTGTCGGGCGTGGCGAAGTGTTCGGGCTGCTTGGTCCCAACGGCGCGGGCAAGACGACCTGCTTTTATTCGATCATGGGGCTGGTGAAGCCTGATTCGGGGCGCATCCTGCTTGATGGCGCGGATATCACTGGTCTGCCGATGTATCGCCGTGCGATCCTTGGCCTTGGCTATTTGCCTCAGGAAACGTCTATTTTTCGCGGAATGACTGTCGCGCAGAACATCATGTCGGTGCTTGAATTGGCCGAGCCCGACAAAGCGGCCCGCGCTGCGCGCCTTGACCAATTACTGGCAGAGTTCTCGCTTGAGGGCTTGCGCGATTCAATGGCGACTGCGCTGTCGGGCGGCGAGCGTCGGCGGTGTGAGATTGCCCGTGCGCTCGCGGCGGATCCGTCGATCATGCTGCTCGACGAGCCGTTTGCGGGGATTGATCCGATTTCGATTGCTGACATCCGCGACCTGATCAAGGATTTGAAGAAGCGCCGCATTGGCGTCCTGATCACGGACCATAATGTCCGCGAGACATTGGAAATCGTGGATCGCGCTTGCATCATTTATGATGGCCGCGTGTTGTTTGCCGGGTCGCCTGCGGATTTGGTTGCCGATGAAAATGTGCGGCGGCTGTATCTGGGCGAGGGTTTCTCGCTTTAGCTTATGAGTTTGGCGCCTCGTCTTGACCTGAGGCAAAGCCAGTCGCTGGTGATGACGCCGCAATTGCAGCAAGCGATTAAGCTGCTCGCACTGTCGAACCTCGAAATCGAAGCGTTCATTGCCGAAGAGATGGAAAAGAACCCGCTGCTCGATGGGGGGATTACCGAAGTGCGCACGCCGGTGGCCGATGATGGCGACGGGTTTGACGCGCCCGAGCCCAAGACGGCGGACGAATTGATCCTGAAAGGGGCCAGCGACAGTGATGCCCCGCTTGATGCAGATTTTGCAAACGATACATTTCATCACGACGGGCCGACCGACGGCATCAGCAGCGGGGGCAGTGGCGAAGACATTGACTTCGACAGCTTTGCCGCAGCCGATGAAAGTCTGATCGACCATTTGACCACCCAAGCGGGCGAAGTCCTGTCGGGCGCGGACCTCGCGATTGCGTCGCAGTTGATCGATGCGATTGATGAGGCGGGGTATCTGACAGTGTCTCTGATCGATACCGCGCACCGGCTGGGTGTGCCCTTATCGCAGGTCGAGCGGGTGCTGGGCGTGATCCAGAGTTTCGAGCCGACCGGTGTGGGCGCGCGGACGCTTTCGGAATGTCTGACTCTGCAAGCCAAGGAAGCGGATCGCTATGATCCGTGCATGGCGCTGCTGCTCGACAATCTCGAACTGCTCGCACTCGGTCGCATCGCGCAGTTGCAGCGCATGTGCATGGTCGATGACGAAGACATGGCTGACATGATCCGCGAGCTGCGCGGCTATGATCCGAAGCCCGGCCTGCGCTTCGGTGGCGGGCGGATCGAGGCGGTCGCGCCTGATGTCTATATCCATGAAACCGCGAAGGGCTGGCGGGTCGAGATCAACAGCGCGAACCTGCCCAAAGTGCTGGTCGACCGGCGTTATTATGTCGAACTGTCATCGGGCGCGCAGGACAAAGCGTCAAAAGCATGGCTGGGCGATTGCCTCGCGAGCGCCAATTGGCTGGTGAAGGCGCTCGATCAGCGCCAGCAGACGATCATCAAAGTCGCGACCGAATTGGTGACGCAGCAGGAGGGGTTTTTCCGTCATGGCGTCAGTCATCTGAAGCCACTGACGTTGAAAGCGGTCGCGGACATTGTGGGCTTGCATGAATCAACGATCAGCCGCGTGACAAGCAACAAATATCTCAGCTGCGCGCGTGGGGTTTTCGAGCTGAAATATTTCTTCACGTCAGGCGTGGCGTCGAGCGAGGGCGGCGAGGCAGCGTCGGCGCTGGCGGTGAAGTCTGCGATTAAGGCGCTGATTGCCGAGGAAGCGGCGGACGCGATCCTGTCTGACGACACGCTGGTTGATCTACTCCGCGACAAGGGTTTTGACCTCGCGCGGCGGACGGTGGCGAAGTATCGTGAAGCAATCGGGCTGGGGAGTTCAGTTCAAAGGCGGCGGGCGCGGGCGATTGAGACGAAGGCGGCATAGCGCGTTTTCGTTGACTTAACGCCTTCCGCTTACTATTTACAAAGCCGTTGATGCCCCATCGTCTAATGGTAAGACACCGGTTTCTGATACCGTTTATCGAGGTTCGAGTCCTTGTGGGGCATCCAGCGATTTCTCTCAGATGCAGGTACGCCGACACGGTGCTCCGGACTTGATACGGAGCGTTGCGAGCATTTGGGCGCTCTTGTCGCAGGGCTCCGGGTCACGCCCGGAGCACGTCGCAGCTACCCTATTCGTGCGGCAGGCGCTTCATCGCCTTTTCCATCTGCTTGCCCATGCGTTCTCCCATGTCGCGCAGTTCGGGCATCATTTCGGCCATGCTACCCGCCATCGCGCCCATTGCGCCAACGACCATGCGGCTGCCGCCCTCGATTTTGTCGCGGAAACGGGGATCGTCGCGTTCCATGACGTCGCCCAGCGTGCGGGCACCGTCCCAGTTGCGGTCTGACCGCGCATCAGGATCAATGCGGCCAATCGCCGCGCGCAGCTTGTCGATGCGCAGGTCCATGAACATGTCGGCCATCGCGACCATCATGCCCGACATCGCGGATTGCGTGCGCAGATCATTCAATTTGTCGGCCATGCGCGCCATTTCGGCATCTTCGCGCCGGGTGTCTTTGGCACGGGAATCGGCAAGCGCTGGCGTGGTCGATACGAGCAGCAAAGCAGCAACGGCAAAAGTGCGAAGCATCTTAAAGTCCCCTCGGCCACGATTGGCCAACAACTATCCTATAGAGCGCGCCCGCTTTCGCCAAGGTGAACGCGCCTGTCAGTTTCCCGAAAGCCCTGTGAGTAATCCCCCAAGCCGCTCCCCGGCTTGAGCAATACGAACGCGGGCGATGCGGCGGAGGCGATCAAGGTCTTCCGGTGGGATAACCGGCGCGGCGGCGGGGTCGCGGGTGGCGGTCAGCGCGTAGGTCGCGTAGGCGATTTGGCGGGCGAGCGCGACGGTTTCGGCAGTCCAGAGCGTGAAATTGCCGCTGCGTTGCCGGTCGGACAGCGGGACAGCTTTGGCCAGCACGGCGACAATCGGGGCACCTGCGACATCATCGCCGGACAGGTCGAGGGCCTTATCCCAAAGCTGATGAAGCTCAACCGATGTGCCGCCGGGTTTCTTGCGGATCCACGCGATGGTGCCGAGCCGGTCGGTGAAGGGGATGCCCGGCATGCAGCGGCTGGTGCATATCGCCGGTGATGTGGAACAGCCAGCACAGCGCTACTGCGCGGTCGGCGGGGGAGCGCTTGACATCGCGGGCAATCGCAAGATTGTCGGGATGGGCCTTGTCCGCCTCGCCGACATGAAAAGTGAAGGTGCGCGTCCAGCCGGACACCACCCGCCCATAATAATGCCATTTCGGGTGGTCATCGGGCGTTTCGCGAACATCGTCGGGCCAGCGTGCCATCCACATGAACATGGCGCGGTCACGGGTGGGCCCGGTCAGTCCACTCAGGTTGCGCTCGAACCGCGCTTTGTCGGGGTGCTGTGCCATGATCGTGACGATGGCGGCAACGGCCTGCGGATTCTCACGCGCCAGCCGGTCATAGGCAATCGCGCCGGTCGCCATATGCCCCTGATGGCTCCACGCATGCGCGGAGACAGGCAGGGCGAACAGGATAAGCGCAAGCAGCGCCCGGATCATTCAGCGGCCACCAAGGCTTCGGCGTCGTTCAAGGGCTCCGCGAGGCGCGACAGCATTTCCTTGGGGCACACCTGCCAAAAGCGGTCTTTCCACCGGTCCCAATCGTCGAGGATCGAGTTCGACCATCTGCTGCCGGTCGCAATGGCATGTTCGGCGATGAGGGCTTTGGCTTTCGTTTCCCAAAAGGTCGATGCGAGGCGTTGCCAGACGATGCTTTCGGGATTGGCGCGGCGGGGGAAATTATCCTCAGTGTCGAGGACGAAGGCCATCCCGCCCGACATGCCTGCGCCGAAATTGTCGCCGACGTCGCCGAGAATGATCGCCGTGCCACCCGTCATATATTCGCAGCCGTTCGCGCCGCAGCCTTCGACGACGACATCCGCACCCGAATTGCGCACGGCGAAGCGTTCACCCGCGCGGCCCGCGGCGAAAAGTTTGCCCGAGGTGGCCCCGTAGAGGACGGTGTTGCCGATGATTGTGTTGTGCTGACTTTCGAGTGGTGAGCTGACCATTGGTCGCACGGCGATGATCCCGCCCGACAGCCCCTTGCCGACATAATCGTTCGAGTCGCCAAACACTTCGAGCGTAATCCCCTTGCACAGGAACGCGCCCAAGGACTGCCCGGCCGAACCACGCAAGCGGACATGGACATGGCCGTCGTTCAAAGCCGACATGCCATATTTCGCGGTAATTTCGGCCGAAAGCCGCGTCCCGACGGCGCGGTGGGTGTTGCGTACGGTGTAGGTCAGTTGCATTTTTTCGCGGCGCTCAAACACAGGCTGCGCGTCATGCAATATCTGTGCGTCGAGGCTGTCGGGCACAGGATTGCGCCCGCCCGGCACGTTGAACCGGCGTTTGTCGTCGTCAGCGTCGACCTTGGCGAGGATTGGGTTCAGGTCGAGATCGTCGAGATGTTCGGCACCGCGGCTGACCTGGCGCAGGAGTTCGGTGCGGCCGATGACTTCGTCCAGTGATTTGCACCCGAGGCGGGCGAGGATTTCGCGGACTTCTTCGGCAATGAACGTCATCAGGTTGATGACTTTTTCGGGCGTGCCGGTGAATTTTTTGCGCAAGGCTTCGTTCTGCGTGCAGACGCCGACGGGGCAGGTGTTTGAATGGCATTGCCGCACCATGATGCAGCCCATCGCGACGAGGCTGAGCGTACCGATGCCGAATTCTTCCGCGCCGAGAATCGCAGCAATGACAATGTCGCGGCCGGTTTTCAGCCCGCCGTCAGTGCGCAGCTTGACGCGGTGGCGCAGGCCGTTGAGGGTCAGCACTTGGTTGACTTCGGACAGGCCCATTTCCCAAGGCGTGCCGGCATATTTGATGCTGGTCTGCGGTGATGCGCCGGTCCCGCCGGTGTTGCCAGCGATCAGGATGACGTCGGCGTGGGCCTTGGCGACGCCCGCTGCGACCGTGCCGATGCCCGCCGAGCTGACGAGTTTGACGCAGACCCGTGCGCGCGGATTGATCTGCTTCAGGTCATAGATCAGCTGCGCCAGATCCTCGATCGAATAAATGTCGTGATGCGGCGGTGGCGAAATCAGCGAGACGCCTGGCGTCGCATGTCGCAGTTTCGCAATGAACTCAGTGACTTTGAAACCGGGGAGTTGCCCACCTTCGCCGGGCTTTGCCCCTTGCGCGACCTTGATTTCGATTTCTTCGGCGGCACCAAGATATTCGGCGGTCACGCCAAAGCGCCCGCTGGCGATCTGCTTGATCGATGAATTGGCGTTGTCGCCATTGGGGTAGGGCTTGAAGCGGATGCTGTCTTCGCCGCCTTCGCCCGACACGGCCTTTGCGCCAATGCGGTTCATGGCGATCGCGAGCGTTTCATGCGCTTCGGGGCTGAGCGCACCCAGCGACATGCCGGGCGTTACGAAACGCTTGCGGATTTCGGTGATGGCTTCGACGCTGTCGATGCTGACGGCGTCCTTGGCATAGTTAAACTCGAGCAGGTCGCGCAGATAGACCGGCGGCAAATCGCGGACGCCGCGCGCGAACTGGAGATAGGTCGAATAGCTGTCGGTGCCAACGGCAGTTTGCAGCAAGTGCATCAATTGCGCGGAATAGGCATGTGGTTCGCCGCCTGCGCGCTGACGATAAAACCCACCGATAGGGAGCGTCGCGACGGCTTTGTCGAACGCGGCTTCGTGCCGTTCGGACGCGTTCTGGTAGAGCGAAACATAGCCTTCGCCCGAAATCTTGGCGGGCATGCCGGGGAAGAGATCGTTGACGAGCGCGCGGCTGAGCCCGACTGCCTCGAAATTATAGCCGCCGCGATAGCTGGAGATCACTGCGATCCCCATTTTTGACATGATCTTTAGGAGACCGTCACCCACGGCAGTTTTGTGCTTTTGAATGCACTGATCGAGCGACATATCACCGAACAGTCCGCGCGACTGGCGATCCGCAATGGCGGCTTCGGACAGATAGGCGTTCACCGTCGTCGCGCCGATGCCGATGAGGACGGCATAATAATGGGTGTCGAGGCATTCCGCCGCACGAACGTTGACGCTGGCGTAAGAGCGCAACCCCTTGCGCACCAAATGTGTGTGGACGGCAGCGGCAGCGAGGACCATCGGGATGGCGACGCGGTCCTCTGACACCATTTCGTCGGTGAGGAACAGTTCGCTGCGCCCTTCGCGAATGGCGACTTCAGCATCGGCACGGACGCGGGCGATGGCGGCGCGCAGGCCATCGGCGCCCGATCCCATATCGAACGTGCAGTCGATCTCCGCCGCCGCGGCCCCGAAATGGGCTTTGAGGCGGTGCCAGTCACGATTGGTCAGCACGGGCGTATCGAGCACAAGCACTCGGTCACGCCCCGAATCCTGATCGAGAATGTTGGCGAGATTGCCGAAGCGCGTTTTGAGCGACATCACTTGGCGTTCGCGCAAACTGTCAATCGGCGGGTTGGTGACTTGCGAGAAATTCTGGCGGAAGAATTGGCTGATGAGGCGCGGATTGTCCGACACAACGGCAAGCGGGGTATCGTCGCCCATGCTGCCAATCGCTTCCTTGCCGTCCTCGACCATTGGCGACAGGATCAGCTCCATGTCTTCCATCGTCTGCCCCGCTGCGACTTGACGGCGAACAAGTTCGGCGCGGGGGAAATAGGCAGCGGTTTCGCCCGCGTCGGGCAGTTCCTCGAGCGTCAGAAAGTCGCCGACCATGTCGCGATAGGGCGCTTCGGCGGCGAGGCGGTCCTTGATCGCGCGGTCCTGATAGAGTTTGCCTTCGTGCAGATCGACCGCGATCATCTGACCCGGGCCAAGTGCACCTTTCATCAAAACGGTGGCTTCGGGGACGACGACCATGCCGGTTTCCGAGCCAACGATCAGCAGATCGTCATTGGTCAGCGTATAGCGCAGCGGACGCAGTGCATTGCGGTCCATCCCCGCGACCGCCCAGCGGCCATCGGTCATGGCAAGCGCGGCCGGGCCATCCCACGGCTCCATGACGCTTGCGAGATAGGCATACATGGCGCTGTGTTCGGGCGGCATGTCGTGCTTTTCCTGCCACGCTTCGGGGACGAGCATGGTCTTGGCGGTCGGTGCGTCGCGGCCGCTGCGCGCGATGACTTCGAACACCGCGTCGAGCGCAGCCGTGTCTGATGCGCCCGCCGGGATCACTGGCTTGATGTCGTCGGAAGATTCACCAAAGGCCAGCGACGCCATGCGGATTTCGTGCGCCTTCATCCAATTCTTGTTGCCGCGGATCGTGTTGATCTCGCCATTGTGCGCGAGGCAGCGGAACGGTTGCGCCAACCACCACTGCGGGAACGTATTGGTCGAATAGCGCTGGTGAAAAATCGCCACCCGCGACGTGAAGCGTTCGTCCTGCAAATCTGGGTAAAACACCGACAGGCTCTCGGCGAGGAACAGCCCCTTGTAGACAATCGACCGCGCCGACAGCGAGCAAATGTAAAAGCCCTGAATCTGCGCTTCGATAACTTTCTTTTCGATCCGGCGGCGGACAAGGTAGAGGGTTTTCTCGAATTCATCGATGTCGGTCGTTTTGGCGTTCGGTCCCGCAATCATGATCTGTTCGATTTCAGGGCGCAATTCCTGTGCCTTGCGTCCGATCACCGAGACATCAACCGGCACCTGCCGCCAGCCATAGATGGTGAACCCTGCGTCGATGATTTCGGATTCGACGATGGTCCGGCATGTTTCCTGCGCGCCGAGATCAGTACGCGGCAGAAACACCATGCCGACGCCGAGCCAGCTGTTGTCGATGGGTTTGTGCCCGCTGGCGATGATCGCATCGGCGAAGAACGACATCGGCAGGTCAACGTGCAATCCTGCGCCGTCGCCGGTCATGCCGTCGGCGTCCACAGCACCACGGTGCCATACCGCTTTCAACGCATCAATGGCCGACGCGACGACACGGCGCGACGCTTTGCCATCGGTCGCCGCGATCAGGCCGACACCGCACGCATCTGATTCAAATTCGGGGCGATACATGCCGTCACGGGCGATACGGGCGCGTTCGGTTTCGGTGGTCATTTTGCTTTGGCCTGAAATGCTTTGATTGTTGCTTCGACGCGGGCGGGGAGTGCGGCTTCGACAATGTTGCTAACATCATCGAAACGCCGTTCGGACAGCGCCGAAATCTCGGGATTGATCGCGCGCACTTTGGGCAGCAGCCCCGATTGCATCAGCGCGGTCAGGTCGCGCTTCGTGGCGTCGCTCGGGTTCTGGATCATGGCCATTGCTTTGGCGCGGCGGTTTGTCTCGAATTCGGTCGCGGTGTCGCCGCTTGATGCGGCCGACATGATAATCATTGCTTGGCCGGTTTCACTCGAAAAGAATCGAATGAGCGTGGCCAGTTCGGGCGCCGAAAATTTGCTGGCATAGAGCTTGGCCACGTCAACTTGGAGGAGCGTCAGCGCCGCGCCATAACCCTTTTGTGCTTCGTCATGCGCAGCGGCCTTCACGGCCTTGATGATGCCGGGGTGTGCCTCCTCAAGCGCTAGCAACCGCGCATCGTCGGCGATCTCGACCGCATAGGCCGCATCGAAACGCGGCACGCGAATCGCCAAGAATTGTTCGCGCGGCAGGACGAGATTGGCCAGTGTCTGCGCATTGGTTTCAACCGCCGGCAGTGGCGCCCGCGCCACCGCAGTGCTCGTCGGCGCAACCGCAAACACCAGCATTATGGAGGCGGCAAAAGCGCGCGCTCTAGCCACCCGTCTTCACCGGCGATTTCAAGGCTTTGATCTCGGCCATCATGGCCTCGGCTTCTTTGGGCAGGTTGGCGAACCCCTTTACCATTAAATCCTGCTGCCATTTGGCGATGTCGGGATCGGTCATGATCGTGGCCGCCTGATCAATATAGACCTGCCCCGTCGGCGTTTCGAAAAACGTCTTCATTTCGCCCATTTGACCACTGGTAAAGCGCCGCGCGTAGGCATTGGCCATTGCGTCCATCATGCCGGGAAAGTTCGCTTTCAGCATGGCAATCGAGTCTTCTTGCTGGCGCTTCATAAACTTTTCAAAGATCGCTGTGACTCGCGTGTCGCCGCCAAAGACTTTCGTCATTTCGGGGCTGCTGGTCATCATTTGCGTGAGATTGTTCATCATCCCGCGCATGATCGTATCAATCATCGCTTCGCGCTTGGTGGGCGGCATGATGACATCCATGAGTGCTTTTGCGGACGCAACGCGGGCGGGATCGGGGGTTGTGTTTTGGGCTAGCGCGGGTGCGGCGACGGTTAGCGCCAACGCCATCATTACTTGCTTGATCATGCTGCTTTCCTCTCGTTCGCTGCCTTCGCCTTCAGATAGCGGTGCATATGTTCGCTGACATCCCGTCCGTCGCGGATCGCCCAGACGACGAGGCTAGCGCCGCGCACAATGTCGCCCGCTGCGAAGACGCCGTCGAGGCTGGTCTGCATCGTCTTGTGGTCGACGCGCAGCGTGCCCCAGCGGGTGACGCCGAGATCAGGCGAGCCGAACATCTTGGGCAGGTCTTCGGCGTCGAAGCCTAGCGCTTTGATGACGAGATCGGCGTCGACCGTGTAGCCATTGCCGGGATCGGGTTCGGGGGCGCGGCGGCCGCTGGCATCGGGCGCGCCGAGGCGCATTTTGGCAACGCGAACATCGTTGACCCAACCATTTTCGGCAGACCCGAACGCTTCGGGGGCGGAGAGCCAGACGAATTCGACGCCTTCCTCTTCGGCATTGGCGACTTCGCGCTGGCTGCCCGGCATGTTGGCGCGGTCACGGCGATAAAGGCATTTGACCGACTTCGCGCCTTGGCGAACCGCCGTGCGGACGCAATCCATCGCGGTGTCGCCGCCACCAATCACGACGACATTCTTTCCTGCTGCGTTGAGGGCACCACTGTCGAACATCGGCACGGCATCACCGAAGCCTTTTCGGTTCGATGTCATCAGATAATCGAGCGCCTCGACCACCCCTTGCGCGCCGACGCCGGGAGCCTTGATCGCACGTGCCTTGTAAACGCCGGTCGCAATCAGGATGGCGTCATGCTTCTGGCGCAATTCGTCGAGGCTCGCATCGCGTCCGACTTCGAAATTCTCATGAAAAACGATTCCGCCTTCTTTGAGCCGATCAACACGGCGCATGACGACGGGTTTTTCGAGTTTGAAGCCGGGAATGCCGTAGGTCAGCAAGCCGCCCGCGCGGTCATACCGGTCATAGACGTGCACCTCATAGCCCGCGACGCGCATATATTCGGCAGTGGCGAGGCCCGCTGGTCCCGCGCCGATCACGCCGACCGATTGGCCGCGCGAAGGCCCTGCGACGATCGGCTCGACCCAGCCTTCTTCCCATGCCGTGTCGGTGATGAATTTCTCGACCGAGCCGATCGTGACCGCGCCGTGCCCTGAAAATTCGATGACGCAATTGCCTTCGCACAAGCGATCCTGCGGGCAGATGCGGCCGCAGATCTCGGGCATTGTCGATGTGCTGTTGCTTAGCTCATAGGCCTCGCGCAACCGCCCCTCGGCCGTCAGGCGTAGCCAATCGGGGATGTGATTGTGAAGCGGACAATGCACAGAGCAATAGGGGACGCCGCATTGCGAACAACGCGCGGATTGTTCCTCGGCACTGGGCACGGCATATCTGTCAGCGATTTCGCGGAAATCCTCGGCGCGCAGCGTCGGCTCGCGCTTGGCCGGATAGGCCTGCGCTTGGTCGACAAATTTCAGCATCGGGTTTTCGGCCATCGCGCCCTCCGACACAGCGGTTGGACGGGTGGGGCAACGCTGTCAATCAATCAAGTCAGTAATATTGACCTATTGAAAATAGCCTCATCGGCGAATCGCCCGATTTCTGCGATTAGGACCAATATTTAATCCCGTTTCGGCCCTATCGACTGGTCAGCCAGACCAAAGCGGCGGTGCCGGCGACAATCCGATACCAAGCAAAGGGCGCAAATCCGAATCGGGTAACGATGGCGAGGAACGCCTTGATGACGATGTAGGCGACGACAAATGACACAACGAAACCGATGCCAATCAGGCCCAGCGCGTCGGGCGTAATTGCGTCACGATGCTTGAACAGCTGGAGCGCCGTTGCGCCCGTCAGCGTGGGGACGGCGAGGAAAAAGCTGAATTCGGCGGCGGTCTTGCGGTCCACGCCAAAGCTCATCGCACCGAGGATCGTCGCGCCCGACCGGCTGACCCCCGGAATCATTGCGAGACACTGAACAAGGCCGACCATGATCGATTGGCGCAGCGTTACGTTGACGACGCCGCCCGTTTCCACCGGCTTTGCAAAGCGTTCGACGAGCAGGATCGCGAACCCGCCGATAATCAGCGCCCACGCCACGATGACCGCATTCTCAAGCATCATTTCAATGATGTCGCCGAAAGCGAGGCCAAGGATCACCGCGGGAAAGAACGCGACCAACAGATTTCGCGTAAACGCGACTGCGCCCGCTTCCCAACTGAACAGCCCGCGCAGAACGTCCATGAACGTCTTCCAATAAAGGACAACCACCGCAAGGATCGCACCCGGTTGGATGGCGATGTTGAACAAGGCCCAGCGCCCGGCATCATAGCCCAGCAACTCGGTCGCGAGGATCAGATGCCCCGTCGAGGACACGGGCAAAAACTCGGTCAGCCCCTCAACAATGCCGAGGATGATCGCCGTGATGACATCCATGTCAGTCGGCCTTGCCCGCGAAACGGCCATGGCGCTTATATTGAACAAACCAGCCATCGGCGACCGATTCAAGCGGTGTGGCCAAAATGCCGAACGCGCCCAGCCCCTTTGCATCCGCCGCCACGACATTGTCCGATTGCAGCATCAGCCACTGGTCCTTGGTCATTGGCGCGCCGGGCATCCACCCGACTGCCGACGCCATTGTCCCTGCCACTATGTCAGGCATCTCGATAAACGCACGTTTGCGACCGATTGCCCGTGCGATCCAGCGGTTGAGGCCGCCCATGCTGATGACTTCGGGGCCACCGAGTTCGTAGGTCTTGCCGCCATGCGCCTTGCTGTCGGCGAGTGCGCCCGCAACTGCCTTGGCAATGTCGCCGACATAGACCGGCTGGAACTTCGCGCTCCCTTTGATGATCGGCACGACGGGGAGCATGCGGATCAGGCCCGCAAAGCGGTTCACGAACTGGTCTTCGCGGCCGAACACGATGGAGGGGCGCAGGATCGTTGCGCTCGGGAATGCCGCGCGGACTGCCGCTTCGCCATCGCCTTTGCTTCGACCATAAACGGCGGGGCTTTCAGGATCGGCACCGATGGCAGAGACATGGACGAGCGCCTTGACGCCCGCAGCAGCAGCGGCTTCGGCGACAGTGCGCGCGCCGACATGCTGGACCCTGTCCATATTGGCAAAGCTGCCGACCAGATTGACCACCGCGTCGGAACCGCTGAGCGCGCGCGCCACGCTGTCGGGCTTCGTGATGTCGGCCGCGACGAACTGTGTCTGGCCAAGTCCCCCTTGCGTCTTGAGATACAGGGCCCCTTGCGGATTGCGGGCGGCGATGCGGACGCGGGCACCCGATTTGAGCAGCGCCTGCACCACATAGCGGCCGAGGAAACCGCTGCCGCCGAACACCGTGATAAGCTGGTTTGTCATGCCTGTTGTCATGGCCCACGCCCTAGCCGCGCACCCTTTACCTTGACAAGCGCGACGTCGCCGCTATCCGCGCCCCCCTACCCTCAAGTGCCCGGATGGCGGAATTGGTAGACGCACCAGCTTCAGGTGCTGGCGATCGCAAGGTCGTGGAGGTTCGAGTCCTCTTCCGGGCACCATCGTTTTATCCGGACACGTCCACAGATGTCCGGAAAAGTCCATGAAATCAGGCTTTATTGACGGATATACCGTCCACCGGCATCCACACAAATTCATTGCAATTGACGGTATCTGACGGTATATTTGACGGTATCAAATCCGACACGGAGGCGGCGTCATGCTTACCGATCTGGCCGTGCGGCGGGCTACGCCGCGTGATAAGCCTTACAAGCTATCGGATGGCGGTGGCCTTTATTTGCTCGTTACAACGGCGGGACAACGATACTGGCGCATGGATTACCGCTTCGCCAACAAGCGCGCGACCGCTGCATTGGGGGTTTATCCGACAATTTCGCTTGCTGAAGCGCGCATCAAGCGTCTGGAAGTAAAAAAGCAAATTGCCGACGGGGTCAATCCGGCAGCGAAGCGCAAGATCGACAAGATCACCGGCCCGCTCGCCAATGTGAATAGCTTCCGTGCAGTTGCAGACGAATGGCTGGACAAGGCGCGCCGCGAAGGCCGCGCCGAAGTGACGTTGAGCAAACTGACGTGGCTGCTCGACTTCGCCACCCCAATTTTGGGCGACCGCAAGATTTGCGAAATCAAAGCGCCGGAGTTGCTGGCTGTGCTGCGCGCTGTGGAGAAACGCGGTCACTATGAAACTGCGCGGAGATTGCGCAGCACCTGCGGGCAGGTGTTCCGTTACGCCATTGCCACGGGGCGAGCCGACCGGGACATATCAGCGGACCTGCGAGGCGCTCTTATAGTGCCCAAAGTGACGCACCGGGCTGCCATCATTACCCCCAAGGATGCAGGCGTCTTGTTGCGGGCGATAGATGCCTATTCAGGCTACCCGATCACTCATGCGGCCCTTCGGCTCGCGCCGCATGTCTTCGTCCGTCCTGGGGAGCTTCGGCAGGCCGAATGGAGCGAGTTCGATTTTACAAAGAGAGTTTGGATCATCCCCGCCGACAAGACCAAAATGCGCGTCGCCCATCGCGTTCCGCTTACCCGGCAATCACTAGCCATCTTGAGAGAACTAGGTGAGATAACTGGCAATCGCCGTTACCTCTTCCCGGCCCAAGGCAAACGGGATCGTCCGATGTGTGAAAATACGATCAACCTCGCGTTGCGGCGCATGGGCTTTGATGGAAAGACCATGACGGCTCATGGCTTTCGCGCGATGGCAAGCACGCTGCTCAATGAACAGGGTCGCTGGAACCCAGATGCGATTGAGCGCCAACTAGGCCACGCGGAGAGTGATGAAGTGCGCCGGGCCTATGCGCGAGGTGAGCATTGGGAAGAACGGCTGATGATGATGGCAAGCTGGTCAGACTATCTTGACCAACTCCGTTCTGGCGCGAAAATTCTGCAAGGGAGTTTCCGCAAGCCATCTATCGCTTTGGCTTCTCAATAAGACGCTTCAAGCTGGCGACAGTAATAAGGGTTGAGGCACCGACTTTGACGGTATCGAGATTGCCCGCCTTTATCAGCTCGTAAATCTTAGACCGCCCGATGCCGGTCAACTGCACGGCAATCGGGATGCGGACGGTCAGCGGTTCAATCGGAAGCGTGACCGGAAGCGGCCCAATCCAGAGCGCTTTTGTTCTTACTCCGCGCTTAGCAACATTCCCGACACCCATAACGCAATCCTTGGCTGGAGGGTGGCGGCGGGGAGACCCGGTGGTGTAAATGGCGTTGCCGGCGATACCGCGCC
>JANMPU010000026.1:0-43846 GCA_031369985.1 Sphingomonas sp. | reverse complement strand
CTATGCCAAGGTCAAGCGGCGGCGCGCAGCGGAGCAAAGGCAGACCGTAGTGCCACCGTCGGCCTGACTGTCCGACGGTCGAAGTTCACAAAGTTCTCACGACGAAGGGATGCAGACATTTCTCCATTGAGCGCAGCTATGATTGAGCCCGACGCATTCCGAATCATTGTCACGATAAACGACATCAATCCCGCAAAGAGCGCTAGCGTGACAAAAAACGACAGAAACTGAAGCATTTTCCCGACTCCTTCTTGTTTCGGCAACCACGCGATGAGCGCTTGGTTCCCTATGTTCATGTTATGTTCTCTATTCAAGCCTTGCCTTCTACGCAAGAGGCTTTTAATGGCGCTCCTATTCCACATGGAAAGCATCATACCGGTGCCGCGCCGTCAGGTGAGGTCATCGCTTTCCAGAGGTATAACCGGGTAAGGAGAACTGATTATGGCGGCACCTGTCGTCACGATGCACCAGTTGTTAGACGCTGGCGCGCATTTTGGACACCAGACACATCGCTGGAATCCAAAGATGAAACCATATATTTTCGGCGACCGTAATGGCGTTCATATCCTCGATCTGTCGCAGACCGTGCCGTTGATGGCGCGTGCGCTTGACTTCGTTGCGGCGACCGCAGCTGCGGGCGGTAAAGTGCTGTTCGTCGGCACAAAACGCCAGGCGCAGGAACCGATAGCCGATGCGGCGCGCGCTTCGGGTCAGCATTTCGTCAATCACCGTTGGTTGGGCGGGATGCTCACCAACTGGAAGACGATTTCGGGGTCGATCAAGCGTTTTAAGGCGCTTGAAGAGCAACTGTCCGGTGACACTGCGGGCCTGACCAAGAAGGAAGTCCTTCAGCTGACGCGCGAAAAGGACAAGTTTGAACTTTCGCTTGGTGGTATTCGCGACATGGGGGGCATCCCTGACGTGATGTTCGTGATCGACGCGAATAAGGAAGAGCTCGCCATCAAGGAAGCCAATGTTCTTGGCATCCCAGTCGTCGCGATCCTCGATTCGAACGTCTCGCCCGATGGCATTGCGTTTCCGATCCCCGCCAATGACGACGCTGCCCGCGCGCTTCGCCTTTATTGCGAAGCGATTGGTGCGGCGGCAACGCGCGGTGGCCAGTCAGGTGCAGCAGCGCGCGGTGTTGATCTAGGTGCGATGGTCGAGCCACCGGTTGAAGCGGCTTTGGTTGAAGAGCCTGTTGCGGACGTGGTCGAAGAAGCGGCGCCTGTTGTTCTTGAGGCACCTGCGGCTGAACCTGTTGCCGAAGCGTCGACGGAAGACGCGCCAACCGCCTGAACGGTCACATTTTAGTCATGAAGACGGGGCAGGGCGCGCAAAACGTGCCCGCCCCGCATTCATATCAATCTTAAAAGGAATTTAGACATGGCCGAAGTTACAGCCGCCAGCGTCAAGGAGCTCCGCGATATTTCGGGCGCGGGCATGATGGATTGCAAAAAGGCGCTGGGTGAAACCGGTGGCGATATGGATGCCGCGGTCGACTGGCTTCGCACCAAGGGTCTCGCGACCGCTGCGAAGAAAGCGGGGCGCACTGCGTCCGAAGGGCTTGTTGGCGTTATAGTCAGCGGCACAAAAGGCGCTGCCGTTGAAGTCAACAGCGAAACCGACTTCGTTGCGAAGAACGACCAGTTTCAGGCGTTTGTCCGCGGTGCGACCGAACTCGCATTGACACACAACAGCAGTATCGAGGCGCTTGCTGCTGCACCGATGGGCGATGGCACCGTTCAGGATGTGCTGACCAGCAACATTGCAACGATTGGCGAAAACCAGTCGTTGCGCCGGGTGGCCACATTGTCAGTGAGTGAAGGCGCGGTCGTGTCTTATGTTCACAATGCTGCCGGTGTGGGCCTTGGCAAAATCGGCGTGCTTGTTGCGCTAGAGGGTAATGCCAACAAGGACGCGATTGAAACGCTCGGCAAGCAGTTGGCCATGCACATTGCCGCCGCAAGCCCGCTGGCGCTGAACGGCGACGGACTTGATCCCGCGCTAGTTGAACGCGAGCGCGCAATTGCCATGGAAAAGGCGGCGGAAAGTGGCAAGCCTGCGGACATCATCAGCAAGATGGTTGACGGAGCGATGGCGAAATTCCGCAAGGAAAACGCGCTGTTGTCTCAGCTTTTTGTGATGGATAACAAAACGCCGATTGCTGACGTTGTTGCCAGCGCCGCGAAAGCTGCGGGTGGCTCGATCACGCTGACCAACTATGTCCGCTTCCAGTTGGGCGAAGGCATTGAAAAGGAGGCTAGTGATTTCGCCGCTGAAGTGGCCGCCGTGTCGGGTGTGCCGCAGCCGCAGGCCTGAGGGCTCTAGACTTGGCAACGGCGCGCACGCTGACTAGGGTGCGCGTCGCGCCCGTCCATATTCCTGAATGAAAGCACAAATCGCGCGATGAGCCGCCCTCCCTATAAACGCATCCTGCTGAAACTGTCGGGCGAGGCGTTGATGGGGCCGAATACATTCGGCATCGACCCCGAGACTGTTGCTGGCATAGCGGGCGAAGTGAAAGCGGCCAAAGACGCGGGGTATGAGATGTGCCTTGTCATCGGCGGTGGTAACATTTTTCGCGGGATGGCGGGCGCGGCAAAGGGGATGGACCGAGCGCAAGCCGACTATATGGGCATGTTGGCAACGATCATGAATGCGCTGGCGATGCAGAATGCGCTCGAGCAGCAGGGGGTTCACACCCGTGTGCAATCGGCGATCCAGATGGATCAGGTTTGCGAGCCCGTGATCCGTCGCCGCGCCGAACGGCATTTGCAAAAGGGGCGGGTGGTGATTTTCGCGGCTGGCGTCGGCAGCCCTTATTTTACGACTGATTCAGGGGCGGCGTTGCGGGCGGCGGAAATGAAATGCGATGCGCTGTTCAAAGGGACGTCAGTGGATGGCGTTTACAATGCCGATCCGAAGAAAGACGCAAATGCAAAGCGTTATGATAAAGTCGGTTACAGCCGTGTTCTTTCAGATAATCTGAAAGTGATGGATGCATCGGCAGTGGCGTTGTGCCGCGACAATAATATTCCGATCGTTGTCTTCAACATCCGCGAACCGGGCAATCTCGCTCGTGTACTGAAGGGTGAAGGCGTGGCGACGGTCGTGGGACAAGAGGAAGCCTGAAACCATGCCAACATATGATAAATCGGATCTGGAACGCCGCATGCACGGCGCGGTTGAATCGCTGAAAGGCGATCTGGGTGGCCTGCGCACGGGGCGCGCGTCGGTAAACCTGCTCGAACCAGTCACCGTCGAGGTTTACGGGGCGAACATGCCGCTAAATCAGGTTGCGACGGTCTCAGCACCCGAAGCGCGGATGTTGTCGGTGCAGGTTTGGGACAAATCCAACGTCACGCCGGTGGAAAAGGCGATCCGAAATGCCGGACTGGGCATCAATCCGATTGTTGACGGGCAGAATATTCGTTTGCCAATCCCCGATTTGACCGAGGAACGGCGCAAGGAGCTCGCGAAACTCGCGGGGCAATATGCCGAAAAAGCGCGAATTGCCGCGCGCAACGTGCGCCGCGACGGGATGGATGCGCTCAAGATTGACGAGAAAAAGGGCGAAATCGGCGAAGATGACCGCAAGCGGCGCGAAACCGAAGTGCAGAAGCTGACAGATAGCACCATCGGCGAGATCGACTCGACAGCGTGCGCGAAGGAAAAGGAAATCCTGGGCAAGTGACCGCGCTGGCGGCCACGTCTTTATCAAAATCCGGTGCAGCTGCGGGCGTGCCTCGTCATGTCGCAATCATCATGGACGGCAATGGGCGCTGGGCGAAAAAGCGGATGTTGCCGCGTATTGCCGGGCACAAGCAAGGAATCGAGGCGGTCCGAAAGGTCAGCAAGGCCGCCCGTGACATGGGCATTGACGTGCTGACGCTTTATGCCTTTTCATCGGAAAACTGGCGGCGACCGGCGGAGGAAATCAGCGACCTGATGGGATTGCTGAGGCATTTTATCCGTAATGATATGGACGAAATGGTCGCCGAAAATGTTCGGCTGCGGGTGATTGGCGATTATCGTGTATTTACGCCTGATCTGGTTGAACTTATCGACGGTGCGCTGGCGCGAACAGCGGCGAACACCGGCGCGACATTGGTGATTGCTCTCAATTATGGCGCGCAGGATGAAATTGTCCGCGCGATCCGGCGGCTGGTGGCGGATGATCCCGCGACGATCGATGCAGATCGCGTGCAGGCGGCGCTTGATACGGGCGATTTGCCACCGGTTGATTTGCTTATCCGAACGTCGGGCGAGCAACGACTGTCGAACTTCATGCTGTGGCAGGTTGCGTATGCCGAGTTGTTGTTCGTCGATACGCTGTGGCCCGATTTCGGGAAGGCAGAACTCGAAGCTGCAATCGGTGTGTTCGCCCTGCGTGAGCGGAGGTTCGGCGGGCTTTGAGCGAGCTGACGAAGCGGATTTTAAGCGGCGTTCTACTCGCCGCAGTGCTTCTCGGCGATTTGTGGCTGGGGAGTTGGTGGTATCTGGCGCTGCTGCTGATCGGCGGGGCGCTGGTGCTGCGCGAATTTGTGCGGTTGGTACGGGGCATGACGCCCGTAACCAATCTCCGCATTTTGTGGGTGGTCTTTGGTGTGTTGTATGTAGCGCTCGCCGTGAATGGTCTTTGGCAGGTGCGCGAATTGCCCGGCAATGGCCTGTTGATGGCGGCTTGGTTGTTCATGATTGTCTGGGCGACCGATACCGGGGCTTACATCTTTGGGCGATCAATTGGCGGCCCAAAAATCGCACCTTCGATCAGCCCGTCGAAAACTTGGGCGGGACTGCTCGGCGGCTTTGTGTTTGCCGGAATTGTGATGCTGGGCATGTCGTCGATGAACCTTGGTCATTTCGACGAGCATTGGGTAAAGATGGCGCTCCTCGCGGTGCCACTTGTTGTTCTCGCGCAGGCAGGTGATTTTTTTGAGAGCTGGATGAAGCGGCGGGCGGGGGTCAAGGATTCGGGGTCATTGATTCCAGGACATGGCGGGCTGTTTGACCGCGTTGACGGTTTGCTGCCGGTGGCGATTGTGTTTCCGTGGTGGATGGGCCTGACATGAATCGCCGTTCTGTCTCAATTCTCGGCGCGACGGGATCGGTGGGGTCGTCGACGCTCGATCTGATCCTGAATGCCATGGATCAGTTTGAGGTCGTTGCCTTGACTGCGCAGCGCGACGTTTCCGGGTTAGCGCGGGCAGTTCGGGCAACAGGGGCGAAGCTCGCGGTGATTGGCGATGCGGCGCTTTATGCTGAGCTGAAATCGGCGCTGGCGGGAACTGATGCGGAGATCGCGGCGGGGGCGGATGCAGTTGTTGAAGCGGCGCTGCGTCCAGTCGATTGGACGATGGCGTCGATTGTTGGCTGTGCGGGGCTGAAATCGACAATGGCGGCGCTGAAGGGTGGATTGACTGTTGCCCTTGCAAACAAGGAATCGCTGGTGTCAGCGGGGGCGCTGATGACCGAGGCAGCGACTGCGTCCGGGGCGCTGCTGCTTCCCGTGGACTCTGAGCATAATGCTATATTCCAATGCCTTGCAGGCAACCCCTCGAAGCGGGTGCGTAGGATTGTCCTGACCGCGAGCGGTGGGCCGTTCCGTACATGGTCGCGCGACGAGATGGCTGAAGTCACTCCCGAACGCGCGGTCAAGCACCCCAATTGGTCAATGGGCGCGAAGATTTCGGTCGATTCGGCGACAATGATGAACAAGGGCCTTGAGGTGATCGAGGCGCATTATCTGTTCGGCGTTGAAAGCGCGCGGCTCGACATTCTCGTGCATCCACAGTCAGTCATCCATTCAATGGTCGATTATGTCGATGGGTCGACGCTCGCGCAGCTGGGGTCGCCTGACATGCGCATTCCGATTGCATCGACGCTGGCATGGCCCGACCGAATGGAAACGACGGCAAAACCGCTTGATCTGACGACTATTGGACAGCTTGATTTCGAAGCGCCCGATCCCGAGCGTTTCCCGGCACTGCGGCTGGCGCGTGAGGCATTAGAGGCAGCGGGCGCACGGCCAGCGACCCTGAATGCCGCCAATGAAGTTGCGGTTGCTGCGTTCTTGGACCACCGGATCGGCTTCCTGCATATCGCCGACATTGTGCAGGCGACGCTCGACCGCTATGATCCGACCGCGCCGCGCAGTATCGAAGATGTGCTCGCGGTTGACAGTGAAACGCGGGCAATTGCCACGCAGGTCATGGAAGAATTTGCCACTTGATTGAGTCCCCCAATCTCCTCTGGACGATCCTTTTCTTCGTCCTCGCCATCGCGCCGCTCGTGTTCATTCACGAAATGGGGCATTATTGGGTCGGGCGTTGGTGCGGCGTGAAGGCCGAGGCCTTTTCGATTGGATTCGGCCGCGCGGTCGCGAAGTGGACCGACAAGCGCGGGACGGTATGGCAGGTCGGCTGGTTACCGCTGGGTGGCTATGTCCGTTTCAAAGGTGACATGGGCGTGTCGAGCCGCGAAGACCCCGAATGGCTGAAATTGCCGCCCGAGGAACGCAGTCAGACGTTTCAATCGAAGGCGTTGTGGCAACGTTCGTTGATCGTGCTGGCGGGACCGGCGACAAATTTTCTGTTCGCGATCATCGTGTTCGCCGCGTTGTTCGGCACCATCGGCGAACCGCGCACGCCGCCAGTGATCGCCGTCATTGAAAAGGGATCGGCGGCGGATGCGGCTGGGTTACAATTGGGCGATACGATCAAGTCGGTTGATGGCAGCGACGTTCGAACCTTCGAAGATATTGCGCGGATGGTGTCGATACATCCCAACGAACGGCTGACCATCGGCATTGACCGGAATGGGCAGGAGATGGCGATATCGGCGACGCCCCGCGTCAACATGCTTAAGGACCGATTCGGTAATGAGACGAAGCGCGGCTTGTTGGGCATTGGTCCAACGAAGCGGATTTACGTGAAACCATCGCTGATCGAGCTTCCGGGATCTGCGGTCCGCTTTACGATCCAATCCGTCGAGACGATGGCGACCGCGCTATGGCAAGTCGTGTCGGGTGTGCGCTCGATCAAGGAATTGGGCGGTCCGGTTAAAATTGCCAAAGTGTCGGGCGAGCAAGCGACGTTGGGGCCAATCGAGTTCCTGTGGCTAATGACAATGATCTCGATTAACTTGGGGTTCATCAACCTGTTGCCAATTCCGATGCTCGATGGCGGACACTTGGCATTCTATGGGTATGAGGCGATCCGTCGCAAACCCGCGTCGGCTGTCGCGCAGGAATGGGCCTATCGGTCGGGATTGTTCGTTGTGTTGTTGTTCATGGTCGTGGTGACGGTGAACGATCTTGCCGGATTGGGTCTGTGGCGGGGCATCGCCGGGTTGATTGGATGACGCGCATCGGGCAGGGGGGCGCATTCAACGTTGTTAATCATTCAAAAGGCGGGTTTCGCTTGAAAACAAAATTGCCGAAATCGCGCGCCCGCCACCACATCACCGCGTTGTTGATTGGGACGATGCTCGCCGGTGTGCCCGTGCTTGCGGCCGCTCAGACGCGCGCGCCCGCTTTGGCGGCACCAACGCCGCCTGCGCCTGCACCCGAAACCGACGGTGGCATTGTCAAGTCGATCAGCGTGACGGGTTCGCAGCGTATCGAGGGCGAAACGGTGCGGTCTTATATCCGCTTGCGCGCTGGCGCGGCCTACACCCGCGAAACACTCGACCAAGCGTTGCAAGACCTGTTCGAAACTGAACTCTTTGCTGACGTGCAAATCCGCGACGACAATGGTGCGTTGACCATCATCGTAAAGGAAAATCCGGTCATCAACCGGATCGTTTTCGAAGGAAACAAACGCGTCAAGGAAGACAAGCTGGGCAAGGAATTGAAGCTCGCCCCGCGGACGATCTTTACCCGATCAAAAGTGCGCGCCGATATTGCGCGCATCATCGAACTGTATCGCCGTCAGGGCCGCTTTGCAGCGACGGTCGAGCCGAAGATGGTGATGCTCGACCAGAACCGCGTCGATATCGTTTACGAAATCAGCGAGGGACCGAAGTCGAAAGTCCGCCAGATCAACATCATTGGCAATCAGGTGTTCAATGACGGGCGGCTGCGTGGCGAAATGGTCACCAAGCGGTCACGATTCTATCGGTTTTTCTCGTCGAACGACAGCTATGACCCGGATCGGCTGGCTTATGACCAAGGCAAGTTGCGGCAATTTTATTTGACCAATGGCTACGCAGACTTCCGTGTTGTGTCGGCGGTAGCCGAGCTGACACCGGACAAGCGCGACTTTATCGTGACCTATGTCGTTGAAGAAGGTGATCGGTATAAATTCGGCGACGTTAACGTCGAAAGCGACATTCGCGACTTCAAGCCTGAGACCGTCAAGACGCTGATCCCGATGCAGAAGGGGCAGTGGTATAACGCCAAGCAGGTCGAGGACACGGTCGAGAGCGTGACGCAGACGGCTGGGTTGTTCGGCTATGCCTTTGCACAAGTTGATCCGCAGTTCGAGCGCGACAAAGATACCAAGACAATGAATATAACGTTCCGCGTTGGCGATGCGCCGCGCGTGTATGTTGAGCGGATCGATATTAATGGGAACACGCTGACGCAGGATAAGGTTGTGCGACGCGAGTTCCGATTAGCGGAAGGCGATGCGTTTAACGGCGTCGCGTTGAAGCGGTCTCAGGAGCGTATTCAGAGCCTTGGATTTTTCCAAGAGAAACTCGAAATTGCGCAGAAGCAGGGATCAGCCCCCGACCGGATTGTGTTGGAAGCAAACGTAGAAGAGAAATCGACGGGCGAGCTTCAGCTTTCGGCAGGTTTCTCATCGCTTGAGCGATTCATCGTCAATGCATCAATCCGCCAACGCAACTTCCGCGGCAAGGGGCAGGAGCTTCGCGCATCGGTTAATTATTCGACCTATTCGAAATCAGTCGAGCTGGGCTTCACCGAACCCTATTTCCTCGACAAGAATATTGCGCTTGGTGGCGACATCTTTCGGCGCGATTTGAACAGCTTTAACTTCACACAGTCGGGTGACCGCAACCGAACCTATCAGCAGGTGACGACGGGTATCCAGCTGCGCATGGGCGTGCCGATTACCGAATTTTGGTCGTTTGCCGCGCGCTATGGGCTGAGCTTCGACCAGGTTTCACTCGACAAAAACCTGTATTTCTTTGACACCGACGGGAACGGGACGCCCGATACATGCGATCCCTTCATTGCCGGTCGTTACTTGTGTGACTCAATCGGCAATCGCACCACATCCTCACTTGGTTACAGTGTGGTTTTTTCAAACTTGAACAACAGCCTGCGTCCATCGCGCGGTCAGCGCATGGTATTCAGTCAGGATTTTGCAGGCCTTGGCGGCAATGTTAAATATCTGAAGTCACGCATCGATGCAGCGAAATATTGGGATTTGGGCAAGCGGTTCATTTTCTCGATCTCGGCGGAGGGCGGCTACGTCTTGCCACTCAACAGGTCGCAGGGGCCGGGCATCGACAAAGTCCGCCTAACCGACCGTTTTTTCCTCGGCGAACCGCAGATGCGCGGCTTTGACATTCGCGGCGTTGGGCCGCGTGTACTCCGTCAGCAATATGACATTACGACTGGCAAATTTAACACCGACGAAAACGCGGTCGTTGACGACGCGATTGGTGGCCGTGCTTATTATCAAGGACGTGCAGAGCTCGAAATTCCATTGGGGTCGGGTGCCAAAGAACTTGGGTTGCGGCCATCGGTCTTTCTTGATGTCGGCGCGGTTTTTGGCGTTACGCGTCCGACACTGACGTCCTTGGCTGATTTTACGGACGGTTCGACCGTCAAATTTCTGTGCCGCAACGCTTCGACCGGCGCGCGCACATTTGCGAATCAACCACTCGTCGATCCGGATGGCGATGGAGGACCCTTGCCCCCAGTGCCGACAGGAGCATTTACCGATTGCGGCACGACGGGATCCCCAATCGCGCCGTTCGAGGAATTCTATTTCGGTAACAGCGCCAAGCCGCGCGTTTCCATCGGCATTGGTGTCAACTGGAACTCGCCGTTCGGGCCGTTCCGCATCGACGTTGCCAAGGTTCTTTTGAAGACACCCGGCGATCAAACCAAAACATTCACATTCAACGTAGGAACTCAATTCTGATGAAAACCAAAATCTTGACGGCGATGCTGATTGGCACCGCCATGACCCCGTTTGCGGCATCGGCGCAGAATGTGCCCGCTGCCATAATCGCAATTGTTGATACGGCGCGGGTGACGACCGATTGCACGGCCTGCAAGTCGGCAACGACACAGATCCAAGCGCTCGTGACACAGGGACAATCACGTGCTCAAGCGCTGACAGCTCCGTTGCAGACCGAAGGGCAAGCTATTCAGCAAGCCGCAGAAGCACTTGGCAAGCAAGCACCCGGCCCTGCACGCACGACCGCCGAAACCGCATTGCGCACGCGCGCGCAGGCATTTGAAGCCAAGCAGCAAGCCGCACAGCGCGAGCTCGCGGGTCTTCAGCAGAATATCCAGTCAATTCAAGCGAATGTCTCACGGCAAGTTATGGAAAAGCTCAACCCGATCATTGGGCAAACCATGACAGCGCGCGGTGCCAATATTGCTCTCGACCAGCAGGCTACGCTTGCGGCAGCGAAAAGCGTCGATGTGACTGATCAGGTGCTTGCATCGCTTAACGCGGCTTTGCCTTCGGTTTCGGTGACTCCGCTGCCCGCAGCGCCGCGCCCCGCAGGAACGCCAACACCACCACCGCCTCCGGGCCGGTAAGCGGACATCATGAGCATCGACATCAGGGGGGTGATGGCGGCATTGCCGCATCGCTTTCCGATGCTCTTGGTTGATCGTGTCGAAGAGTTGGTCGTTGACGAACGTATTCGCGCGATCAAAGCTGTTACGATTAATGAGCCTTTCTTTGCCGGGCATTTTCCCGGGCGTCCAATTATGCCGGGTGTTTTGATCGTCGAGGCACTGGCTCAGGCAGCCGGGGTTCTCGCAGTTGAATCGCTTGGCCTCGCCGGATCGGGCAAGCTGGTTTACTTCATGGCGATTGATGGGGCGAAGTTCCGTGCGCCCGTTGAACCGGGTTGTCTGCTTACGCTGGAAGTCGAGTTTGTTCAAAAGCGTGCCTCGGTATGCAAATTCGCAGGCAAAGCGCTGGTGGATGGCAAGGTGGCTGCCGAAGCTAATTTTACGGCGATGATTGCCGATCCGCCTGCCTAACTTCCCCACCTAACTTGCTACACGCATGCCAAGTCGCTATGCGCGCGTGTTATCTTCAGGCTGGTCGGAACCAGCCACATTATAGGAACGTTTTATGAAGCCTGCCATCCACCCCGAATATCACATGATCAACATTAAAATGACTGACGGGACCGAGTTCCAGACGCGGTCCACTTGGGGCAAGGAAGGCGACACGATGACGCTGGAAATCGATCCGACGTCGCATCCGGCTTGGACCGGCGGTTCGGGCAAAATGCTTGACGCTGGTGGTCAGGTTGCCCGCTTTAACAAGCGATTTGGCGGGCTTACGCTCAAGAAGTAACGGCTTGGCGGGGGGATGACAGCAACGGCATCATCCCCGGTCATTTCGGAACGATTGCATTCGATTGATGCACTGCGCGGCATTGCTGCGCTTTGTGTCGTCGTGTTTCATTTGAAAGTGATGACGGCACATCCCGGCGGAGCGCTGGGTGTGACCAATGCATTTGGGCGTTGGGGGAATGACTATCTGTGGACTGCCGTTGACCTCTTCTTCCTGATCTCAGGGTTCATTTTCGCGCATGTCTATCTGCGCGATGGGGCTTTAAAGGCCGGGACGAATGCACGCAATTATGCGGTAGCGCGGGTGGCGCGGGTTTATCCGCTGCATTTGCTGACGTTGTTCGTGGTTGCAGCGATCGTGTGGGCAGGCGCGCCTTTGACGCCTTCGTTTGATCGGACGGCGGTTGCTTACGACGGTTATCATTTCACATTGAACATGTTGATGATGCAGGCGGCGGGGATTGAACGGACATTCAGCTTCAATTCGCCTGCTTGGTCGCTGACCAGCGAATTTGTTTGCTACGCGCTGTTCTTTGTGTTGGCGCGGGCAGGGCGGCGGTGGCTCGTCGCTGGTGCGTTGATGCTGATCGCAATGGGCATTGCAGCGGAATTGGGGCTGCTCCCCGTCCCAAGCAGGATTGCTCGGGGTTTAGTCGGTTTCTTTCTTGGCGTTCTGCTCCACCAACATCGTGAGATGTTTCTGCGTACTCCGTTTCCCATTCTATTGGGCATGAGCGCGTTGGCGATGCTTGTTGCGCCACAGTTGGCGGGAACGCGCATCAATGCCGGGGTTGTCATGTCATTTGTTGCGTGGCCGTGGCTGGTGCTGGTTTGCCTACACCCAGCCAGCCATCGAATGCTGGAATCGCGCATGATGCAGTTTTTGGGGGATTTATCCTATTCGACTTATCTGCTGCACATTCCGCTCGCGCTCATCTTTTTGACCCTGAACGGCGGCCAATATTTCGAAATTAATCGGTTTTATTGGCTCGTGCCGACTTATGTCGCGTCATTGCTGTTCATCAGCTGGGTGAGCTTCAAATGGTTCGAAGCACCGGCACGCCACTGGATCCGGCAGGTGGCCAGCGTCAAAAAGTGAAGGCGTCGACTAGGCTGTTTTTACCCAGCATGAAAGCGTCGGCCACGAGTTGAAGAGGGGCTAGGTCAACATCGCTCATTCTACTTCGGACCAACTCAACAAAATATCGGTACATCGCTGGGTATTCTCCTTCAATACCAACATCTTGCGCGACACCATTAACCGAAAGTGCATTGCCACCGCGTGACAGCGCCATCGTGCCGTTGGTTGCCTCAGCAATAATGTCCCATGATTGCGGGCCAGTCTGAAGAAAATCCAAATCTGCGATAATAGGTACGCCGCCCGCGGTTGCCATGTTGAGCTTCGCCGCAATCGGGGCACCACAATTTTCGGGTGTTTCAAGCATTGCCGCTTTGACGTGAACGGGATCGTCGAGAAGGTGCGTCAAGATGGACAGGGCGTTGATGCCGGGGTCAAACACGCCAAAACCGCCGGCCTCGAGTATCCAATCCTGACCGGGATGCCAGACACGGATATCTTCCTTCCAGTCAATCGTTAGCCGGGTTGGGGGGTTTTCTCGTAACCATTCCTTTGCTGCGGGAACTGCAGCCCCAAAACGCGAATGCCAACTGGTAAAGAGGGTGACGCCCATTGCGCGCGCATGCGCCGCCAGTATTTCAACTTCGCGCACTGTCGCGCCGGGTGGTTTCTCAAGGAAAACATGCTTGCCGTCTAGCAAGGCCTTTTGCGCTGCGCCGAAGCGCACAGCGGGCGGCTGGCAAAGAATCACCGCATCCAGCCTCGGCTCACTTGCGAGCATCGCATCAAGATCGGGATAGCCATTGACCCCATCGGCCCGAGCATTCCGGCTTGCCACCGCCGTCAGCTCAATACCCTCAGCCGCCGCAATCGCCGGCAAATGCTGGTCGCGTGCGATCTTGCCAAATCCGACGAGGCCGAGTTTCAAGGACGTCACGCTCGCTCTCCAGACGCGGGAAATGGCGGACAGGGTGGGATTCGAACCCACGGTGAGCTTGCACCCACGACGGTTTTCAAGACCGTTGCCTTAAACCACTCGGCCACCTGTCCGGTTACCAGCCTTTAGCGGTGGCGCGGGCGAACGTGCAAGGCTTGCGACGAAAGCAATTCCCGTCGGCGCGGTTATGTGGCAGTGTCACACGATGAGAGGGGCAATAATCTTTGGTGTTCTGGCACTTGCGGTGCTGACGCCCGCATCGGGGCTGGGTGGTGGGCGATTGGCGGCGCAGGCCGAAAGCGGCTTTGCGGCTTATGTGGCTGGTCTTGGACGGCAGGCGGTGGCGCAGGGTGTGCGTCAGCAAACGGTCGATGCGATCATCCCTACGCTGTCGTTCAATGCGCGAGTCATTGAGCTGGACCGCGCGCAGCCCGGCGCAAATCCCAATGTGATTCCGCAATTTGCGCCCTACCGTGCCAAGCATGTCGATGGCGCGCGGATCAGCCGGGGGCGTGTGAAATATGCGTCACTTCGTCCATTTTTGGCCAAGGTGGAGCGTGAGACCGGTGTTCCCGAGAGCATAATGGTCTCGATTTACGGAAACGAGACCAATTATGGCGCGTTCACCGGCAGTTTCGATTTGCCGCAGTCGCTGGCAACGCTGGCTTACGAAGGGCGTCGTCGGGCGTTGTTCGAGGGCGAATTCATTGCGTCGCTGAAAATCATCGACAGCGGCATTCCGCGCAGTGCCATTGCGGGAAGCTGGGCGGGCGCGACGGGCTATCCGCAATTTCTGCCGTCAATGTATTTGCGACTGGCGCGCGACGGGGACGGTGATGGGCGGGTCGACATCTGGCGTAATGAAGCAGATGCACTGGCGTCTATTGCAAATTATTTTGTAGCGGCGGGTTGGCGGCCGAATCAGCCTTGGGGTGTTGCGGTGCGTGTGCCCGCCGAACTTGATCGCGCGGGCATTGCCAATCGCACGGTCAGCCCCCGCTGTCCTCGCGTTCACGCACGGCATACTCAATGGAAGACTATGGCGGAATGGCGCGCTTTGGGTATGTCCGCAATCGGGCGAACCTTGCCAGATAACACGTTGGCGACGCTGCTTGAGCCCGATGGAGCGGGAGGCACGGGGTACCTCCTGACGGGCAACTATCGCGTAATTCTCGATTATAATTGCTCCAATTTCTATGCATTGGCCGTCGGTTTACTGGCGGACGCTGTTGCGAGTTGAGGCGTTAACGGGAGGCGCTTTAGGTGCGTTTTTGCTCTTTGCGTCTGGGGTGCAAGCCAAAGCCTCTTATGAAGCGACCGGCCTGGCGAGTTGGTATGGCGACGAGCTGCGTGGCCGCAAAACCGCAAATGGCGAAATTTTCAATCCCGACGAGATGACGGCGGCGCATCGGACTTTGCCCATGTCGTCATGGGTTGAGGTGACGACGCTCGATACGGGCAAGAGCTTGCGGGTGCGCATCAATGATCGTGGTCCCTATCATGGCAAGCGGATTATCGATCTGTCGAAAGCAGCGGCGCGCAGGCTCGGTATGTTAAGCCACGGTGCCCGGCTGGTACGCGTCCGGCGCGTTGATGGCATTGGGCGCGGCAGCGAGGAAACGGTGCGGGGTAGGGACTTGGACGAACTGCGCAGCCGTAATGGCTGGACCCCCTCCAAATCGACCGTGACGAGCATTCCAACGGGCGGACCGCCTTATTTCATTTTGGTTGGCACGTTCTCGGGTCGCAATCGCGCCGAAACGATGGCCGCGCAACTTGGTGCAGATTTGGCGGTCGCAAATGGGTTGTTTCAAGTCCGCCTTGGTCCGTTCGACAACGCCGAGAAAGTGAAAGCGGCGCTGGTACCATTGGCGGCAAAGGGCTACTCCGACGTGCGCATTGTCCGTTAATGATTTAGGGACCCCGATGAAGCCAATTTTTCCGATGTTCGCCGCGCTTTCACTTGCTGTTTATCCTGTGAGCGCTGCCGCACCACCCTTCGATACCGAAGCACCGGTCGCCTATATGATCGATCTGTCGTCAGGCGCGGTGCTTTACGCAAAGGACGCCGACCGCCGCATGCCGCCAGCGTCGATGGCAAAGATGATGACAGTCTACGTCGCGTTCGACATGATTCAGAAGGGCGAGTTGAAACTCGACCAGATATATAATACGCGACCCGAAACTTGGCAGAAATGGCATGGCCCTTCTGCAGGTTCAACGATGTTCCTCTCATCAGGTGAGAAGGTTAATGTTGAAAATCTGCTAAAGGGGATTGTGACGCTTTCGGGTAATGATGCGTGCATTGTGCTTGCCGAAGGAATTGCGGGCACAGAGGAAGCCTTTACGCAGCGGATGAACGCGGCAGCGAAGAAACTAGGGCTGACCAATAGCAATTTTGGGACGTCAAATGGTTGGCCCGACGAAGGGCGGACCTACACCACAGCGCGCGACCTCGCGACGCTCGCCAAGGCGACAATTGATGATTTTCCGGAGCTGTATCGACAGTTCTACTCGCTGAAGGAGTTCACTTGGGGCAAGACGCAGGGGTCAGGGGCCGCGATTACGCAGGCGAACCGTGATCCGTTGCTCGGTCGCGTTGCGGGTGCGGATGGTCTGAAGACTGGGCATACCGACGAAGCAGGCTATGGCTTTACGGGGTCCGCCGAACAGAGCGGTCGGCGATTGGTGATGGTGGTTGCGGGGATCGACAGCTTTAACGGGCGGATTGCCGAATCCGTTAAGTTTATGGATTGGGGTTTCAAGGCGTGGACCACCAAACCATTGTTCGCCAAAGGCGCGGCGGTTGAAACGGCAGATGTGCAGCTGGGCGATAGTGCGACGGTCGGTTTGGTTGCGCCCCGGAATTTGGCAGTGACTTTACCCGCAGGTGCGGCAGCGAACATGACTGTGAAGGTTGCTTATGATGGCCCCGTCAAAGCGCCAATCAAAGCGGGTCAGCATATCGCCGACCTGATTGTCACGACGCCGGGAACGGGACCGCAGACCATGCCACTGGTCGCTGCGAATGATGTGAGCGAAGCTGGCTTTTTCGGGCGGCTTTGGGCTGGCCTGAAGTCACTCGTCGAGGCGTGAACCGGGGCAAATTCATTACGCTTGAAGGCGGGGAGGGGGTTGGCAAGTCGACGCAGGCGACCCGTCTTGCCGATGCTTTACGCGACTGCGGCTTGAAGGTCGTTGTCACCCGCGAACCGGGCGGAACAGCCGGGGCTGAGGCGATCCGCAGTCTGTTGATGACAGGCAGCGAAGATAAATGGAGTGCGCGGGCGGAGGGACTCTTGTTTGCCGCTGCGCGTGCGGACCATGTCGAGAGACTGATCGAACCCGCATTGGTGCGCGGCGATTGGGTTATTTGTGACCGATTCGTCGATTCAACTCGCGCGTATCAGGGCGGGGCGGGCGGCCTGACCGACGAGGATATCCTCATGCTCCACCGCGTGGGGAGCGGTGCCTTGATGCCGGATCGGACTTTACTGCTTACGTTGCCTTTTGCCGAAGCGGAGAGGCGTGCCAATTCGCGGGCGAGCGGCAATGCTGATCGGTTTGGTGCGCGAAACGATGCTTATCATGCGAAACTTCTTGCGGCGTTTGAGCGTATGGCAGCGGACGAACCGGCGCGATTTCGGACAATCGATACAAGTGGCGATGCGGACGCCGTGACCGAACGCCTCGTCAGCGCACTGGACGACCTGTTATGACTCTATTCGGTCACGATGCCCAAATGACCGCATTCCGGACCGCATCGACCGGTGAACGGTTGCATCATGCCTGGTTGCTCGCCGGACCGCGCGGAATTGGGAAGGCGATGTTCGCATCATGGGCTGCGCATTGCTTGCTTGACGCGGAACACATTGATTCTCAAGCGGCGAAACTGATAGCCGCAGGAAGCCATCCCGATTTCAAGATGCTCGACCGCCTGCCCAATGAGAAAACGGGTAATTTGGCGCGCAACATTACGGTGGATCAGGTGCGACACCTTCGCGCCATGTTCGCGACGGCGACCGCTTTGGGCGACCGGCGGGTCATTCTGATCGACAGTATCGACGATATGGAGCGCGGCGCCGCTAATGCGTTGCTCAAAAGCCTTGAGGAGCCACCCGCCAGCACCATTTTTCTCCTCGTAACGCATCAGCCGGGGCGCTTGCTACCGACGATCCGGTCGCGGTGCCGGACATTGTTGTTCAGACCACTCGATGATGCAGCCATGACGTCATTTCTGTCTGCGCACATGCCACAGATTAACGTTGAAGCACGTGCGGCCTTGATTGCAGGTGCAAACGGCGTTCCTGCAGCGGCACTGGCCAACGCCGAACTCGATATGGCCGCAATCGATGCGGCGCTCAATGGGCTGGCGACGACGGGCGACCCGACTAACGCTATGCGCAGCCAGCTTGCCCAGTCATTGTCATTGAAGGCGGCTTTGCCCCGCTATGAAGCGCTCCTCCAACGCGCACCAGCCTTTATCGCCCGCAAAGCGCGAACGGCGGAAGGTCCGGCGTTGGAAGCTGCGCTGACCGCTTGGACCAAAGCGCGCGCGCTCTCGCAAATCGCCATCCCGCAATCACTTGTCGCCGAAACGGTGGTGTTCGAAATGGCGGGCTATGTCGCTGCGCTTGCCCCGTCGCGCGGGTCCGCTAAAGCCTGACAAATGTCGGGCAAACCTTTTTACATCACCACAGCCATCAGCTACCCAAATGGGAAGCCTCATATCGGCCATGCTTATGAAGCAATCGCGGCGGATGCGATTGCGCGTTTCCACCGGATGCAGGGGCGCGACGTCCGCTTTCAGACCGGGACCGACGAGCATGGCCTGAAAATGGTGCAAACTGCGCGCGACAAGGGCGTCGACGTGGGCGATCTGGCCCGCGAAATGTCTGACCAGTTTCAGGCGATGTGCGACAAACTCAACGTCAGTTACGACAATTTCCAGCGCACGACCGACCGAGCGCACCACAAAGCCAGCGTCGCAATCTGGGAAGCGATGAAGGCCAATGGCGACCTATATCTCGACCGCTATGAAGGCTGGTATTCAGTTCGAGACGAGGCGTTTTACGAAGAGAAAGAACTGATTGATGGCGAGGGTGGTGCGAAACTCTCGCCCCAAGGAACGCCTGTTGAGTGGACGGTTGAGGAAAGCTGGTTTTTTAAGCTCTCAAAGTATGAAAAACCACTGCTCGAACTTTATGAAAAACAACCAGATTTTATCCGCCCCGACAGCCGCCGCAACGAGGTTGTGCAGTTCGTCAAGGGCGGCCTGCGCGACCTGAGCATTTCACGGACCAGCTTTGACTGGGGCGTAAAGGTGCCGGGGTCGCCCGACCATGTGATGTATGTGTGGGTCGACGCACTGACCAATTACCTGACGGGGCTGGGGTATCCAGACGCAACCGAGGATATGGCTAAATATTGGCCCGCGAGCCTGCATTTAATCGGCAAGGACATCGTCCGCTTCCACGCAGTTTATTGGCCCGCGTTCCTGATGTCGGCCGGGCTGCCCCTGCCGAAGCAGGTCTTCGGCCATGGTTTTGTGCTGGCGCGTAGCGGGGAGAAGATGTCGAAGTCTTTGGGGAATGTTGTCGATCCGATTGCGCTGGCGGATCGTTATGGTGTGGATGCACTGCGCTATTTCCTGCTGCGTGAAGTGAGTTTCGGCAGCGACGGCAGCTATAGCGAGGAAGCGATTGTAACGCGGGTAAATGCCGATTTGGCGAATGGGCTTGGGAACCTCGCGCAGCGTTGCCTTTCGATGATCGCGAAGAATTGTGATGGGGTGCTGCCTGTCGATTTGGCCGATACGCGCCCTCCGCATCTCGGAGACGTTTTGGGGCATATTGTTGAACTAATGGAACAGCTGAAGCTCAATGAGGCACTTGAGGAAATTTGGGGCGCGGTGAGTATTGTGAACGGTTACTTTGCAGAAATGGCGCCTTGGGCGCTACGAAAGACCGAGCCGGAAGTGGCAGACGGTGTTCTGTATCACACGGCCGAGGCCGTTCGGCAGCTTGCAATTTTGGCGCGTTGGGCAATTCCAGCAGGCGCAGACCGATTACTTAATCTGTTGGCGCAACCGAATGAAGAAGAAGCCCGTAATTTTTCTGCCTTGTCGCATCCGCTGGTTGGCGGGATCGGTCTTCCCACGCCCGTCGGCATCTTCCCCCGCCTCGAGCTCCCTGTCGAAGCAGACGCCTGATGTTCGTCGATTCCCACTGCCATCTGAACTACAAGGGTTTGGTCGAGGATCAGGCTGCGGTCCTCGAACGCGCCCGTGCCGCTGGCGTTTCGACTATGCTCAACATCTCAACCCGCGAGAGTGAGTGGGACGATGTGCTGGGTGTGGCGGAGCGCGAGAGTGACGTCTGGGCTTCGGTCGGCATTCATCCGCATGAGGCCGACGCGCACCCCGATGTTGATACGGCGAAACTAGTCGAACGCGCGCAGCATCGTCGCATTGTTGCGATCGGCGAAACCGGCCTCGATTATTATTACGACAAAAGCGACCGCGAGCAGCAGCGGTCGAGTTTCCGCAGCCATATCGTCGCCGCGCGCGAAACGGGATTGCCGATCATCGTCCACACCCGCGATGCCGAGGAGGATACGGCCAGCATACTGCGCGAGGAAATGGGGAAGGGGGCATTTACGGGCGTCATCCATTGCTTCACGGCCAGTGATAGCTTCGCGCAACAAGCTCTAGATCTTGGGCTCTTCATCTCCATTTCGGGGATCGTGACATTCAAAAATGCCAAAGACTTGCAGGCGACGGCGGCCACGATCCCGGCGGACCGGCTGTTGATCGAGACCGACGCGCCGTTCCTCGCGCCCGTCCCGCATCGCGGGCGACTGTGCGAACCGGCGTTTGTTGCTGACACAGCACGTTTTCTGGCGGATTTGCGCCGTGAAAGCGTCGAGACATTGGCAGCCCAAACGGCGAATAACTTCCGCGACTTATTCCGGAAAGCGGCATGAACGCGGATGAAGGCATCTCGCTGGTCTGGGGTATCGGCGCGCTTGTGCTTGTCGTTTCGAGCCTCGCCGCGCGGCAATTACCCATCGGCAAAACAATCAAAATGGTGCTCGCTTGGATTGCAATTTTTGGCGGGATGTTTGTTCTATTTTTGTTCAGAGATGAGGGAAGGGTCATCTGGCAACGCGCGACCGCCGAGTTAAGCGGCAACGCCGGGCAGATCGAAGGAACAACGCTGCGCATTCGTCGCGAGGAAGACGGCCACTATTGGGTCCGCGCAAACGTCAACGGCACGCCAGTGCGCTTCATGATTGACAGCGGCGCGACGACCACGACATTGTCACTGGCGGCCGCAAAAGCGGCTGGCGTTGAACCATCGGGCGGCTTTCCCGTCATCGTTGAAACCGCGAACGGCACCGTTGAGGTTCAACGTGCAAAGATAAAGACTTTGTCCGTCGGCAACATCATACAGCGCGATGCCGCAGTCTTGATCGGTTCCGAAGGACTTGGGGATACAAGTTTGCTCGGCATGAGCTTTCTTTCAGCGCTAAAGTCGTGGCGCGTCGAGGGGAGCACTCTCATCCTCGAGCCGTGATCTATTTAACATAATACATATTATCGGACTTATTGATGCAAACGTCTGAAAACCCCTTCTTGCGGATACGCGCTATTGTTGAGCGCCTTCGCGACCCACTAAATGGATGCGATTGGGATCGCGTGCAGACTTTTGCAACAATCGCACCCTATACGATCGAAGAGTCATATGAAGTCGCCGACGCGATTGCGCGGGATGATATGGCTGCGCTTAAAGAGGAACTTGGCGATCTCCTGTTTCAGGTCGTTCTGCATTCCCGTATTGCGGAGCAGGTCGGGCATTTTGGGCTCGACGATGTCGCAGACGCAATTTCAGACAAAATGGAGCGGCGACATCCGCATTTGTTTGGCGACGCCGAGATGCGCCCCGATTGGGAAACAATGAAGGCGGCGGAACGCGACGGTAGCAGTGCCCTCGACGGCGTTGCGCTCGCGTTACCGGCATTGATGCGCGCTGAGAAGATTCAAAAGCGGGCAGCGCGGACAGGGTTTGATTGGCCTGATGCCAAGGGACCGCGCGCGAAAATTGCCGAGGAGCTAGACGAAATCAGCGCGGCGGCATCGGATGACGAGCGTGAAGATGAAATTGGTGACTTGTTGTTTGCGGTTGTGAACCTCGCACGACATCTGAAGGTTGATCCCGAAGTGGCGCTACGTCGCGCCAATGCGAAGTTTGAACGGCGGTTTCGCGCGATTGAAACAGCGAACGGCTTTACCGATCTATCGCTCGACGAAAAAGAAGCGCTCTGGACTGCTGCGAAAGCCGCTCAACGCGACTGAAAACGTGCGAAATCCGCGTCGCTTAGGCGGACGGCGAGCGTTAACTGCCCCCCTTCCCCCGTCTCGTTTTCGACATTGCCATGCGCGTGCAGCCACGCACGAGTGGCCCCATCCTCCAGTGCAACGTCGATATGACGCAATCGGCGCGCGCTGGTGAGACGTTCCGCCAAGAGCATGCGCATCGACTCAAGCCCCTCTCCCGTCACCGCCGAGATTGGCAGCACATCCTCGCGGCGTAAGGCCTCGGCGCGCACAACGCTCAACCGCTCGGCGTCAAGCAGATCAATCTTATTCCACAGCTCAACCATCGGTGCTGCGCCCGCCTGCCCCGCGACACCGAGATCGGACAACACGGACATCACATCCGCCACCTGCGCATCGCTATCCGCATGCGAAATGTCGCGAACGTGGACGATCAAATCGGCTGAAGTGACTTCCTCAAGCGTGGCGCGGAATGCCGCCACCAGTTGCGTCGGCAAGTCAGAGATAAATCCGACCGTGTCCGACAAAATCACCTTCGGTAATCCGGGCAGCGCTATCTCACGCATGGTCGGGTCGAGCGTGGCGAAGAGCAAGTCCTCCGCCATGACGTCACTTCCCGTCAACCGGTTGAAAAGTGTTGATTTTCCCGCGTTGGTGTAACCGACTAGCGCAACCACTGGCCACGGCGCGCGTTTGCGCCGGTCACGATGAAGGCCGCGCGTGCGGACCACTTGATCGAGGTCTCGCCGCAACTTGGCCATACGGTCGCGGATCAGGCGCCGGTCGGCCTCGATCTGCGTTTCGCCCGGCCCGCCAAGAAAGCCGAATCCCCCGCGCTGCCGCTCAAGATGGGTCCAGCTTCGCACAAGGCGACCGGCCTGATAATCAAGATGCGCCAATTCAACTTGAAGCCGCCCTTCAGCGCTCGCGGCTCGTTCACCGAAGATTTCCAAGATAAGGCCGGTGCGATCAATCACTTTCGCTTTGGTTTCTGTCTCCAAATTGCGCTGCTGAATGGGCGTCAATGCACCATCAACGATCAACAGTTCCGCATCATGCGCCCGCAACCTTGCAGTAATCGCTTCGATCTGCCCACTGCCGAACAAGGTCGACGCCTTTGGCGCCCGGACATGAGGCGCGGCCCCATCAACGACAACAATGCCAATTGCCTCAGCCAACCCCGCTGCCTCGGCGAGACGTGCGTCAACATCGCGTGCGCCGCCCCGCCGTTGATCGGGATACACAACGACAGCCCTCGCCCCGCGGCTCAGGCCCTCTTCGCGCTGAAGTTCAAAACCTGACAAAGTCTGCGATCAATCCCCGTCGTCCGTGCCTTCTTCGGCAAGGTTGAGCGGATGCGCTGGCTGAACCGTCGAAACAGCATGTTTATAGACAAGCTGGACCATACCATCACGCTGCAACAACATGCAGAACAAGTCATAGGCAGCGATGTCACCCTGAAGCATGACGCCGTTGACGAGGAACATTGTCACCGGATTATTCTGACGACGCACGGCGGTCAGAAAAATATCCTGTAGTTGCTTCGGCTTCGTCGTGTCCTCGGCAAAAGCCGCCGCAACAGGAGCAAGATCAAGCGGATTGGCAGGCATCACGGTCGAAATCGCGTGTTTGTAAATTAGCTGCGACTGGCCATCGCGGCGCAACAGCACCGAAAAATTATCGAACCACGTGATGATTCCTTGGAGCTTGACGCCCTTCACAAGGAACATCGTCACTGGCGTTTTTGCTTTACGCAAAGAATTCAGGAACAAATCCTGTAGGTTATTGGGCTTGTCTGCCATGGCTTTGCCTTTGCTTTTGGCGGCAACGTAGGACCGCAAATGGTGCCGCTTACGGCGGCGTTGCAGCGCGATATCAAAAAACGCAGCTTCGCGAAAGCGCTACTCGTCGCCCTCCTTGATATCAGTGATGCCCAAAATCTTGAGTTTGCGGTGAAGCGCCGACCGCTCCATGCCAATGAAACTCGCCGTGCGCGAGATATTGCCTGAGAACCGACGGATCTGAACGCGGAGATATTCGCGTTCAAAGGTCTCGCGCGCTTCACGCAACGGCGCGCCCATAATTGCGCTAGCCCCCTGCCCGTGCCCGACCACGGGATCACCCAGCACTTCGGGGGGAAGCAGGTCAATATCGATCCGCCCAAGCCGGTCGCCGGGCGTGAGGATCATCGTCCGTTCAACAATATTACGCAGCTGCCGAACATTGCCTGGCCAATCATAGGCTTGCAGCGCCGCCATCGCGTCGGGAGCAATTTCGGGCGTGTTAAAGCGGCGCTCTGCGGCGTATCGCGCAAGGAAATGCTCGACCAGCGGCGGAATATCCTCTCGTCGGTCGGCCAGCGGTGCTAAATGAACGGGCACGACATTTAGTCTGTAGTAAAGATCTTCGCGAAACCGCCCCGTTGCAATCTCGTCCGCCAAAATGCGAGACGTCGCCGAAACAACACGAACATCAACGCGCACGGTACGCGCCCCCCCCACCCGTACGAAACTTTGCTCGGTCAGAACACGCAGAATTTTTGCCTGTGCCGTGACGGGCATATCGGCAATTTCATCCAGAAAAAGCGTTCCGCCATGTGCTTGCTCAAGCAAACCGGGGCGGATGACATCGCTCCCCTCTTCAATTCCAAACAACTCTTCTTCGACACGCTCGGGCTCCATCAGCGCCGCGCTGACCACCACGAACGGAGCAGCTGATCGATTTGACCAGCTATGTAGTAAGCGCGCCGCCACCTCCTTACCCACGCCTGCTGGACCGGTGATCAAGACGCGACTGCCAGTGCCAGCCACGCGTTTGAGCGTTGCCCGGACACCGTTGATGATGGTTGACACCCCATTGAGTTCATCCTCACCGCCGCTGCGCGCCTTCAGCACTTCATTTTCACGACGAAGGCGCTGCGTCTCAGTGGCACGCTCGACAAGCAGAATGAGGCGCTCGGCCTCAAATGGCTTTTCAATAAAATCGACCGCTCCGCGCCGGATGGCCGCGACGGCAGTATCAAGACTGCCATGTCCTGAAATCACCAATACAGGAAGCGACGGGTCGTTGGCTTTCAAAACATCGAGAAGATCAAGTCCATCAAGTTTTGAACCCTGAAGCCAGACATCAAGCAGCACGAGGCTGGGCCGCCGTTCCGCAATTGCGGCCAATGCCGCATCACTATTGGCCGCAGTTCGTGCGGTATAGCCTTCGTCCTCAAGGACGCCCGCCACAAGGTCGCGAATGTCGCGTTCGTCATCGACCACCAGAATATCAAGCGCCATCAACTATTTCCTACCCGCGCCAGCTCGGCGGGAACGGGTTCATCGACGGGATCGTCTTGTCCACCGGCCAACGGTTCGAGCAGCGCAGGATCAAACCACAAACTGACGATTGTCCCACCACGTTTGCGGTCAGCAAAGGCCATTGTGCCCAAATGTTCCTCGACGATTTTCTTGACGATGGCGAGCCCAAGGCCAGTGCCACGCTCTCGCGTGGTCATGTAAGGCTCGACAAGCCGATCACGCTCTGGCGGAAGGCCGACGCCAGAATCGGCAATTTCAATGCAAATCGGGCCATCGGGCGAAACACTAATCGTCATATCAATACGCGACTCTTTCCGCGTTTCTTCAGGAATTGCATCAATGGCTTCGACGGCATTCTTGACAATGTTGGTAAGCGCCTGACCCAATTGTCGGCGGTCACAAACCATGAGCGGCGGAACGTCAGGCGTGATCAGCTTGAAATTTATAGCAGGATGCGCGACCTCATGAAGGAACAATGCCTGCCGAGCAATGTCGATAAGGAATTCTTCGCGGAAAACAGGTTTCGGCATGCGCGCGAATGACGAAAATTCATCAACCATCCGCCGCAAATCGCCAACCTGGCGAACTATCGTATCGGTCAACCGCGCAAATGTGCCGGGATCAGATGTGATTTCGCTCGCGTAACGCCGCTTCAACCGTTCGGCAGCCAGCTGGATCGGAGTCAGGGGGTTCTTTATCTCGTGTGCAATACGCCGTGCCACGTCCGACCATGCCGCGCGACGCTGGTCGAGCAATTGTTGCGTGATGTCATCGAACGTCAAAATGTGGCCGCGTTCATCCGACACGATCTTGACGGCCAGCGTGCGCGGTTCGTTGGCACTGGCAAGCTGAATGATCGTTTCGCGCTCCCGTCGATCCAATGCAGCATCGAGTTCTGGTGCGAGATGCGCGAGCGGCGCCCCCACTGGCGTTGTCCCGCCGGTCGCGAGCAATGTCTGTGCAGACGCATTCATCAGGCGGATATTGCGGTCTGGGCTCACCGAAATCACGCCCGCCGAAACCCCGGTCAAAACCGCCTCGATCAAGGCACGGCGGCTTTCAAGCGCACCCGTCTGTTCTTCAAGCCGCTTTGTCATCGTATTAAACGCTGTTGCCAACGTGCCAACCTCGTCCTTGCTGCTGGGCGAGGCAACACGCGCAGACAAATCACCTGCGGCAACGCGGCGCGACGCTCCGACAAGTTCACCCACGGGCCGGACGAGGCGATCCGCGACATTCAGCGCGATCCACACCGCCACGCCAACAATCAAAAGCGAAATGAAATACAGCGCCGCATTGAATTGAAGTTGCAGCCTTCGCGCTCGATCAACAAGGCCATCATAATCGGCAAGCACTGTCTTCGCACGTTCGGTCTGCGCGAGTGCTTGTCGATCCGAAATGCGGGAGGCGTAGAGATAGACGTTCCGCCCTGGAAACAGTCGCGTCACCGCTTCAATCCGGTCCGCGCTGTCCGACACAACGACTGGTTTGCCCGCGTTCAACTGCGCGAGAACATCTGGCGACACCCGCTTTTCCACTGGACGCGCGTCAGGATTAACCATCGCAATGGTTTTAGGCCCTGTTAGTCCGACCTCAACAATGGCGGACTCAGTCAGGTTTCGGTTGAGCACCTGCCACGCATAACCTTCGGCAAAAGCTGGGCTCTGCGTCGATGCCTGCGCCAGATACTCGCGCAAATCGCTGGCCATCGTGACAGTCTCACTGGCAACATTCTGCATCTTTTCCTGATAATAGCCTTGCGCCAAGCTGTTTGCGTTCTGAAGCATCCCGCGCGCTTGGTCAGAGAACCAGAACTGCACGCCATATTGGAACAGCAGTGAGGAAAAGAGTACAACCAGCAGCATCGGCACACTCGCCACCAGCGAGAAAATGCCCACGAGTCGAACGTGCAAACGCCCACCCCCGCCGACCGGCGATGCCGCCGCACGCTTTTTCGCAACGCGCCGCCCCAAAAGAACAATCAGCGCCATCGCGGGGATCAGGTTCGCCACGAGCATCAAGGCAACTACCGGCGGCGTCAGCAGCTTCTGCCCCGGCGCACCCTGCGACAGGATCAGGTAGCTGCCCGCCATGACCAGTAGAAACGCGGCAAAAATAAGGATTTCGACATAAGGAATCCAGCGGCGACGACCGATCATGACGGTTAACCGCCGCCGCCAGTTCGACTTGCCTGAACTCATCGTTGTTTTCATACAACAGATGCGTGGTATTTCCAACACAGTTAGTGCGCGTCGATCACCAATTCTGCGGCGTCGAGTTCTCCTTCGCGCCGCGTGACCCAAGCCGTCACCCGGCCCTGCCCTATGATTAACCAAGCACGGCTATCACCTGATGCCTGTCGGTGATCGAAGGGTGACGGGTTTGGCGACCCCACAGGATGCGAATGATAAAAGCCGAACAACTTCGGTCCGCCTTCGCGCTCGGCACGGATTGAATCGAACAAAGGCGTCGGTTCAATTTCAAATTCTCGCCGAGGATTGGCGGCGACATTCTTGGTCGGCAAAATCGCGTCAATCCGTTCGTTGCCAAACAGTAATCCGCAAACCTCGCGTTTTGGACTCGCCGCCGCTTCAGCCAAAAGCCGCGCATGCAATTCGCTTGTCATCCGTACCAGCATCACGCCAAAGCATAGCGATGAGCGCAGGCTTTTCCACTCTTTCGGTGCAATTGGACGCCGATCATGCTGGTTGGCGGTTGGACCGCGCTCTGGCGGATAGCGTCCCGACACTGTCGCGCGAAAGAATCAAAGTCCTGATTTCATCGGGGCATGTGCGAGGCGTCAGCGGTCCGGTTCGCGACCCCGCCACCAAAATCAACGCAGCGTTGGAATTCGAAATCGACGTCCCCGACCCTGTCCCCGCCCATAACGTCGCCCAAGACATTGCGCTCGACATCATCTTTGAGGATGATCATTTGCTCATCGTCGACAAACCGGCGGGTCTCGTCGTCCACCCCGCCGCCGGAAATTATGACGGCACGCTCGTCAACGCTCTCCTCCATCACTGCGCCGGTCGCCTGTCAGGGATCGGTGGCGTGGCGCGTCCTGGCATTGTCCACCGGATCGACAAGGATACCTCCGGGCTCTTGGTCGTTGCAAAAACTGACCCCGCGCATGAGGGGCTATCAGCGCAGTTCGCGCGGCACAGTATCGAACGGCGTTACAAAGCCATCGTATCAGGTATTCCCACCTCGGGCACTGTCGATGCCCCTCTTGCCCGCAGCCCGCATGACCGCAAGAAAGTCGCGATCCAGCCCCGTGGCAAGCGTGCCGTAACGCACTACCGCTTGCTGACAGCGCTGAAGTACGCTGCGCTCGTTGAATGCCAATTGGAAACGGGGCGCACGCATCAAGTCCGCGTGCATATGTCGTCCATCGGTCACCCCCTGCTCGGCGACCCCGTTTATGGCCGCGTCGGCCACCGTCACCGTATGCTGCTGAAGGAACAAAATTTCGCGCGACAGGCTTTGCACGCAGCTGTCCTCGGCTTCATCCACCCCGTCACAAGCGAAACTTTACGGTTTGAAAGCGAAATGCCCGCCGATATGCAGCGATTATTCAGCGCGCTTGCCCTATAGAAAATTGCGATAGGCTTCCTATGTTGGCAGCCGATCAGGGAGAATGAAGGTCATCATGGCCGGTAAAAGCAATGTCCCCGCAACCATCCCAAGTCTGGGTGGCGAAGCGAGCCTCAACCGTTATCTATCGGAAATCAGGAAGTTTCCACTCCTGACGCCTGAAGAAGAATATATGCTTGCCAAGCGTTTTCAGGAGCATAGCGACCCTGAAGCGGCCGAACGGCTGGTCACGTCGCATCTACGACTCGTGGCGAAAATCGCCATGGGATTCCGCGGCTACGGCCTTCCCGTCAGCGAGCTGATTTCCGAAGGAAATATCGGCCTGATGCAGGGCGTGAAGAAATTCGAGCCCGACCGGGGCTTCCGTTTGGCAACCTATGCGATGTGGTGGATCCGCGCGTCGATACAGGAATTTATCCTGCGCAGCTGGAGCCTCGTAAAAATGGGGACGACGGCGGCGCAGAAGAAGCTGTTTTTCAACTTACGCCGCATGAAAAATAACCTTGAAGCCTTTGAAGATGGTGACCTTCGTCCCGAGGACGTCAAGAAAATTGCAACCGATCTTGGCGTGACCGAGGCCGATGTCGTCAGCATGAACCGCCGTATGGCAATGGGCGGCGATACCTCACTGAACGTCAGCATGAATGACGATGGCGAAGGACAATGGCAGGACTGGCTTGCCGATGACGACCCGTTGCAGGACGAAGCCATTGGCGACAGTCAAGAGCGCGTTTATCGCCACGCCATGCTGGCCGAAGCGATGGACGACCTTAACGAACGCGAGAAGCATATTCTGACCGAGCGCCGTCTGGTTGAGGAACCAAAGACACTTGAGGAATTGAGCCAAGTTTATGGCGTCAGCCGCGAGCGCGTTCGTCAAATTGAAGTCCGCGCCTTCGACAAGCTGCAGAAGGCAATGATGCGGATCGCCGAACGCAGCAATGGGCAACTGGCGCTCGCGTGAAGGCTGGGGCGCGTGCGGGCACACGCAAGCCCGCTTATCGCATTGGATGGTGGGTCGGGCGGGCGATTGTCTATTTCGTCGCGGGGTCCGTCCTGTGGGTGCTAGTCTATCGTTTCGTGCCGCCACCGATCACGTTCACAATGATCGGCGATATGACGGCCGGCGAGTCGATCTCGCGCGACTGGATGTCGTTATCTAAAATCGACCAGTCCATGGTCCAAGCGGCGATTGCAGCTGAGGATTCAAAATTCTGCACGCATGGCGGATTTGACCGTGACGCCATCGAATCTGCCATTGAGCGTAATGCCCGCGGCGGGCGCATTCGCGGCGGCTCGACAATCAGTCAACAGACCGCAAAAAATGCCTTCCTGTGGCAAGGCGGAGGCTATGTCCGCAAAGGGCTTGAGGCTTGGTTCACGATGTTGATCGAAACGCTGTGGGGCAAACCGCGCATCATGGAAATGTATCTGAACATCGCGGAGACTGGCATTGCTACCTACGGGGTCAATGCAGGGTCACAGCGTTACTTCAAACATGATGCAAGCCGAATGTCGACCATAGAGGCTGCGCGGATGGCGGCCGTGCTCCCCCTCCCCAAAAAACGCGGTGCCGTGGTGCCGAAGGGCTATACGCGGCGGTATGGCAATGCGATTGCCGGGCGCATCGGCGTTGTCGCGCGTGAGCGGTTGGACAGCTGCGTGCGTTAGAAGGGCAGCTTGAATCCCGGCGGCAGTTGCAAGCCCGACGTCATTTTGCCCATTTCCTGCCCTGAAACCGCATCGGCCTTGGCTCGCGCATCGTTGAATGCGGCGGCAACGAGATCCTCCAACATCCCCTTATCACTCACGGCCATCAACGAATCGTCGATGGCGACGCTCATGATCCGCCCCTTGGCTGTGGCCATGACCTTGACGAGCCCACCGCCAGCGACACCTTCAACCTCAATATTGTCGAGATTGGCTTGCGCCTTGGTTAATTCCTCCTGAACATTGGCGGCCATTTTTAGAATATCATCAATTGATTTCATGTGTTTGCACTCCGTTCCTGCTCCCAGCTGACCAGTTCGGCACTGGGGAAATTCTGTAAAGCCGCCGCTACCATCGGTTCTGCCAGTATCGAATCGCGGGCAGCATTTTCGGCAACCAATTCCTGTTCGCGCAACGTAGGCATCGCTGGCGCATCCTCGCTGCGGACGTTCCAAGCTGCACCCGTGCATGACGCCAATACCTGGCCAAGCTCGCGCGTATCTAATGGCCGCGATAGGCGAATCACCAATTCAGGCGGGGCGTAGTTGATTTCGCCAACTTCATCGCGGAGCCGTTGAGCAAGCAGATGTTTGCCACTCGATTCGATCAAGTCGATCATCGCCGAAAAGTTGGGTGGCATCGCTTTTTGAAGGGGCTCTACTGGCGCCGCAACTGTCGCTACACCCCCGGCCAGCATTTTCGCTAGCTCACCGGGATCAGGCATCCCCGCCGCATGAATGACCCGCAGAACTGCCATATCTGCCGCCTCTGCGGGGTCATAAGCACGAACGACTTCGTCATGACCTTTCAGAAGCATCTGCCAAAGCCGGTGTAGCGTGGTGAACGACATCTTCGCCGCCCAATCGGCGAGCGCCGCACGCTCTTCTTCGGCAAGCGCAGGTTCAATGGCAGCGCCGACCTTCGCCCGCGTCGTCGCATGAACGATATCGAGCAGCCCGCGCATCACGGCCGCTGGATCAACACCAAGATCGCGTTGCTCCGACAACGCCCCCAATGCCGCAGGCGCTTCGCCAGCCAATATAAGCCCAAACAGACGCCGCAACGCGCCCCGATCCGACAGGCCAAGCATGTCGCGCACCTGCGAGGCCTTAACGGCACCACCGCCGTCAAGATCGGCATGCGCAATCGCCTGATCAAGAATCGAAAGTCCATCGCGCACTGACCCCTCGGCTGCCTGCGCAATGATCGCCAACGCTTCAGGATCAGCGTCGACTGACTCCGCCGCAACAATCTTTGTGAAATGCTCGGCCAGCATGACCGCCGGTATGCGCCGCAGATCGAACCGCTGACATCGCGACAGGACCGTCACTGGCACTTTGTTGACTTCGGTCGTCGCGAACAGGAACTTTACGTGCGGCGGCGGTTCTTCCAATGTTTTCAACAGCGCATTGAATGCATTCTTCGAAAGCATGTGAACTTCATCGACAATGTAGACTTTGTACCGTGCAGATACAGCCGCGTAGCGAACGGCCTCAATAATCTCGCGGACATCATCGACGCCCGTGTTCGACGCCGCGTCCATTTCGATCACGTCGATATGCCGCCCTTCGGCAATCGCGGTGCATGGTTCGCAGGCTCCACATGGATTGATGGTCGGCCCGCCCTGACCGTCCGGTCCAACGCAATTCAGCGCCTTGGCAATCAACCGCGCTGTCGTCGTCTTCCCGACACCGCGCACGCCCGTCAGCAGAAACGCATGCGCAAGCCGGTCGCGCTTGATTGCGTTGCCCAGTGTCTGGACCATCGCATCCTGCCCGATGAGCGCGTCGAACGTCTGCGGTCGATATTTACGCGCGAGGACGCGGTAAGGTTGGGTTGTGGTCATTGGCATGGGTCTAGCGGGTCTATTCGTTCCGGCAAAGCCGTGACATGGATCAAAGCACTGCTTTGTCCACCGCGCTCACCATTCTGCAAATGGCTCGCGGTGGAAGCCGGAACGACCCGGCGCGAATTCGTTGTGGCTGCTTCCTTCCGGATCTGACCAAGTTGGCGAGAGCACCGTCCGCCCGACTTCCGACAGTCTTATGGTGCAAAGCGGCTCCCGAATCAACGCCTCTGCATGTTCCGGCTTTCGGGCGGGATGCGAACGGTGAGGCCATCCACCGCATCGGTCAGGATAATCTGACACGCAAGCCGACTGGTTCGCGTCGCGCCGGTCGCGAGGTCGAGCATGTCCTCTTCTTCCTCGCGCGCAGGTGGCAGGCGATCAAAATCTTCAGCGGCAACAATAACATGGCAGGTGGAGCAAGCCATTTGCCCTTCGCAAGTTCCCTCAAGCGGCTGGCCGTCATTTTGCGCGACTTCAAGCAACCGATCGCCCGCTTTGGCTTCGACTATTCGCGCCAAATCACCGTCCGCACTGATGAAATTCACGCGAATCATGCCGCCATATCCAGCTGGCGGTTGGCAGCGTCGATGACGCGATCAAGGCCTTCACTCAATTCGGCTTCGGTTGTGTAGCGCCCAAAACCGATCCGCAGACTCGACTGTGCCTCTCCACGTGACAGGTCGAGCGCCGACAAAACATGGCTGGGTCGGCCCGACCCGCTGGCGCACGCCGACCCCGCACTGATCGCCACATCGCGCAATTCGGAAATCACGCGGGCCGCATCAACGCTGGGACGACGAATGTTGAGATTGCCACGATAACGCGCTTCAACTGACCCGTTGATCGCCCAGTTTACGAGCTTTTGTTTTGCTAATGCCCATAATTGCTCGACATGCCGCTGGTCTTCGTCAAACCGCTGCGCCGCCAACGCCGAAGCGACACCGAAGCCCACACAAAGCGCCGGCGACAGAGTTCCCGAACGAAATCCACCTTCCTGCCCACCACCATGCATTAGTGGCTGGAGTGAGATGCCGTCGCGCACCCACAGCGCGCCAATCCCTTTCGGTCCGTGGATTTTGTGCGCGCTGATCGCGATCATGTCGCAGTCCGAGGGGATTTCAATGCGGCCATAGCCCTGAACAGCATCGCACAGGAAAAGCGCTCCAGCTTCATGCGCACGTGTCGCCAACGCTTGTACGGGCTGGATCACACCAATCTCATTATTGACCAACATCGCCGCGACCAATGCAGTCCCCGCTGGAATCGACACCTCGGCATCGACCAATCCGTCGGCGCCCACTGGAAGCAAAGTGACGTCATGACCGCGCGCGCGCATCGCCAACGCCGTGTCGCGGACGCACGCATGTTCGGTATCCGGCAGAACGATTCCGCCTTCCACGATGCCTTGAATCGCCCAGTTTGCCGCTTCAGTCGCACCGCTCGTGAAATAAACCTGCCCGCCTTTAGGTAACATCGCTACCACTTGCTCGCGCGCCAGTTCAACCGCTGCTTTCGCCGCGCGTCCGGCGACATGTGGCGAATGTGGATTGGCTGATCCTTCGGCATTCAACCAGGGCAACATCGCCTCGCATGCTTCGGGCGCAACTGGCGTTGTTGCCTGATAGTCGAGATAAATCATCCTACGCGGCCTGCGATGCGTTTCCACGCATCAATGAAGCGGTAAATATCGGCACGGCTCGTATCGGGGCCGAACGACACGCGAACGATCTCGCCCGCCTCCGCTTCATTCCACCCCATTGCTGACATAACATGGCTAGGTTTCAACGTGCCCGATGAACAAGCGCTACCCGCAGACACGGCGATGCCCGCAAGATCAAATTGGATCAGTTGTGCCGAGGACGCGATCCCCGGCATCCGGTAACTGGCAATCGTCGCAATGCGCAGGCTGGCCTTGCCAATAATCTGCCCACCCGCCGCCTCAATCGCCGAATCAAGATGTGCACGCAGGTCTGCTGCACGATCAAGCCACCCTTTCGGGGCCTCCAGCGCAGCCACCATGCCCAATAAACCGGGTAGATTCTCGGTCCCCGGACGATAGCCACGCTCCTGCCCGCCACTTGGCTTGAGCAGCGATAGATCACGGACCAGCAGCGCCCCTACACCCGGCGGTCCACCGAGCTTATGACCCGACATAGCAATCAAATCCGCATTCGGCAGCGGCGCTTTCCCCGCTGACTGCGATGCATCGACGAAGCAAATGCCGTTGGCCCCGCGCACCACACCCGCCAGCACACCCAAAGGTTGCTGAATACCCGTTTCATTATTCACCGATTGAATTGCCACCAATGGCCGCCGCGCGCCCAAGGCACCCAATCGCCCGACCAGTGCATCATGCGCAACAAGTCCATCACTACCGACTGGAATGACAAACGCATCCGGCGCAACGCGATGAACGGCATCATGCTCGACCGAAGTGACCAACGTTGCATCGACTTCAGCCCGCGTCAGCGCCATCGTGATCGCTTCAGTGGCACTACTGGTAACGACGACTTCGCCATCCCAATCGAGCGCCGCTTTCAGCCGTTCCCGCGCATCCTCAAACGCCGCCCGCGCCGAGCGTCCCTCGGCATGCGGCGATGATGGATTGGCCCATCGTGTGAACCCGTCGGCAACCGCTGCCCTCGCCGCAGCAAGCACCGGCGTTGTTGCTGCATGATCGAGGTAAAGGCGGTCGGCCAAAATGCGAAAACCCGAAATCGTTGCTCTATCACGTCCCTTGCCTATATAGGCGGCGACCGCAACGCGCGACCACCGTCACGTGGCCGTTTTTTTTAGAAAGTGCCCATGCCCGAAGTTATTTTTCCGGGGCCCGAAGGCCGCCTTGAAGGTCGTTTCAATCCGGGGCCACGTCCCCGCGCACCAGTTGCTATGATTCTCCACCCGCATCCCCAAGGCGGCGGCACGATGAACAACCGCATTGTCCAGTCGCTGTATCAGACGTTCGTGCGGCGCGGCTTTGCAACGCTGCGATTCAATTTTCGTGGCGTTGGCAAATCGCAGGGCGTGTTTGACAATGGCGTTGGAGAATTGTCCGATGCCGCGTCGGCGCTGGATTGGGTCCAGTCGATCCATCCCGAAGCACAGACGACGTGGATCGCCGGTTTCAGTTTCGGAGCGTGGATAGGCATGCAGCTCCTTATGCGTCGCCCGGAGATCAAAGGCTTCATCTCAATCGCGCCGCCTGCCAATATGTATGACTTCACTTTTCTCGCCCCCTGTCCTTCGTCGGGCATCATCATCCAGGGGACGGGCGACGAAGTGGTGACGCCCAATGCCGTGCAAAAGTTGGTCGATAAACTCCGCACGCAACGGCACATCACGATCCACCATGATGAAATTCGTGGGGCTAACCATTTCTTCGAGCATGAGCAGGTCGAGTTGATGCAATCAGTCGACCGCTATCTCGACATGCGCCTCGCGCCCGATTCGCCGATCCGGTAAGGAAGATTTCGATGGCCGACGACGCACTCGATCTGGATGATGATACGAGGCAGCTTTACCTCGACCTGTTTACCGAAATCGCGATTATTGAGCATCTGGTACGTCAGCGGTTTGAGCCGCGCCACCTCGCGGAACTCAATGCAGCCGAATTTGGCGTCCTAAACCACTTCGTGCGTTTGCAAAAATCTTCTGAAAAGCTCGAAATGCTCGCTTGGTGCTTTCAGGTCGAGCATCAGGCCATGCGTGCGACTGTGCAGGCGTTGGCCAATCGACGGTTGGTCGAAATTGATTGGGTCGACGGTTTCGAATGCGCCTTCATTACGGACAATGGCCGCGCGACGCACAAGGTTATTGTTGCCGATATGGCTCCCGATGTTCTTGAGATCATGGCCGAATTCAAAATGGATGACTTACGGACGACGGTCACGACGCTCAAAGAAATGCGCCGCACGTTCGACAATCTGCCAGACCGCTAAATCGTCAGAATCAAGACGTTTCCGACGACCACTGCGGCCGCGACGATCATCAACGAACCGCGCACCTTGTCTCGCCGCGTGCGAATCAGCGTAAATCCACCCCACGCAAGTGCGGTTGCGCCAAGCATTGCCACTGCCATCAGGGCTAATCCGACCGTCATCGCGCAAGAATGGCGGCAAACTGCGCTGCATCGACATTACCACCTGACAAAATAACCAAGGTCCGATCAGTCGGCGTCACTTTGCCCGCTAACAATGCGGCCAAAGCCACCGCGCCGCCTGGTTCAAGGACAAGTTGCAGATTGCTGAAGGCATAACGGATGGCCGACTCGACTTCGGCTTCGCTCACAGCCACGCCCGTCGCCCCCCGCGCTTTCAAAATACCGAACGTAAGGTCGGCCACCCGCTTGGTCTGTAAGGCATCGCAAGCAGTTGGTGGAGCGTCGTCAGCTACCGGCACGATATGCCCGACCGCCAGCGACCGCGTCATATCGTCCCACCCTTCGGGCTCGACGACGATGATCCGCGCCTCGGGACAAGCCAGCGCCAACCCCGCCGCCAACCCACCGCCGCCGCAGCAAGTTACGATCAGGTCCGGCTGGCCCCCCATTTGCGCCGCGGCCTCAATCCCCGCGCTTCCCTGCCCTTCGACAACCCATGGATCATCAAAGGCCGGCACGACGGTCGCACCATTTTTTGCCGCGAGGGCAGCGGCAATTTTCTCGCGGTTTTCGGCTTCTCGGTCATAAAGCACAACCTCCGCTCCTAGCGCCCGCGTTCCCGCCAATTTCGTCTCGGGCGCATTCGAAGGCATGACAATCGTCGCCGCCATCCCCAATCGCTTTGCCGCCCACGCCACACCCTGCGCATGATTGCCCGATGAAAAGGCGACAACGCCCTTTTTGCGCTCTGCTTCAGACAGCGAGTTCAACCGATGCCAAGCACCCCGAATCTTGAACGCGCCGATAGGTTGCAACGACTCAGCTTTGGCAAAGACAGTCGCCCCACCTACGTCGACACGCAACAACGGCGTCGGCGGCAGTATTTCCGCCACCGATTCCGCCGCTTGTTTAACCCCAAAAAGGCTTGGAATTCTCACCTTTTTTTCACTCCGTCCGGATTTGGACCCGCATCTGCGATTCAATACTTTACATCAACCCCTGCGATCCATAAAGGCGCGCTTCCTGCTGCCCCATGGGACTTCCAACCGCAAGGCAGCTTCACACAACGGCGCAAGCCATTTGGAGGTCCCTTGAGTTGCACAAGCATCATAGCGCGCTGGGGCTAGCGTCGTCCCAAAAGCCGGTTCAGCCGGTTACGCTCACTCGTCCGCACGCCGCATCGCGCGCCGCCCGTTTCTTTGTTGAGAAGTTTCCGGGACGATCGATTTACGCGGTGAAGGCGAATCCGTCGCCCGACCTCCTCACGGTTCTGTGGGATAGCGGCATTACGCATTATGACGTGGCGTCGATTGCCGAAGTGCGGCTTGTTTCGCATACGCTGCCCGACGCGACTTTGTGCTTCATGCACCCGGTCAAGGCGGAAGAAGCCATCGCCGAAGCCTATTCAGAGCATGGCGTCCGCACTTTTTCGCTCGACACGATGGAAGAGCTCGAAAAAATCGTCCGTGCCACAAAGGGCGCGACCGATCTCACGCTCTGTGTCCGTCTGCGCGTGTCGTCGGAGCATTCAAAGCTAAGCCTCGCTTCGAAGTTTGGTGTTGATCCGACTGAAGTGCGACAGCTTTTGATCTCAACGCGGCAAGTTGCCGATGCGCTCGGTGTCTGCTTCCACGTCGGCAGCCAGGCAATGTCACCCGCTGCTTATTCCGAAGCAATGGCGCGCGTCCGCACGGCAATTGTTGACGCAGGCGTCACGGTTGACGTGGTCGACGTCGGTGGCGGCTTCCCGTCGAGCTATCCGGGCATGGAGCCACCGCCGCTCGAAGTTTACTTCGACGTGATTCACAAATGTTTTGAGGATCTGCCCGTCAGCTACTCGTCCGAATTGTGGTGTGAACCCGGTCGTGCCCTGTGCGCCGAATATTCGTCGCTTATCGTCCGCGTCGAAAAGCGGCGCGGCGACGAGCTTTATATCAACGACGGTGCCTATGGCGCGTTGTTCGATGCGGCCCATATCGGTTGGCGTTTTCCTGTCGAACTGCTCCGCGATGACGCGTCAAACGCGCGGGATGTACCTTTCAGCTTCTATGGACCGACTTGCGACGATATGGACTATATGACGGGGCCATTCATGCTCCCCGCCGACGTTCAGGCCGGTGACTATATCGAAATCGGCATGCTCGGTGCCTATGGCTGTGCGATGCGAACAGGGTTCAATGGTTTTGGTTCGGTTGAAACGATCAAAGTCACCGATGAACCGATGGTTTCGCTCTACAATGCCACCGAAGTGCGAGTCGCCTCGAACGTCGTGAAGCTGTAACCAGAAACCACCAAACCTGTCATTCCTGCGAAGGCGGGAATCCAACGCCTGCTGATCGAAGTTCGGGCGTGGGACCTCCGCCTTCGCGGGGGTGACGAATGAAGGAGAAGACCCGTGACCACCCCTCAAATCAATGCCCAGCGCAAAGCCGAATTGCTGTCCACAACGGTCGAACATATCGACATCAAGAGCTTTGACGCGCGGCCGATCATTGATGGCATGTCGAAAATGAGCTTCACGAGCCGCGACCTCGCGCGCGCCACGAACATCTATAATCAGATGCTCGCCGACAAGGATTGCTCGATCTTCCTCGTGATCGCGGGTTCGACGAGCGCAGGCGGCTGTATGGATTTGTATGCCGAACTCCTCCGCAACAACATGGTCGACGGCATTGTCGCAACCGGTGCATCCATCGTCGATATGGATTTCTTCGAAGGACTTGGTCACAAGCACTATCAAGCACTTGAAATTCCTGATGACGATACGCTGCGCTCACTTTATATCGACCGCATTTATGACACCTATATCGACGAAGAACAGCTTCAGGATTGTGATCACACCATCCTGCAAATCGCAGACTCGCTCGACCCCAAACCCTATTCAAGCCGCGCCTTCATCCGCGAAATGGGCAAATATTTGGTCGAGCATGGCAAGAAGGACAACAGCCTCGTTAAGCTCGCTTACGAACATGACGTGCCAATTTTCTGCCCCGCGTTCGTGGACTCGTCGGCCGGCTTCGGTCTGGTCAAACATCAGGTTGACCGCGCCAAGGCTGGAAAGCCCTATATGGTACTCGACGCTATCGCCGATTTCCGCGAACTGACCGAAATCAAGATCCGAGCGGGCGAAACCGGCCTCTTGATGATCGGCGGCGGCGTGCCCAAAAACTTCATTCAGGACACTGTCGTCTGCGCCGAAATTCTTGGGCACGAAGACGTCGCTGTTCACAAATATGCCGTGCAGATCACCGTCGCGGATGTCCGCGATGGCGCTTGCTCATCGTCTACGCTTCAGGAAGCGGCCAGTTGGGGCAAGGTCAACACCGGCATCGAACAAATGGTCTTCGCCGAAGCTGGATCGGTCATGCCGCTCCTCGCCAGCGACGCCTATCATCGCGGCCTCTGGAAGAATCGCACCAAACGCAAATGGGGTGCGATCTTCGACTAGTTGCATTTGGCAACGCATTGGTGCAGCTTCGCTTTAAATGTTAGGGGAAAAGGTGATGTCGACGGAAATTCTGAAACCAGTCGCGGTGCTTATTGCTTGGTCAATTGTCATGCTCGTATGGGCAGTGATTGTACGATTGCCAGCGATGAAGCGCGCGGGGATCGACATCAATACAGTTGTTGGCGGACACCCCGGCGCACTTGATGGGGTTGTCGACGCTAAAGCCCAATGGCCCGCTCATAATTATAATCACCTTATGGAGCAGCCGACTTTGTTCTACGCGGTGGCGTTGCTACTGGCGTTTATCGGCATGGGCAGCGGACTGAATGTCATGATCGCCTGGGGCTATGTCGTCCTGCGCATCGCACACAGCCTGCTCCAAGCGACGGTAAATATTATCCGCTACCGGTTTATGCTGTTCGCGCTCTCGACGCTTTGTCTGGTCGCGTTATCGCTCCACGCCTTGATCGGCGTCTTCGCGCTGTACAGTTGAGGGCGCGGCTATGTCGTCCGAAATTCTGAAACCCGTGGTGGTCCTCGCTGCGTGGTCAATGCTCATCTGGGTTTACCTTTACATCCGTCGCCTCCCGGCGATGAAGCGTGCGGGGATGCTCGACGTGCCGATGATCGGCAGCGTCGGGGCGGATATTCGGGCAAAACTGAGTGGCCGCGACCAATGGCCTGCCGACAATTACAATCATCTGATGGAGCAACCGACGATTTTCTACGCGGTTGCACTGACGCTCGCTTTTGTTGGCGCGGGCAACACGCTGAGCGCGACGCTGGCGTGGGTGTACGTCGGATTTCGTATTGTCCACAGCCTCGTGCAAGTCAGCGTGAACCACGTCCCGACCCGCTTCGCCCTTCACGCGCTGGGCACAATCCCGTTGATCATGCTTTGCGCGCATGCCGTCGCAATCGTTTTCGCCTAGCGAGAGAAAGCGGCAGCCAACTCGACATGCGTTGACCAGCAGAACTGGCCAACCGGTTTGATCCATTCGAGCTGATAATCGCCGTCGATCAATGTCTTGGTATCGCGGGCAAACGTGGCCGGATTGCATGAAACATAAGCGATCTTCGCCACTTTTGACGCTGCAATCTCAGCAATCTGCGCCGCGGCCCCTGCGCGCGGTGGGTCCAGCACAATCGCATCAAAACGGTTCAACTCAGCTGCTGCTAAAGGCCGACGAAACAAATCACGATGTTCAACCGAAACGCGTTTCGTCGCCCCCAGAGCAAGGATGGCATCACGCGCGCCCTCAACGGCGTGGACTTTGCCGGGCAGCGACAAAGCGAAAGTGCCGAGGCCCGCAAACAGATCAACGATGGTCGCAGCACCTGATGTTGCGGCTTCGACAGCCTCAACCAATGCGACCTCTCCATCCACCGTTGCCTGAAGAAACGCACTTTCGGGAAAAGCCACCGGCACGCCGCCTAGCATAACCGTTACTAGTCCTGGAGCATAGCGCGCACTCGCGCCATAGCCTTCATCGACTGAAAGCCGAGCAAGCCGGTGCTTTTCTCCAAATGTCGTCAATGCCTCGACGGCGGTCAGACCATCAACTTCAATACCGTCGAGCAACAGATCAACGCCCTGATCCGCCATCGTCATCACAACTCGCCCACGCGTCCCTTCGCGCAACAACGGCTTTAGAAGCGCGCGCAGGGGTTCGATCAGGCGGAACAGCTCTGGCAGCATGACTTCGCACTGGTGAACATCGACAATCCGGTTGCTCGACGATTCGTTAAAGCCAATCATAACCGATTTGCCGCGCCGCGCCGCCGTTAGAGCCACCCGCCGACGTGATTTCGGTGGCGATAGATGCCGTTTGCCGATTGGTGGCGGCGCAATGCCCTGTGAACCTAGCGCCGCACTGATCCGTTCAATGATGTAGTTGGCATAAGCGGTGTCGCTGAGATGCTGGAGCTGGCATCCGCCACATGAAGGAAAATGTCCACAAGCAGAGTTCACATGCGCAGGCCCACGAACGACTGCCCCATCTGCGCCAACCCGGTCCCCCGGCACGCTTAGCGGGACAAACCGCCCGTCCGCCGTCACCCCCTCCCCGCGTGCAGCAATTCGCACGATCAGGTTCTGGTCATCCGCTGTCACAACCCTGCCGGTAGGCGGTACTTATCGGGTCCAATCACAACTTCGGTGCGTCCATCAGGCATCGGGGTCAGCGTAATGCCGCCTGCCCCGTCGGCCGTATCAATCATACCATCAGCGTCGAGCGTTAACTTGCGAAAACCGCCATCCTCGTGTCGCAGCACGAGGACATTACCCTCCGCTCGTTCCAGCGCACAATTATTCGCGAACGCCGCGCCCTCGCCAATCGCGCACTCGATGCGGTCAGCTGCTGCGACGCTTTCGCTCACATTGTCGGCCACCGTTTCGCCCGCGCACCCCACCAACAGCAGGATCAGCGCAGCGCTAAATATCCGCAAAGACATGCGTTTCACTCTTTGCGCCGGGATGGGTCACAGCCCCCTGCCATGCGGGACCAACATTCTGGGCATAACGCCATAGTGCACCCGATTGATAATCATTGGTACGAGGCTGCCACTTTGCTTTGCGCGCGGCGAGCGTCGCGGCATCGACTTGGAGGTCAATTGTCCCCGCCTCGGCATCAATCGAAATGATGTCGCCATCCTCGATCAGCGCAATCGGCCCACCTTCACTGGCTTCGGGACCAACATGGCCGATGCAGAAACCACGCGTTGCCCCTGAAAAACGGCCATCAGTGAGCAGAGCCACGGACTCACCCATGCCCAGTCCATAAAGCGCCGCCGTTGTCGACAGCATCTCGCGCATGCCGGGGCCACCCTTTGGCCCTTCATAGCGGATGACAATGACTTCGCCTTCGCGGATGCTCCGCGCTTCGACGGCGGCAAAGCAATCTTCCTCGCAGTCAAACACGCGCGCTGGCCCGGTAAATTGCAGGCTATGAAGCCCCGCCACTTTCACAATTGCGCCATCGGGCGCCAGCGAGCCACGCAATCCAACGACGCCGCCCGTGGGCGTGATTGGCGTTTTGACGTCATAAATGACTTTCTGGTCGGGGTTCCAAACCACCTGATCGATGTTTTCGCCGAGCGTCCTTCCCGTCACCGTCATGCAATCACCGTGGAGCAACCCGCCATCGAGCATCGTCTTCATCAACATGTAGACGCCGCCCGCCTCATACATGTCCTTCGCAACATAGTTCCCGCCAGGCTGAAGGTCGGCAAGATAGGGCGTCGATTTGAAAATCTCTGCAACGTCGAACAGGTCAAATTCGATCCCCGCTTCGTTCGCCATTGCAGGTAGATGTAACGCGCCATTGGTCGATCCCCCCGTTGCCGCCACAATCCGCGCGGCATTCTCAAATGCCTCACGTGTGCAGATGTCGCGTGGGCGGATACGACGAGCGAGCAACTCCATTACTTGCACACCCGCCGCATGCGCAATCTGTTCACGCGATGTATAGGGTGCGGGGACCATATTGCTGTTTGGTAACGACAATCCAATCGCTTCAGCAACGCACGCCATCGTGTTTGCAGTATATTGTCCGCCACAGGCCCCATGCCCCGGACAAGCAACTTTCTCCAAAGCTTCAACCTCAGACAGCGGGCAGGCACCAGCAGCATATTTGCCGACGATTTCGAAGACGTCCTTTACAGTCACGTCGCGGTCATTGAAGCGTCCCGGCAGGATCGAGCCACCATAAACGAAGATACTCGGCACATTCAGACGCAGCATTGCCATCATCATGCCCGGCAAACTCTTGTCGCATCCGGCGAACGCGACCAGCGCATCATAGCAATGCCCGCGCACGCTGAGCTCGACCGAGTCAGCAATCACTTCGCGGCTGACCAGTGAGGATTTCATCCCCTGATGCCCCATCGCGATGCCGTCTGTTACCGTAATCGTGTTGAAGCGCCGCGGCATCCCGCCGCCCTGCTCGACGCCCTTCCGCGC
>JANMPU010000097.1:0-13349 GCA_031369985.1 Sphingomonas sp. | reverse complement strand
GTCGGACCTCGACGCCTCGACGCAAAAGCTTCTCAACCGTGGTGCTCGCCTGACCGAGTTGCTTAAGCAGAAGCAGTTCTCGCCCATGCCCTTCGAAGAGCAGACCGCGTCGATCTTCGCAGGCACCAACGGCTATCTCGACAACATCCCTGTCAGCGACGTGACGCGCTACGAAGAAGCCATGATCTCGGACCTGCGCGCCAATCATGCGGGCGTGTTGAAGACGATCCGCGACACAAAGGATCTGGGTGACGAAGCGAAGTCGGGACTAAAATCCGCGCTTGATGCCTTTGCGAAGACGTTTGCATAAGTAGCTCTGTGCTCCTGCGAAAGCAGGAGCTCTGGAGACCAAGGCTCCTGCTTTCGCAGGAGCACAAAGGATAAGAATGGCAAGTTTGAAGGCCCTAAAAGTCCGCATCGGCTCGGTGAAGTCGACGCAGAAGATTACCAAGGCGATGAAGATGGTCGCAGCAGCGAAACTGCGTCGTGCGCAGGAAGCGGCGATTGCCGGTCGCCCTTATGCCGAAAAGCTCGAAGCGGTGATGGCATCGCTTGCGTCCAAAGTGACCGTCAGCGCGTCATCGCCGAAGCTGCTCGCGGGCACGGGCAAGGATCAGGTTCACCTGATCGTCGTCGCGACGTCGGAGCGCGGGCTTGCGGGTGCGTTCAACACCAATATCGTCCGCGCCGCGCGCAAGAAAGCCGAAGAGCTCGAAGCGGCGCGCAAGACCGTTCTATTTTATATCGCCGGTAAAAAAGGTCGCGTTCTCAAGCGCTTCTATCCAAAGTCTGTCCTACATGATCAGGAAGTGGGACATATCAAGAAGCTGGCTTTCTCCGATGCACAAGTCGTTGCTGAAGACCTGATGCGTCGCTTCGAGGCCGGTGAATATGATGTCGCGCATTTATTCTTTGCCAAGTTCCAGTCGGCGCTGGTGCAGAACCCAACGGGCATCCAGATCATCCCTGTGCCGCTGGCGTCACCGAGTAGGGAAGTAGTGAGAACTTCGAGAACTTCGGACGCCGCTGTCGACTACGAACCCGACGAAGAAACAATCCTCGCCGACCTGCTTCCGCGTAACATCGCCATCCAGGTCTTCCGCGCGATGCTCGAAAACGCAGCGTCGGAGCAAGGCAGCCGCATGACCGCGATGGACAACGCCACGCGAAACGCGGGCGACATGATCAACCGCCTGACCATCCAGTATAACCGCACAAGGCAGGCGGCGATTACGACTGAACTCATCGAAATCATCGCTGGCGCTGAAGCGCTCTAACGACACCCGAAAGCAGGAAACGAACAATGGCAACCGCAGCTCCCACCGCAAAGAAGCCCGCCGCCAAGAAGGCCGCAGCCCCCAAAGCTGCTGCGCCCAAGGCAACCGCACCGCTTCAGACATCGAACAATGTCGGCGCGATTTCGCAGGTTATCGGCGCGGTCGTCGACGTGACTTTCCAGGATCAGCTTCCCGCCATTCTCTCGGCGCTTGAAACCGACAACAACGGCGTCCGCGTCGTCCTCGAAGTTGCGCAGCATCTCGGCGAAAACACCGTGCGCACCATTGCAATGGAAGCGACCGAAGGCCTCACACGCGGCCAGCGCGTTGTCGACACGGGCTCGCAGATCCGCATGCCCGTCGGTCCGATGACGCTCGGGCGCATCATGAACGTCATCGGCGAGCCGATTGACGAGCGTGGCCCCATCGGCGCGACACTGACGGCACCGATCCACGCCAAGGCCCCCGAATTCGTTGACCAGTCGACCGAAAGCGCGATTCTCGTCACCGGTATCAAGGTCATCGACCTGCTCGCGCCCTATGCGCGCGGCGGCAAGATCGGACTCTTTGGTGGTGCTGGTGTCGGGAAAACGGTTCTCATTCAGGAACTGATCAACAACATCGCCAAAGGTCACGGCGGCGTGTCGGTGTTCGCAGGAGTCGGTGAACGCACCCGCGAAGGTAATGATCTCTATCATGAATTCCTCGATGCGGGCGTCATTGCCAAGGATAAGGACGGCAACCCGACGCCTGAAGGGTCGAAGGTCGCGCTCGTGTTCGGCCAGATGAACGAACCCCCGGGTGCCCGCGCACGCGTGGCGCTTTCGGGTCTGACCATCGCCGAATATTTCCGCGATACCGAAGGGCAGGACGTGCTGTTCTTTGTCGACAATATTTTCCGCTTCACGCAGGCAGGGTCGGAAGTGTCGGCACTGCTCGGCCGTATTCCTTCGGCGGTGGGCTATCAGCCGACGCTGTCGACTGACATGGGCGCGCTGCAGGAACGCATCACCTCGACCAACAAGGGTTCGATCACGTCGGTGCAGGCGATCTACGTCCCCGCGGACGATTTGACCGATCCGGCGCCAGCGACGTCGTTCGCTCACTTGGACGCGACGACCACGCTTAACCGCGCAATCTCGGAACTCGGCATTTACCCTGCGGTCGATCCGCTCGATTCGACGAGCCGCGTTCTGACACCAGCCGTTGTTGGCCAAGAGCACTACGACACGGCACGCAAGGTTCAGGAAACATTGCAGAAATACAAATCGCTACAGGACATCATCGCCATCCTCGGCATGGACGAATTGAGCGAAGATGACCGCCTGACCGTCAGCCGCGCGCGCAAGATTCAGAAGTTCCTGTCGCAACCCATCCACGTCGCCGAAGTCTTCACCGGGATCAGCGGCAAGTTCGTCCAGGTCGAAGACACGGTGAAGTCGTTCAAGGCCGTCGTCGAAGGCGAGTACGACCACCTCCCTGAAGCCGCCTTCTACATGGTCGGCGGCATCGAAGAAGCCATCGCCAAGGCGCAGAAGCTGGCCGAGGACGCCTGATCTTGGCCCAGCTTCATTTCGAACTCGTCACCCCCGAACGGCTCGTCCGCTCCGAAGACGTCTATATGGTCACCGTCCCCGGCACCGAAGGTGACTTCGGCGTCCTCGCGGGCCATGCGCCTGTCATGGCCACCGTTCGCCCCGGCATCGTCCTCATTTATGCGACCGAAAACGCAACCCCGACGGAAATTAACGTCGACGGCGGGTTTGCCGAAGTGAATGAAAATGGCCTGACGCTGTTGATCGAGACAGTGACAGCGGCGGCGTAAAGTCCGGTTATCGCACGGCAGTGGGGCAGGTTTCTCGGAAACGGTTGGCTACTGCCTTATAGTCGTCGGTAGCAATGACGGGCGTCCCAAAAAATTGCTGGATTGGTGCCATCGTGTCCGAACTTGGAATAGTGACTGATCCCATTTTGCACAGCAAAGGCACGTCGCGATCCCGAATGCCCGATGCTGCCAGTCGAATGGGGCGGTTCGTCAGGTCCGGGTGGTTGACCACAAGATCGCCGCCGAAGGATGCCGCGCCTGTATCGACGACAACAATATCGCTGTCGATTTTGGCGAGTTTCTGATCGACCTGTGCATAGGCACCGCTGAACTGCCGGATGTTCCAGAAATGCCACGGTGCAACAACGATCAGCGTCAACGCCGTGCCGATATGCAAATGCCGAAGATTGGCCTGGCCAGTCTTTTGAAGTTCGCGCCAACCAGCGACGGCAAGTAGGCAGAGCAAGCCGAGGAATCCGTGCATGTAACGGTAACCCCAACCGTGAACCTGAAATGCGATTTGCAGGAACTTGACGGCGAGCGGCAACATGCATGCGCAAATCATGGCGAGGAGAAGCCAGTTGCGGTCACGGATGGCCGCGCGCACCGCAATGATGACCAGCGGCAGGATCAGGATATGTTGCCAACTTAACAATCGGACGATGTTTGCCGCGGTAAAGGCCGCGTTGCCCGTTACGCGATTGTCGGGAATATAGCCTCCAATCGTATTACCGAGCGATTGGGATGCTGTCTTGAGCACATCACCGCCCATCATGAAGGAAACGAAATCTTCATAGCGAAACCAGAACAAAGCAAAAGCAGCATAGAGAAGGCCAAAAGTGACCACGATGCGCCAGCGTCGTTCCATCAACGCCACGCCGATAAAGGGTGCGGCAAACATCAGATGGTAGGGGACTTGGTGCGCGCCGGTCGCGATGAAGCCGATAATGATGGCGCCCACATAACCAAACCGGTCGTGCCGGAGGAACAGCGCCAACCAAGCCATGTTCAGACCCAACAGCATGCTCATGGCATACGTCGTCATGCTTGCGGCCCACATTTGCGCGGAGCAAAGATAGAAGACTGCTGCAAGCCAATGCAGCATGGTCTCGGTCGGCCACAGACGGTTTGCAACCCGCCATGTCGCAATCAAACCGACGGCGGCGAACAGCGGTGCCGTAAAGTGCATCAAGCCGACTTGGTTCATCATGGCGTGCGCAAAGGCGTTGCCCGGACGATAGCCCGAGACTGTCATTTCGGGGCGGAAGGTAATGGAATTAAAATCGCGCGCGAGCGCCCCTGACAATTCGCGCCACTCGGCAGGAAGGGGAGCCATGAAGCGGCCGCTTGCGAAAATCGTGGCGTCCTGAACGGCCATTTGCTCGTCGCGGGTCAAACTGCGGCCGTGCATGATGACGTTCGAACCGATCCAACCGCCGAAGATGATGGCCACTGCACCTAAACCGACGAAAACCGCCATCTGCCTCGTGGAAATGCTTAACGTCGGCAACGCTGCATCGCTTGATTTAAGGAGGAGAAACGCGGCTGCCGCTAGCATAATCACTGGCAAATCCTGACGAACAAGAAAATAGCCTGCGAGTGTGCCCATGCTCCCAAAAGCCAATATAATCATTGTGATCAGGAGGATGGCCGAATGGCGTCCTGCCGAATTCCAAGTCTGTGGAACGGTCGGTAAAGGCGCTATGGCCGAAGTGGATGCGGACGTCATAGCCCTCGCGTTAAGGCGATTTGGTAAATTCGCCCTTAACGAATGAATGGCTCCGCGTGATATCTGCGATCCAATCTACACGAAACTATACGGATCAACATCCACTGCCACTCGCACCCCGCGCGGCCAATCAAGCGCGCCGAGCCATGCACGCATCACGTCCTGCACGTCCAGCGAGCGCCTGGCATGCACGAGCAACCGTTGCCGGTGACGTCCGCGCAGCATCGCGAGCGGGGCAGGAGCGGGACCAAAGACGTCCATGCCGTCAACCTTTGGCGCAGTGCGGGCCATGGCTTTGGCGGTCGCTTCGGCTTCGCGCAGATTTTCGGATGAAACAATGATCGCGGCAAGACGCCCAAAAGGAGGGGCGTTGGCATCGCGTCTGCTCGCGGTTTCGGCGGCGTAGAAGGCTTCGGCATCGCCTGAAACTAATGCGCAGATCACGGGTGCGTCGGGGTCATGCGTCTGCACAAAGACGCGGCCGGGTTTGCTGCCACGCCCGGCACGGCCCGCGACTTGGGCAATCTGCTGGAAACTGCGCTCTGCTGCGCGAAGGTCGCCGCCTTGCAAACCCAAATCTGCATCAATGACGCCGACCAAGGTCAGGTTTGGAAAATGATAACCCTTTGTGACCAACTGCGTGCCAATCACAATGTCGATGTCGCCTGCTTCCATACGTCCGACAAATTCGGCCGCTTTGGCTGGTGACCACAATGTATCCGATGTCACGATAATGCGGCGTGCCGTGGGGAAGAGCAGCGCGACTTCATCGGCAATGCGCTCGACCCCCGGGCCGACCGCGACAAGCGAATCCTCTGCCTTGCATTCAGGGCACTCGCGCGGCGGCGGCATGACATGGCCGCAATGGTGGCACTGTAGCCGATTGATCAAGCGATGTTCGACCATCCAGGCGGTACAATTGGGACACTGAAACCGGTGTCCGCACGTCCGGCACAGCGTCAGCGGGGCATAACCCCGGCGGTTAAGAAACAAGAGCGTCTGTTCACCTTTTGCCAACACGTCGTCGATGGCGCGCACCAATGTCGGGGCGAGCCACCGACCCCGCTCGGGTGGATCGCTGAGCAGATCAATCGCCGCAATAACGGGCATCTGCGCCGCGCCATAACGACCAGGAAGTTTCAGCTCCTTGTAATGGCCCAGCGTCACTTGCGCCTGTGTCTCGATCGCGGGTGTCGCGCTGGCCAGCACGACCGGGCACTCCTCAAACCGTCCGCGCATCACCGCAACGTCACGGGCATGATAATGAACCCCGTCTTCCTGCTTGAAGCTCGTCTCATGCGCTTCATCAACGATGATCAGGCCGAGATTGGCATAGGGCAGGAACAGCGCCGACCGCGCGCCGACGGTCACCATCGCTTCGCCCGTCGCAATCGCCCGCCATGCACGCCTGCGCTGCGACTGACGCAGGCCCGAATGCCAAGCGACGGGGGCATGACCGAACCGCGCCTCAAACCGGCGGAGGAAGGGTTCGGTCAGTGCAATTTCGGGGAGGAGGACGAGCGTTTGCTTACCCGCGCGCAGAGCGGCGGCAACGGCTTCGAAATAGACTTCGGTTTTGCCGGAGCCTGTCACACCGTCCAGCAAAGTGGGGGCAAAGGTTTCTGACATAACATCAGCCACCAACGCCTGCGCCGCAGCTTGCTGTTCCGCCGACAGGGCGGGTGGCGCAAAATCGGGATCGGGTTGTGTGAACGGAGCGTCAACAGTGACTTCAACGGCTTCAATGGCCCCCGCCTTGATCAATCCTCGGATGACTCCGTCGGACACATCGGCGATCAAAGCCAGCTCGCGCACCAAGCCCTGCCGCTCGCCAATGCGTTCGAGTGCCTGAGTGCGCTGCGGGGTCGCGCGTGGTGGCACAGAACCCGAGGCGCGGTATTCGACAATCATCCGCTGGTCATCAAGCGCCGACGCACTCGGCAAACTCATTCGCAGCACAGCAGCAGGCGCGCTCAGATAATAGTCCGCTGTCCACTCGATCAATCGCCGCAGCGGCCCGGGGAGGGATGGGAGGTCATACACCGAAACCAGATTGCGAAGCCGGTTATCGCCAACCTCTGCGTCGGACGGCATCCGTTCCGGTTCCCATACCACACCCGCGATCTGGCGCGGACCCAAAGGCGCGAGCACAATCGAGCCCGGCTCGACCGCTGTCCCATGCGGCACACGGTAATCGAGCGGCCCCAGCGCCGCATTGAGCAAAAGAACACGCGCGCGTGACATTTCGCTTCCTTAGCGGCATCCTGTCCGAACAAAAGCCGCATGGGAGAGACATGATGATTATCGAACGCCGTCAACTGCTTGGCGCGGCGGCGCTGGTGCCGCTTTTGTCATTGCCCAGCTGCGCAGGGACGGGCGGGTTCAGCCTTGTCGAAGCCATCCGCCGTTTACTCTCGCTCTCCTCCCAACGTGCCTTCGCTTCGCTGATGCAGGAAAACGGATTCTTCGACAGTCAGATTTCGCGGATCAGCGTGCCCGACCAATTTGGCGGCGCTGCTGCGACCGGCATCGTGTCCGCACTCCTGCGCACCGACGCTTTCCGCTCGCGTCTATCCCGCCAAGTCAACCGTGCGGCGGAAAAGGGCGCGGCACTTGCTGCCCCGATTGTGACTGATGCGATTACATCTTTGAGCGTAGAGGATGCGCTATCGGTCGTGCGCGGTGGATCAAGTGCCGCAACCGACAAACTCGGTGCCGCACTCGGCACGCGACTTGTTGATGCCATGCTGCCCGGCGTGTCTGACGGTTTGAAACTCTTCGACTCCACCGTCGTCACACAAGCTCTCAAACTCGCGACCGGTATCGACTTTGCGGGCCTGCGTGATGATGTCTCGCGCAAAGCGTCCGACGGCATTTACCGCGCCATCGCCCGCGAGGAATCGATGATCCGCGCCAATCCGCAGGAAACGGGCGATCCGCTCCTCATTGCCGTCTTCGGCCTCGCACGATAGGGAGTTTGCGACCAAGGAGCGCATCCCCCATGAAGTTTTTCGTTGATACCGCCGACACTGCCGACATTGCCGATCTCGCTGCGACCGGCTTGCTTGACGGGGTCACGACCAATCCGTCGCTCATTGCCAAGTCGGGTCGGCAGTTCACCGAAGTCGTTAAGGAAATCTGCGGCCTCGTCGAAGGGCCGGTGTCCGCCGAAGTCGTCGCGCTCGATCATGCGGGCATGATGCGCGAAGCTGAAATCCTGCGCAAACTCGCGGATAATGTCTGCATCAAAGTGCCGTTGACGATTGACGGGCTGAAGACTTGCAAGGCGCTGACCGGTGAGGGGACGATGGTCAATGTGACCTTGTGCTTCGCGCCATCGCAGGCGTTGCTCGCCGCCAAGGCAGGCGCCAGTTTCATTTCACCTTTTGTCGGGCGGCTTGATGATATCGGGCAGGACGGGATGGACCTGATCCGCGATATCCGCTTGATCTATGACAATTATGCGTTCGACACCGAAATCCTCGTCGCGAGCGTTCGGCATCCGGTTCACATCCTCGAATCTGCCCGCATCGGCGCGGACGTTATGACTGCGCCGCCTGCAGTGATCAAAGCGCTGTTCAACCACCCGCTGACCGACAAGGGTATCGCCGGTTTCTTGGCCGATTGGGCGAAAACGGGGCAGATGATTGGGTGAAGTCGCGGCCTTTGCCGAACATCTGACACGGGACCGCCGACGCTCGGTCCACACCGTTCGTGCTTATGTTGCGACTGCCGAGCGATTATCCGAACATCTCGGCAGCGCCCGCGTCCCCAGAGCACTCGAACTCCGCGCCTTCCTCGCCGCGCGCCGCAGTGAAGGATTGTGCAACGCGAGTGCCGCGCGCGAATTGTCCGCAGTTCGCTGCTTCATCGAATTTATCGGCGGTGCAGACTCGCAACCCCGGATCAAGGGACCGCGCGTCAAAAAAGGCGTGCCGCGCCCCGTTTCGCCTGCCGAAGCAATCGCGCTGGCAGAGGACGTGGCGGGACGGGCGGATGAAGCCTGGATTTCGGCACGCGATTGGGCGGTGTTGCTGCTGCTTTACGGCGCAGGGCTGCGTATCGGTGAAGCAACCGGGTTGACGGGAGCTATAATGCCTTTGGGCGCAACCCTGTCGGTGACCGGCAAACGCGACAAGACGCGGTTGGTGCCCTTGTTACCCCAAGTTTCCGAAGCCATCGAACGCTATGTCGACCTCTGCCCGCACCTGATTTCGCGCGATGCCGAGCTGTTCAAGGGCGCACGCGGTGGCCCCTTGAACCCTGCTATCATCCGCCGTTCGGTCCGTGTCGCGCGCGAGCGGCTTGGGCTGGCGACGCGGACAACGCCACATGCGCTGCGGCATAGTTTCGCGACGCACTTATTGGCGCGGGGTGCGGATTTGCGCAGTCTTCAGGAATTGCTCGGCCATGCTAGTCTATCGTCAACGCAGGTTTATACGTCGGTCGATGCGGCGCATTTGCTCGACGTTTATCGTAATGCGCATCCGCGGGCTTAGCGGAACGGCGGCTCATTAAACGCTCGCAATTTCCGCGAATGCAACTTCGCCCCTTCGCGCCGCAGCTCGTTACACGCCTCAATCCCAATCTTCATGTGCTCGGCAATCGCACGTTCGTAGAAGCGGTTGGCCTGTCCCGGCAGCTTCAATTCACCATGCAACGGCTTGTCTGAAACACACAACAGCGTCCCATAGGGCACGCGAAAACGATAACCTTGCGCCGCAATCGTCGCGCTCTCCATGTCGATCCCCACCGCGCGCGATTGCGAAAAACGCAGCGCCGATTTCGAAAACAACAATTCCCAATTGCGGTCATCGGTCGTCACGATTGTGCCGGTCCGTAACCGCCGCTTCAAGACTTCGCCACTTTCTCCCGAAACCGTCTCCGCTGCCCGCGCCATCGCCTGTTGCACTTCGGCAATTGCGGGCACCGGGATTTCGGGCGGCAACACATCATCAAGCACATGGTCATCACGCAGATAGGCATGCGCAAGGACATAATCGCCGATCCGCTGGCTCGGGCGAAGTCCGCCGCAATGGCCGATCATCAACCACGCTTCGGGCCGCATCACCGCCATATGGTCGGTGATCGTCTTCGCGTTTGACGGTCCGACGCCGATGTTTACGAGAGTAATTCCGCTGCCGTCCTTCGCACAAAGGTGCCATGCTGGCATCTGGTGCCGCCGCCACGCGCTATCGGTAATCGCGGCCTCGGGATCTTGCGTATCGCGGTTGACGACAACACCGCCCGCGCCCGACAAGTGGGTATAATTGCTGTCACCCTTCAGCTGCTCAATCGCCCAGCGTGCGAATTCGTCCACATAGCGGTGGTAATTGGTGAATAGCACATATTTCTGGACATCTTCGGGGGGCGTCCCTGTGTAGTGCCGCAGCCGCGCCAGCGAGAAATCAGTGCGCAGCCCATCGAACAGCGCGAGTGGCCGCGCGCCGCGTCCCACATCAAAAATGCCGTCTGCAATCTCGTCGCCGATATGCGCAAGCTCGGTCGTCGGGAACCAACGCGACAATTCGGTCGTGCTCACGGTATCCAGATCAATATCGGCATCAAGGACATAGGGAAACGGAATTTCCTGTCGCCCGGCGCCAACCTCGACAGTCACATCATAATCGGCAATCAACAGGTCGAGTTGCTCGGTCAAATAATCGGCAAACAGCCGTGGTTTGGTCACGCTGGTCACATAATGTCCGGCCTGCGTCAGACGCCCGAAGGACCGCAGCGGAACCGGGCCGTTTTCCTCACCCGAATATTGCACCCGTATTTCGGGATAGGCAAAGCTGCCGTCGCTCCGGGCAGCAGGATCGGGCCGCGTGCCGTTCAGCACATAGGCTTTAACGGCATCGCGCAGGCGTTTGGTGGCGGCATTGAAAAGCGTGTCGAGTTCATCGACGAGGGCACGGCCTGTTTGGATTTTTACGGATTGTTCTGTCATCGTCCGCGTCTATCCGCGAACGATGACAGTCGCAAGATTAGCCGCCTAGAGCTGTTCGAGCATATATTCCGCCGCACTGACGCGGAATTCGCCGCCGGCTTCGACATTCAATTGCTCGACGGTGCCGTCATTGACGACCATCGAAAACCGCTGGCCGCGCGTCCCCATGCCAAACTTGCTGCCGTCCATCGTCAGACCGAGTGCAGTGACGAGGTCGGCATTGCCGTCGGCCAGCATCGTGACTTTGCCATCGACGCCCGCGCCTTTGCCCCATGCGCCCATCACGAACGGATCATTGACCGCAGTGCAGGCAATTTCGTCAATGCCTTTGGTGTGAAGCTCGGCGGCTTTTTCGACGAAGCCGGGGAGGTGCTTGGCCGAACAGGTCGGCGTGAACGCGCCGGGGACCGAGAACAGCGCAACCTTGCGGCCCGCGAAATAATCGGCGCTTGAAACGGGTTCGGGGCCGGCGTCAGTCACTTTAACCAAAGTGCTCGCGGGGAATTTGTCGCCAATCGAAATCGTCATTCGGAGTCTCCTTTTGAGTCGCGTCTTGACTGCCATTTCGCGCCTCGGTTGGTCTCATGCAAGGCTCGTTAACGAGTTTCCTCAAGATTAATGCAAGCCCGCGAGCCCAGCTTCCCCCTTTCAATACTCAGGGGGACCCCTCATGCTCCGAACACTTGTTGTCGCACTCGCCGCCATGGTTATCGCCGCCGCACCTGTTCACGCCGCTTGCTGGAAAGCCGATCAAGTCGCCGCCGCCAAAGTCCGTGATCTTGAAACCATGTTGATGGTCTCCGCGCTCCGCTGCCGCGCGCAGGGCAATATGCTCGCTCGCTACAACAAGTTCGTCGTGCAGGCCCGCCCGACGCTCATGCAAGTGAACAATACACTGCGAGCGCATTTTGCCGAGGCTGTAGGACAGAGTCGTGCGCTGAATGCTTATGACAGTTATGTCACGAAGGTTGCCAATCGTTACGGTGCAGGCGCGGACGGTTTGAGCTGCAGCGATTTAAGTTCGATTACCGACGCGGCCGTGAGTGAGCGGCCGAGCTTTCAGGCGCTCGCCGCGTTGGCCGAGCGGGCAGGCGTGCAGCCTCTGTTTGACGGCGGGCAATGTGCTGTAGTGATGGCGAGACGCTAACATATAAAGAAATCTTTATATTTGCTTTTGGGCGGTGGCGACGCTAGTAGGCGGAGAATTCCAACCTGATCCGGAGATTACCCGTGGCCACCGCTGCTGTGCTGAACAATGCCGATTACGTGATTGCTGACATCGACCTCGCAGGCTTTGGCCGTCGCGAAATCGACATTGCTGAAACCGAAATGCCGGGCCTTATGGCGCTGCGTGATGAATTCGGCGCGTCGAAGCCGCTTTCGGGTGCGCGCATTGTCGGGTCGCTGCATATGACGATCCAGACGGCCGTTCTCATTGAAACGCTGACGGCGCTTGGTGCCGATGTTCGCTGGGCAACGTGCAACATTTTCTCGACGCAGGATCATGCGGCGGCTGCCATCGCTGCCACTGGCGTGCCGGTTTTCGCGGTAAAGGGTGAAAGCCTTGCGGATTACTGGAACTATGTCGGCGATATTTTCAGTTGGGACCGCACGATCCCCGGCCAGACCGCCAACATCATCCTCGACGATGGCGGCGATGCGACCATGTTCGCACTTTGGGGCGCGAAGCTGGAAGCCGGACACACGATGCCCGAACCCGAGAATGAAGAAGAAGTCGAAATGCAGCGCGCGCTGAAGGCATATGTTGCCCGGAAGCCCGGCTATCTGACGGACACAGTTGCTGCGCTGAAGGGCGTTTCGGAAGAAACCACGACTGGCGTTCACCGCTTGTATGAAATCGCCAAGAAGGGCGAACTGCCGTTCCCCGCGATCAACGTGAACGACAGCGTGACCAAGTCGAAGTTCGACAATCTCTATGGCTGCAAGGAATCACTCGTTGACGCCATTCGTCGCGCGACCGACGTCATGCTCGCTGGCAAAGTCGCTTGCGTTGCCGGGTTCGGCGACGTCGGCAAGGGTTCGGCCCAGTCACTCCGCAATGGCGGCGCGCGCGTGATGGTCACCGAAGTCGATCCGATTTGCGCATTGCAAGCCGCAATGGAAGGCTTCGAAGTCGTCACGATGGAAGAAGCCGTGACGCGTGCCGACATTTTCTGCACCGCGACCGGGAATGCCGACGTCATCACGGCAGATCACATGAAAGCGATGCGGCCGAACTCGATTGTCTGCAACATCGGTCACTTCGATTCGGAAATCCAGATCGCGGCGCTCAGCAACTACAAGTGGACTGAAGTAAAGCCGGGCACTGACCTCGTCGAATTCCCTGACGGCAAGCAGATCATCATTCTTGCCAAGGGACGCCTCGTGAACCTCGGCTGCGCGACTGGCCACCCATCGTTCGTGATGTCGGCCAGCTTCACCAATCAGGTGCTGGCGCAGATTGAATTGTGGACCAAGGGCGAGAATTACAAGAACGAAGTCTATGTCCTGCCCAAGCACCTCGACGAAAAGGTCGCGATGCTCCACCTTGAAAAGCTCGGCGTGAAG
>JANMPU010000046.1:0-52031 GCA_031369985.1 Sphingomonas sp. | reverse complement strand
CATTCGCGTCGCGGCTTGCTCATGCTGGTCAACAAGCGTCGCACGCTGCTCGATTATCTGAAGCGCGAAGACGTTGGCCGCTACACCGATCTCATTTCGAAGCTTGGTCTTCGTAAGTAACTCGAACGGCTCCCGCCCAATAACTTTGGCGGGGGCCGTTTTCGTAAGTCCCGCAATTCAGCGGGGCGCATAGGGCCATCAGCGCCCGCACCGCTCGCAGACCGGATGTCTGCCCAATTGAGGCCCCCGCAGCATAGGGCTCGCGGGTCTGAAGGAAATATAATGTTTAACATGAAAACAGTCGAAATCGAGTGGGGCGGACAAACCCTCAAGCTCGAAACGGGCCGTGTTGCCCGCCAAGCCGATGGTGCTGTGATGGCAACGCTCGGCGAAACAGTGGTGCTTTGTGCCGTGACCGCCGCCCGTTCGGTGAAGGAAGGGCAGGACTTCTTCCCGCTGACCGTCCACTATCAGGAAAAATATTCATCCGCAGGCCGCATCCCCGGCGGCTTCTTCAAGCGCGAACGTGGCGCGACCGAAAAGGAAACGCTGGTTTCGCGCCTGATCGACCGTCCGATCCGCCCGCTGTTCCCAGAAGGTTTCTATAATGAAATCAACGTGATCTGTCAGGTCATGTCCTATGACGGCGTGAACGAACCTGATGTGCTGGCAATGGTTGCGGCCTCGGCTGCGCTGACCCTCTCGGGCGTTCCCTTCATGGGCCCCATCGCTGCCGCGCGCGTCGGTTATGTCGATGGCGAATATATTCTGAACCCCACCGACGAACAGGTTGCCGCCGGTGACCTCGATCTGGTGGTCGCAGGCACGCATGACGCGGTCATGATGGTTGAGTCCGAAGCCAAAGAGCTTTCGGAAGACGTCATGCTCGGCGCCGTCATGTTCGCGCATCGCGGCATTCAGACGGTCATCAAGGCGATCATCAATCTCGCCGAACAAGCTGCCAAGGAGCCGTGGGCGATGGCCCCGCAGGCAGACCTCTCGGCTGCTAAGGACAAGCTCAAGAAGCTGATCGGCAAGGACATTGCAGCGGCCTATAAGGTCACCGACAAGTCGAAGCGGTCGAACCTGCTCAACGAAGCGCGCGCCAAGGGCAAGGAAGCCTTCGCCGACGCAACGCCGCAGGACCAGATGGCCGCGGGCAAGCTGATGAAGAAGCTCGAAGCGGAAATCGTCCGCACTGCGATCCTGAAGGATGGCGCGCGCATCGATGGCCGCACGACGACGCAGATCCGCCCCATCGACGCCATCGTCGGCTTCCTGCCGCGCACGCACGGGTCGGCGCTGTTCACGCGCGGCGAAACCCAGTCGATCTGCACGACCACGCTTGGCACGAAGGACGCCGAACAGATGATCGACGGCCTGAATGGTCTCAGCTATTCGAACTTCATGCTCCACTATAACTTCCCGCCCTATTCGGTCGGTGAAGTGGGTCGTTTCGGTGCCCCCGGGCGTCGCGAAGTCGGCCACGGCAAGCTCGCCTGGCGCGCGCTGCACCCGGTGCTGCCGTCGAAGGAAGACTTTCCCTACACGATCCGCGTCCTGTCCGACATTACGGAGAGCAACGGCTCGTCGTCGATGGCCACCGTCTGCGGCGGTTCGCTCAGCATGATGGACGCGGGTGTGCCGTTGAAGCGTCCCGTTTCGGGCATCGCGATGGGCCTGATCCTCGAAGGCAAGGAATTCGCGGTGATCAGCGACATCCTCGGCGACGAAGATCACTTGGGCGACATGGATTTCAAGGTTGCGGGCACGTCCGAAGGCATCACGACGATGCAGATGGACATCAAAATCGCCGGCATTACCGAAGAAATCATGAAGCAGGCACTGAAGCAGGCAGCCGAAGGGCGCACGCACATCCTTGGCGAAATGGCCAAGGCACTGGGCGAAACCCGCACCGAACTGTCCGAATTCGCGCCGCGCATCGAAACGATGCAGATCGACAAAGCGAAAATCCGCGACATCATTGGCACGGGCGGCAAGGTCATCCGCGAAATCGTGGCAACCACGGGTGCCAAGGTCGACATCGATGACGAAGGGTTGATCAAGATCAGCTCGTCCGACCCGAGCCAGATCGAAGCCGCACGCAAGTGGATTTCGGGCATCGTCGAGGAAGCCGAAGTCGGCAAGGTCTATGACGGCAAAGTCGTCAACATGGTCGATTTCGGCGCGTTCGTGAACTTCATGGGCGGCAAGGATGGCCTCGTCCACGTCAGCGAAATCCGCAACGAACGGACCGAGAAAGTCACTGACGTGCTGAGCGAAGGACAGGCCGTGAAGGTCAAGGTCCTCGAAATCGATCCGCGCGGCAAGGTCCGCCTGTCGATGCGCGTCGTCGATCAGGAAACTGGTGCCGAACTCGAAGACACACGTCCACCCCGTGAAGAACGCCCGCGCGGTGATCGTCCGGACCGTGGCCCGCGTCGTGACGGCGAAGGCCGTGGCGACCGTGGCCCGCGCCGTGATGGCGGCGGTGATCGCGGTCCGCGTCGTGACGGTGGCGGTGATCGTCCGCCCCGTGGTGACGGTGGCGGCTACGGCGGCGGTCGTGCGGCCAAGTCGGATGACGACAACAGCCCCGCCCCCGAATTTGCTCCCGCCTTCCTGACGGGCGACCGCGACTAATAATAGGTTTCGGGCATAAGGTTCTGGAGAGGACCAACGAAAAGGGGCTGCCGAAAGGTGGCCCCTTTTTTTGTGGCGCGTGAGTGGCATAATCCGCTGATGTCCATCCGATTCGCGCTTATTGCACTCATCACCCTCACAGCGGCCGCCCCAACAAAGCGCGCCAAACCGGTCCCGCTCGCGCCCCTGCCCGACGTCGTCCGGGTTGCTATGACGACCGACCTTGGCACGATGACGATGGAGATCGACGTCAAACGCGCCCCGATCACCGCGCGCAATTTCATTACATATGTCGATCAGAAGCGCTTTGACGGGACGACATTTTACCGCGTGATGAAGCTCGATTGGGGAACCCCACCCAACGGCATCATCCAAGCCGGGCCGCGCGGCGACCCGAAGCGCGTGCTGAAACCCATCACGCATGAACCAACAACCGTGACGGGCATACTTCACAAAGCGGGAACGCTTTCGATGGCCCGACTTGCACCCGGGACGGCGACCGGCGATTTTACCATCCTGCTGTCCGACCAGCCCTATTTCGATGCCGATCCGACGCGCGAAGACCCCGGCAGCCGCGACGGTTATGCCGCCTTTGGTCAAGTCGTCGAAGGGATGGACGTTGCGCGCAAAATCTATGACGTGCCGTTGTCCCCCACGCTGGGCCAAGGCATTTTAAGGGGGCAGATGATTGCCAAGCCAGTGCAGATCATCAGCGTGCGGCGGGTGAAAATACAGCCCTAAGGCTGCCTTGCGCCTACCGAACAAATCTGGAACAGCGGCACCTATGAGTCTTTCCCACATCAGCGTCCGTGGCGCCCGCGAGCACAACCTTAAAGACATCAGCCTCGACATTCCGCGCGAGACCTTGACGGTCATCACCGGCTTGTCGGGATCAGGCAAATCTTCACTGGCGTTCGACACGATTTATGCCGAGGGACAGCGGCGTTATGTCGAGAGCCTCAGTGCCTATGCGCGGCAGTTTTTGGAGCTGATGCAAAAGCCCGATGTCGATCATATCGAGGGGCTTTCGCCCGCGATCAGCATCGAACAGAAAACGACATCGCGGAACCCGCGTTCGACGGTCGCAACGGTGACCGAGATTTACGATTACATGCGCCTGCTGTGGGCGCGGGTTGGCGTGCCCTATTCGCCGACCACAGGCCTGCCGATCAGCGCGCAGCAAGTCAGCCAGATGGTCGACCGGGTGATGGTACTTCCCGAAGGAACGCGCGCCTATCTGCTCGCCCCGGTCGTGCGCGGACGCAAGGGCGAGTATCGCAAGGAACTGCTCGAATGGCAGAAAGCGGGCTATACCCGCGTGCGCATCGACGGCGTGTTTTACGAAATCGACGAAGCGCCTGCGCTCGACAAGAAATACAAGCATGACCTCGAAGTCGTCATCGACCGAATCGTTGTACGCGAGGGGATCGAATCCCGCTTAGCGGATTCATTCGAGCAGGCGCTGAAACTGGCTGATGGACTGGCCTATGTCGATCCAGCGGATGCTTCTCCCCTCCCGGCCTCCCGGGTGGGGTCGGGGGTGGGCGCTTCCGCTAATCAAGCCCAGCTTTCGTCAGACCAAGAACCCCACCCCCAGCCCCTCCCGAAAGGTCGGGAGGGGAGCAAGAAGTTGGTCGCGGGGGAATATGCCCCTGAAGGCCGTATCACGTTCAGCGAAAAATTTGCTTGTCCCGTGTCGGGTTTCACCATTTCAGAAATCGAACCACGGTTATTCAGCTTCAACGCGCCGCAGGGGGCCTGCCCGGCGTGCGATGGCTTGGGCGAAAGTCAGGAATTCGACGATGATCTCGTCGTCCCCAACCATGCCCTGAGCATCAAAAAGGGTGCGGTTGTCCCTTGGGCGAAGTCAAACCCGCCCTCGCCTTATTACATGCAAGTGCTGGGCAGTCTCGCGACCGAGTTCGGGTTCAGCCTCGAAACGCCTTGGAAAGACTTACAGGGCGAGGTCCAGCTGATCATCCTCCACGGGACGGGTGGAAAACCAGTTACGTTGCGGTTCATGGATGGGCGCAAAAGTTATGAAGTCAAAAAGCCGTTTGAAGGGGTGATCGGCAATCTCAACCGCCGCCTGCTCGGCACCGAAAGTGCTTGGATGCGCGAGGAGCTCAGCAAATATCAGACCGCCAAACCGTGCGAGACATGCCACGGCGCGCGGCTCAGGCCCGAAGCGCTCGCGGTAAAGATTGCGGGCGAAGATATCAGCATGTCGACGCGTCGCGCGGTCGGCCCGGCGCTGGCATTTTTTGAAGCAATGCCCGCGAAGCTAACTGATCAACAGAACCAGATTGCCGAACGCATCCTGAAAGAGATCGTCGAGCGGCTCGGTTTCCTCAACAATGTCGGTCTCGATTATCTCAATCTCGACCGCACGTCGGGCACGCTGAGCGGCGGCGAGAGCCAGCGCATTCGCCTTGCCTCACAGATCGGGTCGGGCTTGTCGGGCGTCCTCTACGTCCTCGATGAACCGAGCATTGGTTTGCACCAGAAGGACAATGACCGCCTGCTGATCACACTGCGCCGCCTGCGCGATCTCGGCAATACGGTGATTGTCGTTGAGCATGACGAAGATGCGATCCGTACGGCCGACCATGTCGTTGATATGGGGCCGGGCGCGGGCGTGCATGGCGGGGCGATTGTCGCGCAAGGGACGCTGCAGGATATTCTTGATTGTGAGGGCAGCCTGACCGGTGATTATCTCAGCGGGCGGCGCAGCGTCCCGATCCCGAAGACGCGGCGCAAGGGCAATGGCAAGAAGCTGACCGTCAAAGGCGCGCGGGCGAACAATCTGAAGGACGTCACCGCGAGCATCCCGCTTGGTACCTTTACCTGTGTTACGGGCGTCAGCGGATCGGGGAAATCATCGTTCACGATTGATACGCTTTATGCCGCCTCCGCTCGCGCATTGAACGGGGCACGGATGCTCGCGGGGCATCATGAAAAGATCGAGGGGCTGCAGTTTCTCGACAAAGTCATCGACATCGACCAGTCGCCCATCGGGCGGACCCCGCGGTCGAACCCTGCGACTTATACCGGCAGCTTCACGCAAATCCGTGATTGGTTCGCGGCCCTCCCCGAATCCGCCGCGCGCGGCTACAAACCCGGACGCTTCAGCTTCAACGTGAAGGGTGGCCGCTGCGAGGCGTGCACTGGCGATGGCCTGATCAAGATCGAAATGCACTTCCTGCCTGACGTTTATGTGACCTGCGACGTGTGCCACGGCCAACGCTACAACCGCGAAACATTGGAAGTGAAGTTCAAGGGCAAAAGCATTGCCGACATACTCGACATGACCGTCGAGGACGCTGTTGAATTTTTCAAGGCTGTGCCGGGCATCCGCGACAAAATGGCTATGCTGCTCGAAGTGGGCCTCGGCTATGTCAAGGTCGGGCAGCAAGCGACGACGCTTTCCGGTGGCGAGGCGCAACGCGTCAAACTTGCCAAAGAACTGAGCCGGCGGGCGACGGGGCAAACGCTCTATATCCTCGACGAGCCGACCACCGGGCTCCACTTTGAGGACGTCCGCAAGCTGTTAGAAGTGCTCCACGCGCTGGTCGAACAGGGCAACAGCGTGGTCGTGATCGAACATAATCTCGAAGTGATCAAAACGGCGGACTGGGTCATCGACTTGGGGCCGGAGGGCGGCACGCGCGGCGGGGAGATTGTCGCTGTGGGAACACCCGAAACGGTCGCGAAGGAACCGCGCAGCTATACCGGGCATTATCTCGCACCGCTGCTCGGGCTCAAGAGTGTTGCGAGAGCGGCATGATGTCGCAATCCTTCGACATGCCGCCAGCGCGTCGCTAAACGGGCGTCATGCAACGCACAGAAATCCTGATCCTCGGCGGCGGTCTCGTCGGCCTGACGCTGGCCCTTGCGCTTGACGCGCATGGCATCCGCACCATTGTCGTCGACCCGGCTGATCCGGCGAAAACGCTGTCAGACAGCTTCGATGGTCGCGCGTCGGCGATTGCTTCGGCGTCGTGGCGGATGCTTGAGGCGATCGGGATTGCAGATGCGCTCGGCCCACATGGGTGCAAGATCCGGCGGATTGAAGTGCGTGATGGGTTGAGCAAAGGGGCGCTCGACTTTACGCCGGAGGATGACGCGCTTGGCACGATGGTCGAGAACCGCATCCTGCGCCGGGTGCTGCGTGAGGCGACGGTGGGTGCCACGCATATTGATTTGCGGCAACCGGCGCGGGCGGTTTCGGTCGAGCGCAATGAAAGCGGCGTGACGGCGACGCTTGATGACGGGAGCGTGATCCGCGCCGACCTGCTCGTCGCTGCAGAAGGCCGCAATTCGCCGACGCGGACCGCGGCGGGCATCCGCATTGCCAACTGGAAATATGACAGCGCAGCGATCATTTCGGCGTTCGATCACAGCATTCCGCATGACAATGTCGCGCACGAGATTTTCTATCCCGAGGGACCGTTTGCGTTGCTGCCAATGCTGCCGGGGAACCGGTCGGCGTTGGTATGGACCGTGGATGCGAAGGACGCGGCGGGCGTGATGGCGCTGTCCGACCATGCCTTTGCGGTCGAGGCGCAGAAGCGGACGGGGAATATCCTAGGCGACTTGTCCGCCGCCGCGCCGCGCTCGAGCTGGCCGCTGGGGTTCCACCACGCCGCAACAATTGTCGGCGAGCGGCTGGCGCTTGTCGGCGACGCGGCCCACGGGATCCATCCGATTGCGGGGCAGGGCTTGAATCTCGGCTTCCGTGATGTCGCCGCGCTGACCGAAGTGCTGGTCGAGGGCTCGCGGATCGGCCTTGACCTGGGCGATGCGCAAGTGCTCGCGCATTACCAGCGCTGGCGGAGCACCGACACGCTGTCGGTCTCAGTCGCGACCGATACGCTCAACCGGTTGTTCGCGATTCCGGGCAAGCCCGCGCGCGCCGTGCGGCGGTTTGGCCTCGGCGCAGTGCAGAAGATCGCGCCGCTCAAGTCGCTGTTCATGGCCGAAGCGCGGGGGGAAAGTGGGACGGTGCCGAAATTGTTGCAGGGTATGCAGGTCTAAATACTGGCCGCTGCGGGCGTCGCCGTGATCAATCCCAGATCATTTCAGCCTGAAAACTAAATGGGTTGATGTTATCTCCTAAACAAAACCAGCCGGACCGGCGGCGGCCATGTATGTCACAAAGTTCCACGTGAAGCTCGTCGCGATTTTCAGTGCGCCGCCAGCCTGACGGACCTTCGCCCAATCCAGCATGCCGAAAACTGACCAAAGTATAACCCTGCGGTTCTGCCCAACGCGCGATCCGCCAGCGTAGATAAGCACGTCCAAGAATCTTCAGCGCGGCAAGGGCGCATACCACCGCGATGACTGCTAAAAACACATCCCAACGCACGGCGAAATCTCCAAACTCGACAATCCGGAGCGATCATAGCTGCGACGGGTTAACCCAATGTAACAGCACATTATTCTAACCCGCAGCTCGGCGTCAGTTGTGTCGTAAAGTATTGCCGGAACAACGCCCGAGAGCAAAAAGTCCTACTGCAACGTCACTCGCTCTTCGCCGCCATGCCGCCCGAAGAACTGCATCAATTGCACGATCAGATCGGCGCGGTCTGACAGTGATGCCGCCTCCAACAAAGCCTGCTTCGCCGCCGCATCGAAGGGCGCGATCTGGGCGATGCCGTTGACGAGCGCTTCGTCGTCGAGTCGCGAGACGGCTTCCCAATCGACGGCGTAACCCTGCGCTTCGGCAAAGGCGCGCGATTCCTGTTCGATGCTCGCACGGCGGGCGAGGTCGAGGTTGGTATCGTCGGCATTGTCAGCTTCGATCTGCGCTTCGATCTGGCGGAAGGGGGTGGTGACGTCGAGTTCGCGCACGACGCGGAAGCGGGCCACGCCTTCGAGGACGATGTTATAGCGCCCGTCATCCATCGCTTCGACATGCGCGATTTTACCGACGCAACCGATGTCGAACAGCTGCGTGGGGCCATCGCGGTTGGCCTGCACGGGCTTGGGTTGGATCATGCCGATGCGCCGGTCGCGCGCCATTGCATCGCTGATCAGCGCCCGGTATCGCGGCTCGAAAATGTGCAGCGGGAGGTGCATACGCGGAAACAGCAGAGCGCCACCGATAGGGAAGATCGAGATGCGCTGGATGGTGTCAGTTTTCTGGCTCATGTGAACAGCACCGCAGAGAGGCGGCGGCGTTGGGCCGAAACCCACGGGTCCATGACGCCGACGACGTCGAAGAGTTTGAGCAGCTGCGCCTTGGCCGCGCCGTCGTTCCATTCACGGTCGGCGCGGATGATTTCGAGCAGATGATCCGCCGCGCTGTTGCGATCGCCGGCTGCCATCAGGCCGCCAGCAAGTTCAAAGCGCTTGGCATGATCTTCGGGATTGGCGGTGACCTCCGCCGTAAGACCGCTCAGGTCCGCCACGGGCTTGGCATCGCGGGCCAAGGCAACGGCCGAAGCCGCACGCACGACAGCTGGATCCTTAGCGAGTTCGGGGGGCAAATCGACCAGAAACGCCTCCGCTTCATCGATCTGCCCCAACAACACCTGCGCTCGCAGAAAGCCGGACAACGCTTGCGGATCGCCAGGTGCCATTTCGATAATCTGCGCAAAAATCCCCGCCGCGCGTTCGGCATCGCCCGACGCGAGCACTTCTTCACCCATCGCGATCAGCGGCTCGATCTCGGCCTCAAGCGCCTGCTCCGTACCCTGCACCGGGATTTGCTTCAGGATCGTATCAAGCGCTTGCTTCAGTGCCCCTTCGGTGCGCGCGGGGGTCAGGTCCATGACCAACTGCCCCTGAAACACGGCATAAACGGTTGGGATCGATTGCACGCGGAATTGCGCCGCAACGGCCTTGTTCGCGTCAACATCGACTTTTTTGAGGATAACACCTTTCGACGCATACTCCGCTGCGACCTTTTCCAGCACTGGCCCCAACGCCTTGCATGGCCCGCACCATTCGGCCCAGAAATCGAGGATGACGAGGCTGGTCATCGACGGCTCGATGACATCAATGCGAAATGCCTCAATCTCGGTCCGCTCGCTCGCACTCATACCAAGGGTCGCCAAATTCTGTCTCCAGTCGATTTATACTAACCGTTCATCCTGAGCCTGTCGAAGGGCTGTCCTTCTTTATGCACGTTAGCGAAGAAAGACAGGACTTCGACAGGCTCAGCCCGAACGGATTTATAATTGTATATGTGTTGTGTCCGGGCATGTGCCAAGGGGATTGCGCAGCCGGCAACCCACTGCTAACAGCCGCGCCTCACCCGCCAGCCTCTTGTGCTGGCAAACGCTCGAGCGGGCGTAGCTCAGGGGTAGAGCACGACCTTGCCAAGGTCGGGGTCGAGGGTTCGAATCCCTTCGCCCGCTCCATCGCGATGTGTGAGACGATTTAAGGAACTTAAATCGACTTCACACAAGCGCGGCCGGCCTCGGCGCAGCCACGAGGACCGACGAAGACACGGGCTTTGCCCGTGGTGCTTCAACTTTCTCGTAAGAAACATTCGCCATATGTCAGCGATGGCACAACGCTACCCAAATTTCCGGTGTGCTCAAATCGAGCGTGGACCGTTTTACAAGGGCCCGCCGATAGTTCGGCGGAGAAATCGATTCGCACTGCTTTTGCTCATGACAATCTTGATTGGAATTGTGATCGGCAACTTCGCTTGAGGCTTCTCACTCACCCCTCGAGCCAGTGAATATCCACCGCCAGCTCACAATCCGCCAGCACTCGTCCGATCGGCAACGCACTCCCCGCCCCATCCTCAATCGCGCGCTCCAGAACAGCTTTCTTCTCCGCACCCGAAATCGTGATCAGCATGGCCCGCGCCGCCAATATCGACGCCTTTGACAGCGAAACCCGCGCAACTGGGGCATCCTCAGGCATCGGATCGGGCATAACGCCCAAAGCCCGTCGTTCCTTCGGCCCGTTCAGCGCTTCATCCAAGTCGGGCCCGGGGAAAATCGAGGCCGTATGCCCATCCGCTCCCATGCCGAGCCAGACGAGATCGGGCGGCCAGGGCAAATCCTGCAAACGCGCATCAGCAGCTTTCCCGCTCATCTTGTAATCGGACGCGGTCGCCCCAGTCAGTGGGATAACCCGCGCACCGAGCGGCAAGAAAATCTTTGCCAGCATTGCGACGTTCGACAACTCGCTCGTGACCTCCACAATGCGGTCGTCAGTCGGGATGATCGTCACATCCTTCCAATGGCGTTTCTGCGCGGCGAGTTTTTTCAGCGCGAGCAGCGGCGTTTGGCCGCCGGGCAGCGCGATCAACGCGCGGTCATGCCCGTCGAGCGCCGAATCGATGATGAAGCCGACATCGCCCGCAACCGCATCCGCAAGTTCATCGGCATCTTCATAGTCCCACCATTCGGCTTCGATTGTCACGGGCATTCGTCCTGTTGTTTAGAGAGTGTTTTCGTCGACCGGCACCGATGGCGCGGGGACAGGTGCGGGTTCTGCTTTGGGCGCAGGCGCGGCGTTGGGCGTATCGGTCAGCGCGGCGGCTTCGATAATGTCGAGCGCACGGTGCGATTCGATGTAGCGGCGTGCTTTCACCATCCAGTCGGCAGCTTTGTCGCGCGCGGGAAGGCGGGCGATTTCAGCAAGCGCACTTTCGACTTGGCCAGCTTGCAGGCGGAGTTGCGCGCGGTCGATGCGGTCGTCAGCAGCGGGGGATTCAGTCCCTGCCTGACGCACCACGATCAAGCTGTTCAACGTGCGGCGGGTCGCGTCCCACCACCCTTCAGTCGCGCCACCGCCGACCAGATCGGGAGTGAGTACAGTCAGGCTTTGCGAGAGCGCTTCGACGGTCACGGGTTGCTGCGCGCCCGCGATGATGGCAGCAACTGCGCGCGGCTGGCTGTTGCCGAAACGGTCGCGGAGTTCGCTTTCGATGTAGCCGAGCGCCACGCCACGGTCGAGCGCACGGCGTGCAGCGAAAGCGATCAACAGCCCTTCGGCCCGACCGGCATTGCCCTCCGCCGCCGTTGCGCGCAGATCGATCCGCGACATGCGCCCTTCGAGATCAGCGAGCCGCGCTTCGGTCGCACCCAAAGGCACAAGCGTTGGCGCGACCGGCGGGGCTTCGGATGAAGGCGTTGCCGCGACCAAGGGCCGATTGGCAGGTGCTTGAATAGCAACAGGCACGGGCGCGTTTATACCCGCCATTTTCTTCAGCGGCTCCCACCGCGTCAGAGCCCATGCCATCAGCGCAAGGCCACCGAGGAACGCGAACGAAGCAATGATCATCGCCGTGCGCCACGGTCGCGCGGGTCGGGGAACGGGGTCGTATTGGCTCGCCATCAATGCTTTCCGTTTGGAACGGATGTGCTTTTGCACAGCGGCGCGGCAAGTGCCAGCATCGCTTGATCAGTTGGCGCGTCGGCCGTCACGAGCGTGCGCCAGCCCGTGCGCACCGCATCTGCGACCGACGCACTGATCGCGACCACGTCAACCAGCGGATGCGAGGGGCACATCTCGGCAAAACGCTCTGCTGCCCGCGCCGAATGGATGAGCGCGGCATAGCGACCCGTGGGGAGCTCAACCTCGATGGGATCGGCCACATAAACAACGCGCGCGGTTACGGTGAAGGGCACATGCGGATAGGGGGTGCGGTCCTCACCCGCGAGGTGCAGCGGGCGCGAATAACCCGCCTTCCCCAGAGCACGGATTGTGTCGGCGGCATTACCTTCGCCATCGGTGACGGTCGTAAAGCCGGTTTCGCGCGCAGCTTGGGCAGTGGCGGCCCCCACCGCAAAGGCGGGCAAGTCACGATAGAGCGCCACTGCCCCGCCGCCATAACGCACTGCATTGGCACTGGTCAGCAGGATCGAATCAAACAGCGCGGGATCGGTAGCATCCCACGCGCGCGGCACGACCCTGAACAAAGACCGGATCATCGGCGACAAGCCCATGGCCTCGGCGCGCTTTGCTGTCGCCAGTGCCCCGCGCTCGGGCCGCAGGATGAGCAGCGGGATCACCCGCCAAACAGCGCGCGCAGCCCCGGTGTCGCACGATCCAGCAGCAGCCGCGCCAACACCCCCGGCGCTTCAGGCGTCTCAACAATAATGGTGTCGCGGACATGATCGCGGCCATCGCCCGACAGCAGTTCAGCCGTAAGCGTCAACACATCGCCCTCCCAATGGGCATGCGCACCAACCGGCGAATGGCAATCTGCCGTCAGCGCCGCGAGCAGTGCCCGTTCAGCCTCGACAGCTTGGCGCGTGGGGGCGTGGTTGATGGCATCAAGCAGTGCGCGCATTTCCGCGTCATTGGTTCGCGCCTCGATCCCGACCGCGCCCTGCGAAGCGGCGGGGAGCATATCGGCGGAGTCAAGCGCGACGCCAATCTCGGGACTGCCCAGACGGTCGAGCCCTGCGGCGGCAAGCAAAGTCGCGTCCGCCTCGCCTTTCTCCAGCTTGCCGAGCCGCGTCGCGACGTTGCCGCGAAAGCCCACGATCTGCACGTCAGGGCGCAACCGCTGGACCTGCGCCGCGCGGCGGGGGGAACTGGTGCCGACGCGGGCATTTTCGGGCAATGCGGCCAAGCTCGCTGCGCCGATCAACCGGTCGCGCGGGTCAGCGCGTTCGAGGATCGCCGCGAGTATAATCGCATCGGGGCGGATCGTTTCGACGTCCTTCATCGAATGGACCGAAAAATCGATCTCGCCTGCGAGCAGTTTGGCATCAAGCGTTTTGGTCCAAAGCGCCTTGCCGCCGATTTCCGCCAAAGGCCGGTCGAGTACAATGTCGCCCTCGGTCGTCACCGCGACAATCTCTATGGCGGCGTCATCCCAGCCGTGGGCCACAATCAGCGCGGCCTTCGTCATATGCGCCTGCGCCAAGGCAAGCGGAGAGGCACGAGTGCCGAGGCGGAATGGGGCCCGAGGAGGGGAGTTTGTGGCAGGCATAGGCTCGCTGTGCTAGCGACGTGGGCATGTTTGGGAAACCCCTCATCATCCTCGGCATCGAATCAAGCTGTGACGAGACCGCTGCCGCCGTTGTGACCGGCGACCGGCAAGTCCTCGCGCACCGGCTGGCGGGGCAGGAAGCGGCGCACCGCCCCTATGGCGGCGTCGTCCCCGAAATTGCGGCACGCGCGCATGTTGAGGCGCTGATTCCGTTGGTCGAGGGCGCGCTGGCGGATGCAAAAATGACATTGGCGGGTGTTGACGCGGTGGCGGCAACGGCGGGACCGGGGTTGATCGGTGGCGTGATGGTCGGGCTGGTGACAGCCAAGGCTTTGGCGCACGCGGCGGGCAAGCCCTTGGTCGCGGTCAATCATCTGGAGGGGCATGCGCTCAGCCCGCGTTTGTCCGATCCCGATCTGGCGTTCCCTTATCTGCTGCTGCTTGTATCGGGCGGACATTGTCAGTTGTTGTTTGTCGAGGGTGTCGGACGATACCGGCGGCTGGCGACGACGATTGATGATGCAGCGGGGGAGGCATTCGACAAGACGGCAAAACTGCTGGGTCTGGGGTTTCCCGGAGGGCCTGCCGTTGAACACGTGGCGCTGCTTGGCGATCCAAAAGCCGTTCCGCTGCCGAGGCCGTTGCTGAGGTCGCCAGAACCGCACTTCTCCTTTGCGGGTCTTAAGAGCGCGGTCCTACGTGCGCATGAAACCGGCAGCCACAAAACCGAAGACATCGCCGCGTCATTTCAGGCAGCGGTCGTCGATTGTCTGATCGACCGCACCGCGCGCGCCATCGAAAGGGCCGACGGCGCAACAGCGCTGGTCGTTGCAGGCGGCGTTGCCGCAAACAATGCAATCCGGTCTGCATTGCAGGCACTCGCCGCTAAACATGGCTTGCCATTCGTCGCACCGCCGCTTTGGCTGTGCACGGATAATGCTGCGATGATTGCGTGGGCTGGGTATGAGCGCTTTGCGGCGGGATTTACCGACGGTCTAGACACGCTGGCGCGCCCGCGCTGGCCGCTTGATCCGCTTGCCGAAGCCGCGCGCGGTGCGGGTGTGAAGGCATGAGAATCGGGGTCATCGGCGGCGGCGCGTGGGGCACGGCGCTGGCACAAGTTGCCGCTGCGAATGGCGAGCCGGTGATGCTGTGGGCGCGTGAACAGGCGGTCGTGACGGCGATCAATCTGGCGCATGAGAACACTGTCTTCCTGCCCGGTGTGCCGCTTTCGCCATCAATCCGGGCCACAGGCGAACTTCACGATCTTAGCGCATGTGACGCATGGTTGATCGTTACGCCTGCGCAACATCTTAGGGCGTCGCTGGCGGGGCTGCCACAGAGCCATCGCCCGCTCGTCCTCTGTGCCAAAGGCATTGAAGCGGGCACGATGGCACTGATGTCAGACATTGCCAGCGAACTGCATCCGCAGTCACCGGTGGCTGTCCTGTCGGGGCCGACCTTTGCCGCCGAGGTCGCACGCGGATTACCGACAGCCGTAACGCTTGCGTGCACTGACGAAGCAGCGGCGCGCGCACTGTCGCAACGCCTCGCGCGACCGACGTTCCGGCCCTACGCCTCGGACGATGTGACGGGTGCGGAAATTGGTGGCGCGGTCAAGAATGTCCTCGCCATTGCCTGCGGCGTGGTCGCGGGGGCGCAGCTTGGCGAGAATGCGCGGGCAGCGCTGATCGCAAGGGGCTTTGCCGAGATGGTTCGTTATGGCGTCGCGCGCGGCGGGCGGGCGGAAACGCTGAGCGGGCTTTCGGGGCTCGGTGATCTGGTGCTGACCTGTTCGTCGACCGCGTCGCGCAATTTCTCGTTGGGCGTTGGTCTGGGTGAGGGGCGCGATGCAGCAGCGCTGATGGGCGGCAAGACCGTGGCCGAAGGGGCGTTTACCGCGCCGGTGCTTCAAGCGTCAGCGCATGCGCTGGGCGTGGCGATGCCGGTGGTTGATGCGGTTTGTGCGTTGCTGGACGGGGCTGACGTCAAAAGTGTAATTGACGCGCTGCTATCGCGCCCGCTCAAAAACGAAGCCTAAAAATCCCAGCAAATTCCTTTGCGTTCCCAATCGCCATAGCGGGTTGGTTCGGGGCCATCTTTGCCGCCATGTTCGGTTTGCGGCTCGATTGGCGCTGGCTTTGGCACGGGCGGGCTTTTCGACAAATAGGCTGGTGGTTTCAAATGCGCAGGGCGGCGGTTGTTCATGGCGCGATATGTCCTAAAGAGCCTCGATGATTAAATCGGGTGGATATGGCGGCGGCGCAAGCCCCCAAGAGGGACAAATTGCAGGACTACCCGCGCGGCAGGCAGCGCTTCGATTGCTCGATGCGGTGTTGCGGCAGGGTCAGACGCTCGACAATGCCGTCGCCAATGCAACGCGCGGAATATCGGCGCATGAGGACCGGGCGCTGGCATTGGGGATTGCCAGTGAAGTGTTGCGCCACCTGACCGATCTGGACGCGCTCATCGATTCCGCGACGACCAATCGCCTACCCGATGATGCAAAGGCGCGGATGGTTCTGCGCATTGCGCTGGTGCAGGCGCTTATCCTGAAAACCCCGCCGCATGCCGCAATTACGACTGCATTGCCGATGGTTTTGGGCGGTCCGCGGCGGCTGGTTCACGGTGTGTTCGGGACATTGATCCGTCAGGGTGTCTTGCTGCCCGAAGTGCCGACATTGCCACCCGAAGTCGCCGCGCGTTGGGCGGTTTGGGGCAATCAAACATTGGCGGACGCAGCGCTGGCGCTGGCCGAACCGCCGCCGCTCGACGTGACATTGCGCGATCCGGCGGATGATGGTGGACTCGAAGGCGAAATGCTTGCGTCCGGCCACCGCCGCCTGCCCCGCGGCACTGCGATCACCGCGCTGCCTGGTTATGAAGACGGGACTTGGTGGGTCCAAAATCTCTCCGCCTCGGTGCCCGCGCGCTTGCTTGGGGCCGGGAACGGACGAACCGTGCTCGACCTATGCGCCGCGCCGGGAGGCAAAACGATGCAACTCGCGGCGCAGGGCTGGGCCGTGACCGCCGTGGATAACCACGCCGGACGCTCGGCGCGACTGCATGAAAATCTGGCGCGCACAAAACTTACTGCCGAGATCATCACCGATGATATTATGACATGGGAACCGCCCGCGTCGGTTGATGCGATCCTACTTGATGCACCGTGCACCGCGACGGGCACCTTCGCACGTCATCCCGATGTGTTGCACCGCATCGGCGCGAGCGACATTGCCGCGCTGTCGGCCCTACAAGGCAGGTTGCTGGCGCGGGCCATAGCATGGCTGAAGCCCGACGGTCGGTTGATCTATGCGACCTGTTCGCTTGAGCGCGAGGAAGGTGAAGGCATTATCGAAGCGAGCGGCTTTGCGGTTGATCCGATAACCGCCGACGAACTGCCCGCCGGCCTGCTCCCCGACTCAACAGGCCAAGTCCGCATTCTGCCCAAACGCGGCCTCGACGGTTTTTTTGTCGCAAGATTGAAACAGGGCTGACTCCCCAACAAGCCGTCGCTATGGCCTTGCCATGCAGCAGCCCGTCCGCATTGCGCCATCGATCCTCAGCGCCGATTTCGCACGGCTGGGCGAGGAAGTGCGCGCCATTGACGACGCGGGATGCGACTGGGTTCATGTCGATGTGATGGACGGGCATTTCGTGCCCAATCTGACCATCGGCCCGATGGTCGTCAAAGCGCTGCGCCCGCACACCAAGAAAGTGATGGACGTCCATTTGATGGTCGCGCCGGTCGATCATTTCCTTGATGCCTTTGCCGAAGCCGGGTCGGACATCATCACCGTCCATGCCGAAGCGGGGCCGCACACGCACCGCACGGTCCAGCATATCAAGGGGCTGGGCAAGAAAGCGGGGATTTCGCTCAATCCCGCGACGCCCGCAAAAATGCTGGATTATCTGATCGACGAGATCGACCTCGTGCTTGTCATGAGTGTGAACCCCGGTTTCGGCGGACAGAGTTTTATCGAAAGCCAGCTGCGCAAGATTGAAGCGATCCGCAAGATGATCGACAAGACCGGGCGCGATATTGATTTGCAAGTCGATGGTGGGGTTACGCGCGAAACAGCGCCCCGCATTATTGCCGCGGGGGCCGATGTGCTGGTCGCGGGGACGGCGACGTTCACGGGCGGCCCCGCTGCCTATGCCGACAATATCCGCGCGCTCCGGGGGTGAACGAAGACGTGGCCGACGGCGGGGACCAAATCGAAGTCGGCAAACGGATGGTCCGCGTTGGCGACAAAGGACTGTCACTCGGCGAACGGCTCGCCAATCACTTCTATCGGCTGACATGGCGGACGCCGCTGCACGCGATGCGGCTGAAGGGGCGCTATCCGCTCAAGCTGCTCGCGGTGCCGACCGATCCGATGCCAGGGAACCGGCAAGCCGGGCAATGGATGCTGGCGGGCACGATGCGGTGGCGCGGCGAAAGCATCGCGATTGATGCGATAAATTTCGCGAATGACGCGGTGTCGGCACCGTTTCTTGATTACTTGCATCGGTTCGAATGGCTCCGCGATTTAGCCGCCGTCGGGGATCGTGCCGCGGCTGCGCCGGTTGCCGAAAAGCTAATGCGGGCTTGGCTCGCGGGGCATAGCGAGACCGTCAGCGATGCGGGCTGGCGCGTTGATCGGGTTGGCTGGCGGACGATGTTCTGGGCGTGCCATGCGCCGCTCATCCTGTCGTCAACTGATCTCGTTTATCGGTCGTCGGTGTTGAACGCGCTGGCAAGGGGAGCGCGGCATCTGGATCGCGGGGCCGACCGTGCGACGCAGGGCAATGCGCGGCTCGCGGCATGGGCTGGGATTGTGGCGGCAGGGCTGCTGGTTCCGGGCGGCGATCCGCGGCGAGCGTTTGGCGAGGCCGGGTTGCAGCGCGCGATCCTCAATGGCTTTAGCGAGGATGGCGGCGTCATCAGCCGATCACCCGTTGATCAGGGCGAGGCGGTGATCCTGATCGCGATGCTGTCGCAAACCTATGATGCGCGGCGCGAGGAAGTGCCTGAGTTTTTGACGAGCCTGCAAAACCGCGCGGTTGCGGCGTTGCACGGAGTGACGCTGGGCGACGGTGCCCTGTCCAGCTGGCAGGGATCGGGGCCGGTGTCGGGCGACTCTGTCCGCCAGATTGTCGCGGCAAGTGGCGTGCGGACCCGCCCTCTGCGCCAAGCGCGCGACTGGGGCTATCAACGGATGGCAGGGGGCGCGACAGTGGTTGTTGCCGATGCCGCGCCGCCGCCCGCAAGCCGATTGGGTGGCGGTGGATGTGCATCGACGCTGGCGTTTGAACTGTCCGACGGTGAGCAGCGATTGATTGTTAATTGCGGCGGCGCGCGCGGCGGCGGGATGGTTCCGGCTGACCTGATCAACGGCCTGCGTACGACGGCGGCGCATTCGACATTAGTGATTGGGGACAGCAATTCGACCGCGATTCACGCCGATGGGTCACTGGGCGCAGGCGTCCGCGCGGTCGAGCTTGACCGACAGGAAGCCGAAGGCGGCAGCCGCATCGACGCGAGCCATGATGGATACGCGAAACGCTTTGGCTTCATCCACAAGCGCATGCTCGCTTTGTCGGCAAATGGCCGCGAATTGCGTGGTGAAGATGCTTTGCTTCCCGCCCCGCGCCGCAAAGCCAAGGCAGGCGGCGCGCGGTTTACGATCCGGTTCCACTTGGCACCGGGAGTGGAAGTGACGCCCACTGCCGATGGGCAGGCCGCGTTGCTCCGCATCGATCATGGCCCCCTATGGCAATTCCGGTGTCGCGGTGCGGTGTTGACGATTGAAGAAAGCCTGTGGATCGATGCGAGCGGTCGACCCGTGCCGACGTTGCAATTCGTCGTCTCGGGCGAAGCCGCGGCGGGCGGAGCCACGGTTGGCTGGTTATTGAAACGGGCAGGTTAGTTTGTGGAAGAAAATTCCCCTCCACGCCTTCGTGGAGGGGTTAGGGGTGGTTCTTTTGCCCCGATTTAGAAAGAAGGGGCCACCCCCGGCCCCTCCAGCAAGGGCTGGAGGGGAGAAGAGCTAGGACTATGAATTGACCGACATTAAAATCACTCGCGCCCTCCTCTCCGTCTCCGACAAAACCGGCTTGGTCGAGCTTGGCAAGGCGCTTGCGGGGCATGGCGTTGAGCTGGTTTCGACCGGGGGCACGGCGAAGGCGTTGCGCGACGCGGGCCTCATCGTGCGCGATATTGATGACCTGACCGGCTTTCCCGAAATGATGGACGGGCGCGTGAAGACGCTCCATCCGAAAGTGCATGGCGGGCTTTTGGCGGTGCGCGACAACCCTGTCCACATGGCGGCGGCGGACGCGCATGCGATCGGCATGATCGATCTGGTGGTCGTCAATCTCTATCCCTTTGCCGCGACCGTTGCGAAGGGCGCGCCGCGCGACGAGATTATCGAAAATATCGACATTGGCGGCCCGTCAATGGTGCGGTCAGCGGCAAAGAACCATGCGCATGTCGCGATCGTGACTGACCCCGCCGATTATGCCGATCTTGCCAGCGGCACGACCACGCTCGACCAGCGCAAGCGGCTTGCGGCAAAGGCCTATGCCGCGACCGCCGACTATGATGCGATGATTGCAGGGTGGTTCGCGCGCGTGGATCAGGAGGAAATGTTCCCCGCCAGCGTCACGACCGGCGGGACGCTGGCGACGACTTTGCGTTATGGCGAAAACCCACATCAGGCGGCGGCGCTCTACGTTGCCAATGGATCAGGTGACCGTGGCATTGCGCAAGGGGTTCAGGTTCAGGGTAAGGCACTAAGCTATAATAACTACAACGATGCCGATGCCGCGCTCGAACTGGTTAGCGAGTTTCGCGACGGGCCGCCCACAGTGGTCATCGTGAAGCACGCCAACCCGTGCGGCGTGGCGTCGGGTGACACCCTGATCGAAGCTTACCAGTCGGCACTCGCGTGCGACAGCGTGTCGGCATTCGGCGGGATCATTGCCGTCAACCGCCCGCTAGACGGCGAAACCGCCGAAGCGATCAGCGGAATCTTTACCGAAGTTGTTTGCGCGCCCGATGCTGATGCCGATGCCCGTGCGGTGTTTGCAAAGAAGAAAAACCTTCGCCTGATTCTGACGGGTGATCTGCCCGATCCGCATCGTTTTGGCATGAATATGAAGACGATTGCGGGTGGTTTATTGATCCAAACCCGCGACAACGGGCAATTGGGAGAACTCAAGGTTGTCACCGAACGCCAGCCGACCCCGCTCGAACTGGCCGACTGCAAATTCGCGTGGACCGTCGCCAAGCATGTGAAGTCGAACGCGATTGTCTATGCCAAGGGCGGCAGCACGGCGGGCATCGGGGCGGGGCAGATGAACCGGCTCGAATCTGCGCGCATTGCGGCGTGGAAAGCCAAAGACGCTGCCGAGAAAGCGGGCTGGAACGAACCACGCACGATTGGTTCGGCGGTTGCATCTGACGCCTTCTTTCCCTTTGCCGATGGATTACTCGCAGCCGTCGAGGCCGGGGCCACAGCCGTCATTCAACCCGGCGGATCGATCCGCGACGATGAAGTGATTGCCGCCGCGAACGAAGCGGGCCTCGCCATGGTATTTACGGGTATGCGGCACTTTCGCCACTAAACGCCTTGCGCGAGAACAGCTTGCGGTCCTCCGCGCGGAAGCCATAGCGCCAGATGAGGAAGGCATAGACGCCAAGCATCGCGGGCACGCCGATGAGGAGTTCGCTCCATTCGGGCGTTGCCGTCGCAATGCCGCCGACAATTGCCGCTGCGCTGCCTGCGAACAATAGCGGCCAGCGCCAGAGCGACACCGTTCCGCCCAACAGTTTGGAAGCGAGGCGCGATTTCACGAACGCGGCAAAGCCCATCGAGATCGCAAGCGCCGCCGCCGGCCCCGCAACCTGCCAGAGTTCGGGATAGGCATTCGCTTTCATCCACATAATGAACCCGAACGACAGGGCCGCCTGTATCGCGAGTGCGACCATCGAAATCATCATATTGCGGTGGCGGGCGATATAGACGAGCGCGGCTTCGCTGACGACGGCGGTCGCCGCGAGCACTTCGGCAAGCAGCAGGAAAGCGAGCGCGCCATTGCCGCCGACGAACACCCCGCCCTTGCCTACCAGCCCCATGATCGCCGCGCCCGGAATGCCGAGCGTCAATGCAATTCCCGCTTGTGCGGCAAGGATCCAGAAGCCGACCTGACTGATCGCGGCGGCAATGGCTGGTTTGTTATTTGCCTCCAGATTGCGAGTGATAACTGGGCCGAGGACAGGGTCAAAACTGGTTTTCAGCTTTTGCGGGAGCGAGGCGAGCTGTTGCGCCACATAATAAACGCCGACGGCGGCAGGAGAAACAAACAGGCCGAGGATGGCGAGATCAATGCGCCGCGACCCCCATTCGAGCGCATCGGCGGCCGCCAAGGGCAAGTTGCGCTTGGCGAGCGGAATCAGGCTCGCCCCGCGCGGCCGCCATGCGCCGGGCCAGCGATAAGTCCGCACGAACGGGACGAGCGCCGCAACGAACGCTGCGAACACCGAAATCGCATAAGCCGCAAGCAAGCCATCGCGGATCGACCACCAAGACAATGCAAACGCGGCAATGCTAATCGTCCACGGCTCGACGACAGCCCGCGCTGTAACCGACGCTCCGACGTTGAAGCGATAGGCAAGCGCCGCCAGCATCACATCGGTTGCCGCAAACATGAATATGACGACCGGCAGGAAGACTTCGAGGCCGTTGATCACGCTGTTCGGAAACATCGCTTGCGGAAAAGCCATGAGAATGGCCGTGAATACCGCCGAAACGCCGAGAACAAGCAACAGCGCGTCCCACACCACATGCCCCGCTGGCCGCGGATCATTGGTCAATTGTAACGCAAGGCCGCGCTTCAATCCCATTGTCGCCAGCTGCGCGGCAAATTCGACGACAATCACGGCATAGGCCAGCCGCCCGACCGCTTCAGGGCCGTAAACACGCCCAGCAACGAACAGGAACGGCACCCGCGCGGCGAGCCGGATCAGAAAGCCGAGGACATTAGTGCGGCCACCCTTGGCAAGGGCCGCGAGGTCGTCCGGTTGCGAAGCGCTCAATGCGCAGCGCCCCAGCTTTTGCCGGTGCCGACTTCGACATCGAGGGGGACATCGAGTTTGACGAGTGGTTCCGCCGCCGTTGCCATGACGGTGCGGATTACCGCGCTTGCCGCGTCAACATCACCTTCGGGCAATTCGAACACCAGTTCGTCGTGCACTTGCAGCAGCATCCGAACTTTGGAGAGGCCCGCTTCGGCAAGTGCAGGAAGCATGCGGACCATCGCGCGTTTTATGATGTCGGCGCTCGTCCCCTGAATCGGCGCGTTGATCGCGGCGCGTTCGCTGCCTTGTCGCTCGGCCTGGTTCGCCGATTTGATGCGGGTGAAATGGACTTTCCGCCCGAATAATGTCCGCGTGAAGCCCGTTTCACGGACTTGCTCGATCGTTTCGGCGATGTAGCGGTTGATGCCGGGAAAGCGTTCGAAATAGCGGTCGATGAGCGCCTGCGCTTCGTCCGCTGTCGTCCCCATCCGGCCGGCAAGGCCCCAGCGCGAAATGCCATAGAGAATCGAGAAGTTGATGGTTTTCGCACGGCCGCGGGTGTCGCGATTGACCTCGCCAAAGAGCTCCATCGCAGTGAGGCTGTGGATGTCGTCGCCATTCGCGAACGCTTGTTTCAGCGCGGGGACGTCAGCCATGTGCGCGGCGAGACGGAGTTCGATTTGGCTGTAATCGGCGCTGAGCAAAACATTGCCCGGTTCCGCCACAAAAGCCTCGCGTATGCGGCGGCCATTTTCGGTGCGGATCGGAATATTTTGCAGGTTGGGGTCGTTCGAGGAGAGTCGCCCCGTCTGCGCCCCGATCAGGCTATAGCTGGTGTGGACGCGGCCCGTTTCTGGGTTGATCTGTTGTTGCAAGGCGTCGGTGTAAGTCGACTTGAGCTTTGCCACCTGTCGCCAGTCGAGTACTTTCTGCGCAATGGGGATGCCTTGGCCCGCCAGTTTTTCCAGTTCCGCGGCATCAGTCGAATACGCCCCCGTCTTGCCCTTGCGCCCGCCTTTCAATCCCATTTTATCGAACAGGATCACGCCCAATTGTTGCGGGCTGCCAATCGCGAACGGTTGTCCGGCAAGCGCATGGACCTCTGCTTCGACTGCGGCCATCTGGTGCGCGAATTCGGTGGACAGGCGCGACAGATGTTCGCGGTCAACCTTGATGCCTTCCTGCTCCATCCGCGCGATGACGGGGACGAGCGGGCGATCGACACGCTCATACACCGTGGTCACTGATTCAAATGACAATCGCGGCTTGAATTTTTGCCACAGGCGCAACGTCACATCGGCGTCTTCGGCGGCATAGCGGGTGGCATCGCGCAAGGGAACTTGGGCAAAGCTCAGCTGGTTTTTGCCCGATCCGCAGACGTCCTTATACGCAATGCAGCTATGTCCGAGGTGCAGCGGCGCCAGTTCGTCCATGCCATGATTGTTGCGGCCCGCATCCAGCGCGAAACTCATCACAAGCGTGTCGTCAAACGGCGCAATCACAATGTCGTGCCGCGCGAGAATGGTCATGTCATATTTGAGGTTCTGACCGATTTTCAGGACTGACGGGTCAGCCATCAGCGTGCGGAGCCGGTCGAGTGCGGCTTCGGCGTCCACCTGTTCGGGTTTTTCGGCCAGCAAATCAGTGCCGCCGTGCGCAAGCGGGACATAACAGGCCTTGCCGGGTGCCAGGGCGAGGCTGAAGCCGATAATCCGCGCCTGCGTCGCATCCAACCCGTCAGTTTCTGTATCAACCGCAACGGTGCCTGCAGTGGTTGCCTCGGCAATCCAACGGTCAAGCGCGTCAAGAGTCGTCACACATTCATACGCATCGAGATCGAAGGGGATGTCGGGCACGGTTTGCACTTCGGTCGGGCTTGACGATGCAACCGTAACGGGCGCTGCCGCACTTGCCCCCCCCAATTTGGCGAGCAGCGAACGAAAGCCATGGTGTTCGAGGAAGGCGCGGAGCGGATCTTCGGGAATCCCTTTCAGGAGCAAATCGTCAAGCGGTTCGGGCAGGTCGCAGTCATCCTTCAGCGTCACCAGCACCCGCGACAGTCGCGCCATTTCGGCATGTTCGATGAGGTTGTCGCGCAGTTTCCCAGCTTTCATTTCTGGGGCGGCGGCCAGCACAGACTCAAGATCACCATGTTCGACAATCAGCTTCGCCGCCGTTTTCGGACCCACACCGGGAACGCCCGGCACATTATCGACGGTGTCGCCCATCAGCGCGAGGACATCGCCCAATTGGGCTGGCTCAACACCGAATTTCTCGACAACCTCGGGCGCATTCAGCCGCCGATTGTTCATTGTGTCATACAGGTCGAGGCCCGGCTGAATCAGCTGCATCAAATCCTTGTCGGAACTCACGACCGTGACGGCCCAACCCTTCGCGAGCGCGGCCTTTGCATAGCAGGCAATGATGTCGTCCGCCTCAAGCCCCTCGGTCTCGATACAAGGCAGTGAAAACGCCCGCGTCGCATCGCGGATCATCGGGAATTGCGGGACCAAATCCTCGGGCGGCGGGGGACGCTGGGCCTTATATTTATCGTACAGGTCGTTGCGGAAGGTTTTGGATGACTTGTCGAGAATGACCGCCATATGCGTCGGCCCGTCGGCCTTATGCAGCGCCTCGGCGAGCTTCCACAGCATCGTCGTATAGCCATAAACTGCGCCGACGGGTTCCCCCCGGATGTTGGTGAGCGGCGGCAAGCGGTGATAAGCCCGGAAAATATAGCCCGAGCCATCGACGAGGTAGAGGTGGTTTTTTGACATGCTATGGAGGGGATAGCCGAGGCGGCGGGGCGCTACCAGAGTGTCTTGACAGGGTATGCACGCATCTTCGCATCGGACGTGATGATCGTCTCGCCGATGGCAATCGCATGGCCGATCAGCATTCGATCAACCGGATCGCGATGCAGGTCTGGCAAGGTCTGGGCGATGCGCCATGCCTCGGCTGGAAAATCGAGCGTCGTCGTCGCAAGCCCGCTCTGGACGAGATCGAACGTAATTCCTTTCGGAAAACGGCCACGCATTTCGAGGTCGGAGAATTCCCATGCCGTCACCGCACTGACGAATAAACCCACATCTGGATCGGCAAGCACCGCCCGGACTCGCCCGGGCAAACGCGGATTGTCGGTGCCCGCCCAGACCAAAATGTTCGTGTCAAGCAGCAGGGCCGAACTTTCGCTGGAAGCGTTCCTCAACTTCCTCGTCCGTCATCGAAGGACCAATATCAGTGTCCCACCCTTCGAACGCTTCCTTCCAGCTCCCGATAAAGGCGCGCCGTTTCGCCGCGATTTTCTCGGCTTCTTCGGCAAGAGAGTCCTCGGTCGGCACCAGCCGCACGCGCGGCTTTCCGGCATGGTCAATCACAACATCTTCACCCCGCACAGCCGCATCGATCAGCTTCGAAAGCTGCGCCTTGGCTTCGCCGACGTTGAAGTGCTTGGTCATTTGTGCAAATTAACTTGACCAAGGGGGTTGGTCAAGGAAGCGACATGGGTGAGAAGATTGCCAAAGACTTTCAGCGTCACCGCCAGCCGTGGACGTCCGACGAGGTCCAGAAACTGCACCGGCTTGCCGCCAAATCAATGTCGTTGAAGGCAATCGCCAAAGCCATGACGCGCAGCGAGGAATCAGTGCATGCGCGGGCGAAACTCGACGGGCTGAAAGTCAGTAAGCTGCGTTAGATTTTACCCGCAAACAGCAACCGGTTCGGGCCGAGCATCCCGAGCACTTGCGGCACCATATGCCGCGCAACCGCAAAGCAGCCTTCGCTCCGGCCGACTTTGCCCCACGTCGCGATGTGATCTTCACTGACATAATCGGCACCGTGCACCACTATCGCGCGGGGCTCGGCGTTGCTGTTGTCGGCGTCGAGGCCAAGCAATCGCATCGAAGCCCCGTGAATGCCTTCATAAATCTCGCTGGTCCGATAAGCGCCATCCGACGTCGCAAGCGAGCCAGGCTCGTTTGAAAAACGCTGGAGCCAGCCCGAATGGTCGGGGTCCGATCCGCGACCGTGCGCGACAAGATAACTGTTGGTCTGGCCGCTGATCAAGTCGACAATATGAAAGCGTAAATTACGCGACGCGGTTCCAAAATCGGCAATCGCCACGCGGTCACGCAGCGGGATCAGGGTTTTGTGACGGTCGAGCGCAGCTTTGGCTTGGTCGAGCAGCGCAATCTTCCCCAGCCCTTTCGGCGCAACCGGAAACAGTATTGCTGTCGGGGGCGGAAGCATTGACGCATCAATCGCCGTCGCACGCGCCAATGAGCGCGGCATTGCCGCCACGCCCAATCCGGTCAACGCCAGAGTTGCAAAAGTCCGCCGGTCCATCACGCGCTTATGCCCTAAACAGCCGAACAGACCAATAACGCCCATGTCACTGCGCGACGGGTGCGGTTTCATTGGCGACGGGCTGTGGTGCCTCATCGCGGGGTAGGCGCGAGGTGAGGCCGGTCGCATCGGCGTCGTCGCGCATCTGCTGCGTGTCGGTGAACGCAGGCGGCGGGGCAACTGGGGTCGCAATATTCGTCGGCGCGGGCGGATCAAGCGCCGCATCGCCGGCATTGGCCGGCAGGACTTCGTCAACCGGCACTTCCGTCACGACATTTTCCGACACTTCGGGCAGCGGCTGTTCTTTCTTGCCACAAGCAGCAACAGCCAGCGCCGTTGCCAGCACGAGTGCGAGACGGATTGAATTACGCATCTTCATTGTCCTTTCGAAGCTGTCACCACCGCCGTCGCGCGCTGCGAGGCAGCATCAATTTTGCCCGCGAGCAATTTGTCCCATTTGTAAGGATCATCGCGGAAATTCATTGTGCCGTTCGCGCTGGCAAAGGCCGTCCAGTATAGCAAGTACACCGCGACCCGCTGCGGCAGCTGCACCCGCTGCGTCTTGCCGGTCTCGATTGCTGTCTGAACAGCAGCACCCGCCCAGAGCGGATCTTTCTGAAGCATCAGCATCGCCAGCGGCACCGGCTTTTCAAGCCGGACGCAACCGTGACTGGCCAGTCGGTCAAAGCTCGCAAACTTTGCCTGTGCTGGGGTGTCGTGCAGATAGACCGCGAAGGGATTATCGAAATCGAATTTCAGCCGGCCCAGCGCACTTTTCGGACCGGCAGGCTGCACGATCCGTTCGCCGGTCTCGGGCGTGCCGACAATCTTGTAGCCTTGTGCGAGCAATGTTGCCCGCCCTTTCGGCCACAGTTCTTTCTTCGCAATCGACGACGGCACATTCCACGGCGGGTTGATCACAATGCTGTGGATGCTTGATTGCAGCATCGGCGTTTCGTTGCCGCCGGGGCTGCCTGTTACCGCGCGCATCGACGCAACGGGCGCATCCCCTTCGAACACTGTCAGCACGGCGGCGGCGATGTTCACTTGCACGCGGTTGACGGGCAAATCCTTCGGCAGCCAGCGCCACCGCTCCATATTTGCCATGATTGCGCCGATGCGGTCGCCGACGGGTACATTCAATGAAGCCAGCGTGCGGACATCGAGCGCGCCGGTGGGGTTCAGGCCATAGCGCCGCTGCGCCCGCTGGATTGCGTCGCTCAGCTTTTCGGTGCGCATCACGCTTTTGTCTTCGAGGGTGAGTCGCGCACGGACAAGATCGGGCGCAGATTTCGCGGCCAACGTCGGCCAGCCGCCCGCCGCGCGTATTGCTTCATAAGCGGCCAGCCCTTTGCGCAGCCCCTCATAGCCCGCATAGGGCGGCGTCAGCGTGTTGGCCCACTGCCACAAACGATCCGACGCGATCGCCGCGGCAAAGGCAGGAAGCGGATCATAAGCGGCGGGGCGGAGCGCCCAGACTTCGAGGAAATCGCTGCTGCCAATCCGGCCCGAATGCAGCGCACGAGCACGATCAAGCGCGGCGCGGACGAGTGGATCGCCGGTCATTGGTGCAACGGAACCACTGCTCGCACCGAGACCCTGAATCGCGCCAGCCTGAAGCCAAGCATTCAGGAAGGCCGTCTGTGCCGGCGACAAGGTCGGCAATGGCACCGGCGCTGGAACAGGCGCAACAGGCACCGTTGGTGCGACCGCCACGGGCGGCTGCACGGTTGGCGTCACGGCGGGTGTTTGTGCGAGCGCAGCAACCGGCAGCAGCGCGGCACTGACGGCGAATGAGTAGCGGGACAATGTTGTCATAGTGAGCCTAGTTAGGGCGACGCTCTGCTTTCGCAAAGCAGTGTCGTCATTTTTCCTTCAAAAATTCGGGCGTCGGGTCGGGCGGCAGGATTTTGACCGCGCGCAAGGCCGGTTTGATGACATCCTTCACCCCCTGCGGCAACACGCGTTTAAAGGTGCGAAAGGCGAAACTGCGCTCCGTCTGCGACGGATCGACTTCGGCATCATCGACTTCGGGGATGATCACCAAAGGAGCATCCGCCGTCGGGTCGGACGTCAGCACCCGCGCAGGCTTTCCGGCGAACCCGAGATAGGTCTTCCGGTCAATTGCCAATCCCGGCATGGTCGGCGTGATCACGTTCAATACCGACGTAAACCCCGCTTCGGTCAACGCATTCACGATTGACGCTTCGGTCAGCCAGAAGCTGCTGTCATTATCGAGCGACGCCCACAGCATCCGCGTCTTGTCTTCGCCCGGATTATGTTCGTGATAATAATGGCCCGCGACCGGCTTGCCGTTCACCTTGTCCTGAACGCGACCCGAAATTGAAATGAAAGTGTCGAGCAGCAAAATGCCGCTGCACACCTCATAAAGGCGGTGGAGAAGCTCGACTGCGGGCTTTGCTTCGAGATGATAAAGCAGCCCCGAACAAATCACGATGTCGAAGCGGCCAAAGCTGTCAACGGTCAGGTCGCGGACGTCCTGTTGCACGAAGCTGAGCCGGTCGAACCCGCATTCGTCACGAACGAAATCGCATTTGGCGACGCTCGCCGCGCGCCCTTCGGTGCCGACCGCTTCAGCGCCTTGTGCGGCAAATTCAATGGCATAATGCCCCTCGAGACAGGCAAGATCGAGAACGCGGCATTCTTTGAGCGGCTTGCCCACCGCATCCGCCGCAACCTGCACCAACCGCCGCAGCCGGTAATCAACAGCGGGGGGCCGCGTGTAGCTGCCGTCGGACAGCTTGATCGCCATCGCCGTCCACGCGCCCTGTTCAGCCACAAATTTCGCCAGTCGCTCATTCGCCATGCACTTTTCCTCAAAAAAGCTAGGGCACCAATATCGTATCCACTGCTGTTGGCAGCATCGCCGGATAATCGGTGTTATAGTGCAGGCCCCGACTCTCGCGGCGGGTGAGTGCGGATCGAACAATCAAGTCGGCGACTTCGACCAGATTGCGTAATTCTATCAGATCGGGCGTCACCCGGAAATTGCCATAATAATCGTCAACTTCCCGTCGCAGCAAGGCAATGCGGTTTGCCGCGCGTTCCAGCCGCTTGGTCGTGCGGACGATGCCGACGAAACTCCACATGAATTGCCGGATTTCGCGCCAGCATTGCTGGATCACGACTTCCTCATCGCTATCCGTCACGCGGCTTTCATCCCAGGGGCGGATGGCGGGCGGGGCGACGAAACGGTCCCAATTGGCGGCAATGTCCTTGGCGCAGGCTTCGCCGAAAACGAGGCATTCGAGGAGCGAATTGGACGCCAGACGGTTTGCGCCATGCAGGCCCGATTGCGTTACTTCGCCGGCCGCATAAAGCCCCGGCGCGTCCGTCCGCCCGTTCAAATCCACCAACACACCGCCGCACGTATAATGCTGCGCGGGCACCACGGGGATCGGCTGTGTCGTGATGTCGATGCCGAGACCCATCAGCTTTTCATAGATGTTGGGGAAATGTTCGCGGACGAATTCGGGCGGCTTGTGACTGATGTCGAGGTGGACATAGTCAAGGCCGTCGCGCTTGATTTCCGCATCATTGGCCCGTGCGACCACATCGCGCGGCGCGAGTTCGGCCCGTGGATCATAGTCGGGCATGTAACGATGCCCAGTCTTCGGATTTTTGAGAACGCCCCCCTCGCCGCGTACGGCTTCGGTAATCAGGAAGTTTTTGACTTCGAGATTATAAAGGCAGGTCGGGTGGAATTGCATGAATTCCATATTCGAAATGCGGCACCCCGCGCGCCAAGCCATCGCAATGCCGTCCCCGGTCGCGCCGCGTGGTGCGGTCGAATAGAGGTAAGTACGGCCCGCGCCACCGGTGGCGAGAATCGTCGCGCGCCCTGTAAACGCCTCGACCTTCCCCGATTTGCGGTTGAGGGCGTAGACGCCGTGGACATGGCCATCGGTCGAAAAACTGTCGCGGTGCCGCCCGGTGATCAGGTCAATCGCCACCATATCGGGAACCAGCGTGATATTGGGATTGTCGCGCGCCGCTTTCTCCAGCGCCACTTGTATCGCCCAACCAGTCGCATCGGCGACATGCACAATCCGCCGGTGCGAATGCCCGCCCTCACGCGTCAGGTGGAGTTCGTTGCCGTCCATGTTGAACGGCACGCCGAGTTCGACCAGCCGGTCAATCGCGGCCGGCGCTCCTTCGATGACAAACTCGACCGTCGCACGGTTGTTCAGCCCCGCGCCCGCGACCATCGTATCCTCAATATGGCTTTCGAACGTATCCCCCGCCTCCAGCACCGCCGCGATCCCGCCCTGTGCCCAGCCGGTTGCGCCATCGGACAGCGATCCCTTCGCCAGCACTGCCACCTTGAACCGGTCGGCAAGGTTCAACGCCGCAGTAAGTCCCGCTGCGCCGGAGCCAAGGATAATGACGTCGAAATTGGTCAATTGTTCCCCTCCCGCCTGCGGGAGGGGCTTGGGGAGGGAACAGCCTCCAAAGCCAAGCCGATGGCCGTTACGACACCTTCGATATTCGTCATCACTTCCTCATTGGTGAACCTCAACGTCCGATAGCCTTGCTTTTCCAAAAACACACTGCGCGTCGCGTCATATTCTTGTTGAGCGTCATGCGACGGACCATCGATCTCAATCACCAACCGTTTCGCACGACACAGCATGTCAGCGAAATAGGGGCCAATCTGATACTGACGCGTGAAACGATGCCCCGCTAGTTTTCCCGCTGAAAGATATGTCCACAACATTCGTTCAGTTGAGGACGCGGCACGTCGCAACTCGCGTGAACGCACTGTGTTTCGTTCGCGAAAGACGGGTTGTTTCAACTTCCCTCCCCTAACCCCTCCCGCTTGCGGGAGGGGGATTTAAGCCGCCCGGGTCAAATTCAGGAAGACATGCTCCAAATCCGCTTCGCGCGTCGACACGTCAACAATACCAAGGCCCGCCGCGCCCAATGCCGCGAGGACGTCCCCTGCGTTGGCCACGGCCTTTGAATAAGTGATCGCCAGCACCCGTTCGCCCTTCAGCACCACTTTTTGGAACATCGGTGAATTGGGTGGACTGGTCAGGTCGCGGTCGACCGTCACTTCGACGACTTTTTCCTGCGCCATGCCGACGAGTTCGCGCGTGGGTTTGTTGGCAATCAGCTGGCCGTGGTTGATGATCGCGATCCTGTCGCACAGCTCCTCGGCTTCCTCGAGATAATGGGTGGTCAGCACGATGGTAACACCCTGCGCATTGAGTTCGCGAACATAAGTCCACAATTGCTGCCTTAGTTCAACATCAACGCCCGCTGTTGGTTCATCAAGCACAAGGATGGGTGGCGAATGGACCATTGCCTTGGCGACCAGCAGCCGCCGCTTCATCCCGCCGGACAGCGTGCGTGCATAAGCGTTCGCTCTGTCTTCGAGAAACACAGCGCGCAGCAGGTCCATCGAACGTCGCTTTGCTTTGGGCACACCATATAGCCCGGCTTGCAGTTCAAGCGTTTCGAATGGGGTGAAAAACGGATCAAACAGGATTTCCTGTGGGACGATACCAATCGACGCCTTTGCGTTGCGCGGATGCTCATCGATGTCGAAGCCCCAGACGCGCGCGGTCCCGCCGGTTTTCTTCACCATCCCCGACAGGATATTGATGATCGTTGACTTGCCCGCGCCATTGGGGCCGAGCAGTCCGAAAATCTGGCCGCGCGGCACATTAAACGTCACGCCCTTCAGCGCTTCCTTGCCGCCCGCATAAATTTTCTGGAGGTTGTCGATCTCGATGGCTGCGTCGGTCATGGCATGGCCTTAGCGCGCCACCGTACCTGCGCAAAGGGCAATGTCCAAAGCCCGCGTTAACCAATGCCGTTCACACGGATTTATGGGCTGGTCACCTAATGACCGAATTGTGGGGACGCGTATCAGTCTAGGGGGACATGGCAGGATCATGTGGGCAGTGCTTGCGCTCTGCGTCAGCACGCCTGCGTTCGCGGCCGGGACAACCAGCAACGCTTCGGCGATTACCATCCGCCCACTCTCGCTTTTGAAATTGCGCGATCTTGATTTCGCGACCAATATTTCGGGCACCACAGCGGGCACGGTGGTCATCGATCCAACAACGGATGGTCGCTCGACGACCGGCGGTGTCGTCGCAGCGGGCGGAACGCCGCAAGCCGCACAATTTTATACCTATGGCGGGCCGTTGCAGACCATTCAGGTGTTTCGTGGACCTTTGCCCGTGCTCAACCGCGCGGGTGGCGGCGCGTCGATGAATGTGACCGGCCTGACATTGAACGGACCAACCACGCGTTTCCTGAATGGGGCTGGGCTGCTTGACCTGCGCGTCGGCGGCACTTTGGCGGTTGGCGCGAACCAGCTATCGGGCAGCTATTCCGGCACGTTCGACATCATCGTGAACTATTTCTGATGACGTTGCGCGTTGCGTTAATGCTGGCGGCTCTGACGGTGACAACCGTTGCCGAGGCCGCAACGCAATCATCAGTGGGTCGCGTGCGTACGGTCCGGCCGATTATCATCAATCTGACACGCGATCTTGATTTCGGTAGCCTGATCATTGCGACCACCGCCGGTCGTGCAACCATCAATCCGCGCACGGATGTTCGCACCCGCACTGGCGGCGTCACACTGGCACCGGGCGGCACGCCGGGCGCTGCACGCTTTGCCGTCACGGGAACGGCATCGCGACCCGTGCAAGTTACGCTCGGGGCGCGGCCCACGCTGACACGTTCGGGCGGCACCGAAACAATGACGATGACCGCGCTGACCATGAATGGCGGCATCAACCGGACGCTGACGGCGGCGGGCACGCTGGACCTGCGCATTGGCGGCACATTGGCGGTTGCAGCGAACCAGGTTCCCGGCGTATATGTCGGGACCTTCACCGTCACCGTTGACTATCGCTAAGCGCTTTGCCAAGCGCGACGGCCATGATCAGCCCGCCCGAAATACTTCGCGTTAACACTGCCCGTATCGCCTGCGACGGATCAGGGGATGATGTCCCCGCAGCGCTGGGCCATCCCCGTGTGTGGCTCGAAATGGACGAGCGCGGTTTTGTCGAATGCGGCTATTGCGACCGGCGCTTTGTTTTGATTGGCGGCTCGGCGGATAGGGATGACGCTGCACGATAACGCTCCTATATCGGTTTGATGAACGCCGATGATCCCCGCCATTTGCTTTATCGCACCCTCGATCTCTCCGCAGCCGAGCGTCTGACGCGCGACGCCTTGTCCGGGTGCGAGGACGGTGAGCTTTACCTGCAGCACCGCAGCACAGAAAGTTTCGGTTTTGACGATGGCCGGATGAAAACCGCGGATTACGGCATCGACAGCGGTTTTGGTCTGCGCGGCGTCAGTGGCGAGATGACCGGCTTTGCGCACGCGGACGAAATTTCGGAAGGCGCAATCCGCCGGGCGTCCGAAACCTTGCGGCTGCTCAATCCGGCCAAGGGATCACCCGCGCCGCCGCCGCGCCGCAGCAACCGGCATCTTTACACCGCGAGCGATCCGCTGAGCGCCGTGCCGTTTGAAGACAAGGTCGCACTTTGCCAGAAAATCGACGCCGCCGCCCGCGCGCGCGATACGCGCGTTGCCCAAGTCTCGGTCTCATTGTCGGGCAGCTGGAGTGTAATCGACATCGTCCGTGCCGACGGTTTTGTGGCGAGCGACATCCGCCCGCTTGTCCGCCTGAATGTCAGCATCGTTGCCAAGGATGCGAACGGTCGGCGCGAAAGCGGCAATTTCGGTCTCGGCGGACGTTATCTTTACGGCACGTTGTTCGACGAAGCGACATGGGGCCGTGCGGTTGACGAGGCATTGCGCCAGGCGCTGGTTAATCTGGAATCAGTGGCGGCGCCTGCAGGTGAAATGACCGTGCTTCTTGGCCCCGGCTGGCCGGGCATCCTCCTTCATGAAGCTATTGGCCACGGGCTGGAAGGCGATTTCAACCGCAAGAAAACCTCGGCATTTTCGGGCCGCATTGGCACGCGCGTTGGCGCGCCGGGTGTGACAGTGGTTGACGATGGCAGCATCGACAATCGGCGCGGGTCGCTGAGCATTGATGATGAAGGCACACCGACGCAGGAAAACATCCTGATCGAGGACGGTATCCTGAAGGGCTATATGCAGGATCGCCTGAACGCCCGTCTGATGGGGGTGGCCGCAACCGGCAACGGTCGGCGCGAATCCTATGCCCATGCGCCCATGCCGCGCATGACCAACACCTTCATGCGTGGCGGCCAAGATGATCCGGGCGAGCTCATGTCGCGCGTCAAATCAGGCATTTTCGCCAAAAGTTTTGGCGGCGGGCAAGTTGATATTGTTAGCGGCAAATTCGTGTTCACCTGCACCGAAGCCTACGCAGTCGAAAACGGTAAGCTGGGCGCGCCGATCAAAGGTGCAACACTGATCGGCGACGGCCCGACGGCGCTCACCAAAATCCTCGGCATCGGCAATGACATGGCACTCGACGAAGGCATCGGCATGTGCGGCAAAGGCGGGCAGAGCGTCCCCGCAGGCGTGGGGCAACCGACCTTGTTGATGGACGGGCTGACAGTGGGTGGGACGGCGGCCTAGAATCCAGTCACAAGCATATCGACCGCCGCGACGATTTCATCGCGGCTGTCCGCAAGCGATTTGACAGGTTTGCCAAGCCGACGGAGCTGCACAGCCGCCGCATATTGCGTATACATGACGAGCTTTATGCCTTCGATGTCGAAGATCGGGTTGAACCGTTTTGCGACAATCGGTCCATCCGCGGAAGGCAGGAGCGGCACAACCAATCGCGTGTCGTAATGACTGAGGAAATCAGATTGGCAGTCGACCACATAGCCGTCGGTCATTTGGTAGACGTCAAACTGCGCCATCAGAACATGCGGTATTTTTCAAGCGGCAGGCCGTGTTTTTCGACCCAAGCGTTTGAGGATTGGATGGCGTCCCAATTCTCTTTGATCCATTGCTCCTCGCGCTCCTTCTTCAAGGCCGCGCTCAGCGCCGCTTCGCAGGTTTGCGAGAGATTGATTCCCATTGCTTTGGCGTTGGAAACAAGTTCAGCGTCAATCGACAAGTTGACTGCCTTGCGCGTCTTTGCTGATATGCGGTCATGTTTCATGCGCTGAATTTATGCGCATGATTTATGCGCGTCAAGGATGCTCACTATGTCTGAATTCACCGACCGCCTGACCGACGACCACTGCGAATTTATCGCCAAACAGCCGGTGTTTTTCGTCGCCACCGCAGCGGCGGATGCGCGGATCAATCTTAGTCCCAAGGGGATGGATAGTTTTCGCGTGCTCGATAGCAAGCGCGTCGGCTATCTCGATGTTGGCGGATCGGGCAACGAAACGCATGCGCATCTTGCCGCCGATGGCCGCGCGACGATCATGTTCTGCGCGTTTGACCGGCCCGCGCTGATCCTGCGCATTTACGCGCATGGCCGCGCGATCCTGCCGCAGGATGCGCGTTGGGATGAGCTCGCCGCGAACTTCACGACGCTCCCCGGCACGCGCCAGATTTTCGAATTCGACGTCGACAGCGTGCAAACCAGTTGCGGCTGGGGCGTGCCGCTGATGACCTTCGAGCGCGAAAGCCAGACGCTCAAGAAATATGCGCAGAAATATAGCGAAGCGGAGCTGCTCGCTTATCAAAAAAACCGGACGAAGAGCATTGATGGCCTACCAGTCCGATTACAGGATCGTGTTCCTGCCTAAATTATAGGCAACTATCTGCGACCTCTGCCCAATCTGAATCCACTTCCGCCCCATAATCCGCCGCGTTCCAAGGCAAAGCCATCTGGCACGCCTCTTGCTGCGTTGCACAATGAACAGCCAAGGGGGCGGCATGAAACTCGTTGTTGCGATCATCAAACCATTCAAGCTGGACGAGGTTCGCGAAAGCCTGACTGAACTCGGGATCACGGGCATGACAGTGACCGAAGTAAAGGGCTTTGGCCGCCAAAAGGGCCAGACCGAAATTTACCGCGGGGCCGAATATTCGACCAACATGGTGCCCAAGCTCAAGATCGAAGTTGCTTGCCCGACCGACCTAACCGACCGCCTTGTCGAAGCGATTCAGGCATCGGCCAACACTGGCGCGATTGGCGACGGCAAAATTTTCGTCATGGAAATCGGACAGGCCGTGCGCATTCGCACCGGCGAAACCGACAATAACGCGCTTTAAGCGGCAGGGGGACTTATGAAAATCATCGAAAAATTCGGGCTGGCGATGACGGGGGCAGCATGCGCTCTGATCGCCGCAACCCCGGCGTGGGCGCAGGATCTGATCAAAGCGCCGACGGTCGAACAGCAAGCGACGATGGTCAACAAAGGCGACGTTGCCTGGATGCTCACCTCGTCGGCGCTCGTGTTGATGATGTCGGTGCCAGCGCTCGCGCTGTTCTATGGTGGGCTCGTCCGCACCAAGAATATGTTGAGCGTCCTGATGCAGGTTTTCATGATCGTCAGCATTGCTGGATTGGTCTGGGTCGGCTGGGGCTACAGCATGGCATTCACGTCGGCGAACAGTTTTGCCCCCGCGTTCGTCGGCGGTCTCGACAAAGCATTCTTGCAAGGCGTGACATCGGGCACCTATGCCGCGACGTTCAGCAATAACCTCTATCTCCCCGAATTCGTCTTTGTCGTGTTCCAGATGACATTCGCGATGATCACGCCCGCGCTCATTGTCGGTGCCTTTGCCGAACGGGTGAAGTTTTCGGCGTTGATGATTTTCGTCGTGGCGTGGCTGACGATCGTTTATTTCCCGGTCGCGCACATGGTTTGGTATTGGGCAGGCCCGGATTTCCTTGCCGACACCGTAGTCAAGGACGCAGCCGGTGCGCTAGTGTCGCAGGACGCAGGCTATCTGTGGGGCATGGGCGCACTTGATTTCGCAGGCGGCACAGTGGTGCACATCAATGCCGGGATTGCGGGCCTCGTCGGCTGCCTCGTCATCGGCAAGCGGATTGGCTTTGGCAAGGAAGCAACCCCGCCTCATTCGTTGACCATGACAATGATTGGCGCATCGCTGCTGTGGGTCGGCTGGTTCGGCTTCAATGCGGGGTCCAACCTCGAAGCCAACGCCGTCACGGGGCTTGCGTTCATCAACACGATGGTCGCGACTTGTGCTGCCGCTGTCGCATGGGCGCTGGTCGAGCAACTCAAGCACGGCAAGCCCTCGCTGCTTGGTGCGGCAACGGGTGCGGTTGCGGGGCTTGTGGCGATCACGCCCGCAAGCGGTTTCGCGCATCCCGGCACGGCCATCATCCTCGGCTTCATCGTGTCGCCGGTCTGCTACGTCTTTGTCTCGACGGTAAAGAATGCGTTGAAATATGATGACACGCTCGACGTGTTCGGCGTGCACTGCATCGGTGGGATCATCGGCGCGCTGGGCACGGCGATCGTCGCTGACCCCGCACTCGGCGGACAGGGCTTCTTTGACTACACCGTTTTCCCGGCGGGCGTCGGTGCCTATGACATGGGACTTCAGTTGATGACCCAGTTCAAGGCTGTGCTGATCACACTCGTCTGGTCAGGCGGGGTTTCGGCAATCCTTTTCTACGCGCTCAAGATGACCATCGGCCTGCGTCCCAGCGACGATGCCGAACGCGAGGGGCTCGACCTCGCCGAACATGGGGAGCGCGCTTACAATTATTGACGAGCTTGGGTTGTCGGCGGTGGTCCTCCTCCTGACCGTCGGCACCCCAAACCAGGTTCCTCCTGCGAACCACTGGGCCGACAGAGCGATCTGTCGGCCCTTCTTTTTTTGGCCGTTACGACGTCATTCCGGCGAAGGCGGGAATCCAACGCCCCCTATCGAGCCTCGGGCGTTGGGCCCCCGCCTTCGCGGGGGTGACGAAAAAACGAGATGAGATCAGCCTTCACAAAATCCGCGCACCGCTCACCGATCATGATGCTCGGCGCGTTGGTATTCCCTGAGACCACGCGCGGCATCACGCTGGCGTCGGCGACATAAAGCCCATCAACACCGCGCACACGCAGCTGCGGATCGCACACCGCAGCATCATCCGACCCCATCCGCGCGGTGCCAACGGGGTGATAAACTGTGTCTGCACGGTTGCGGATGAGTTCAATCATCGCCGCGTCGTCATTCACTCCCGCCATATGGCGCTCGCGCCCGCCATGCCGCGTCAGGGGCGCACTCTCGCAAATCCTCCGCATCAGTTTCACGCCCGCCAACAAGGTCTGCATATCGGCATCGGCGCTCAAGAAATTCGGATCGATCAGCGGTGCATCTTTCGCGTGGGGGCTCGCCAGCCGCACCGTTCCCCGGCTTTCGGGCCGCAAAACACAGACATGGCAGGAAAATCCCGCGACACGAACCTTGGTTCGTCCATGATCCTCGAGCACGGCCGGGACGAAATGGAATTGCACGTCAGGGATGGCAACATCAGGACGAGTCTTTGCAAAACCGCCTGCTTCGGCAAGCGGCGACGTCAGCCACCCCGACCGTGACTTGCGCCATTCGAGCAACGCCTTGAACCCGCGCCATTGCCCGGCAAGCGACATCGAATGGAACAGCGCGCCACCGGTTTCATACCCCGCGACATAATCGATGTGATCCTGCAAATCACTGCCCACCGCAGCCCTATCGACCACGACCGGTATGCCCAATGACTGCAAATGCGCGGCCGGACCAATGCCCGACAATTGCAAAATTTGCGGCGTCCCGAACGCACCACCTGACAGGACAACCGCCCCGCGCGCCTTGATCGTCTGCCGTGACCAGCCTTTTCGGATCGTCACGCCGGTCGCCCGACCGCCTTCGATCTCGATCTTTTCAACAAGTGCCCCGGTTTCAACATGCAGCCGCCCTGTCGCCACTGCCGGTTCGATATAGGCGCGCGACGTCGACCAGCGCTCTCCGCCCTTCTGCGTCGCCTGATACAGCCCGACCCCTTCGAGTTGCGCCCCGTTAAAGTCGGCATTGCGTGGCAGTTGCAGCGATGCCGCCGCGTCGATCCAGTCCAGACTCCCGGCATGCGGATATTTCTGGTCGGCGACGTTCAGCGGTCCGCCTTCCCCGTGAAACTCATCCGCCCCGCGTTCGTTATTCTCCGCGCGTTTGAAATAGGGGAGGACATCATCATAGCCCCACTCCGTTGCGCCCAGCGCAGCCCAGTTATCATAATCCCATTTGCAACCGCGGATATAGATCATGGCGTTGATCGCCGAAGAGCCGCCCAGCCCTCGTCCGCGCGGTTGAAACCCGCGACGACCGTTCAGCCCTTTTTGCGGAACCGTTTCATATCGCCAGTTCGACCGCTTCGGAATTTGCCCCATCATCGCGGGGGCGAGTATCTGCAGCGCATTATTCTTGCCGCCCGCCTCGATCAGGCAGACGCTGTATTTGCCGCTTTCACTGAGCCGTGCGGCAGCGGCACTTCCGCCTGATCCGCCGCCGATGACGATGATGTCATATTCCTGCACGCTTCACTCTCCATCCAGCGACCCCGGATCATGTCCGATGTGTCGCGCGATCCGTCATGGCTCCACCCCGGCGGGGCCAGCAGATAATGCAGCTTGTAACGCATCGGCGCGCGCCACAAGTCCCGCGCGATACCGATCCATTCATGGAAGACGCTCCAAAGCAGGTTGAACGTCCCAAGGTTCTTCACGATGCCGTAACGGCATTTGTCACTCTCAAGCTCAGGCGTAAAACTGCCAAAAATTTTATCCCAGATGATGAAAACGCCCGCATAATTGCGGTCGAGGTAACGCGGATTGGTCGCGTGGTGGACGCGGTGGTGCGACGGCGTGTTCATCACCGCTTCAAACCAGCGCGGGCAGCGGTCGATGACTTCGGTATGAATCCAGAATTGGTAGATGAGGTTGAGGCCCGCGCAGAAAAACACCATCACGGGCGGAAAGCCGATCAGGAACAGCGGCAAGCGGAAGACGAACGACGCACCGAGAAACCCCGTCCATGTCTGCCGCAGCGCCGTCGACAAATTGTAATGCTGGCTTGAATGGTGATTGACATGGCTCGCCCAGAACCAGCGGACACGGTGCGCGGATCGGTGGAACGCATAATAAGCGAGGTCATCAAGCACGAAACAGATCGGCCATGCCCACCATGCAAAGGGAATGTCGAGCAGGCGGAACGCATAAATCCAATAGGCGAAAGCAAGGATCAACCCGCCGGTCAGCAGCCCCGCAATACTGCTCCCGAAGCCCAGCATCAGCGACGTCAACGTATCTATGACCTCATAACGCGCGCGGTTGCGCAGGCGCGCGACGACCATCTCGATCAGGATCAGCGCGACGAACGCCGGGACCGCATAGTCAATCGGATTAGGCAGCGTCATGTCACGCGCCGCAATCCCGCTGCCCACACCGACGCAGCCTCGCCCAGATCGAGCGTAATCCGCCCAAACATCGGTTCACCCGTGCCAATGGTCAGAAACTTCTGGTCAAGCCGCGCATCGAGCGGTGGGCGCAGCATCCGCGTCACGAAATTCACGCCGTGCCGCCGGATCAACATATGCCGCCCGTCCGCATCACGCACGATCGCCGCCATCCCGGCCCGGTCGAGAATGATATCAACCGGCTGAAAGCCCTCAGCTTCGGCAATGCCCAACGCCGCGTCGTGGTCGAGCCGGATATCGCCACCAAGCCCCAATGCTTTGGCAATCCACGCCAGCAGCAAAATTGCAGCCAATGACCCCGCCAGCTGTATCCAGTTCATCGATTGGCGGCCACAATATCGATCAGATGATCAATCGAAGACAGGTCATAGTCACCCCGCGCTGCCTTCATCTGAAGCATCGCCTTGTCATCGCCCAGCTGCGTCCGCGCCAACGCCCAAAGTAGCGTCGACCGCGTTCCTGACCGGCAATAGGCAAGCACCGGCCCCGTCGCATTTTCCAGTGCGACTGCCATTGCCGCAATCTGTGGCCCAGAAAAACCGGCATGCGTCACGGGGATCGCGACATAGCTCAGCCCCGCCGCCAGCACTGCCGCTTCGATCTCGGCACCCTGCGGCTCGGATGGCTCCTCCCCATCGGGGCGGTTGTTAATGATCGTGGTTATGCCGAGCGCTTTGGCCTCGGCAATGTCGGTCACCGCGATCTGCGGCGCGGCGAGGAACTGATCGTCAATCTTGCGGAACATGGCACCCTCTCTCCGAAGCACCGGCATAGCCGATCTTCGGAAAGAGGTGAACCAGATGCTTTAGGCGATGGCAAGCGTCCGGCGGCGACGGCGCAATGCCGAACCAACAATGCCAAAGCCCGCGATGATCATAGCCCATGTCGACGGTTCGGGGACGGCACCTGCACCGCCAATAACCACGTCGCCTGCGCCGCTGATATCAAGTGAATAATCGCCGAAATCGGTGTTCGCAAAGCCAGTCGCAATTGCGAAATATGAAACACCCGACATCAAATTGATCGTGATCAGCGAATCGCTGCCTGGCCCAGCATCGTCATCATAGGCGAGGGCATTTTGAAGCGCATTGGCAGGATTGAATGCGTTGTTATGAAGGCCAAGAAAAGCGTCAAACGCCGACGTCGCCGTCAGCGCCAGCGTGTAGCTGCCATTGGCAGTCACGGTGAACGGCGTCACTTTGTAACGAACGGCAGTGCCAACCCCCGACAATCCCGATGGCGGCGCGCCCGACAATGCACGGTTATAGGTCAAGCCATCGACAGTCGTGCCGATGACAACGGCGGCGGCGGCGGGTGTCGTGATCGATGCACTGGCGATCAACGCGGCAAACATTAGTTTTTTCATGACGAGACCCTTTTTTAAAAAGCGATGACATCGGCACATGCCGACGGTTGCGGCCCGCTGAACTGCCTGTTTTATCGGTGCAAACTGAACCTCGTTCATCTTTTGTCAAGGTTTGCATCGCTCGTTTCGTCCCATTTTTGGACAGCACGGAAACTCAGGCCCGAATTACCGCCAAAAAGGCGTCGCCATAGGCCTCGAGCTTCCGGCTCCCGACGCCGGTGATCCGTCCCAATTCGCCCAGCGTCGCGGGACGGACGCTGGCCATGTCGCGCAGAGTCGAATCGTGGAAGATGACATAGGGTGGTACGCCGGCTTCGCTGGCCAGCGTCCGGCGGCATTCGCGCAATGCTTCGAACAATGGATCGCCGACTGGATTGGGCACACCGCCCGTACGTCTGGTGCGCCGCTCGCGCTTGGGCGGCAGGATCAGGTCAACCGATGCTTCGCCTTTCAGGATCGCGCGGGCATCCGCTCCGAACATCAACCCGCCATGCTCATTGGTCTCTAGCGCCCCGCGCAATAACAGCGCGCGCGCGACCGGCTTGATCATGGCAACGTCTTCGCCGTCGACAATGCCAAACACCGACAGCCGGTCATGGCCGAGCTTAAGCGCGCGTTCGTTGGCCGTGCCGGTCAACACATCTTCTAAGTGCGTGACGCCAAAACTTTGCCCAGTGCGATAGACGGCGGACAGGAACTTGCGTGCAATCTCGGTCGCATCAACCTGACCCGTCGGTGGATTGAGACAGTTGTCGCAGTTGCCACAATTATCCGGCGCGGGATCTCCGAAATGACGGAGCAGGATCGCGCGACGACACCCCGGCGTTTCGACCAGCGCACCGAGCGATTTCAGTCGCGCCTTTTCGCCCGCTACGCGTGACTCTTCAACTTCGGACAGTCGTTGTCGCGCCTTGGCGAAATCATCGGCACCCCAAAATAGATAGGCCCCCGCCGGATCGCCATCGCGACCCGCGCGCCCGGTTTCCTGATAATAGGCCTCGATGGATTTGGGCAGCCCGGCATGTGCAACGAAGCGGACATCGGGCTTGTCGATGCCCATCCCGAACGCAATCGTCGCGACCATCACCATGTCTTCGCTGTTGACGAAATCGGCTTGGTTGCGGCGACGGACATCGGCGTCGAGACCGGCATGATAAGCGCGCACGGCCCGCCCGGTACCGGCCAATTGCGCAGCGAGCTTCTCGGTCCCCATCCGCGACTGGACATAGACGATGCCGGGGCCAGGATGCGTCGCGACGACGTCGGCGACTTGTTGTGTCGTCCCGGCACGCGGGGCCATATGGTAGCGGATATTAGGGCGGTCGAACCCTGCGACGATCAACCCTTCGCGCGGGATGCCCAGCTGGTCGCAAATATCCTCGCGGGTATGCGCGTCTGCCGTGGCGGTGAGCGCCAGCCGCGGCACTTGCGCAAAATCATCGAGCAACGGGCGCAGCAAGCGGTAATCGGGCCGGAAATCATGCCCCCATTCGCTGACACAGTGCGCCTCATCAATGGCGAACAGACAGATCCGACTTTCGCGCAACAGGCCCCGAAAACTGGCCTGCGATGCCCGTTCGGGGGCGGCATAGAGCAGGTCGAGTTGTCCGGCGCGGAACCGCTCCACCGTCTCCACCCGGTTCTCGTCCGCTGAGGTCAGCGTGGCGGCCCGAATGCCCACCGCTTCGGCTGCGCGCAACTGGTCGTGCATCAGCGCAATCAATGGCGAAATGACGATGCACGTCCCCGGCAGAACCACCGACGGCAATTGATAGCAAAGCGACTTCCCCGCCCCCGTCGGCATGATCGCTGCCGTCCGCTGCCCCGCCAAAATGCGCGCGACGACATCAGCCTGCACGCCGCGAAAGGCGGGAAAGCCGAAGGTGGTGTGCAGAATGTCGAGCGCTTGTTGCATCATTTTTGCGCTAGGGTGGTTCGTGCACCTATAGCAACCCATCGCATCACCGGAGACTGATATTGCCACGCTTGAACCGAAAAATTGCGCTTGTTACGGGCGCAGCGCGCGGGATTGGCGCTGCAATCGTCCGCATGTTTGTCGCAGAGGGAGCCTTTGTTTGGCTGACTGATATCGATGTCGAAACCGGTCAGGCGCTGGCAACTGAACTGGGCAACAATGTGCGCTTCGCCAAGCTCGACGTCGGCGAGGAAGCCGACTGGCGGGCCACAATCGCCGCGCTCCTCACCCGTGACCACCGCTTGGACATCCTCGTCAACAATGCCGGGATCACTGGGTTCGAGCAAAGCGCAGGGCCGCATGATCCCGAACATGCCAGCCTCGCCGAATGGCACGCCGTCCACCGCGTTAATCTCGATGGCGTGTTTCTCGGCTGCAAGCACGCCATCCGCGCGATGCGGCCAACTGGCACGGGGGCGATCATCAACATGTCCTCGCGCTCGGGGCTGGTCGGCATTCCGGGTGCGGCGGCCTATGCCTCGTCCAAGGCTGCCGTGCGCAATCACAGCAAAACCGTGGCCTTGTGGTGTGCGCAACAGGGGCTGAAAATCCGCTGCAACTCGGTCCACCCGGCGGCGATCCTGACGCCGATCTGGGAAGCGATGATCGGCGACGGCGGCGACCGCGCATCGAAAATGGCAGCATTGGTCAAGGATACGCCGCTGAAACGCTTCGGCACGGTTGAGGAAGTTGCCGCGTTGTGCGTTTTCCTCGCTTCGGACGAAGCACCTTATATCACAGGGTCAGAGCTCGACATTGATGGTGGGCTGCTGGCTGGGTCCGCCGCATCGCCGGGATCATGAGCTACTCTGCCGCCGCCACCACTTCGTCCTGCTCCGCCGCCTGCCGCGCCCACATCTCGGCATAAAGCCCGTTTTTTGCGAGCAGCGCAGCGTGCGTCCCGCGTTCCGCAACCTGCCCTGCATCAAGCACAACAATCTCGTCGGCATCAACAATTGTCGACAGGCGGTGGGCGATGACAATGGTGGTACGGCGTTCTGCTATCGCGGACAGTGTCGTCTGGATTTCCGCCTCGGTCCGGCTGTCGAGCGCGCTGGTTGCTTCGTCCAAGATCAGGATCGGCGGGTTTTTAAGCAACGTCCGCGCAATCGCCACCCGCTGCTTCTCACCGCCTGACAGTTTCAATCCGCGCTCGCCAACCTTCGTCGCATATTGGTCGGGGGTTGAAGCGATAAAGGCATGGATCGCCGCGCCGCGCGCAGCCGCTTCGACCTCGGCTTGACCCGCCCCTTCGCGACCATAAGCAATATTGTAGCCGATGGTGTCGTTGAACAGCACAGTATCCTGCGGCACGATCCCGATCTGCGCCCGCAACGAGCTTTGCGTGACGCCCCGAATATCCTGCCCGTCGATGGCAATCCGCCCTTCGCTGACGTCGTAAAACCGGTAAAGCAAACGCGCGAGCGTCGATTTGCCCGCGCCCGACGGCCCGACCACGGCCAGCGTGCCGCCCGCCGGAATATCGAAACTGACGCCTTTGAGGATTTGACGGTCAGGGTCGTAAGCAAAACTGACATCCTCGAACCGGACAGTACCCGCACCAACAGATAGCGGTGTCGCATCCGGCGCATCAACAATCTCGGCAGGTGTATCAGTCAGCGCGAACATGGCGGCCATGTCGATCAGTCCCTGTCGTATGGTGCGGTAAACCATCCCCAGCATATCGAGCGGACGGAAGAGCTGCGCCAGATAGGTGCTGACGAACACGACATCGCCTGTCGTATAGGTTCCCTTCGACCAGCCCCAGACGACATAGGCCATGGCCCCCGCCATCATCAGATTGGTGATTAGCGACTGACCGATATTGAGCGTCGCCAGCGAGTTTTCGGATTTGACCGCCGCATCGGCATAGCGGCGCGCGACGACTTCATACCCCGCCACCTCACGCTTTTCGGCATTGAAATATTTGACGGTCTCGTAATTCAGCAATGAATCAACGGCGCGCGAAACGGTGCGCGTGTCCATGTCGTTCATTTCCTCGCGCAGCTTCGCCCGCCAGTTGGTCACGGCCCAAGTAAACCAAGTATAAGCCACGACCATGACCAACGTGGCCGCCACCAGCGAAGGCCCGAACATAATCCAGAACGTCACGGTGACAACGATCAGCTCGACAATGGTCGGCGCAATGTTGAACAACAGGAAATAGAGCATCGTATCAATGCTCTTGGTCCCGCGCTCGATGACCTTTGTGACTGCGCCCGTCCGCCGCGCGAGGTGAAAGCGCAGCGACAGCGCATGCACATGTTCAAAGACATTCACGGCCAGATGCCGCGTCGCATCCTGCCCGACGCGCTCGAACACCATGTTGCGGACATTGTCGAAAATCACGCCGGCAAAGCGTGCGCCCGCATAAGCCGCGACCAGCGCCATGACGAGGCCAACAGCGGCGCTCTGGTTGACCGACATTGCGTCGATCGCCCATTTATACGGGTAGGGCCCAAAGAGCGTGACGGCTTTTGCAACCAACACCAGTAGCACCGCGCCGACAACGCGCATGCGCAACGCACGATCATCCTTCGGCCACAAATAGGGCAGAAAGCGCTTCAGTGTGGCAAAACCGGCGGTTGTATCGGATGTTTCGGTAACGGGAGGCATTTACCGCCGATATGGCGCGGGCTGGGCGCAGACGCAACGCGCGATCAGGGAATATCAACAACAACCATAAGGCAGGGCTGTTCGTGCGTGTCCGGGCACGGTCGTTCGCGCGGTTTGGGCAAGCGATTGCCTCGTGATGGCGCTTCATCGTCGCGGATCAGCATTTCGCGCGTGATCCGCACGCCCGACACTATCTGTGCGCGGGCAACAGCCACCGCCGCCACGCGCGGATTGACCTCGTCCGCCCGTCCATTACCGACCAGCGCGCCCGCCATGATCATGGTAAACAACATCGTAACCATGAATGCAGCGTGTCGCGTCGGACCGCCACGATGCTTTGGTTTGTCTTCCGTCCCGTTCGGGGACTGTCCCTTGCGGGGACACTGCGAGGGAAGCGGGCTGGCCATGCTGCAACAACGGCCGCGTCACCAAATTTTTTAGGGCCAAAGTCTTTACGAAAAGAATGACGCGCCACGCAAACCGCGCTATCTTTGATGAAATACCGACGGAGGATTTCCCCATGCGCTTGTTGATCGCCGCTTTAGCTTTTGCTGTTCCAACCATTGCGCAAGCCGCGCTACCCGTTGGCGCACCTGCCCCCGATTTCAACACGCGCGGCGCCATTGGTGGAAAACAATTCGATTTCTCGCTGGCGAAGGCGCTCAAAAAAGGGCCGGTGGTCCTCTATTTCTTCCCCGCAGCGTTCACCTCGGGCTGCACAATCGAAGCACGCCAGTTTGCCGTTGCCAGCGATGATTTCAAAAAAGCGGGTGCGACGCTGATCGGTGTTGCGGCGGACCCCATCGACAAGCTCGCCAAATTTTCCGTCGAGGAATGCCGCAACAAATTTGCTGTCGGCGTCGCAACGCCCGAAATGATCAACGGTTATGATGTGAAGCTGCCCGTGATGGCGCGGTCGAACCGCACATCCTATGTTATTGGCCGCAATGGCAAAATCGCGTTTGCCTATTCGGCGATGGCACCGGATGGCCATGTCAGCGGCACACTCGACGCCGTCCGCGCGATCAAAGGACGGAAATAGCGCATAAAATTAACCCGACGGAAACCGGCGGCGCCTAATAAAGTGCGCATCGGGTGTTGCGTGCTTTGACGTTTTTTCGGGGGTTTGGGACAAAATCATGGCCAGCAATCCATTGCCCAGCGAACATCGCCGGACAATAAGGCTTGATGTTCGGTTCAGCGCGTGTCTGCGTGAACCCGGCTCGGCGCAAAAATTCGATGTCGATGTGATCGACCTGTCAATGACGGGGTTCCGGTTTGAAACCAGCTTCACGATCAAGCCCGGCAGCAAGGTCTTCGTCACGATCCCCGGGATGAGCACGCTCGAAGCCACGGTCGCGTGGGCGCGTGGCTATGTCTATGGCGCGCAGTTTAATCAGCCGCTTTATGCCGGCGTCTTCGACCTGATTGCCGCGCGGCACAAAAAGGTCGGAAAATAAAGTCGGTAGGGTGCGCTGCGTTTGAAAACGCCACGCACCCCGGCAACCCAAACTACTTAAGGTGCTTCGACAGATATTTGTTCATTTCGAACATCGTGCACTTATCGACGCCGAACACTGCCTTTAGCTTCGCATCGGCAACGATTTCGCGCTTGTTTGCGGGGTTCTGCAGGTTGTTGGCTTTGATATAAACCCAAATCTTGCTGACCATGTCACCGCGCGTCACGGTGCCCGCGCCGATCACGGCGGCGAGTTCGGGTGATGGTGTCAACGGTTGTTGCAGTGCATTGGGTTTCTTGACGTCGGCCATGAATGTCCTCCCTTTAAGTCGTCGCGCTCTATCCGCGCTGTGCGACTCGATGTTCCGCCTTTGTCGCCGCGTCAAGCCACCCGAGGGTATCTCACGGCATTTTTGCGACAATTTGGTAAATAAGTTCCCGATTTTGCTTGGTGCTGCCCTAGAACGCCGGGGATTTGCCCCCTAAGGGCGCGGATATGGCTGCACCGATATTGAGTTTTGAAAACCTTGGTTTGATTCAAGGGTCGGGTTGGCTGTTCCGCCATCTGGACATTTTTGTCGGCCCGCGCGACCGGCTGGCGCTGATTGGCCGCAATGGCGCAGGGAAGACGACGTTGCTTCGGCTGCTCGCAGGTACGCAAGAGTGCGATGAAGGGCGGCGGACAATTGTGCCCGGTTCGCGCGTTATCCTGCTGGAGCAGGAACCTGCGATGAAAGGTTTTGCGACGCTGCGTGACTTTGCGCTTTCGGGCGACAATCCGCCCGCGATCCACGATGTCGAAAGCATTGCCAGCCAGATCGGAATTGACCTCGCGCGCGACGCCGGTTCGGCATCGGGGGGTGAGCGCCGTCGCGCCGCGATTGCCCGTGCGCTGTCGATGGACCCCGATGTGCTGCTGCTCGACGAGCCGACCAACCACCTCGATTTGGCGGCGATTGATTGGCTGGAGGATTGGTTGGGGCGGTATCGCGGGGCGTTCGTTGCGATCAGCCATGACCGCACCTTTCTGACGCGCCTGACAAAGTCGACACTTTGGCTCGACAGGGGCGCGATCCGCCGCAAGGACATTGGCTTTGGCGGCTTCGATGCCTGGACCGAGGCAATCTATGCCGAAGAAACCCGCGCCGCAGAAAAGCTCGATGCAAAACTCAAACTTGAAGAACATTGGCTGCTGCGCGGCGTCACGGCGCGGCGTGCCCGCAATGAAGGCCGCAAGGCGCAACTTATGGAAATGCGCGCCGCCCGCGCCGCGATGATGGGGCCGCTCGGCGGCGCCAAGATTTCGCTGGGCAATGACGATGTCCGCACCAAGTCCGTCATTCGCGCGGAGCATGTTTGGAAAAGTTTCCCCCTGCCCGTTCGGGCTGAGCCTGTCGAAGCCTTGTCCTTTTCTTCGAATGCAGCGCCGAAGAAGGACACCCCTTCGACAAGCTCAGCGCAAACGGCGGTTTCAAGCAATGACTGCCGAGTTATCATCAAGGACTTCTCGCTCCGCATCCAACGCGGTGACCGGATCGGTGTCGTCGGTAGCAATGGCGTCGGCAAATCGACGTTGCTCAAGCTGCTGACCGGCGAACTCGCGCCCGACAGCGGGACCATCACGCTCGCCAAAACGCTCGACAGCGTCATCATCGACCAGCAACGCAGTTTGATGGCCCCCGACAAAACCGTGCGGCAAGTGCTGGCGGATGGCGGCGACTGGATCGAAGTGCTGGGCGTCAAGAAACACGTCATCGGCTATCTCAAGGAATTCCTGTTCGATCCCGGCGTGGTGGATGCGCTTGTCGGCACGCTGTCGGGCGGCGAACGCTCGCGGCTGTTGCTCGCCCGTGAATTCTCGCGCGCGTCGAACCTCCTCGTGCTCGATGAGCCAACCAACGACCTTGATCTGGAAACGCTCGATCTCTTGCAGGAAGTGATCGCCGATTATGATGGCACGGTTCTCATCGTCAGCCACGACCGCGATTTTCTTGATCGCACGGTCACGATCACCCTCGGCCTCGACGGCTCGGGCAAAGTGGATGTGGTGGCGGGCGGTTACGCCGATTGGGAGAAGCGACGCCGCGCTCCTGCGCAGGCAGGAGCCCTGCCGCCATCAGCCGCCGCCCCTTCTCCAAAGCTCCTGCCTTCGCAGGAGCACAAACCACCAGCGAAAACCAAACTCACCTATAAAGACCAGCGTGATTACGACATGCTGCCCAAACGCATCGAAGAGATTGACGCCGCCATTGCCCGCGACGAAGCGCTGCTCGCCGACCCCAATCTCTACACCCGCGATTTTGCCAAATTCGAAGCCCTGACCAGCGCCATCGAAGCCGCCCGCGCCGAAAAGGATGCGGCCGAAGAACGCTGGCTCACGCTTGCCGAAATGGTTGAGGCGTTAAGCTAGGCTCCGCCCCGAACGCCCCGCCAGCTCAACCACATAATGCCACGCCACGCGCCCCGACCGGCTCCCGCGCTGCGTCGCGAAATTGATCGCGTCCTGTGCATCGAAGGGCAGTTTATGGGCGTCGGTATAAGCCTGGACCATCGCGACATACGTCTCCTGATCACAAACATGAAAACCAAGGCTCAAGCCAAAACGATCCGCCAGCGCCAACCGGTCGTCAACAACGTCGCGCACGTTGATCGCCGACTCCTGCTCGGCCATTTCACGCGGCACGATATGCCGCCGGTTCGACGTGACATAAAGGCGGACATGCGCGGGCCGTGCGCTGCTGCCGCCATCAAGCACGGAACGCAAAGCGCGGGCGGACGCAATCCCGTCGTCGAACCCCAGATCGTCAATGAACGCCACGGTCGGTCGCGCCCAGCCTGAAATCGCATCGAACAGCGCGGGCAGGGCAGACACATCAGTCGCGGCCAATTCGACCAGCGCGAGTTCCCCGCCAACCGCGCCAACGCAAGCCTTCACCAGCGCTGATTTCCCCATGCCCCGCGATCCCCATAACAGCGCATCATGCGCCGCATGCCCGCCCGCGAGCCGTCGCGTATTTTCGAGCAAGCGGGCCTTTTGCTCATCAATCCCGGTCAGCAGGTCGATGGCGAGAGGCGCGAAATGCGCACAGGTAAGCGCGGTTCCGTTCCACACATAAGCGGGCGCATCGGCATCGGGCGGCGGCGGCGGCGCGGGTGCCAGCCGCTCAAGCGCATCAGCAATCCGGCGGAGAGCTTCATCCATGTCGTTCGGAGTAACCAAATTCACTCACAAAGAAAATCCAAAGTGCTGAATAGCATCATTTGGTGCTCCGGGCTTGACCCGG